>PNNF01000014.1 GCA_013824085.1 Chlorobiaceae bacterium | reverse complement strand
TTTGCTCCTTAAATCGAAAGATGAAAAAGAGAAGAGAATTTTACTCAGAATTATACAAGAAGTTGAATTCGATAAAGATGAATTAAAATCAATTCTATCTTACTTCAAACTGAAGAAAAAATATTCTGATATTGAACGAATAATTATTAACGAATAAATTTATTGACTATGAAAAATATTGTTGTTATTGGCGGCGGACCTGGTGGTTATGCAGCCGCATTTTTAGCCGCTGATCTTGGGATGAACGTAACATTAGTTGAACTTGAAAAAAATCCCGGTGGTGTTTGTCTCTATCGCGGATGCATTCCATCAAAAGCATTATTGCACGTTGCAAAAATTTTAACTGACGCAAAAGAAGCTGAACAAATGGGAATTTCTTTTGGGCAACCCAAAATTGATTTAGATAAAGTTAGAAAATTTAAAAATGATGTGGTTTCAAAAATGACTGGCGGATTAGGTATTCTTACCAAGCAAAGAAAAATTAATTACATTCAAGGTAGAGGAGAATTTTTAAGTTCATCAAAATTAAAAATTGTAAAGAATGATGGCTCATCTCAAATGTTAGATTTTGAAAAAGCAATCTTAGCAACTGGATCAGTGATTACAGAAATTCCAAATCTACAAATTCAAAGCAAGCGGCTACTCAACTCAACTTCAGCATTAGATTTACCAGTAATACCAAAGTCTCTCCTCGTGATTGGTGGCGGATATATTGGACTTGAGCTTGGCTCTGTTTATGCTGCGCTAGGTTCAAAAGTTTCTGTTGTTGAAATGATGAATGGAATTTTACCCGGAGCAGACCGCGATCTCGTTCAACCTCTCGCAAAAAAAATCAATTCAATTTTTGAAAAAATTATGTTAAGCTCAAAAGTAATTGGGATGAATGAAGTCAACGATGGAATCAATGTAAAGATTCAAAGTGCTGATGGAAAAGTTGAAGAAATAATTTATGATTATGTTTTAATGTCAATTGGAAGACGTCCAGAAACGAAAGGACTTGGATTAGAAAATACAAAAGTAAAAGTGAATCCAAAAGGTTGGGTTATTGTTAATCAACAATTAGAAACTACTGATCCAAATATTTATGCAATTGGAGATATTGCTGGTGAGCCGATGCTTGCACATAAAGCTTCACACGAAGCTCGTGTTGCCGTTGAGCATATTGCGGGACACAAAGTAGCGTTTGACCCCGCTGCTATTCCTGCAGTTGTTTTTACTGATCCTGAAATTGCTTGGACGGGCTTAACGGAAAGTTTAGCAAAAGAAAAGGGAATTAAATATGAAGTCGCTAAATTTCATTGGGCAGCTAATGGAAGAGCAACCACACTTGGAACGAGCGATGGATTAACAAAATTAATTATTGATTCAGAGAGCCAAAGAATTCTTGGTGTTGGAATTTGTGGCGTGCAAGCTGGTGAATTAATTTCTGAAGCAACGCTTGCAATTGAAATGGGTGCAAATGTAACTGACTTAAAATTAACAATACATCCACATCCAACTCTTTCTGAAACTCTGATGGAAACTGCGGAAATGTTTTTTGGACAGAGTACTCATATTTATAGACCAAAGAAAAAATAATAAACGAAAGCTTATAGTTTTGTTTATCAAGGTTTAAACAGAGCTGATCGAATTTATTTTAGGAAATTATACCTGAGTTTTTGTGAACTACAACTTCTGATTACTTAACGGTCTGTGATATCAAAGTTGTCCCAAGTTTTTCTCAAAATAGTTTGGCGAAAGTTATTATTCAAACAAGAACTATCAGTTAAAAATAGTCTCTAAAAAATATCTTAAATGCTTAGCATCTCTTTAAACTTTACTGATTGTCTTCTTGATACTTCAACTTTTTGTCCACCGCGTAATTTTACGAGCAGCCCGCCGTTAAGCCATGATTCAACACTATCAACCCATTTCAAGTTGATGATATGTTTTCTGCTTGCGCGGAAAAAAGTTTTTTGGTCTAATCGCTCTTCAAGGTAATTAAGAGTTCTTAAAATTAGTGGCTTATTTTCATTGAAATAAATTCGGACATAATTTCCTTCTGATTCAAAAAATCTTACATCTTCAAGTTTAACAAACCAACATCTGTCGCCATCTTTAACAAAAACGCGGTCATCTGCTTTCAATGAAAAATTCTTTGCGGGAATTGATTCTTCGAGCTCCTTAACACTAATTCTTCTTATCGCTTCTTCAAGTCTTTTAGGTTCAATGGGTTTAAGCAAATAATCAAGCGCATTTACTTCAAATGCTTTTAGTGCATACTCATCATAAGCAGTAGTGAAAATAACTTTAGGTACGTTATCGAGTTGAGCCAAAAGGTCGAAGCCATTTTTGCCCGGCATTTGAATGTCGAGAAAAATTAGGTCGGGCTTAAGTTGAGTAATTTTTTCAATTGCATCGTCAACGTTCACTGCTTCAGCAATCACATCAATTTCTTTTATTGGTGCAAGTAATCTTTTTAGTTCACTTCTTGCAAGTCGTTCATCATCAATAATAATAGATTTCATTTTAACCTCCTATCGGAATTTTTATTTCTGCAATTACAGATTCGTTTTGATTATAAATTTTAAATGTTGCTTTTTCATCGTAAAGAAGATTTAACCTCTGCTTTGTTGCACTTATCCCAAAACCTTTAGCATTTAATAAATCTTGCTCACTAAAATTACCCGAATTATTTATTGTTATTATCAAAGTCGAATTTTGTATCGATGTAGTAACTTCTATTTCGCCACCTTGTTGAATTTTAGAAATTCCATGTTTGATTCCATTCTCAACCAATGTCTGAATCATCATTGGTGGTATTTCAATATTCTTTGTTGCGGGGTCAACATTAATTTTATATCTCAATCGTTCTTCAAAACGAACATGCTCAAGAGCAAGATAATCTTTAACAGTTCTCATCTCCTCATCAAGCGGAACAGTTTCAACTCTTTCTATCCTGAGAGAGTAGCGAAAAATATTTGAGAGTTGCGTGATTGCACTTTTTGCACGTTCGGGATTTTCTTCAATCAGTGCACGAATACTGTTCAAAGCATTAAACATAAAATGCGGATTGAGTTGCGACTTAAGAGTTTTTAATTCAAAATCTTTTACAGCAGCTTCCCAAACAAGTCGTTCAATTTCAGAGCGATTAAAATTTTCAAAGATGTGTACCGAATAATAAATTAAATTCCAGATAAGAGTAAAGACAAAAAGATTGAAAGCCCAAATTGCATACAGCACAAGGTTTAGAGTTTGGTACTCAACAAATTTTATTAATATGAAAACCAAAAACAAGACAGCAGAAATAAACAAAGCAATCAAAACAGTGGATAGAAAAATTTTTGGTAGTAATTTTTTTATTGGAAGAAAAATCCAATTATTTTTTTTTATTATTTTGCGAAGAAAATGAGTTGAAGAGATTCCAAAAATTATTAAGACAATAGGAAGAAAAAGAAATAGATAGATATTTAATTTCTTATCATGAAATTCCTGAAAGAAATAGCTGAAAAGAAAATTTAACAATGCCAAAGAAGTCCAACCGCCAATTTGACAAATCCAATAAACTTGCTTTTTATTCTTAATAAAATTTTCTAACATTTTTTTAGATTAATAGATATTTTGTCTATTCAAATTATACTTACCTTTAGTAAATTACTGAAAAAGATTACATTCGGTTATAAATACTGATAAATGGAAAAGTGTAAAGTTAAAAAAAATTACAAAACTGAAGAAGATCGAAAATTGCTTTTAGTTTTATATTAAGTTAATTTTAATTCGACTTATTAAGAAAAAAGGAAATTTGTGGCAGACGAAAATAATGTTACTCCAAATAGCGAAGCTCCAGGTGCTGATCGAAAAATTATTAAGAAATATAATCGAAGAAAATACTGGACGAAGAGAAAATCTTTCCATCAATCTGAAAATCCAAAAGAAGACAAATTGGTTTTTAGAAAAGTTTCGATTGTTATTCCACTTTATAATGAAGAAGAATCGCTTAATCCACTTACTAATGAAATTAGAAAAGCAATGGCTCCGCTCAATATGGATTATGAAGTTATTTTGATTGATGATGGTAGTACAGACAATTCATTAAAAATTATAAAAGAAATTGCCCGCACAGATAAACGCTTTAAGTTTCTCAGCTTCCAAACTAACTATGGAAAGTCGGCTGCTTTGCAAGTGGGTTTTAAAAATGTTACTGGCGATGTCGTAATTACAATGGATGCCGATTTACAAGACGATCCGCATGAGATTCCAAATCTATTAGCAAAGCTGAGTGAAGGACACGATGTTGTTTCTGGCTGGAAGAAAAAAAGATATGATCCTTTCATAAAAAAAATATCCTCAAAGTTTTTTAATTTTGTTACGGGCTTATTAACAGGAATAAAAATTCATGATTTTAATTGTGGATTAAAAGCTTACAAAAGAGTAGTAGTTGAAAATATAAAAGTTTATGGTGAGCTTCATCGATACATGCCCGTATTAGCAAACTGGAAGGGCTTTTCCATTTCTGAAATTCCTGTTCAACATCATCCAAGAAGATATGGAAAAACAAAATTTGGTATCTCAAGATTTTTCAAAGGATTCATTGATCTTATTACTGTTATCTTCGTAACTCGTTTTGTACAACGCCCATTGCATCTATTCGGATTCCTCGGAGCCCTCGCTTTTTTTGTTGGAACAATTGTGAATAGTTATCTAACTTACGAATGGTTTAGAGGCATTGCGCTTAGTAACAGACCAATGCTGCTACTTGGAATTCTTTTAATTATTGTTGGTGTGCAATTCTTTTCGGTTGGGCTACTGGGTGAATTGATGGTTCACAACTTTCAAGATGATAAAGAATATGCAATTAAGGAAAAAAATATTCTTTGATTTTCTCTTTGAATTTTTTTATTTCTCAATAAAACCAGAACCATTTCTTTATGCAATACGATCCAATAAAAGATATTTTTGCTTCCGTTCTTAAAAGATTACCATTTCTTAGGGTTTTCTTTTTTAAACTTCTTGATCTTATGTTCCTTCGTTCTTGGTTTGTGAGAAGAGAGTTAATTAATATCAGAAAAATTTTTAATGATAAAAAAATTAATATCTATGACGCCGGCTGCGGATACGGACAATATTCTTTCTTCATGAAAAAAAAATTATTGCCAAATAATATTTTTGCAGTTGATGTAAAAGAAAATTGGATAAATGATTGTAGAGTGTTTTTTCAAAATCAAAAAATTGAAGAAGTCTCATTCGGAATTGAAGACTTGACAGAAATAAATCACAAAGAGAAATTTGAACTGATTGTTTGCGTTGATGTGATGGAACATATTCTCGATGATGTAAAAGTTTTTAAGAATTTCTATAATGCATTGAAGCCAAACGGATATTTATTAATCAATACTCCATCGATTTTTGGCGGCAGCGATGTGCACGACGAAGGGGAAGAAAGTTTCGTTGGTGAGCATGCAAGAATCGGTTACTCACGTGAAGAACTAAATCAAAAATTAAATCCACTCGGCTTCAAAGAATACAAATCAATTTATACTTATGGATTCTGGGGAGATATTGGCTGGCGATTGGGAATAAAATATCCGATGTTAATTCTTAACTTTTCAAAAATATTATTAATCTTTTTACCGATTTATTATTTAATCACTTTTCCGTTTACATTTTTATTTATGTTAATCGATTTTAACTCGACAAATAAAATTGGAACTGGAATTACATTTATTGCACAAAAATAATTTAGATTTTTTCTTTTAGATATTTTTAATTGGAGTTTTAATGGCTAAGCAAATGAAGGCAAAAAAAGTTTCTCAAGAATCTTTCTTAAACAGCTTTGACTTAAATAAAATTATTCCCGCAAAGTTTCAAGTGCCCCTTGCGATTTCAATAATCGTACTTCTCTTTTTTATTTTCTTTGCACCCGTCTTTTTTCATGGAATGATTTTTAAGTCAGGTGACATCATAACTGGTAAAGCTTTCCAAACAATAAAAGATACCTACACAGATGGAATATTATGGAATCCTTACTTGTTTGCAGGAATGCCCGCTCATTTTAGTGGCGTCGGTTACTTGCGTGATTTCGATATTATAAATCAAAGCTATGCTTCACTTAGAACTTTATTTGGGCAGTTGTTCAGTAACAGTTACACACAACATATTCTTTATTTAATTGTACTTGGCATTACATCATTTTTCTTTATGCGTGATCGCAAAGCGACTCTTCTTGTAAGTTTATTTACTGCTATCGCAACCGCATTCAGCACAGGAATTATTGTCTTTATTTTTATTGGACACATTACAAAGCTCGATACACTATCGATGTTTCCACTTGTGTTTATGCTGCTGCTTCGCCTCAAAGAAAAAATAAAAATACTCGATATTATTTTGTTAACCATCAGTATGAGTTTTCTCGTTTGGGGATGGCACATACAAATGATTTATTACGCCTTTATGTCGATTGGTCTTTACTTTACTTTTTATGGAATTCATTACTTAGTAAAAAAAGAGAAAGAAAAATTTTCTGGACTTTTAAAATCATTAGGAATATTTGTTGCAGCTACTCTCCTTGCACTTGGAACAATGACAGACGTCTATGCACAGTTGTATGAGTATTCACCCTTCTCAACACGCGGTGCAAAGAGTGTTGTTGAAATGCAAGACAAGAGCCCAACAAAAGCCGAATCTGATTTTTATGAATATGCAACAAACTGGTCATTCTCGCCGGGAGAAATTTTAACTTTTATAGTTCCATCATATTATGGTTTTGGAAATGTTAAATACAGCGGACCTCTTACAAATAATCAGGAAGTTGAAGTCAACACCTACTTTGGTCAAATGCCTTTTGTAGATGTTGCTATGTATATGGGAGTTATCGTTTTCTTTCTTGGCTTGTTCAGTGTTATAACGTTGCGAAAAGATCCGTTAGTGCAATTCCTCTCTCTGCTCTGTTTGTTTTCGCTCCTGGTTTCATTCGGTAGAAATTTTCCGTTAGTGTATGACTTGCTCTATCACTACTTACCATTCTTCAATAAGTTCCGCGTTCCCTCAATGATACTGACTACGATTCAAGTAATGCTTCCAATACTTGCGGGACTTGGAATCATGAAAATAATTTCGATGAAAGAAAATCGAGATGAGTTCACAATAAAAGTAATTAAATATTTTGCGTTCGGTGCAACAGGAATTTTGGTGATAGTAATTTTATTGAATCAAACTTTTGTAAGTTGGTTTGAGGCAAGATTAATGGCTTCGCAAAGAGGTCAACAGCTTCAACAAATTTCTGATTTTATGTCCTCGATGTTTCTTGGTGATTTGATAATTGCATTCGCATTAACTGCTTCAACTTTCTGGCTCGCATTTCTTTATGTGAACAATAAAATTAGTAAAGATATTTTAGCATTTGTGTTAATAGTTTTTGTTGTCTTTGATCTTTTCAGAGTTTCAACAAGAGCCGCAAATTTTACTGCTACTGAAGATATTAGCGCAATGTTTGAAGAGCCTTCACACATAAGAGTGATGAGGGAACAGAATGATAAAGACCCTTTTAGAATGATTAATCTTAAACAAGATGGTTCACTCGGATCAATTTCTCATAACTCAAATTATAATATGTTTTTCCTCAAACAAGATCTTTCGGGTTTCTCTGGAATAAAACCAAGGACATATCAAGATTATATGGATGTAGTTGGACCAGGAAATCCAACGCTGTGGAGAATGTTAAATGTTAGATATGTTATTCTTGATCAAGCTGTGCAATTCCCGGGATTCATTCCACTATTGAATGAAGAAAAAAATCATGTTTATTTGAATACGAGTGCATTGCCTCGTGCTTATTTTGTTAATTCTGTCGAAGTAAAAAAACCGATTGATATTTTAAATGCAGTTAAAGATAATTTGTTTGATCCAAAAGAAATTGCGTTCGTTGAAGTAAGCTTGAGCGTTGATAAACCTGACACAACTGCTTATGTAATAATCACAGATTACACTCCAAATAAAATTACGATTGAAGCAAATGCGAGTGGAAATAATTTTATGTTCCTCGGTGATACGTATTATCCAAACGGATGGACTGCAACTATTGATGGAAAAGAATTAAAAATTTATCAAGCAAATCATGGCTTTAGAGGTGTTATCGTTCCTAAAGGCAAGCATACAATTGAATTTGTATATGAACCTAAAAGTTATGTGGTTGGAAAAGCAGTTTCTCTCTCAATAAATATTCTGTTGCTTATCGGTTTAGCTATCGGCTTGTTTTTTCACTTTAGGGAAAAGAAGAATTCTGATAAAGTGAAGAATGAGTCTTAAAGAAAAATTTGATTCGCTCCACACAAAGTATTATCAGAACAGTGTGGTGCTGCAAAGATTTGTAAAAGTCTTTTCTTTAGATGTGCTTGTTCGTGCATCAAATTTTTTACTGCTTCCCGTTTATCTGAAACTGATGAGTAAAGAAGAGTTTGGGCTTTTTACTTATTTGTATCTATTGATTCAAATTTTTTCTTTGATTCTAAATTTTGGATTATATCTTTCTCAAACAAAACTTTATCATGATTATAATGTTGAAGAGAGAAAATCACTTCTCTTTACGATTAATGTTTTGTTAATTTCAGGATTAACATTAATTCTTGTTCCAACATATTTTTTGAAACTTGATGTTACGATAATTCATCTACTCATTACTAACCCGATAAATTATGAGTCTTATCGTTTACCACTTTTTCTTGCGTTAATTGTTTCTGTCTATTCAATGATGCTTTACACCTATTTTATTACGAGTGAAAATGTAAAGCGTTATCAACTTTATAATTTGGTAAAATTGGTTATTGTAAATGGTGCAGTAATTTATTTGTTGGTCACTTCTGATATTGATTCAGTTATGATTCGAATTGCTTACGGATATCTTTTTGAATTGGCGATACTAATAATTTTTAGTTTTGTCTATTTCAAAAATATGAAACCAGTTTTTAACAAAGCGATGGCAATGAAGGCAATAAAAATTGGTGCTCCGGCGATGATCACTTCGTTGGTTGGATTGATCTATAACTTCAGCGATAAATTTATTTTAGAAAAATTTGGAACGTTTTCAGACTTAGCAGTTTACAATCTCGGCTTTACAATAGCAGGAATTATTCTTGTAATTTTCACATCTTTTCAAACCGTTTATCTTCCAATTTTTTTCAAAGAAAAAGATTTGATAAAAAATTTTTATAAGACGAGAGAAATTGGTTTTAAGATGTCGGCTATTTTTATAGGTTTAGCAATAGGAATATTTTTAGTAGTGAAATCACTTTTTGAAATTAATATTATTGACATAAAATATGGAAGTGTTTTATTAATTTTACCGATCATGTTGGCGTCACAAATATTTCAAGCAAACATTCAGCTCTTTTCAAATTTCATTACATATTTTGAAGTTGTATATGTTGGCACTTTAATAGTATTTGTTTTTAGTGGAGTAAATATTTTATTCAACCTTTATTTGATTCCGAAATATGGAATTACGGGAGCAGCATTTTCAGTGATGTTAGTATCATTACTTACTTTTTTAACTTATTATGTCTATGCAAAATATAAATCTAAAACAGAAGCTATAAAAATTGAGACAAATAAATAAACTTAAGCAAATAAGATTTTTTCGTTCAGCGTATTTTCTAAGAGAATGTCTGAAATTATTTTTTTCATTTAAGCCAATAAGTTTTGTGAAAAATTATTTCTGGTATCATAAAGATTACTTAAAATTCAAACGTGAATTAAAATTAAATAATGCTTCGCATAACATTTACGCTCTTTATCCAAGCATTACTGACAAAACATCGAGCACTCCACTCGATCCAATTTATTTTTATCAAGATTGCTGGGCTGCAGAAAAAATATTTAAGTTGAAGCCAAGCCATCATTACGATGTTGGAAGTGCAGCAACAACAATTGGAATTCTCTCGCAATATGTTCCAACAACTATGATTGACATTAGACCACTTCCTCTTTCATTACCAAATTTATTTTTTAAAGAAGGCAGTATTCTAAATTTGCCAATACCTGAAAATTCATTAGAGTCCATCTCTTCTCTTTGCGTTATTGAGCACATTGGGCTTGGTAGATATGGCGATCCTATTGATCCAATTGGAAGTGAGAAAGCAATTAAAGAATTAATTCGTGTAACAAAACCGGGAGGCACAATCTTAATTTCTGTTCCCGTTGATTCTGAAAATAGAATATTTTTTAATTCACACAGAGCGTTTACACCGAAATATATTTTAGAACAATTTGTAAAATGTAAATTGCTCGAAGAAAAATATATTTTTGAAAATAAGATGATAGATAGATTTACACCTTCATCAAAAAGTTATGTTGTTGGACTTTTCATGTTTAGCAAAGAAGAAGGATAACAATGTTTTTTCCCAACTCTATGAAGATAAAAAATTCTGATCTTGTTTTGGAAATTGGTGGCGGAGCCTTTCCTTATTGGCGATCGGACTGTTTAGCAGATGTTTATGATGAAGCAAGTGACGTTGACTTAAAACAATTTGGTGGTTCAAAATTAGTTACAAAAGGGAAACCACTTTTTAAAATTGTCGATAACAAATTACCTTTTAAGGATAACTCATTTGATTACGTAATCTGTTCTCATGTTTTTGAGCACGTTCCGATTGATGAATTGCAACAACTTGCTCTCGAAATTATGCGTGTTAGTAAAAAAGCTTATATCGAATTTCCTCGCTTAGTTTATGATTTGATTTACAACTTAGATGTTCATCTAAACCTTATGGATATTGTCGATGGTGAGATAATTTGTATTGATAAAAAAAATACGAAACTAAATGAATTGAAGTTATTTCAAAATTATTCATTAGAATTACGAATTAAAAATTTATACTCAGCGGAAGTCAAATATGAAAATATTATGGCGGTTGGTTATGAATTTCAGAATAAAATTCCAATCAAAATAATTAGTGATGAAAAACAATTTGTCGATTTGATAAGTAAGAGTGAGTATAGAAATAACAGACCAAGTTTATTCTGGTTGATAAAAAATAAAATTCATCCCAAAAGAATTGGTAAAAACATAGTGGGTGAAAAAGCGATTTCAAATTTTACCGAGTTGTTGATTACGAAGCCATAGTTAGAAAGTAATTACGCATTTTCTTTTTCTTAATTAAATTCACTGAATAAATAAATATATTTTTTTTAATGATTGACCTATTCCCAAATACATATTCAAAATTTACTTGCCCTAAGTGCAGTTCAACTAAAGTAAATGTTAGCGATTTTTATTTTCAAGGAATACACACTCTGGCAGATTGTGTTTGCGGTAGCTGCAATTATGAATTCATTACAGATTTTCCAATTAGTCATGCTTTGTATCATCCAATCTCAATTGGGAAAAAAGATTTTCAGCTGTTTGATGAACACAAAGTTAAATGGTTTTCGCAACCACTTCTTGATTCATTCAAGCACAAAAACAATACCGATTTAGTAATTGAAAAAAAAATCTTCAATCAAAAAAAAGAAGTTATCCTTCTCAACTGTTTGGATAATCTATACGGGCACGTAATTTTAAAATTATTTAATTCTACCGAGCACATCAATAAATTCCCCGAATATGGTTTAATAGTTCTTTTACCCAAAAGCTTCGAGTGGTTACTTCCTACAGGAATTTCAGAAGCTTGGTTAGTTGATATCAAACTTAGCGAAACGAAAAATTGGTATCTTAAATTAGATGAATTTGTAAAAACAGAAATAAAAAGATTTACAAAAGTTCATTTGAGTCTTGCATTTTCACATCCTGATTTCAGTAAAATAAATATTGAAGACTATACCAAAGTCAATAAATTCAACGTCGAAACGTATCTTGATAATACTCCTCAACTTACATTTGTTTGGAGAGAAGATCGATTTTGGCTAACAAATATTTTTTCCTCTTTCCTTTTTGATCTTGCTGAAAATATTTCTGAATTAAGTTTTTTCAAAAAGTGGTTAACTCTTCGACAAAAAAATAAAGCAAATAAACTCTACGAAGAGTTGAAGAAAGAAATTCCGAATATAATTTTCAATGTTGTAGGCGTTGGCAAATCTTTTAAATTTCAGGATGGAATTAATGATTGTCGTCAGACTAAAATCGACAAAGATACAGAGATGAAGTGGTGCAAAATATATTCGGAGAGCCATATAGTTATTGGAGTGCATGGGTCAAACATGATTTTGCCAACTGCGTTATCTGCGGGATTTATTGAGCTACTTCCTCAAAAAAGATTTGGAAATATTTTAGAGGACATTGCTTCGGATAAGTCAGCTAGAATTGGAATGTTTCTCTCGAGATTTGTCGATGACAAAATATCTCCGAAATCTCTTGCCAAATTAGCTGCATCAATGTTTTTAGTTTTTCCTTTTATTGAACTAACAATGAGTGAAAAATATTTGCAACACAAAAATTATGATGATGTAACAATGTGGCAAAAATATTATCGAGATAAAGTAATAAATATTAATGCTAAAAAAATATGAGTCTTAAATCATTTTATAAGAGAGAACAATTTCAACCTGAAATAATTTCTATTTTTATTAATCCCTTTTATTTGATTCGAAAAACTTTATTTAAAGAGATAAAAAGAAATTCCTATAAACTAAAAGGAAAGCTTTTAGATTTTGGATGTGGTGCTAAACCTTATAGAAATTTGTTTAATGTTGATGAGTATATCGGCGTTGATATTGAAAATAAAGGACATTCTCACGAAAAGGAAGAGATCGATTATTTTTACGATGGAAAAAAACTTCCCTTTCCAGATGATAGTTTTGATTCTTTATTTTGTTCCGAAGTATTTGAACATGTTTTTAACTTAGATGAAATCTTGACAGAAATAAAACGAGTCATGAAAAATAATTCGGTAGCATTAATAACAACTCCTTTTGCTTGGGACGAGCACGAAGTTCCATTTGATTTCGCTCGTTACAGTAGCTTTGGAATGAAAGCTGTTTTAGAAAAACATGGTTTTCAAATAGTTGAACAAACGAAAACAAATAGTTTTATAGAAGTAATTTTTCAGTTCTGGATTCTTTACATCTACTATTTTATAAAAACAAAAAATAAATACTTAAACATTTTTCTTAATATTATTTTTATTGCACCTTTCACACTTCTTGGAACTATCTTCTCTGCGATATTACCGAAGAAAGATGGACTGTATCATAACAATGTAATTTTAGCGGTTCTAAAAAAATGAGAGTAACTCACGTTGTAAATTCAGATTTGCGTGGAGGAGCGGCACGAGCGGCTTTTAATCTTCATATCGCTCTCCGGAAAAAAAATATTGATTCACGACTTCTTGTTCAAAGAAAATTTTCAGACGAGAAAAATATTTATGGCTTCAATAATTCTTTCGTAAGTAAAAATTTAACAAACTTCAGAATGATGATGGACTTGTTGAAAATAAAAAATTATACGAAAGAAAATTTGGGAAGATTTTCATTTGGCGATGTTGGACTTGACATTTCTAATCATGACTTTATAAAACAGAGCGACGTAATTCATTTGCATTGGATAAATGAGGGCTTCCTCTCGCTTCGTTCTTTAGAAAAACTTTTTCAACTAAAAAAAAATATTGTCTGGACTTTCCACGATATGTGGGCATTCACTGGTGGTTGTCATTATTCAGGAAAATGTAAAAGTTATGAAAATACATGTTCGATTTGTCCGTATCTTAAAAAACCTGCAGATGATGACTATTCTTTTAAGTTTTTTGAGTTAAAGAAAAAAATTTATTCATCATCAAAATTCAAAATTATTACTTGTAGCAATTGGCTTAAATCGTGTGTTAAGTCAAGCACACTCCTCAAAGAAAAAATAGTTGAAGTTATACCAAACACTATTGATACAAATAGATTCAACGCGATTGATAAGTATGAAGCAAGAAAAAAATTACAACTTGAGTCTGATAAAATATATTTTCTGTTCACTACTTTATCAACCAACGAGCAAAGAAAAGGATTGTCACAATTAATTGAGACCTTAAAATTCTTCAAGAACAATTATTCTATTCCAGAAAAAAAATATGAAATTATTGTTATTGGAAAACATTACGAGAAAAATGATTTTGACTTTTCATTTCCAGTTAGATATACAGGTCGGATTAATGATGATACGGTTTTAGCAGACTATTATTCATCAGCCGATATTTTTATTGCTCCGTCATTACAAGACAATTTACCAAACACTGTGATGGAATCGCTTGCTTGTGGAACTCCCGTTGCAGCATTCAATATTGGCGGAATGCCTGATATGATTATTCATAAAGAGAACGGATTTCTTGCTCGCGAAGAATCTCATGAAGATTTAGCATTAGGAATAAAATATTTACTTGACGCAGATACTAAATCATTAAGCACAAATGCGCGAAAAAAAGTTTTAGAAAATTATAGCAATGATCTTATTGCACAAAAACATATTGAATATTACTCAAGAGATTAATAATGACTTATTACAACAAAGATTATTTTAATTGGCAAAAAAATCATGGAGCATTCGGTGGAGTTGCCGAATTATTTAAGTTTCAAAAATATATTTTATCTTCTGACAAAATAATTGATTTCGGATGCGGCGGTGGATTTATTCTTGCAAACATTAAGTGCAAAGAAAAAATTGGAATTGAAATAAATCCAGATGCAAGAGAGCAAGCAAAGGCAAATGGAATCAATGTTTTCGCATCTACGGAAGAAATTGAAAATGAATGGGCTGATGTGATTATTTCTAATCACGCTTTGGAACATACTCATTCCCCGCTGGAAGAGTTGAAAAAATTAAAAGCAAAATTAAAGGTTGGTGGAAAAATTATTTTTGTAACACCTTATGAACGCCGTTGGGATTGGACTCCGAATGATATTAACCAACATCTATTTACTTGGTCACCAATGAATTTAGGGAATTTATTTTCGTTGGCGGGATTTAAAGTTCAAAGTTGCGAAACTCTAAAGCATAGATGGCCTCCTTATTATTTACAGATAAGAAAAATATTTGGAGAAGTCTTTTTGATTGCATAGCAAAAATATATTCGCGATGGAAAAGAGATTTATATCAAGTTCAAATTATTGCAACGAAGTAAAAGATGCTTCAGTCTGAATTCAATACACCAATTCTTTTTTTAATTTTCAATAGACCTGATACAACCGAAAAAGTTTTTGAAATAATAAAATTAGTAAAGCCAAAAAAATTATACGTCTCCGCTGATGGTGCGAGAGAAAACAAAATCGGAGAAAAAGAAAAATGCAAAGCAGCACGAAACATTGTAAATAATATTGATTGGGATTGTGAAGTAAAAATTTTTTACAGAGAAAAAAATTTCGGATGTAAGTTGGCGGTGAGTTCAGGTATTGATTGGTTTTTTGAAAATGAGGAGGAAGGAATTATTCTTGAAGATGATGTGATTCCTAATTTGTCATTTTTTTATTTTGTTCAAGAGTTATTGAAAAAATATCGCAATAATGAAAAGGTCATGCATATTGGAGGAAACAATTTTCAGAAGGGAATTGTGCGAGGTGAACATTCATATTACTTTTCGAACTATTGCCATATTTGGGGCTGGGGTAGTTGGCGTAGGGCTTGGAAGAAGTATGATCTGAAGATGAATGAATATGATAATTTTATTTCTTTTGAAATATTTAAAAATATTTTTCAATCTAAAAACGAAAAAAAATATTGGCTCAAAAAATTATTCATTGCGAAAAATAATTTGATCGATACTTGGGATTATCAATGGCTCTACAGCATTTGGTTGAATGAGGGAATTGCGATTACTCCTAATTATAATCTCACTACAAATATTGGCTTCTCTATGGAGGGAACGCATACGGACTACGGCGTTAGTCATCTTGCGAATTTAACTTTGCAAGAAATAAAATCTATTACTCATCCAACAAAAATTGAAATTCAACGCGAAGCAGATTTATTTACTTTTAATAATGTATACAAACCTCCTTTTAGAATTCGAGCTTATCAGAAAATTATGAAATCATTTTTTAAGAAATAATTTGAACTTGATTTTCAAATCTATTTTTTTCATTTCCATTTTTATCAAAACTTAATTCACAAACATTGAGCATATTATTATTATCAATTGATAAGAGCGTTGATGAGCGAGTTCCATAATTTTCAGTTCTAATAAAAATTGATGAAAGAATTATTTCCCATTCTTTTCCAATACCAGTTTCGGGCAATTGATTCTCAGGACTTTTCTCTTCATTTCTTAAAAGCTTAAAAAATTCTTCACTATTTATTTCGTCATCTCTCAGTAAATCGCTAAAAATATTTTTTGATTTTTCAATTTTGTGCCAAGGTGTATCAAGCAGATGATTGCTTAACCCATAAACTCCGGGCTTCAATTTTTCATATTGATGTAATTGGTTTGAGCAGTAATAAAGCTCATCAAAAGAGCCGAGCAGTATATTGAAGCCATTGTATTGCAAAGATTTTTTTTGCAAATCACACAAGAACTTTTCAGAGTCAATTTCAGCAGAAAGATAATTAGTAATAATTTCCCCGCGTGAACGCGCAGTTGACATTATGTTTTTCATGTCTCTGAAATTTGTTATTGCAGCAAATTTCCCCGCTTCATTAAACCCCATCCAGGTTCCACCTTCTTTTAAGTCTTTACCTGCGAATATTTTTTTATCTTCCCAATAATGGAAATCTTTAGTCGGACGATCATGAAATTCATCTCTGTTAGCAGCAAAAATAAATTTATATTTCGGATGAGACTTGTAAGCAAATACAATTAGACACAAATTATTAATCCTTAATTATCTTTTTCAAATATATAATATGAATTTAACTTTTACATATCCACTATTCAATCGAATTGTTTATAAAACAGGAATAATTGTGATAACTGCTCTTGGACTTTTTTTTGTAATTCCAATTGCCTTGAGTTACAAAGGTGAGTTTATGAATCTCTACTTAACGATATTAATTTCTGTTGGTTTGTTGATTGCTAATATTTCTTTTTATAAAATTTACAAGCATATGCCTTTTAAAATTGTTGCTGAAGATGATAAAATAATTTGTAACAATTATTTCTTTCAAAAAAAAGAAATTGAGATTAGTTACGATGAGATTGAAAAAATTGATGGAGGAGTCTTCACAGGCAGATTATATGGGCTTGTAAAGGTGTATAAGAAAGATGAAGTATTAGCATTCAATTATTTTTATAAATTAAATAATGTAAAAGATTTCGAAACGATAATACTAAGTAAGATGAGGAAGGAAATATATGAAAAGGTTATCGGTGAACTAAGTGACACAAAATCGAAATGAATTATTTAAAATAAAAAGAGACGCATAAAGCGTCTCTAAAAAAATAATCAGGAAAATTATTTCTTGCCGAAGACAGCGTCTTTAGCTTGTTTCCCAATTCTAAACTTCAAAACTTTTCTTGCAGGAATTACAATAGATTCTCCGGTTTGTGGATTTCTACCCATTCTTTTCTTTCTGCTTGCAACCACTAATTTGCCTAATCCCGGAATAACAAATTGCTTTTTTGCTTCTTTGTAAGCTAATGCAACGAACTCATCTAAGAATGTTCCGGCTAACTTTTTTGTTGTGCCGACTTTCTTTGCGAGATGATCAAGAACTTGCGATTTGGTCATTGGTTTTGATTCTGCCATGAATATTACCTTTAAATAAGTTTGAGGTTGTTAATTACGATGCAATATTAAATAATTATTATTAAATAAAAAAGAAATTATTAAAAAAAAATTATTTTTTGAAGCAATTCTTACCTTTATTTGACAGTATCAATCTCGGGCTATATCTCATTAAATAGTGATACCAAGCCCTTTGCAACAGCTTTGCGGTCAAATGTTTTAGCAAAATTAATATCAGTTTGAAAAATTGACGAGCCACACAATACACTCTCTGCATCACTCTCATATCTGAAGAAACCACCACTGTTTGATTTTTCAATCAGTTTTTTTACTTCTTCATTCTCATCTCCAAACGCAATAATTTTATTTCCAGTTCTCATATACTCAAATAATTTTCCTGGTAAATGCCGTCTCTCGGTCGGACAAACTAAAAGAAAGTCAGCATTCATCATCTCCTGAACTGCATCTTCATATGACAGAAAGCCAAGTATTTCAGAATGTTCAATCAATCCAATACTCGTTAGAGTATTGATAATAGCGGGTGAAACTGTGCCTATAAATCGTAGCTTGAGTTTTCTCCCTTTTTCAATTTCTGATTTAACTTTCTTCCAAAAATTTATTGGATTCTGATAATCAAATAAATTTCCCGCGTGCAAAATAATTTCGTAATCTTTATTTAGTTCTTTTTTTCTATTCAAAAAATATTCTTCGTCATAACCCCAATAAAGAACTTCAGATTTATTTTTCAAGAAGCTATATTTTTTATTATAATCTTCACGCGTTGATTCAGTAACAAATACAGTTCGGAACGAGTTATCAAAAACTTTTTCTTCTAAATATTTATCGAGTTTCAGAGTAAAGGCATTTCTTTTAAAATCTTTGTAATAAATAATATCAACCCAAGGATCTATTAAAATCGGGATATGAGGAATCTTAAAAAGTTTACTTAATCTTAAACCAATTAGATGAGTTGAATGCGGAGGACCAATAGTAACAATAGCATGAATATTATTTGAACGTAAAATTTTTTTTGCTTCTGACATTGCAAATGGATACCAACCAACTCTTGCATCAGGAACGAATAGATTCATCCTTATCCAGATTGATATTCTATGAGCTAATGATCGATTTGCTTTTGAAATAGTTTCCGATGCAATTAACTGGTCATCTTTAGATTTGCCAATAAATTTTTTGTAAAGACTAAAAGGTTCAAAGACTTTCGTTTTAATAACTTTAAGATTAGGAGAAATTTCTTTTAATAAACTTTCATCTTTTTGAGTAAACGTTTCTTCATCAACAGTTACTACAATTGGATTAAAATCAAACTCGGGGAGATATTTAATTATCTTCAAAGGCCAGTGGAGAGAGGCTTTACCTGATGGCGGCCAGAAGTATGTAAAGAATAAAATGTTTTTCATTATTTTTTTGTTCCCACAAAACGAATAACGCTTGCATCACCGATATGAAATTTCCCTTCGTTTAAGTAAACAGTCTCTTGAGAAAATTCTTCAAACTCAAGTTCGGAAAAATCATTCACGATATCTTCGAGCGAGTAGAGGAGGTCTAATCCTTGTGGACCGCCTGAAGATTTTCCAAGTTGGGATTTATCATACCCTTCCAAAATAATTTTTCCGCCAACTCTTAAAGATTCAATTGCCTTTTTATGAATCTGTTCCCGAATCTCTTCCTCAAAATGAAGAAAAATTAATCCAACTACATCATATAAACCAATCTGAGGAGTGTATTGACGCAAATCAAAAACGCTGTAGTTAAAGATGAGATTATTTTTGCGAGCAAGTATTTCTGCTTTTCTTTTTCCTTCCTCACTCCAATCAACAGCATCAACTGTCCAACCAAGTTGAGCTGCGTAATTTGCATTGCGTCCTTCACCTTCGCCGAGAAGTAAAATCTTTCCAGCTTGAGAAATCTTGCCTATCTCTATTTTAAAAAATTCGTTTGGCTCTTCACCATAAGCGTATTCTTGAGTTGAGAAGCGATCATTCCAAAAATTTTTCATATCAGAATAAATAATGACTAATTGAATAAATAAACTATATTAAAATATTAAAATATAAATTGAGAATTATTCTTAATATTTGAAAAACAAAAAAATAAAAATTCGGAAATAATTTTGAAAAATATTGATAAACTAATTGTTGTTGGTGATAGAGTTTTAATCCGACCTGAAAGTGATTCTGAAAGGACAAAAACTGGACTGTATCTTCCGCCAGGAGTTCAAGAAAAAGAGAGAGTGCAAGCGGGCTATGTATTAAAGGTTGGTCCGGGCTTTCCGATAGCTGCAAATATTGATGAAGAACCTTGGAAGGATAATAAAGAACGGACAAAATATATTTCGCTTCAAGCAAAAGAAGGAGATTATGTTATTTTCTTACGACGAGAAGCAGTAGAAATTGAATTCGATAAAGAAAAATTATTAATCATTCAACAGAACGCACTCTTACTCATAGTGCGAGATGATTTTTAAAATAATATTTAACTTAACTCTACAACACTTTCAACTTCATTTAGCAGCGAGTCATTTTTTATTATTGCAATAAGCGACTGAATATCATTGTAGATTAGTCTGTCTTTGTTCAAATGTTTGACATGCTTGCGAATAAATTTATAAGCACGATCTGTTCCCACACCACATTTTAGAGGAAGTAAAAAATCAATTCCTTGAGTCGCACACAATAATTCTATTGCAATTACAGATTCCAAATTTTGCAAAATCTTATAGCATTTCTGAGCAGCAATAGAGCCCATGGAATTGTGATCTTCTTGATTTGCTGAAGTCGGAATTGAGTCAACACTTGCGGGATGTGCGAGTACTTTATTTTCAGAGACGATACTTGCAGCGGTATATTGAGCAATCATAAATCCAGAATTTATTCCGCTATTCTTAATTAAAAATTTTGGAAGTCCGTTACTTAAAGCACCATTGACAAGTCTTTCAATTCTTCTTTCAGAAACGTTGCAAAATTCTGCTAAAGAAATTGCCATAAAATCCATTGCAAGAGCCATTGGTTGTCCGTGAAAATTTCCGCCTTCTAAATGGCTTTCGGTTTCAGCAAAAATCAGTGGATTATCATTAGCCGAATTTATTTCGATGTTAACTTTATCTGTTACATAATCGATTGCATCTCTTGATGCTCCGTGAATTTGAGGAATACATCTGATTGAATATGCATCCTGAACTCTTGAGTCGTTTGTCAAATGAGATTTTCTAATTTCACTATTAGCAATTAATTTTAGAATATTTTCTGCAGTCTCTTTTTGTCCCTTGTAAGGTCTAACAGAATGAATTCTATAATCAAACGCTTTGTCTGTTGAGCGCAATGCTTCGTGTGAAAGTGCTGCCGAAATATCTGCAAGTTTTTTTAATCTATTTGCCCGAAATGAAATGTAAGCTGCATAAGCAGTCATCATTTGAGTGCCGTTAATTAAGGCTAAACCTTCTTTTGCTTCAAGCACAACGGGTGACAAATTATATTTTTTAAAAATAGATTTTGATGAAACAATTTTCTTGTTATCAAATGCGTCATTCAAAACAGAATTAAATTTTTGAATTTTTCCTTCACCAATCATTGCAAGAACTAAATGAGAAAGCTGCACTAAATCACCGCTCGAACCAACAGAACCTTGAGATGGCACGAATGGAATGAGATTATTATTTATCATTTCAACGAGTAATTCCAATGTTGATAATCGCACTCCCGAAAATCCTTTAGCTAGTGCATTTAGCCGCAACAGCATCATCGTCTTTACAATAGCAGGTGGAAGCGGTTCGCCACAACCTACGGCGTGACTGAGAATTAAATTCTTTTGAAGTGTTTGAATATCCTGCTTAGAAATTTTAACATTTGCGAGCTCACCAAAGCCAGTGTTTATGCCGTAAATTATTTTATCTTCTTTAACCCACTTCTCAACAAGCTTTCGTGATCCATTAATTTTTTGTCTTGCCTCAGTTGAGATTTTTACTTTTTGATTTAGCGATAGAAATCTTTCAATCTTTTCAGTTGTTAATGAATTGCCATCAAGCATTAAAAAATTATTCGCCATAAAACATCTTTCTAATTTTTTCACTATTAATTTTTGAAGCTTTGAATTTTATTTTTATGTAATCTTCTTCATACTCAATCGAAATCACTTCTGATAGTTCATGAATTTTTGAGATAAGTTTAGATTTTTGATAAGTAATATTTAACTCATCTTCAATCTCTTCTTTAATTGCATGGATTAAAATTTTTTCTTTCAATGAGCTGATATTTATTCCTCTTCTTGCAGAGATAACAACAGCGTTGTCAAATCTATTCAGGACATAATCAATTTTAGAATTATCCTCAAGCGCATCAACTTTATTAAAAACTTTTAGAGTTGGTTTAGTGTCGCATTTTAAATCTTTTAGAGTTTGTTCTGCAACTTCGAGATGCTCTAAATAATAAGGATGTGCGATGTCGATGACGTGCAAAATAATATCTGCGTCTCTGACTTCATTCAATGTACTCTTAAAAGATGCAACTAAGTTTATCGGAAGTTTTCTAATGAAACCGACTGTATCACTAAAAAGAATTTTCATGTTTTTTATAAGTTCTACTGAGCGAGTAGTGGAATCAAGTGTCGCAAAAAGTTTATCTTCAGCAAGTACATCAGCATCTGAAAGGAGATTGAAGAGAGTAGATTTACCAGCGTTAGTGTAACCAACAAGAGCGACTCTAACCATTTCACTTCGTTTCTGTTTTTGCGTTTCTCGTTGTGATTCTATCTTTTCTAATTTTTCTTTCAAATGACTAATTCGAGTTCTAATCATTCTTCTGTCAGTTTCAATTTGAGTTTCGCCGGGACCTTTTGTTCCGATTCCGCCAAACTGTTTTGATAAGTGAGTCCAAGCTCTCGTTAATCGTGGAAGCATATATTGAAGCTGCGCTAACTCTACTTGAGTTTTTGCTTCTTTACTTTTTGCACGAGAGGCAAATATATCAAGGATTAAACCGCTTCTATCCACAATTTTTTTCTTAAACAATTCTTCCAGATTACGTGTTTGAATCGGCGATAAATCATCATCGAAGATTGCTAAATCAACATCATTCAATTCAATGAGTTGAGCGATCTCCTCTGCCTTTCCTTTACCAACGTAAAAAGCTTTGTCTGGACTATTTCTATCTTGAACTATTTTAAATAAAGTTTCAGCTCCCGCTGTGTATGTAAGCTCCTCCAATTCGTTTATATGTTCAATAGAAGTTTCTCTTGAAAGATTCTTCGTTCGAACTGCTACAAGAATTGCTCTCTCTTTTCTCGTTACTTTTATGTCTATCAATATTTTCTCAAAATGTTAAAAACGTTACTGCTAAAATATTGATTGCTGATTGCAATTACTAAGTTAATTATGCAATTTATTCAACTAAGTTATTTTTTTTATTCAATTTTATCGGTGTGAATAATATGAAAATAAAAATTTTCCTTCTCGTTTTCTTCTCAATCTCTTTCAACCTTCATTCGCAATCGGAAATAATATTGCCAAAATATTTTTACAAAAAATTTGAAGGTACGATGGGAAATAATTTATTTATAAAGATGGAGATGATTAGAAAAGATTCTTTGTTGATTGGAAATTATTCTTATGATAAAAATGCAAAGCAAATTTATTTTAATATGGAATCACGAATAGAGAACGATAACAAAATTCATATTGAAGAAGATGGCGGCTTCGATTCTAAGTATAACAATATTGTTACAGGAATTTTTGAAGGAGAATTTGTTTCTGAAAATGAGATCTCAGGAATATGGCGTAATCCCAAGAGAAATAAAACTTTAAGTTTTGATTTGGTGGAAAAATATTCACAAACTTCTACTAAACTTAAAATGAACTATCACTCGATGGAATATGGCGATTGTGAAGGTGAGCCGTGTGCAAAAATTTATTATTTCTATCCAACCTTAATAGACTTTCATAATTATGATGTTCAAAACAAAATAAATAAAAATATTTTAACCCAAATAATTTCTTCGCAAGTGGAAGAAGTGCAAGCGAGTGGCTCTGAAAATTGGGAAGTACTTATGAATAATTTTATTGAAGAGTATAAATCGTTTGAGGAGGAGGAGGCAGAAAGTGAATTTAGAATGAGATGGGAATCAAGTTTGACGCCTACGATTCGTTATAATGAAAATAATATTTTATCAATTGAGATGATGAGTTATTCTTTTCTCGGTGGTGCACATGGAAATTATTTTATTTCACATTATGTTTATGATTTGAGAACAGGCGAGCTTGTTGCTCTTGATGATGTATTGAATAAAGGTTACAAGTCAGTAATAACAAAAATTGCCGAAGCAGAATTTAGAAAGGTTTTTGAAATTCAAAAAAATCATTCATTGAATGATTCAGGATTCTGGTTCGAGAATGGAGTATTCATTTTGAATAATAATTTTTCCATAAATCAAGAAAGAATTGTGTTTCAGTTCAACCCATATGAAATTGGTCCTTATGCAATTGGTGCACCAGCATTCACAATTCCATATGCTCAAATATCAAGTTTCATAAAGCCAGATGGACTACTCGGAAGATTTATAAAAAAATAAATTAAGAAGTTATATCTGCATGAAGTTTTTCTGTTCTATCAGCAATTTTAAGTTGCTCAATAAGTTCGGAAATATTCCCATCAATTACGTCTGATAAATTATAAAGCGTTAATCCAATTCTATGATCAGTAATTCTGTTCTGTGGAAAATTATAAGTTCTAATCTTATCGCTTCTGTCACCACTTCCCACCATCGATTTTCTTTGAGCAGCAATTTCTTTATTCTGTTTTTTTGATTCCAAATCAAACAGACGAGCTTTTAAAACCTTCATCGCTTTCTGACGATTTTTTACTTGCGATCTTTCATCTTGACATTGCACAACAAGACCACTCGGAAGGTGCGTTATTCTAATTGCAGTTTCAACCTTGTTCACATTTTGTCCGCCTGCGCCGCCACTTCTAAAAACATCAATCTTTAAGTCTGCAGGATTAATATCGACTTGCACATCTTCGACTTCAGGCAGCACTGCAATAGATGCAGCTGAGGTGTGAATTCTACCGCTTCCTTCTGTAGCGGGAACTCTCTGGACACGATGCACACCGCTTTCAAATTTTAAATCGCCATAAATACTTTCTCCCGAGACAAGAAAAATAACTTCCTTAATTCCGCCTAATCCGCCAGTGTCGCTAATATCAATCAATTCAATCTTCCAACCGACTCTTTCAGCATAACGAGAGTACATTCTAAAAAGATCACTTGCGAAAATTGCAGCTTCATCTCCGCCTGTTCCAGCCCTGATTTCCACAATTGCATTTTTTGAATCATTAGGATCTTTTGGAAGGAGCAATAATTTTATTTCATCTTCAAGTTTTATTTTTTGTGCTTTCAATTCTTCAAGTTCAACCAGTGCGAGCGAAACTAATTCTTTATCGCCGCCAGTATTTATAATCTCTTTTGTTCCATCAAACTCAATTGAGACTTTGGAATATTTTTCATATACAGAAATTATTTCAATGAGCTCGCTTCTGTCTTTGCTTAAAGAAATTAATTTTTCAGTATCACTTGTAATCGATTGATCTGATAGTTGTTCATTGATTCGGTCAAATTTATCTTTTACTTTTTTAAGTTTTTCTAATAAGTCCATTTTCTTTTTTCAATAATTAAGTTACAAATATAAGCTTATTCGCATTCACAATTGCCTTTCCAACTCTCTATTCCTTCTCTAAGTAAAAAATAGACAATTATCAATCCAGCAATCGGATCGGCTTGCCAAAATCCAAATAAAAAATTGAATAGCAATCCTGATAATAAAGCAGCAGCTAACGCAGCACAAGCAAGCGTCTCTTTTGCATCTGCTATTAAGGCTCTGCTATTAAGTGCTCGTGCTACTTTCATTTTTTCTCTAGCAAGAATTGGCATTATGATCAATGATAGCACTGCTAAAATTATTCCACCGATTGAGCTATCGGGTTTGTCTTGATTGACTAATGATAAAATTGATACTATGCTTATGTAAAATGCAAGTATGAAGAAAGTTATTGAAACAAACTTAGTTGCTTTGCGTTCAATTTTTTCTTCTTCATCTTTTGGAAGATATCGCCCCTTAGTCAAGCGCCAAATTAAAATAAAACCTGACAACGATTCAATAATACTATCAAAGCCAAACCCAATTAAAGCTACGCTTGCTGCAATTCCACCAAGAATTAAAGCAGCCGTTGCTTCAAGGATATTATACGAGACAGTGAAGTATTCTAAACGTAGTCCTTTTTTATAAAGATTATCCATCACTCAAATTTAATATTTAGCACAATCAATTCAGAGTCGCTACCAGTTCTTATTGGCGGACCCCAAGTTCCTACTCCTGATGTTACATAAAATTGCGAATTAGATTTTCTCTTGTAGCCCCAACTGAGTTCATAAATTTTACTCGTTATAAAATTTAAAGGAAAAAATTGGCCATGGTGAGTATGCCCTGATAACTGTAAGTCAATTCCTTCTCTCTCAGCATTTTCTAAATTAAATGGTTGATGATCTAAAACGATTGTTGGTAAGTCGTCTCTCGTTTTATAAACAAGTTCGTGCAAATCTTTTCGCTTCTTTTCAGTAAATCTATTAATTGAAATATCTTCTCTTCCAATTATCTGAATACTATTTGCGACTGTAACAAAAGTATCGCGAAGGACTTTAACACCATTTGAGTTTAAGAAATTAACAGCATCTTCAACGCCAACAATGTATTCGTGGTTTCCAGTGCAAGCAAAAACTCCCAATGGTGCTTTCAATTGCTGAAATTGTTTGTGAACGTTATTTCTGTATAAAATATTTGAACGATCATCAATGATATCACCCGCAATCAGAATCAAGTCAGGCTTGATTTCATACATCTTAGAAAGGATTTCTTTCAGCACAGTTTTTTCGTTAATTGTGCTTAAGTGAGAATCTGAAAAGAACATAATTTTTATTGAATCCAGTTCTCCTGATTTTTTTGGTAAAACTAAATCGACATTTTTAACTTTTATATTTTGTGCATTGATAAATCCATAAAAAACTATTGAACCAACAATAATTGTGATTCCAATAAATGTAAAAAATTTTGTTCGGGAATAATCGACAAATAATGATTGAGGCAAAAAATGAATTAAAGAATTTAATATTCGAATCACGTCCAAAAATATTAAAGAAAGAAAAAGATAAAAAAGTACGGCAAACCAAACAGCGCCAACATAAACGGCAATATCATAAAATAATGGATTTGAGTTGGCGAGCATTCCTCTTATTAAAATATAAGAAGAAGCGAACAAAATAATAATAATTGTAAACAGAATTTTTACCCATTCGGGAGCGATCTCAAGCCCTTGTAAACCTCTTCGAATAATGTAAAGATTGCCCACTCCCCAAACAGTAAAAAAAATAACGAAGAACCAATTCATAATTTCCCAATTTGTTTAAAGTATAACTTAGAAAAAAGAAATGAAGTTCAAATAAATAGAAAAAAGTTTCAAACAAATAAAAAATGGACAGATGAAAATTATGAATTAATAATATTCATCCCAACTTTTGACTTCTAAATTTTTTGGTGAATATCTTTCTATAGATTTAACAAACCTTTTTCCAAACTGAATATTTGTTATCAATGAGATATTTAAGTCGATAGCTTTTCTTCTAATGATGTAATCATTTTCAAGTTCTGTTACTTCAGTATTTTTAGGAATATTAATTACTAAATCAATTTTTCCAGCAGCAAGATAAGTCAAGATATTCGGTTCAGTTTTTTCAAGTGGCCAATAAAGAATTTCGGAATCAATTCCTTGAGTTCTTAAATAGTCTGATGTTCCTTTGGTTGCATATAATTTTAATTTAAGATTCGAAAGCGTTCTAACGTCTTCAAGAAAAACCGCTTTGTCACGTGCTGTACCAGTTGAAAGTAAAACTCCCTTTTGTGGAATCTTATATCCAACTGACATAACGCTTTTCAAAAATGCTTCATTAAAATCATCACCTAAACAAGCCACTTCACCTGTTGAACTCATCTCAACTCCAGTAACGGGATCGCTTCCCTTCAGTCGAGTAAAAGAAAATTGAGCTGCTTTAACGCCAACAAAATCAAGGTCGAAAGAAGACTTGTCAATTTTAGGTAACTCAATTCCCATCATTAATTTTGTTGCAATATTGATGAAATTAATTTTCAATACTTTAGAGACGAAAGGAAAACTTCTTGATGCACGAAGATTACATTCAATTACTTTTACGTCATTATCTTTTGCAATAAACTGAATGTTGAAAGGTCCAGTAATTTCAAGAGCTTGAGCAATTTCTTTAGTAATATTTTTTACTCTTCTCATAGTCTCAAGATAAGTGCGTTGTGGAGGAAGCACCAAAGTTGCATCGCCGCTATGAACGCCCGCATTTTCAACGTGTTCAGAAATTGCATAACAAAAAAGTTTACCAGAATTTGCAACTGCATCAACTTCAATTTCGCGTGCGTCAGTAATAAATTTGCTTATCACCACTGGATGTTCATTACTTATGTCAGCAGCTTTTTTCAAAAATTCTTCAAGCTCATTTTCAGACAAAACAATACTCATTGCTGCGCCGCTTAAAACATAACTTGGTCTAATCAAAACAGGATAGCCAACTCTGTTTGCAAATTCTTTTGCCAAACTTAGACTTGTTAACTCTTTCCATTCAGGTTGGTCAATGTTGCAGGCATCTAAAATTTTTGAAAACTTATTTCTATCTTCAGCGTTATCAATTTGTTCTGGTTTAGTCCCAATTATTTTAACTTTATTTTTGTTTAATTTCAAAGCAAGGTTGTTTGGAATTTGTCCTCCCATCGAAATAATTATTCCTTCGGGATTTTCTTTCTCATAAATATCAAGCACACGTTCGAGCGTCATCTCTTCAAAATATAATTTGTCACAAATATCGTGATCAGTGCTAACGGTTTCTGGATTGTAATTAATCATGATTGTTTTTTTATTGAGTTCGTTCAGCGTTAAAACTGAATTAACACAGCACCAATCAAACTCAACAGATGAGCCTATTCTGTAAGGTCCACCACCAAGAACAATTATCTGATTTTTTTCTCCTGAAATAATATCATCTTCAAACCCATTGTAGGTCATGTAAAGATAATTTGTTTGAGCAGGATATTCAGCTGCGAGAGTATCAATCTGTTTAATTGAAGGAATAATATTTTCTGATTTTCGTTTTTCTCTAATCTCTTCTTCAGTGGAATTTAGCAAAGTAGAAATTTGTAGATCTGAAAAGCCTTTTTGTTTAGCTATTAATAATAAATTTTTTTCTAACGAATCAAGATTTTCTTTTTCAAGAAGATTTTTTACATCAACAATATTTTTCATTTTGTGTAAAAACCATTTATCAATTTTTGATAATTGGTGAATCTTTTCAACCGAATAATTTTTTTGCAATGCATTCGCAATTATGAAGAGTCGCTTGTCTGTTGGTTTTGCAATGCCTTCGTCAATGTTTTCAAAATCAATATTATTGCAGACGAATCCATTCATACCAATATCAAGCATTCGTATTGCCTTTTGCAAAACCTCTTCAAAAGATCTTCCAATAGCCATAACCTCGCCGACAGATTTCATTTCTGTTCCAAGTAGAGTGCTAACTTGTTTAAATTTTTGTAAATCCCAACGAGGAAATTTTAGCACAACATAATCTAATGCCGGCTCAAAACAGGAAGATGTCTCTTTGGTGATAATGTTTTCGACTTCATTTAAGTTGTAACCGATTGCAAGTTTTGTGGCGACGAATGCAAGCGGGTATCCAGTTGCTTTTGAAGCAAGCGCAGAGCTCCTACTAAGTCTTGCGTTCACTTCAATAATTCTATAATCACCATTGCTTGGATTAAGCGCATATTGAATATTGCATTCGCCAATAATTCCAAGATGACGAATTAATTTTATTCCGATTGAACGCAACATAAAATTTTCTTGTGCATTCAATGTTTGAACGGGCGCAACAACAATGCTGTCGCCTGTGTGAATGCCCATCGGATCAACATTTTCCATATTGCAAATAGTGATGCAATTATTGAATTGATCTCTTACAATTTCATATTCGACTTCTTTCCAACCGTATAAAGAATCTTCAATCAAAATTTGTTTTGTGAATGAAAATGCACGAGAAACTTTTTCAATTAATTCTTCTTTGTTGTTTACAATTCCGCTACCAAGCCCACCAAGCGCATAGGCAATTCTTACCATCACAGGATAACAAATTTTTTCTGCAGCTAAGATTGCTTCTTCAACATTTGCTACCGTTTCACTCTTTGCAATTTTCAGATCAACTTCTTTAACACGATTCCCAAATAAAAGGCGGTCTTCAGTATCTTTAATTGTCTCGACAGAAGTGCCGAGAACTTTTACATTATATTTTTTTAAAATTCCTTGATCAAAAAGTTCAACTCCCGTGTTGAGTGCAGTCTGTCCACCAAAGCCCAGCAGAATTCCATCTGGTTTTTCTTTTTCAATTACACGTTCAACAAACTCAACTTTTACAGGAAGGAAATAAACTTTATCTGCAAGATGTTCAGAAGTTTGTATTGTTGCGATGTTCGGATTAATTAGAACAGTTTCAATGCCATCTTCCTTGAGTGCTTTAATAGCTTGTGAACCTGAATAATCAAACTCGCCTGCTTGTCCAATTTGTAGCGCACCACTTCCAAGTATTAAAACTTTTTTTGGTTTTCCTTTTTTAATCATGTTTTTTCTCTTTTAAGTTTTGAGGGAGTTTAATTTCTCTGATTACATTTCGCTCATAAAAGACGCCATCATGAACGCCTTGAATAGATTTTTCATGTTCAGCAATATTTAACCTCTTTGCAGCAAGAAGCGAGTAATATTCATCAACTTCAACTCCGCAAAAATTTCGATTAAGTTTTTTTGCAGTAACTGCAGTTGTTCCAGAGCCAAGAAATGGATCGAACACAAAATCATTTTCATCTGACGATGCAAGGATAAGTTTTGCAATTAATTTTTCTGGCTTCTGAGTTGGATGATCTGTGTTTTCAGACATTGACCAAAATGGCACTGTAATATCTGTCCAAATATTTGAAGGAGCAGTTAACCTAAAATTTCCTTTATCAGTTTTTTCCCAATCCTTTGGATTTCCATTTTCATCTTTGTATGGAGCAATTACTTTTCGTTTTAGTTTTACGGCATCAACATTAAATTTGTATTCATTCGATTTGGTAAAAAACCAAATATCTTCAGAATTATTTTTCCAATTTGATTTTGCCGCACGCCCTTTTTCTCTTTCCCAAGTAATTCTGTTTTGCGGAATAAAATATTTTGATGCAACTTTTTCTACTGAAGATGATGAATGCCAATCGCAACAAATATAGATAGAGGAAGATTCTTTCAGAGAGAAAATTATTTTTGAAAGCCAAGACTCAAGCCACAATTCATACTCTTCTTTGCTTCGTTCAAAAAATTTATTTTCATTAAATTTTTTTGTTAGGTTGTATGGCGGGTCAATTATTAATAAATCGATACAGTTGTTTGGTAAATAATCAAGCACTTCAAACAAATTTTGATTAATAATTTTATTTTTGATTTCACACAAAGAAACTTTTGAATTTATTTTTATCAATTCTTCCGACAAAGATTTTTTTTCTGATTCAGAAAATTGAATTGTTTTATTTCTGCTTGCTTTCACTTTCATTTCAATGCTCGAACAAACATATCGAAAATAAATTCTGTATCGTCAGGACCGGGCGAAGCTTCGGGATGAAATTGCGCACCAAAAAAAGGTTTAGCAATATGAATTATTCCTTCGTTAGTTCCATCGTTATCATTTGTAAACCACTCTCGCCAATCTTCGCTTAATGAATTTGAATCAATAGCATAGCCATGATTTTGCGAAGTGATATAGCAGCGTTTAGTGCCACTTTCATTTACAGGTTGATTGTGTGAACGATGGCCATATTTTAATTTGTAAGTATCAGCTCCTGATGCGAGTGCAAGTATTTGGCAGCCTAGACAAATACCCAAAATTGGGATCTGTTTTGCGATTGCTTTTTTCGTGGTTGCTATTGTTGTCTTGCACATTTTTGGATCGCCAGGTCCGTTTGAAATTACAATTCCCGAAACTGAATCAGATACAAAATCATAATCGTAAGGAACACGAATGACAGAAATTCCTCTGCGTAAAAAAGCTTGCAGAATATTATTTTTTGCACCGCAATCAACAAGAAAAATTTTCTTTTCACCTTTTAAGTATTCAATTGGAGATTTTAATGTTACATTTCTAACAATGTCCATTAGATTAGGGTCTTCAAATTCAATCTTATCTTTATCGAAAATAATTTTTCCAAGCATCGTTCCATTTTCTCTAAGTTTGCGAGTCAACATTCGAGTATCGATTCCATAAAGTGCAGGAATTTTTTCTTCAATAAGCCATTCGCCCAAAGATTTAACAGCACTCCAATGTGAATAATCTTTTGTATAATCGGATACAATCAGAGCGCGTACTTGAATTTTATCTGATTCAAAATTTTTCTTAAGTTGATTTTCCAACTCATCGTTTGGTACACCATAATTTCCAATGAGCGGATAGGTGAGAACTAAAATTTGTCCACTGTAGGAAGGGTCTGTCATTGTCTCTGGATAACCAACCATTCCAGTATTGAACACTACTTCGCCGTTTACAGATTTTTCAAACCCGAAGGAAACACCTTCAAATACTGAACCATCTTCAAGAATTAATTTTGCTATTCTGTTTTTCATTTTGTGTTCTCACATAAAAAAAAAGCCATCCCATAGGATGGCTTCAATTATAAAGTCTATTTTGAAAAAGATTATTTTGTTCAATTGCTTAAATAAAATTAGGTTAAATTTTTCACAAAGATATCAGAAAAAGTTTTAACACAAAAGTTAAAAATATTTTTTTGTTCGGTAATTTAAAAATTTTGTGGCAATTTACTGGCAAGATATTATTGCCAATTTATTCTTTAAAAAGAAATGAAAATTAAAATAGTACAGATAGAACATCTCACAAAAGAATATGAAGACGAAGTTGTACTTCGTGATAAAGTGCTACGGAAGCCACTAGGATTGGCATACACTAAGGAACAACTTTTAGAAGAAAAAGATGAAATTCATTTTGTTGCTTATGATGAAGAAAAAATAGTTGGCTGTCTGTTATTAAAAATCTTACCAAATAATATTCTCAAGATGCGTCAAGTAGCTATTGATTTTGATTATCAATCTAAAGGGATTGGCAAACTACTTGTTGAACATTCAGAAAAATTTGCATTGTTAAATGGTTTTACTGAAATCGAAATGCATGCACGTGACACGGCTGTTCCATTCTACTTAAAATTGGGTTATGAAATTGTTAGCGAAAAATTTATGGAAGTAACAATTCCGCATTTTAAGATGAAAAAAAAAATAAAATAAATTTATTTCATCTTACATTTTTAAAAAGTTATTTAACATTCTGCAAAATCCAATTTGACATTATTCCAAGAGCTACTGGAGAAAACGTCTCTTCAAGTTGCCCATATTCAGCAACCGTACAAGTTTTACATTCTTGAAAAAGATGGTTTAGTCCTTTTAGTTCAAGAGTTATAAAATTATTATTACCCGCCTCAAGTAAATATTTTTCGATTGCTTCTAAATTTTCTTTTGGAGGAACTTGCAAATCATGTTCACCAATCAATGCTAACACGGGAATTTTAATTTTAGTTAAAAAATCTTTGGGATCTGTTCTAACAAAAGTTTTGAACCATTCATCAAGAATTGTGTCTAATATTCGTTTAACAAATTGATCCCAATCGCCAATTCTTTTTAGCTCACCTTCCGTTAGTGTGTTTTTATATCCATCTAAATATTTTAAGGTTTCGGATTTTAATTTAATCGAATCAGTTTCAGAAATTATTAACGAATAAAATTTACGATTTGCATCATTTGATTTTTTTATCATCGATTCAGATTCACCACTCTTTCTTGCAATCAGTTCACTTTGCAACAACAAAATCGAATCGCCACGCAATCCAGTTCCAGCGAGTAAAATTAAAAAAGCAAGGTCGTCTCTTTTCGTTCCAACAATCGGGGCTATTAATCCGCCCTCGCTGTGACCAATTAATCCAATATTATTTTTGTCAATCATTTCTTTTGTTTTAAGAAACTCAACTGCTGCGCTTACGTCGTTTGCAAAATCAAATGATGTCGCTCCCTTAAATGTTCCAGTAGATTTCCCAACTCCACGATCATCAAATCTTAAAACAGCAATTCCATTTCGTGTTAGATAATCTGCAATCACCATAAAAATTTTGTGTCCAAAAATATTTTCATCTCTGTCTTGTGGACCAGAGCCTGTAATCATAACAACTGCAGGAATTTTTTTACCTTCACTTGGATAAGTGAGAGTTCCCGCAAGTGTTATCGCATCTTTTTTGTTTTGAAAAGTTACTTCTAATTCAGTGTATGGAAAAGGTGGCTGTGGTGTTTGAGGTCGTTTCGGTCCTTCAACTTTATCAACTTTTTTTAGGTTCAGATCAAGTGGCATTCCACCTTGTGTAAATTTTCCAATAAACTCAGAATTGGTTGCGTCATATTTAGCAGAGTAAACAGCAGAAATAATGTTTGAAACAAGGCGAAGATTTAGTCCATCAAAATCAAGCGTATCAACTTTAATTCCATAAGCTAATTGATCAGGGCTATCAAGAGTTGCACTATATTTTTCATTATCATTTTTTGTTAAGTTAATTACAACTGTAAGTGTAGTTGCGCCAACATTTAATTTACCAAGCCACTTTCCCGAAAAATCTTTTTCTTGAGACAGACTGAAACTTGAGAAAATAAATGTGATGAGAATTAGTATTAATGACTTCATAAAACTCTTTCAAAAAATAATAATGAAAATTAAAAATCGAAAAATAAATTAATGAAGAATTGTGATAAGAGGTAAAACAAATTTTAAGTTTTAGATGTGAAGGTTCCTCCGATTTCTTCAATGCCAATCGCCAAATTATAATTTGAATGAGAATCGATCATCCATCGGAGCGGTTCATCAATTGGCTCTAATCCTTGCTTAAAAGTATTAGCGTGTATCGGAATAAAAATCTTCGCGTTCACTTCACTCGCCATTTGTAAAGCTTCTTCGGGGTTGCAATGATTTTTTCGCCAAGGATTGTAAGCTCCAATAGGCATAATTGCAATGTCAACTTGCACACCGGAGTTTTTGAATTTATCAGTCATTGCAGTATCGCCACCGAACAAAATTTTCTTTCCATTTTTTTCGAGCACATACGCATTAAAACTTCTGCCATTTGAAAAATATCCTTTTGATCGATCACGTTCCCAAGGCAGACGCCACCCAAAATGTTGAACTTCAATTGCATTAAAATTTATTCCGTGAATTTGAAATTCATCTTTCCAATCCATTTCATGAATCGATTTCCACTCAAGTTCTTCAATCACATCGCTTGTATTAAATGCAGTGATGCAGTCAATTTGGTTTGGATATTTATTTGTTAAAGTGCTCAATGTTTTCATATCCATATGATCCATATGAGCATGCGAAAGTAGAATTAAATCCGGTTTGGGAATTTCGTCAATGTATAATGCAGGTGCAGAAGCTCGAGAAGGACCGTAAGTCATGCCTAAAATTTGAATTCCGACTCTGTCAAATAAGACAGGATCTGTCAGAATAATTTTGCCATAAAAATTTATCAAAACAGTTGAGTGTCCAATCCAAGTAATATTTAATTCATCATCACGCCAATCATTTGGAGTAGGTTTTAAGCGGTTGGGAGCTGCTTTCAACTCCAACTGCTTTGAAAAAAATGGAGGAATTAGTAGAAGTCCACCAGTTGCAAATAAACTCTGTTTTAAAAATTTTCTTCTGTTCATATTTTAATATAAACCAAAATAACTCTAAAAAAATTCCCAAAGTTTTTCAATACTTAGTAAATTTCGAGTATCAATTAATAGAAATAATTTTGATATGAAAAAAGTAGTAACTGTTTTTGGAAGCTCACTACCAATTGAAGGAGAGAAGGAATATCAAATCGCTTATGAACTTGGTAAAAAACTGGCGAAGGCGAATTTAAAAATTTGTAGCGGCGGTAATATGGGAGTTATGGAAGCAGTTTCAAAAGGCGCGGTAGAAGTGAATGGGGAAGCTATCGGAATTACTTTAAATCATTTCTCTTCAAACGGAAATAAATATCTCTCTGAAGAAATTCTTTGTACTACTTTGTTTGAAAGAGTTCAAAAACTAATCGATTATGGGGATGCATTTGTAATACTGCAAGGCGGAACGGGAACGTTGTTAGAGTTTGCTGCGGTTTGGGAATTGTTAAATAAAAATTTTCTAAAACAAAAACCAGCCGCCTGTTTTTCTGAACACTGGAAAAAAATTTTAGATGTGATGGAAGAGCAGATCGCAAAAGAAAAAAGAAAAACTGAATTGATAAAATATTTTGATGATGTTGAGGAGCTTGCCGATTTTATTATAAGGTCAATATAATTATTTAAACAATTGCTATTCTTTAAGGATAGCTTTATTTTAGAACTATTAAACAAAGAGAGATTTACAGTGGCAGCAAATTATTCGACTTTGTCAGATTCGGAATTAATGCAAAGAGTTTCAGGCAGTGATTCCAGAGCACTTGAGGTTTTATACAATCGCTATGCCCCAATATTGTACACAATTATAAAAAAAATAATTGGAGACTCTTTAAGAGCTGAAGAAATACTTTCAGAAGTATTCGTTATTATTTGGCGGAAGATAAATTATTATGATATGAAGTCGAATAATCCTTATTGCTGGCTAATCACTGTTACAAGAAATAAAGCGATTGATTCTTTAAGAAGATCGCGAATGCAAGCAGGCGAAGAAATTGAATACAATGATGAGTATGAAAATTATTTTATCATTCCTCGACTCTCTCCACAAATTGATGAGTTAGATTTAAAAACAGCTCTTAGCATTCAAAACAATATTGAAGATGCTCTGCATAAACTTACTGATGCGCAACAATATGTAATTTATCTCGCATACTATGAAGGATTAACTCAAAATCAAATTGCACAAAAATTAAAAATTCCTCCTCAAACAGTTAAATCTAAAATTAGACTTGCTTTAACTAACTTAAAAGATAATCTATTGAAAGGGGGAGAATAAGATGAAAAATAAAACAAACGAATTCTCATCGAATGTTCATGCTTTTGCTTTAGGATGTCTTGATCACGAAGATTATATCGAAATGTTGGAGCACTTTAAGTCTAACGCTGAACTCCCATTTCAAGAACTTGGAGAATATCAAAATTTATCCTCGCTCCTCTGCTCATTCTTGATTATTGAAGATCCTCCTCCAGCACTAAAAGACAAAGTCGCAAGACAGTTGTATAGAATTAAAGATCAAAAAAGACCTGATAGAAATACTCAATATTCGCCTGAGGGTGAGATTAAGGAATCGACAAGTAGATTTAATTTTAAGGAGACAGAAAAAAATCAAGCTGAGGCTCCGTTAGAAATAAAAGATAAAAATGGATTCGAACAAATTCGATATACTCGGGAAGAAGAAACAGGTCCCGATGATTCACAAGTTGAAGAAAATCAGTTAGCAATAGATGAGATTGAAGAGGATGGATTTAAACCAGTTGACTCTCAATTCAAAAGGATGACCTTAGTAGGAATGAGACCTAAAGGTGGAACAGATATTAGTCATAAAAAAGAAATCGAAGAAGAAGTTTTTGAATCAACGATTGATGAAAAAGAAATTCAAGTTGATGAAAAAGAAAAATATGAAATAGAAACTAAGACGCAAGAAGAGCCAAATAGTGTTGAACCAACTTCAAAAGGAAGAACAGAAGAAGATTTTACTCAAAATGTAACATTTGAATCAGATAAAAATATTAGAGATCATGCTATGACACTTTCTGATGAAGATAAAAATATCATCTATGTTCCAACTAAACAATCAGGTGGTTCGCTATTAACAGTAATCTTATTCATATTGACTGTGGGGCTGATTGGTGGTGTCTATTATTTACTCGATCAAAAAATTACATTGTCAATGTTAATGCAAACGCAGCAAATAAATTCTGAACTTCAAAAATTTTCATCTGAATTTAATGTTAAGAATAAAATTTATGCAGCAATTGACGGAAAGAATGTTACGCTATTAAATTTGGTTGGCACAAGGCAATTTCCAAATTCATTTGCGAGATTATTTTACAATAATGAAACACAATATGGCGTTTTACAATTCGGTGCTTTTCCAAAACCTGAACAAGGCAAAGCTTTCCAACTTTGGTTGATTGTCGATAATAAATTTTATTCAGGTGGCATTTATGATTACGTCTCAGGCACGGAAATTCTTTCTCTAAAATCGTTGCCAGTAATAGAAACAAATAATTCAATAAAATTTATAGTTACAGAAGAGCCAATCACTGGTTCCGAAACGCCAACAGGCAACCCAATAGTTGAAGGGACTTTAACGGCTCCCTAAATCTGAATTTTCATTTTCAGTGTTCGAGAAAGGAGGCTCATCAGTCTCCTTTTTTATTTTCTCATTTTCTTTTTTTCTAAATAAATCCTTTGCAAAAAGAAATAACAAAGAGAAGAAAGCGAGAAAAATAATAAGCCAGAAACTTTCCAGAATCATAACAATTGCATTCCCGAATGTGCTCAATGAAAATCGTCCAATTACACTGATGTATATTGTAGTAAATACAAAGAGGACAAGAGCATTTATTAGATGGAGTTTTTGTCTTCTATCATTCAAGTAAACAATAAGTAAACCGAAAGAAATTATGTAAATGACAGAAGGGAGTAGTAGATTGAATCTGTTGGAGAAATGGAAATTATCAAAAAGAAAAATAAATATACCCGCCAAAAAAATGGATGATCCAATTAATATTAAGGAAGAATTTTTAGTTCCAAAATTTGTATAGACGAAAACTAAACCGATAAATAAAAAAAGGAATGCAAAAATTGAAAGCCAATCAAGATGGATAAAACCTAATCCCTTCAAGACAATTGGGAAAGTAAAAAAAAGGATCAGATATGCTACAAATGTTTTTTCAATCCTCATGTTTTCGATTTGTCCTTTAATTCAATTTAAAAAAATAATTTCTAATTAACGAAATATCTATACAATTCAATTTAATAATTAATAAAGGAAATTATTATCTCAAGTTAAAATAAAATTTGTAAAACATTATAAGTTGAAAATTCTTTTCACGGTCATTAATATTAGATATTTCGCTTATTGCAACTAATAGTTAAATTTCGATATTACATTTTGGAATTTTCATGCAAGAACCTGTAATTAGTGTTGGAATCATTTCGTCAAAAAAAATCAAGTTTCTCCTTGATGGCGATTTTCGTTTAGGGAAATCAGATAAAACTGTAAGTGGAGTATTCACTGCAGAATTGAAAGAGAACAAAATTTTTCTTACTTCATCATCGATTAAAGAATCCTTTGCCGATGAAATTATTTTTACTCCTTCAGATACAGTCAATGAAACATTTACTTTGCAAGAAGTAGTAATTGGTGTTGATTTTCATTGGGAACGAAAAGAGAAGCAATCTTTCAAGGGCGAGTTAAAATTAATTATTTTTGAAAATAAATTATTAGCAATTAATCTTGTAAAAATAGAAAACTATCTTTCGAGTGTCATATCATCCGAGATGAGTGCTAAATGTTCAGTTGAATTACTAAAAGCTCACGCAGTTATTTCGAGGGCGTGGTTATTGGCTCAAATTGAATTGTCTAAAAATTATAGTGAAAGTAAAGAAGAATATAAGACTGAAATAAAGACTGAAGATGAGTTGATAAAATGGTGGGATAGAGAAGAGCATAAATTGTTTGATGTTTGCGCCGATGATCATTGTCAAAGGTATCAAGGTATTTCAAAAATATTTAATGAAAATGCACGCATAGCAGTAAGTGAAACTCGCGGCTTGGTGCTTACTTGTGAAGGAAAAATTTGCGACACAAGATATTATAAAGCGTGCGGAGGAATTACTGAAGGTTTTGAAAATGTTTGGCAAGATAAAAAATATCCTTACTTGTTGCCAGTGATTGATTACAAATTTGCTCCTGACAATTACAATGTAAATTTTTCTCAAGAAGCTAACGCAGTAAAATGGATTAAAGAATCTCCTCACGCTTATTGCAATACTTCAGACAAAAAAATACTTGCACAAATTTTGCCTGACTTTGACCAAGAGACTCAGGATTTTTATAGATGGAAAGTCGAATACACTCAAGAAGAAATATCTAAATTAATTTTTGAGAGAAGCGGAATTGATTTTGGAGCTATCATAGATTTGATTCCGATGAAACGTGGCGCATCGGCAAGAATTTACAAAATGAAAATTGTTGGATCTAAAAAAACATTAATTGTTGGGAAAGAATTATTGATCCGAAAAATTCTTTCTAAATCTCATCTCTATTCATCTGCAATTGTAATTGAGAAAGAAAATGTTGTAGATGGCGTTCCAATGAATTTTGTTATTTATGGTGCTGGATGGGGACACGGCTCGGGACTTTGTCAAATAGGGGCTGCAGTTATGTCAGAAAAAGGATTTCGCTTCGATGAAATTCTTTCTCACTATTACAAAAATTCTAAGCTTCAAAAAATTTACTAAAATATTTTATTAACTAAACTAAAGCAATAATATGATCGTTGATCAACTAAAAAATAACCACTACTATTCTTCACTTGGTGAAAGATTTCAAAAAGCATTTAATTATTTGTTAGAAACCGATTTTGATTCACTCGATGACGGGAAACATTTAATTGAAGGCGAAGATATTTTTGCATTGGTTTCAAAATATGAAACTAAACCCCTTTCGATGGGAAAGTGGGAATCGCACAAAGAATATATCGACCTTCAGTATGTTCATTCTGGAAGAGAAAAAATGGGTTACGCCAGTTCAGAAAAATTAATTTCGTTGGGTGATTATGATGTTGAAAGAGATGTAACTTTTTACAAAGGTGAAGGAAAATTTTTAGTGTTCGATAAAGGCGAGTTTATTCTACTTTTCCCAAGTGATATTCATATGCCCGGAATAGCAGTTAATATTTCATCAACCGTAAAAAAAATTGTAGTGAAAATTAAGATCTAAGTGTGGGGCATTTCTAAAAACTATTTTATTGAGATTTGATACTGTGTAATTCAGTCCCGAAAGCTTTTGGGACTGAATGAGTTTTTGGAAGTTGCCTGCAATTTAGTTCATTAAAAAAAATTTTTCTATTTGATGCTGATAAATTGAACCTATATCAATGCTAACTTGTTCTATTGATTAGTAAATTGTAATTCCTAAAGATTTTTGTAAAAAAAAATTAAGACATTTTGCACTTTCTTTAGTAATTTTTGGTTTATCAATAACAATAAAATTATCTAAGAGATTTTATAAATAAGATATGAATAATCCCAAGAAAAAAATCCACCAAAAGGATTTAGCACTAAATAATCAGATTCAGTTTTGTTCAGAGTGTGGAGAAGACTTGACTCCGTTTGGATTAAATGGAGGGGTTGAGAATCAAAAAGTGAACGAACGCTTTAAGAAATGTAAAAGTGTGGGAAGATTCAAAGGCGATTTATGCTCGATGATTTTTATTTCTGATAGTAACGAACCACCCAAATTAAATGATGATGAAGAGTTATAGAATTTAGGAATATTTTTTTTCTCTTTATAAAACTTCAAATAAATTTCAATCTTCAAAAAATTAAAAAATCTTTTCTGAGTTCTAATCGAATTAAATATTCAATCCGCAAATAAATTTTTTATAATCTATAAAAACAAAAAAGCCGAAGAAAAATTTCCTCGGCTTTAATAAGAACAAAAATATTCAGCTATTAATATCGATAATAATCTGGTTTGTAAGGACCATCAACTTGAACACCGATATAATTTGCTTGCTCTGGTGAAAGCTCATCGAGTACAACTCCAATTTTTTCTAAATGAAGTCTTGCAACTTGTTCATCGAGATGTTTAGGTAAAGTATAAACTTTGTTCTCATATTTATCTGAATGATTCCAAAGTTCAAGCTGTGCAAGAACTTGATTTGTGAATGAGTTGGACATTACATATGATGGGTGACCCGTTGCACAACCAAGATTTACTAATCTTCCTTCGGCTAATACAATAATATCTTTTCCATCGATTGTGTATTTATCAACTTGAGGTTTTATTTCAACTTTAGTATTGCCATAGTTTGTGTTTAACCAAGCCATATCAATCTCATTGTCGAAGTGACCAATGTTACAAACAATAGCTTTATCTTTCATCTTTCTAAAATGTTCTTCGCTAATAATTTTCATGTTGCCCGTAGCGGTTACAACAATGTCAGCTTCTTCAACTGCGTTGATCATTTTCTTAACTTCATAACCTTCCATTGCGGCTTGCAGTGCACAGATAGGATCAATCTCTGTAACAATTACTCTTACATGAGAATTTTTCAAAGACTCAGCAGAACCTTTTCCGACATCACCGAAACCAGCAACGACAGCAACTTTACCAGCAAGCATTAAATCAGTTGCTCTTCTAATTGCATCAACTAATGATTCACGACAACCATATTTATTATCGAATTTTGATTTAGTAACTGAGTCATTAACATTTATCGCGGGCATTGGCAAAGTTCCGTTTTTCACTCTCTCATAAAGTCTATGAACTCCCGTAGTTGTTTCTTCTGAAAGTCCTTTAATGTTCGTAACTAATTCTGGAAATCTATCAAGCACCATATTTGTCAAATCGCCACCATCATCAAGAATCATGTTTAGTGGTTGTCCATCTGCAAAAAATATTGTTTGTTCAATGCACCAATCAAATTCTTCGTTGTTCATTCCTTTCCAAGCGTAAACAGGAATGCCAGTTTTAGCAATTGCAGCAGCAGCATGATCCTGAGTTGAAAAAATATTACAAGAAGACCATTGCACTTGTGCACCAAGTTCTATCAGTGTTTCAATCAATACCGCTGTTTGAATTGTCATATGCAAACAACCCGCAATTCTTGCGCCTTGCAATGGTTTTGATTTTCCATATTGTTTTCTCAATGACATTAAGCCCGGCATTTCAGCTTCAGCAAGCTCAATCTCTTTTCTTCCCCATTCAGCCAAAGAAATATCTTTAACTTTAAATTTGAGTTTCTGTGTATCAGCAACTACGCGATCCATTTTTTTTCCTTTTAATTTTTTACAAATTACTTAACTGAATTGTTGAACCACTTCTTAAACACAGGAACGAGGTCAAGTTGTTCCCAAGTGAATAGTTCAACAGTTTTTTCGACAAATTTTGGTTTGCCGTTTTCTTCGCCAACTACAATTTTTGCTTTAACATTTTTTTGATAATTTCTTCCAAAGTGTCCATAAGAAGAAGTTACTTGATAAATTGGATTGCGAAGTTTTAATCTTTCGATAATCGCTTTTGGAGTCATTGGCACTGTTTGTTGAATCATCTCTGAAATTTTAGAATCTGGAAGAACTCCGGTTCCATAAGTGTTCACGTAAATTGACATTGGATGAGCAACACCAATAGCGTAAGAAACTTGAACGAGACATTCTTTTGCAAGTTTAGCAGCAACAATATTTTTTGCAATATGTCGCGCAGCATAAGCAGCACTTCTATCAACTTTAGAAGGATCTTTTCCGCTGAAAGCTCCTCCGCCGTGTGCGCCCCAACCACCGTAAGTATCTACGATAATTTTTCTTCCCGTCAATCCGCTATCGCCATGAGGTCCGCCGATTACAAATTTTCCAGTTGGATTAATATAATATTTAGTTTTTTTATCTAACATTTTTGCAGGAATAACAGCAGGGATAACATATTTTTTTACATCATCTGCAATCTTTTTTTGCGAAACATTTTCATCGTGCTGAGTAGAAACAACTATTGTATCTACGCGTAAAGGTTTTCTTGTCTTCTCATCATATTCAATAGTAACTTGAGATTTTGCATCTGGTCTCAAATAAGGCATCAACTTCGGTTGTTTTTTTCTAATGCTCGAAAGCTTCTCAACCAATCGATGCGAGTATTCAAGAGTTAAAGGCATGTAATTTGCAGATTGATCGCAAGCAAATCCAAACATCATTCCTTGATCGCCGGCGCCTTGTTCTTTAAATAGACCTTTTCCTTCTTCAACACCTTGTGCAATGTCTGGAGATTGAGAATGAATAGCATTGAGCACACTACAAGAGTTATATGCAAACATATATTCGCCTTTTGTGTAACCGATTTTTTTTACGGTTTCTCTAACTATCGCTTGAATGTCAACGTAAGCCGTAGTTGTAACTTCGCCACCAACAACTACTAATCCGGTTGTTACGAAAGTCTCGCAAGCAACACGCGCTTTTGGATCGAGAGAATAAATTGCGTCGAGCACACCATCTGAAATCGCATCACTAACTTTGTCTGGATGTCCTTCTGAAACTGATTCAGAAGTAAAATAAAATGACATTTCTTGTTCCTTTAATTTGATTAATAAAAATCTATTTCGCTTGAGTCCCCAGTATTTAATTTTTTATAATTTCCTTTAATGATAGAGTTGTTACCGATGATTGAATTCTCTAACATTGTTCTTGCAACTTCGGCTGAAGTCCCGATTATTGAATTTCTTATTACAGCATTATAAACTTTTGCGTCATCGCTAATTGTTGTGAATGGACCAATCACAGAATTTTCAACTATTGCACTTTCAGAAATAAACACTGGAGGAATTATCACCACACTTGGAAAATCTTTTGTTGTTTTATTTGCTTTTAAAGTAAGCAAAAATTGATTAGTCGAGAGTAGAGTTTCGGGCTTTCCGCAATCGTACCAACCATCAACATTAAATGTTTTCATCACTTCGCCATCTTCAATCATCAATTGCAAAGCATCAGTTAATTGCAATTCTCCTCTTGTGCGAATATTTTTTTCGACTAATGTGGTTAGACTTTTTATAAGTGCGTTAGAATTTGTGATATAGTAAAGCCCAACAAGAGCGAGATCAGAAACTTTATCTTTAGGTTTCTCAATTAGTTTTTCAATTCTGCCATTATTCATAATTGCAACGCCGAACCTACTCGGGTCATCAACTCTTTTAATTCCAAGTGAACTTATTTTTTCGTGAAAAACATTTTTTAGATCAACGTCAAAAACAGTATCGCCAAGTATGATAAATAATTCTTCTTCATCGAATGTAGGAATAGCCGTATAAATAGCGTGTCCTAAGCCTTCTAATTTTTCTTGCTCTATAAAAACTGCATCAATAGATTTATAATTTTCATTTACATAAGTTTTTATTAACTCGCCCAAATGCCCATAAATAAAGGTTGCTTTGAAGATATTTTCTTCAATCAACTTATCAAGAATGTGTCCGAGAATAGGCTTTCCACCCACGTTCAACAAAACTTTTGGAATCGTGTGAGTATGTGGTTTGAGCCTGCTGCCCAATCCAGCCACAGGAATAATTGCTCTCATTTATTTCTTTTACTTGGTTAATTTAGATATCAAATTTATTCAAATAGTAAGTTATTACAAAAAAATATAATATTTGTGATGGAAGAATAAAAATATGGAAATAAGAAATGAAATAACAAGCCTTCTCGAAATAAAATATCCTATAATTCAAGGTGGTATGGTATGGGTCTCGGGTTGGAAGTTAGCATCAGCAGTTTCTAATTGTGGGGGTTTGGGCTTAATTGGTGCGGGTTCAATGAAACCTGAATTGTTAAAGGAACATCTACTTAAATGCAAAAAAAATACTACAAATAGTTTTGGTGTAAATATTCCATTATTGCGTAACGATGCTTCGGAGTTGATAAACATCTGCATCGCAGAAGAAGTTAAAATTATTTTTACTTCCGCAGGTCATCCGGGTAAATTTATCGACATCTTAAAAAAGCAAAATATAAAAGTAATACACGTCGTGCCATCTGTTAAATATGGATTGAAAGCCGAATCAGTTGGTTGCGATGCTGTTGTGGGTGAAGGTGTTGAAGCAGGTGGACACAATGGAATTGATCAATTAACTACGCTGTCGCTTATTCCTCAATTAGTTGACGAAGTAAAAATTCCAGTTATTGCGGCGGGAGGAATTGCAGACGGAAGACAAATTGCAGCTTCTTTTTCGCTTGGCGCTAAAGGTGTTCAAATTGGAACTTTGTTTGCTGCAACTGTTGAATCTTCAGCGCATGATAATTACAAAAAAATGATTATAAATGCGAAGGACAATGATACAATTCTTGCATTTAAAAAAATTGGTCTTGTAAGAATGTTAAAAAATAATTTCGCAGATCGTGCTTTAGTGGCTGAAACAGAAGGTTGGAATGAATCTCAATTAAAAGAACTGTTAGGAAGTAAGCGTGAAATGAAAGGCATATTTGAAGGTGATATTATTGAGGGAGAAATGGAAGCAGGACAAAGCAGCGGATTAGTAAAAGAAATATTAAGTGTGAGAAATGTTTTTGAAAAATTATTTTTTGAATACAAAAATTCGGTGAGCCAGTTCAACAAATAAAATAAATAATTAACGAAAATTTTATAAATAAAAATTTTAGGTGATATGAAAAAAATTATACTTTTAGTTTTATTAGCCAACTTCTTTTTAGTTGCACAAACTCAAATGCAAAATCTTATTTCGAGAGTGAATTCAATTCCCGATCAGGCAACAAAAAATGCTGTAATAGATAGCTTCATGACTGCTAATTCTACAAGGGGATTTCCATTCATTGAAAATAATAATGCAAATTTTATTTATCGTGGCACAGCAACAACTGTTTCTGTTGCAGGCGATTTTAATAGTTGGTCACAGACAGCAATGACAAATCTTGCACAAACAAATTTTTATTTTCACACGCGACAATTTGAAATGAATGCGCGCCTTGATTATAAATTTGTAATCAATGGAAGCAATTGGATACTCGATCCATTAAATCCAAAACAAGTTGCTGGTGGCTTCGGACCAAATTCAGAACTCGCAATGCCTCTATATATTCAACCTTGGGAAATTCAAACTCGACAGAATGTGCAAAGGGGAACAGTTGAAGAGCGAACTTTTAGAAGTTCAAATACTGGAGCTACATACCAATTAAGAATTTATTTTCCACCACAATATCATCAACAACAGACGAGAAGATTTCCAACAGCATATTTTCAAGATGGATTTGAGTACGTTGACTTAGCAAGAGCGACAACTGTTATCGATAATCTGATTGACTCGAATAAAATTGATCCGATAGTTGGAGTGTTTGTTAGACCAACAAATAGAAATAATGAATATGCGGGAGCTACCAGAGTTGCATACAGATTATTTTTTGTAAATGAGCTTGTTCCATTTATCGATTCAGTTTATCGAACAATGAAATCTGCTAACAAGAGATTAGTGCTCGGTGATTCATTCGGAGGAAATATTTCAGCTTTGATAAGTTTCAATCATCCAGAAATATTTGCAAACTGTGGATTACACTCAGGAGCGTTTTGGCCAAACAATTTTGAAATCTATAATCAGATAATAAATTCACCGCGGAAAAATATAAAGTTTGTTTCTGTTTGGGGAACTTATGAATCTCTTTTTTCTAATATGAGAAATTTTAGAGACACGCTAACTGCGAAAGGATACAGTCATAGATGGCTTGAACTTCCTGAAGGGCATAGTTGGGGCTTGTGGCGGGCTACGACAGATTTTATTCTTGAATTTATTTTTCCATTTGGATCAACTTCTGTAAAAAATGAAATCGATTCGGAACCTGATTTTAAGCTATCTCAGAACTATCCAAATCCTTTTAACCCAACAACAACGATAAGTTGGCAATTACCAAATGATAGTTACGTTTCACTTGTTGTGTATGATATGCTTGGAAATGAAGTTGTTACATTAGTTAATGAAGAGAAAAAAACTGGTAATTATAATATTGAATTTAATGCTCACGATATAGCAAGCGGAATTTATTTTTACAAATTGACAGCAAACAAAATAAGCGGTGGAAAGTTGGGGAGTTTTTCAGAAACAAAAAAAATAATTTTGTTAAAGTAATTTTATTTTTGAAATAGAGTTAAAGACGGAGTTTGGCTCCGTCTTTAAAATTTATTTTATTAACAATAAATAATTTTCAAGGAACTTAAGCGCCCACTCATTTTCTGCAGTAATCCACAAAAGATTTTTATCATCAACAAAGACGTAATGAGTTTGTCCCATTCCCAGAGTTTTATAAATTCTTTTTCCTTCTAATTCAAAAAATTCATAGCTATGAAAAGGTGAAATTTCAGGAGTAATTTTTTCTGTCATTTTATCAAAATTTTCTTGGGCTAATTTTGCAGAAGGATAATAAGTTACATAAATAATTGCTTCACCTTTTTGTGCACGATAAAAACCAACTTCATTTTTTTCAACAGTTACAGGTTGATGATGAAGGTTATTTACAAATCTCTTTGCTGCTTCGCCTTCTAATTTACTTGTCATCTTTAAGTCAAAAAAAGAATTTGGCAAATAATCTTTTGGTTGAGAGCAACCAATTAGAAAGCCACTGGAAATAATGAAAGAGAAAAAAAGAAGAAGAGTTAGTTTGTTTTTATGTTTGTTCATATTTACTCACCAATAATTTATTTACATTAATTTATGAAAGATACAATATTCAGACTATCCCATCAGTTTAATAATTTTTGTCTTTGATTTTTGAAAAAAAATATCTTGAAGAAATATTTAGTTTATTGAACATTCTTCAATTTTAACATTATTTTAGAAGAGGTAATTTTTACATTATTCATTTAACTTTGCGTATTCTGACTTTTTGGGAAGATTAAAAATCACTTAATCCAGAATGCATATAATCAATAATAATGGAGATAGAATGTCTTTTAAGAAAGCTCCCAAGCATACAAAATTAAAACCGATGCATTTGCGATGGACTTGTAACCCAAAAATATTTGATTTTAAGTCAACAAAAGAGATTGAACCGATCGAAGGAATACTTGGGCAGGATAGAGCATTGCGAGCTTTAAGATTAGGAGTAAACTTAAAAAGCCCCGGTTATAATATTTATATTTCAGGACTTTCAGGAACAGGCAAAGCTTCAACTGTAAAACAAATTTTGGAATCGATAAGTGAAGAGCAACCCAATTTGTTAGACTATGCATATGTGAATAATTTCAATGATGACAGTTCCCCTTTGTTATTAACGTTTCCTGCAGGTAAGGCAAAAAAGTTTAAACTAGAACTTCAGAATCTAATTGCTTTTTTAAAAGAAAGAATTCCTCAAACACTTGATAGCGAAAATGTACAAAAGAAGAGACAAATCTTAGTGCAAGAGATGTCGAATATGGAAAAATCATTAGTTGAGGATTTTGAGAAAAGAATTATTCATGATGGCTTCACTCTTGGACAGATAAAAGTTGGAGAATTAGTTAGACCAGAAATTCTTCCAATAGTCGATGGTAAACCGGTTGCGATTTATGAACTTGAAAATTTGGCAAAGACGGGAAAAATTAGCGAAGAAATTGCGAAAGAGTTTATTGCAAAATATTCTAAGTATCAGATTGAAATGATGGAAATTTTTAAGAAAGGTTTAAAACTTTCGCAAGATATAAAAGATAAAATTATTGAACTCGAAAAGAGTGAAGTTGAAGTAATAGTTTATGGAGCAATTTTTAATCTAAAAGAAAATTTTCCTGATGAAAATGTGATTAAATATTTAACTCAAGTCGAACAAAATATTTTAGAAAATTTAATCATTTTTAGAGGACAAAAACCTATTGGAGAAACTACTCAAGAAGGATTTGTAATCGATTACTTCCGTGACTACGATGTAAATATTATTTTAGATAATTCAAATACAACTAAGACACCCGTCATTGTTGAAATCAATCCAACTTATACAAATCTTTTTGGAGCGATAGAAAAAGTTAGCGATGGCAAAGGTGGATGGTATGCAGATTTTACGCAGATAAAAGCAGGGTCGATACTAAAAGCTAATGGAGGATTTTTAGTTCTTAATGTCAATCATCTTTTTGAAGAGCCCGGTGTTTGGAAAACTCTAAAGCGAATTCTTACTTTCAGAAAACTTGAAATCAATGAAGCATACAATTTCCTTTTGCAATTTTCACCAACCACGTTAAAGCCCGAATCAATAAATGTTGATACTAAAGTAATTTTGATCGGAAGCAGTTATGCCTATTCGGTGCTGTCGGGATATGAAGATGACTTCAAAAAAATATTTAAAGTAAAAGCTGAGTTTGATTTTGAATTGAAGCGCACAAAAGAAGTTATGATTAATTATGCAAGAGTAATAAAAAAGATGATCAATGAAGAAAATCTTTTTGATATTGATAACACTGCAATTGCATATCTATTCGAGTTATCGTCGCGCTACGCAGGTGAAAAAGAAAAATTGACTGCGCGCTTTTCTGTAATTGCTGATCTTGTAAGAGAAGCAAATTATTGGGCTAAGGAAGAAGCTGCTTCAAAAGTTTCTGTAAGACATATCATAAAAGCATATAACTTTACGAAAGATAGACATGGGCTTTATGAAGAGAAGATGAGCGAGATGATTCAACAAGGCACAATATTAATTGATACGCACGACGAGAGAGTTGGAGAGATAAATGGCTTGGCGGTTTATGGGTATGATTTTTTCGCATTCGGAAAACCATCAAAAATTACTGCTGCAGTTGCGATCGGTGCGGGCAATATTATCAACGTTGAACGCGAGGCGGGGTTTAGTGGAAAAAGTCACGACAAAGGAATATTAATTATCGCTGGATTTTTCAGAGAGACATTCGGACAAAATTTTCCGCTCTCCTTTTCTGCAAACATTGCCTTTGAGCAATCGTATGGAGTGATTGATGGAGATAGTGCATCAGCAGCTGAAATATTTGCGTTGCTCTCTGCGTTAAGTAAAATCAGCATCAAACAAGGGCTTGCTGTTACTGGCTCGATAAATCAAAAAGGTGAGGTTCAACCGATAGGCGGAGTTAATGAAAAAATTGAGGGCTTCTTTGATGTATGCAAAATGAAAGGGCTGAAAGGTGGTGAAGGCGTAATAATTCCAAAGCAAAATATAAAAGATATTATGCTCAGAGAAGATATAATTGATGCGGTTAAGAATAAGACATTCAGTATTTACGCTATTGAAAAAATTGAAGAAGGAATTGAAATTTTAACTGGAATAAAAGCAGGCAAAAGAAAAGAAAATGGATTCTATGAAGAAAGAACAATTTATGGTGAAGTTGAAAGTAGATTAAAAGAGTTTTATCAAAAAGGAAAAAATCCATTTAAAGAAAAAGAGAATGAAAAGAAAAATAATTCAAATGACAAAAATTCAAATCAAATAGAAAAATCAGAAAATAAAACTGACAATAATAAATCGAAACGAAAGAAGAAATAAAATGATTAATCAAGAGATTGAAACACTTTTTAGTAAAACAAAAATACTTGCTACGCTTGGTCCCGCAACTGCTAACAAAAATATTTTAAAAGAATTAATTCAAGTTGGAGTTGACGGAGTTAGATTAAATTTTTCGCACGGCGATTATAGTTTTTATGGCTCATTATTTCAAGAAATTCATGCAGCTTGCGAAGAAGAGAGTAAGCCGATAGCAGTGTTTCTTGATTTGCAAGGTCCTAAAATCAGAATTGGTGATTTGAAAAAAACTGAGATAGAAATTATTTCAGGAGATGAAATTGAAATTACTAATGAAATAATAAAAGGCGACGCAAAGAAAATTTCTACTTCATATTTTCCTCTGCCTGAAGATGCAAATATAAATGACCTGATATTAATTGATGATGGTTTGATAAAACTTAAAGTAAAAGCTAAGACGAAAAATTCTGTGGTCTGCGAAATTATTAATGGTGGAGTTCTTAAACCAAAAAAAGGAATGAATTTACCCGGAATGAAATTGTCAACTCCATCTATCACAGAAAAAGATTGGGAAGATCTAAAGTTCGCAGTTAAGTATCGTGTTGATTATGTTGGTCTCTCCTTCGTCAGAAAGCCCGAAGAAATTATTGAGTTAAAAAATTGGCTCAAAGAAAATAAGCTCGATATAAAAGTAATTGCAAAAATTGAAAAGAAAGAAGGCGTTGATAATTTTGAATCGATACTTCAAGTAGCTGATGGAATTATGGTTGCGCGTGGTGACTTAGGAGTTGAACTTCAACCACAAGATGTTCCGATTGTTCAGAAAAAAATAATTAAGCGTTGCAACGAAGTAGGAAAACTTGTTATAACCGCAACGCAAATGCTCGAGTCGATGGTGAATAATCCAATTCCAACAAGAGCAGAAGCATCCGACGTTGCTAATGCTGTGTGGGATGGCACTGATGTAGTAATGCTTAGTGCTGAAACATCAGTCGGAAAATTTCCTATTCGGACTGTTCAAATTATGAATGATATTATTTGTAATGCTGAAAAAAATGTTAGCGATCCAAAAGTAATAAAGTTTGTAGTCCCAATAGATCCGAGATCAAATTTATTTGATTCGATGAACAGAGGAATAGTTGCAATAAGTAATCAAGTAAAAGCCAAAGCTATTGTCGCATTCTCAACGGGTGGAAACACTCCAAATGGTTTATCTAAATATCGACCTGATTGTTTAATAATTGCAATCTCAGATAATTTTGATACGATGAATGCTCTTTGCTTAAAGAGAGGCGTAGTTTCTTTGTTTCAAAAAAATATTAGTTACCACAGTCCTCAAGCAATTGAAGATGCTAAAGTATTGTTGATTGATTCGGGATTGGTAAAGAAGGGCGATTTGATTGTCTTTACTGCAGGCGGTGAAAGATCCGCAACACTTAGAGAAAACTGGATTCGGTTTGAAACTCTATAAATAGAAATAAGAAGTGACAGACGAAAAACAACATCTTGCTAAATGGTGGGAACAAATTGAGAATGAAAAAATTCTCTGCACCCTTTGTCCACGCTATTGTACTCTTGGTGAGGGTCAACATGGATTTTGTTACATAAGAAAAAATATTGAAGGCAAACTTTATTCGATTGGTTATGGGAAACCTACTGGGTTCGCAATTGATCCAATTGAAAAAAAACCATTGAATCATTTTTTGCCGGGGACAACTGTTTTAAGTTTTGGAACTGCAGGTTGTAATCTCGGTTGCAAATTTTGTCAAAATTGGTCTATCAGTAAAGCAAAGCTCGATGAAATTAAGTCTTTACAAGTTTCTGCCAAAGATGTTGTTGAACTCGCAAAAAAAAATAAATCTCCTTCTATAGCATTTACATACAATGATCCAACAATCTTTGGTGAATATGTAATTGATATTTCCAAAATCGCACGCGAAGAAGAAATAAATTCTATAATGGTAACCGCTGGATACATTGATAAATCAGCTCGCAAAGAGATTTATCAATTCATTGATGCTGTAAATGTTGACTTAAAAGCATTCTCTGAAAATTTTTATCACAAAATCACTTCATCACATTTGGATGATGTTCTCAATACATTAATTTGGTTGAAACATGAAACTGATGTCTGGATTGAAATTACAACATTGTTAATACCTGATGAGAATGATTCCGACGAAGAACTAAAATTGATGACTGATTGGATTTTGAAAAATCTCGGTGATTCTGTTCCTTTACATTTCACAGCGTTCCATCCTGATTTTAAGATGATGAATAAAGCCCGCACACCCGCATCAACATTGAAGCGAGCAAGAGAAATAGCATTGAGTGCGGGAATAAAATATTGTTACGTTGGTAATGTTCATAATCACGAAGGGCAATCGACATACTGTCCAAATTGTAAAGAGACAGTAATCAAAAGGGATTGGCACTCAGTGCTTCTTAACAAATTAAAAAATGGGAAATGTATAAAGTGCAATTATCAAATAGCTGGAAGATTTGTGTAAGTTCAAATTTTGTTGATGCAAAAAAAATTAAATATTTATTTCATCTCAATTTTTTGTTTACCATTTCATTCTGATTAAATTTTAAGTTGATAATTATTTAATCACTAAATCAAAGCATTATACTTGTCAGCAAAAGAAATAAAAGAATATAAAATAATTGTTCGAGGCGCAAGAGAACATAACTTAAAAAATATTTCTCTTGAGATACCAAGAAATAAATTGATTGTCTTTACGGGAGTGAGCGGAAGTGGGAAATCATCTCTTGTGTTTGATACAATTTACGCTGAAGGACAAAGACGCTATGTCGAAAGTTTATCTTCTTACGCGAGACAATTTCTTGAAAGAATAAATAAACCAGATGTCGATTTAATTCTCGGAATTAGTCCCGCAGTTGCAATCGAACAAAAAACAGGATCTAAAAATACTCGTTCAACAGTTGGAACAACAACCGAAGTTTATGATTATTTGCGTTTGCTCTATGCGCGCATTGGAAAGACGATCTGTTTTATTTGTGGCAAAGAAGTAAAAAAAGCTACAACATCAACAGTTTGCGAATGGCTTGAAAAAAAAGAAGAGGGAGAAAAATTTTATCTCGCATTCTCAATTCACGAGCATCCCGATAGATCAATAAAGGACGAACTTGACTTAATCAAAAAACGGGGTTACTTCAGAATTTATTTTAACAAAGAACTACACGACTTAAACGACAAGTATCCACTTCCAAAAAATAAAAAAGATATTCGCGTTGTTGTCGAGCGATTCAAAAATTCTCCCAAAAATATTCGCGAAAAACTTGGCGACTCAATTGAAGTTACATTCAAAGAAGGGGAAAATAGATTAACGTTAATAAATGTTGAGACGAATGAACTTGCTGAGTTTAATAAGTTTTATGAATGTTGCGATACGAGATATGAAGAACCTGAACCAAGATTTTTTTCATTCAACAATCCGTTTGGTGCTTGTCCTGTTTGTCAAGGATTTGGAAAAGTAGTTGGAGTCGATTTAAATCTTGTAGTTCCAAACCCAAACATTTCCATTCTTGAAGGCGCAATTGCTCCTTGGAGAACTCCGAGGTATAGTCAATACTTGCGTGAATTAGTTCAAGCCGCAAAAAATTATTCTATTCCAATCAACATTCCATTTAAGGATTTATCCGAACAACAAGTGAGTTTGATAAGAAATGGTTCCAAAGAATTTACGGGTATTGATGAGTTCTTTGAAATGCTCGAGAAAAAAACTTATAAAATGTACATCAGAATTTTACTCAGTCGCTATCGAGGTTACACTTCCTGCAATGCGTGCAAAGGTTCAAGAATAAGAAGAGAAGCACTACAAGTTAAGGTTGATAATAATTCAATTAATGATTTAGTAAAAATGCCAATTGAAGATTCGCTAAAATTTTTTAGTGAGTTAAAATTGTCGGAATATGATTACAAAGTCGGTGAAAGAATTCTCAAAGAAATTATTAAGAGACTAACTTTTCTAAATGATGTAGGATTAAATTATTTAACACTCGATCGAATTAGCTCAACATTATCTGGTGGCGAAACACAGAGAATAAATTTAGCAACAGCGCTCGGCTCTTCTTTAGTCGGAACGCTCTACGTCCTTGATGAACCAAGTATTGGTTTGCATCCACGTGATAATTTTAAGTTAATTGGAATTCTAAAAAATCTAAGAAATATTGGAAACTCCGTTCTTGTAATTGAGCACGATGCTGATATGATGAAGGAAGCTGATTTAATTGTGGATATGGGACCTAAAGCAGGTCAACACGGTGGCGAAATAGTTGCAATCGGAAATTATGAAGAAATAATAAATAATGAATTGTCCTTAACGGGAAAATATCTCAGCGGAAAAAATAAAATTCCAACACCAAAAATTCGAAATACTTTTGCATCAAAAATGATTTCAATAAAAGGTGCAAGTGAAAACAACTTAAAAAATATTGATGTTGACATTCCATTAAATAAATTTGTTGTTATCAGTGGAGTAAGCGGCTCAGGAAAAAGCACATTAGTTCACGATGTGCTTTATGGTGGCGTTGCAAAATTGTTAAATATGAATCCGCCACACATTGGAAAATATGATGATATTAAAGGGGCGCAATTTTTAGATAACATTGAAATTGTTGATCAATCTCCAATTGGAAAATCTCCACGATCAAATCCAGTTAGTTACATAAAAGCGTTTGAGTTAATCAGAGAGCTTTATTCATCAACTCATCAAGCGAGAGCAAAAGGATACAAGCCCGGATTTTTTTCATTCAATGTGGCAGGTGGAAGATGTGATACTTGTGATGGCGATGGATTTATAAAAGTCGAAATGCAATTCCTTGCTGATATTTATCTTGAATGTGAAGATTGCAAAGGAACGCGATTCAAAAAGGAAGTTCGTGAAATTAATTATCGCGGAAAAAATATTGTTGATGTTTTGAATATGACTGTTGATCAATCACTCGAGTTTTTTAAGGATGAAGAGAAAATATTGAAAGTGATGAAAGTCCTTGCAGATGTTGGGTTAGGTTATATAAAGTTGGGACAGCCATCAAACACTTTGTCAGGTGGTGAAGCACAGCGAGTAAAGCTTGCAACTAATTTAACTTCGCACCGCGATAGAAAACACACTCTCTTTATTTTTGATGAACCAACAACGGGATTACACTTTGATGATATTACAAAACTCTTAAATTGTTTTAATATGTTGCTCGAAAAAAATAATTCGATAGTAATTATTGAACATAATCTTGATGTAATAAAATGTGCAGATTACATAATTGATTTAGGTCCATCAGCGGGTGACAAAGGTGGAGAAGTAGTTGCATTTGGTACTCCCGAAGAAGTTGCGATGAATGAAAATTCTTGGACTGGAAAATATTTGAAAAATTATTTAATCTGAATTAAATATAATTAGCGAATAAGATTTTATCTCAACGAATGTTGTCTTATGATTTTTATTAATGATGCTGAAAGCTTCTCGACTTTATAGCACAGTTATCAAAAAAAACAGAACATTAGGCAATCTCCGAGTAAAATATATACAACCAAATTATAATTTCGTTAATTAATTTTTAACCTCTAAAAATATCAAGATTAACCAATCGATTAGCATAGAATTTAATTCAATTTTCCCCTACTTTATAAAGTAAAACAGAAATTATAATAAGATTTAAAAAACGAAATGATAAATTTATTTTTAGTAACACTCCTCTTTTTTTCTCTTGAAATTAAAAGCAAGGAGAACGACAAACCACTTGTTATTGCTCATCGTGGTGCAAGTTCATACGCTCCTGAAAATACTTTAGCAGCAATAAAAAAGGGAATTGAACTCGGCGCGCATTATGTAGAAATTGATGTTCGAATGACAAAAGATGGTAAGCTTGTTTTAATTCATGACGCCAAAGTAAACAGAACTACAGATGGAGAAGGGAATGTAAACGAGTTGACTCTTTCCGAAATAAAATTACTCGATGCAGGAAGTTGGTTTGATCCGAAATTTAAGAATGAAAAAATTCCAACCCTTGATGAAGTCTTTTCAATTCTTGATGCTGCGACAACTCTAATTATTGAATTAAAAGACGATCCCAAAAATATTTCAAAGATGATAAATAAAGTGATTAGAACTGCAAGAGAACAGGGTCAGAAAAAAAAAATAATATTAAAATCATTCAATCCCAAAGTGCTTGAAGAGATTCGCAAACAGGCACCAGAGTTTCCGCTAATCTATGTTTATGCGATTCGAATTCCATTTCTTAATTATACATTTGGAACACGACTATCAACAGAAGATTTATTTTCGTTAAATGTTGATTATCTCCAACCGCACTCGTTATTGCTGACCGAAGGATTTGTTAAAGATGCTCAAGCAAAAGGATACAAAATAATTGCGTGGGATGTCGATAGTAAAAATAATATGAAACGCATGATAAGAATTGGAGTTGATGCAATCGAAACTAATCAACCAGAATTGCTGATGAAAATAATAAAAGAAAAAACTTATTAGTCTCTATGCTGATCTCTGAACGGATCGCCTTTATTGTTGCCGAGGTTTCTATCAATAAAAAAGATAATGATAGCAACAATGATTAATGCAATAATTATTTTGATCATATTCGCCTCAAATCATTTCTCTAAAAATAGAGAGAAGTAATGCAGCAATCAAGTTAGGAAAATATCTTTTTTGAAATAACATTTTGCAAATCCACAAAAAAAAATTAATTACTAAAAATTTCAAACTCAGTTCAATTCTCCCGCTTGTTCCCAAAAGCCCTTGAGCAGAAAACAATTTTCATTATTAATGGAATGTTAATATTGCATGCTAATTTTAAGACTGATTTATTCAAAAATAGAAATAGTAATGATGTTAAAAAATATTTTATTCGTTGCACTCGTTATCGCAGTAAACGTAAACGCACAAATTTCTGTAAATGTGGATTCAGTTCTTTTTCCTCAAACATTAACAGGCACAAGAGATAGTTTTTTGGTCGCTGTAAAAAACAACCATTCTCAATCTTCGGCTCTAAAAATTCGTAATCTAAAAAATGTTTATAAATTATCCGACACTCTACTGACAATTGCAGCGAATGATAGCGCCATTGTCTGGATAAAATATCAACCTAACCAAAATGTTATTGACAAAGATTTAATTTTTATTTTTAGCGCAGACAGCACAATCGGTTCTATTATTAGTGTAACGGGTTCGGGTAGATTTGGTGATGATTATGACACAACTACTTTTAATCTTTATGATTCGCAATTGAAAAATGTTTTAACCTCTTTGGTTACAAATCATAGATCGCTTGGATACAACACTGC
>PNNF01000013.1 GCA_013824085.1 Chlorobiaceae bacterium | reverse complement strand
CATTCGGAGATTTGTTCGTTCATTCGAAATAACACAATATTTTAGTTGCGGCTTAGCGCCTCTGCGAGCTATTCATAAATTATCATAGAAATGTCAGGAAGAAGCTTTGATATAAGTTCAGTAATTATTGTTCATTCCCCAACTCTGAAAACAATGCTTGGAACTCATTTTATCAAAATATTATAGTGTTAAATATTTGGGAAAATCCCAGAATTAAATCCAATTATTTCTCTTTGCACGCACAAATATGATGTTTGTTTAGATAGACAATTGTGGTTTTGCAGAGTTTTTCCAATGTTGTAATGTTGATGTCGGAAAGTTTTTTTGCATAGATACACGCTTTCCCCATTTTGAATTTTCCTAAGTCCGCCAAAAGATGTTTGTGCTCTTCGATGGGCATGAAAACGTAGAGTGAAAACGCGGCTTTTCGAGGAGAGAAACCGATGAGTGGTGCGTCTCCTTCGTGTCCACTTGCATATTTGTAATGATAACTGCCAAATCCAATTATTGTCGGTCCCCACATTTTGGGTTCAAATCCCGACCACTGCCGCATTAACTCAATTAAGCGAAAACTATCGGCTTTCTTTGCGTCATTCTCAACGTAAGAGTTGATAAAATCAATGACATTAATATCTGTTTCGGTTGTTTTATTTTTTGCCATAAAATTTAAATTTATTTCTGATTGTTGAGTAGCACAATATAATTCCCTCTAAAGAAAAAGTCTAATATCGAATTTGCAAATAACTTTTGGCATATCTCCTTATCTATTTTTTTTCTTTTGATTGAGTGGTTGATTAATTTTATTTAGTGTGCTCAGTTGTTCAGCTATAACTGTGTTTATTTTTTTATGCAAGAGTTCACTGTCGGAATCTATTATTTTTTTTATATTTTCAAGATGGGTAACTTCTTCAGGATTAATATTTTCAATTTTCAGAGCGCTATCAATATTTATGTTCATTACTTCGCAATCATGCCATTTGCCAATGAGTTCGGGCAAAACAACTTTCTTAAAAGTGGTCTCTTTTTGTTTCTCCCAAACCAAATACTTCAAGTTATAACCTAACATCTTTAATTGCTTCCGAAGTTCGTGAAGTTCTTGCTTATCAATAACACTCTGCTCAAGAAGTTTAATAATTCTTTTTTCTTTTTTCTCCAGATAAAGATTCGCTTTTTTATCCATCACTTTACTAAGAGAAGTTAGAATTTCTTCATATTTGAGTTTAAGTAGCTCAGAAAAATTTTCATTTACTATTTGAAAAAAAAGAGCCCGCTCTTTTAATCTCTGCTTTTTTAAATTTCTTAAATAATCGTTGAGTGAATTAGTTGCAAGATATTTTTTAAGTCTTGCTTCTTGAAGTTGAAGTTCTCTTACCTTTCCCGCTTGCTTAAAAATCAATTTAAAAGGTTCAAAAGTTTTTTTTCGTTTAAAATCTTTCACACAAAAATTTACTAATTCAAAAAGAGCATTCAACTTTTTAATCTCAAGACGAAGTTTATGAAAAGTTCCAGAAGTAAATTTAGCCTTGGGTATTACTAATAGAGAATCAAGAGTTGATTTTCTATTTTCAAAATATTTTATTAATGCATCCATAGGCTCTAAAATATTATGTTATTTCAGATTAACAAGGCAGTTAGTTTGTTACAGATAATATCGTTTAGAAGTTTGGAGTAGTTGGGATTTGAAATACTGGAACTGTCTGACCAGTTTCTTCTGTTAAGTTGCACGGATTCGGAGCGCGTCTCTTTATTCTTCATCACTCAGTATATTTTCCGCTAACATTTTTGCTTGTGCAATTACTGTCTCAACTGCTTTCTCTTGTAAGTCGGGCGGATAACCGTGTAAGAATAATATTCTGCTTTCCCTTTCTGCCCCATTGGAACGCTGATGACGCTGATTATCGCTGATCTAAATCCGCGTTGCGCAGCATCCGCTTTATCCGCGTTCTCTTTCTGCCCCATTGGAACGCTGATGACGCTGATTTCCAAACGCTGATATTCGCTGATCTAAATCCGCGTTGCGCAGCATCCGCTTTATCCGCGTTCTATTTCTGCCCCATTGGAACGCTGATGACGTTGATTTCCAAACGCTGATATTCGCTGATCTAAATCCGCGTTGCGCAGCATCCGCTTTATCCGCGTTCTCTTTCTGCTACATTGGAACGCTGATGATCGCTGATCTAAATCCGCGTTGCGTAGCATCCGCTTTATCCGCGTTCTCTTTCTGCCCCATTGGAACGCTGATTTTCAAACGCTGATATTCGCTGATCTAAATCCGCGTTCTCTTTCTGCTCTCCTTTTTAATTTCAGTCAATCATCAATTCACAATTCATAACTCATAACTCATAACTCACAACTCATAACTCACAATTACAGCCACTTCATTTGTCTATACCACTCGACTGTTCTTTTCATTCCTTCCTCGAGAGAAATTTTTTGTTTGTAACCAATTAAGTCAACTGCTTTTTTTGGTGAACAAATCCAAGCTACTTGAGTAATATCTTTAGCCTTTTCAATATTAAGCGTTGCTGCTTTAGAAGAAAATAGAGCAACCAATTGTGAAATAGATGCGATTGAAAAAACTAAAAAATGTGGGACAGCCAAATGAAACGTTTTCTTCCCCATCACTCTTGAAGTTACTTCCCCAATTTCTTCCCAACTATAAAATTTTTCTGAACTAATAAAAAATGTTTCACTCTTCCCTTTTTCACTCATAGCAGCAAGATAAAATCCTTCAACTAAATCACGGACATGAATTAAGCTGATGACTTTTTTATTCAAACCAATTGTAGTGAATAATCCTTTTGCAAAAGTTTGAAAGAAAATAAAAATTTCTGTATCACGCTCGCCATAGACTGCGGGTGCACGACAAATTGTAATTGGTAATTCATTAAAATATTTTTGCGCCACAATCTCTTGCTCACGTTTACTTCTTCCGTAAGTTGTGATCGGTTTACATTCAGAATTTTCATCAACTGGACTATTAGCATCTCGAGAAGGACCTGAAGCAGTTTGACTACCAACTATCAAAAATCTTTTGATCTTAGTTTTAAATTCTTTGGCAACTTCCAGAAGTGTCTCAGTAGTTTTTACGTTCCCATCAAAGTAACCAATAGGATGCCTTGATTTAACAACACCAGCCACATGAAAAATATATTCAGCATCAGCAAAGGCTTTACGCAACCCAACTTTATCAAGTAGTCCGCAATCAAAAATCTCAACTTCCTTATTAGTTAACCATTTTAAGTCGCTCGATTTTCTAACAATACATCTAACTTTAAAATTTTTCTCAATTAAATAATCAACTAAGTGACTTCCTACGAAGCCATTAGCTCCCGTAACAACTGCAATAGTTTTGTTTTCCATTTTAATACTTTACTTGTTTTTAAGTCTCAATAATTATAAGTTTGAGTTTAAATTTAATAAATAAATTTTTTCTTTAGTCATTTATTACGTAAAAAAATATATTCGGAGGATTCTTGGATTTATTCGCTAAATGTTTCGAGTTTAATCGAGCAGATGAAATAAAAAAATTAGGGCTGTATCCATACTTTAGACCAATTGAAGAAAATGAAGGACCTGTAGTTCAGATCGAAGGTAAAAAAATAGTGATGGCTGGTTCTAATAATTATCTTGGTTTAACTTCGCATCCTTTAGTTAAGGAAGCTACTATTAAAGCAGTTGAAAAATATGGGACAGGTTGCTCTGGCTCGAGATATCTAACTGGAACTTTAGACCTTCACATAGAACTTGAAAGAAGGTTAGCAATTTTTTTCGGAACAGAAGCCGTGCTATTGTTTAGTACTGGATTTCAAACTGCACAAGGCATTATTCCTACGCTTGTAAACAGAGGCGATTATGTTATCTCTGATAAAGATAATCACGCTTGTATTATTGCCGCAAATTTAATGGCAAAAGGTGCTACTGCAGAATTTGTTCGCTACAAACATAATGATATGGATGATCTTGAAAGAGTAATTTCCAAATTACCTGAAAGTGCCGGAAAGCTAATTGTTAGTGATGGTGTATTTTCAACAGGTGGCGAGATTGTAAATCTTGTTAGATTAAATTCAATTGCAAAAAAATTTGGTGCAAGAACTTTAATTGATGATGCACATTCAGTTGGCGTTATTGGTAAAGGTGGAAGAGGCACCGCAAGTGAATTTGATCTCGAGTCAGAGATTGATTTAACAATGGGAACATTCAGCAAAACATTTGCATCACTCGGAGGCTTTGTTGCTGGCTCGGAACGTGCATTAAATTTTATTAAGCATCATGCTGCCGCATTAATATTTTCTGCTTCACCTACTCCTGCTTCAACTGCTGCAGCTTTAGCAGCTTTAGATATTCTCGAAAAAGAACCAGAAAGAGTTACAAAATTAATTCGCAATGCATCCAAAGTTAGAAAAGAATTGCTTGAAGCTGGCTTCAACGTTGTTGATGGCAGAACTGCTATTGTGCCTGTGATTGTTGGTAGTGATGAATTAGCTTTTATGATGTGGAGAAAATTGTATGACAACGGTGTCTTCGTTAATACATTTATCTCGCCTGGAGTTCCACAAGGCAGACAGATGATGAGAACTAGTTATATGTCAACTCACGAAGATGAACATTTGGATTATATTGTAGATACTTTCAAAAAAGTTGGAAAAGAATTAGGTTTAATTTAATCTTAATAATCTTGTATTTTTTTTTTGCATACTCGCACTGGGTATGCAATTTTATTTTTTCTGAAAGGTTTTAGATGATAGAAATAAAAATAGTTCAAACTAAATCAGAACTAATGGACTTTATCAAACTTCCTTGGAAGATATACAAAGGCGATCAATACTGGGTTCCGCCACTAATAATGGATCGAAAAAAACTTCTCAACAAACAAAAAAATCCTTTTTTTCAACATGCAGAAGCTGAATATTTTTTAGCTTATAGCAATGGCGAACTTGTTGGAAGAATTGCTGCAATCAAAAATGATCTTCACAATGAAGTCCATAAAGATAAAGTTGGGTTCTTCGGTTTCTTCGAATCAATCAATGATCAAAATGTTGCTAACACACTTTTTGAAGCCGCAAAAAATTGGTTGAAAGAAAAAGGTTTAACTGAAATGCGCGGACCAGCTAATCCCTCAAGCAATGATGAGTATGGTATGTTGTTAGAAGGCTTCAACGACTCACCAAAAATATTAATGACCTACAATCCTAAATATTATCTGGATCTTTGCGAAAATTTTGGCTTATCAAAAATAAAAGATTTATACGCTTACAAATTAGAATCTGACAAAGTTCTTTCTGTTGATAAAATTAGACGCGTTGCTGAGATTGCTCAACAAAGATCTAAAATGGTTCTTAAACCATTAGATAAAAAAAATTTTAGAGCTGAGCTTGATAAAGTAAAGTATGTCTATAACAAAACTTGGGCGCCAAATTGGGGCTTCGTTCCAATGACAGATGCAGAGATTGAAGCAATGGCTGCAGACTTGAAACCTTTGGTTGAACCGATTGGAGTTTACTTCGGTGAAATTGATGGCAAGCTCGTCGGATTTTCTTTGGCTATCAGAGATTTTAATTTTCTCCTTAAAACTTGCAACGGAAAATTGATTCCATTCCTTTGGAAACTTTTTACACAAAAAAATAGTATCCCTTGGGCTCGTGTTATTACACTTGGAATTATTCCTGAATATCAAAAGCGTGGACTCGATGCAGTCTTCTATTACGAAATTGTTAGGAAGGCTCGTGAAATTGGAATTACTCTTGGCGAAGCAAGTTGGGTGCTCGAAGATAATGAAATGATGACTCGCGGTGCTGAATTGATGCAGGGAGAAATTTATAAAAAGTATCGAATTTATGAGATGAAAATTTAAAAGGCTAAAATGAAAATTATTTTCTTAATATTTTTTTTATGTAATTCTTTATTCGCTCAATTTAGTAAAGATGATTTTGAGCTTGTAAAAACAACATATCAGAGAATATTCGACAAAGAAATAATTAGTAGTTACTTAAATTCTGGAGCAGAAAAAAAAATTAGAGCGGCTCTGCTGAGTATTGCAAACTCGCAAGACACTTCGTTTGTCGATAATGTGATTAGCTTAAATTTTTTAGATCACGCTGAATACATCTGCTTCACTATTGGACTTTTAGGGGAATCAAAAAAAAGTTCTCAGTTTCTTTTCAATAAATTAAATGAATCACAGAATGATGAAATTTCAAAATTTATTTTAGAAGCAATTGGAAGAGTTGGTAGCAAAACTGACTTAGAAATTTTAATCAACACATATCTGAATTCAAGTTTACCAATACCAAATGGAATTGGCTATGCTTTCGTAAATTTTTCGCTCAGAAATATTAATAATGATTTGACGAAAGAAATTCTTCTTGCGGAACTTCAAAATCAAAATTTATCAGTTGTTAGAAAATCTGATGCTGCGTATGCACTTTCAAGATTAGGTGGATTTGAAAAAGCTAATGAAATTTTAGTAACATTAATTAAAGAAAATATTTTCAACAACGATCAAAATGAGAAACTAATTCAGTATTCTTTATCAAGCTTAAGAAGAGTAAAACATTTTCCTCAAGATTCAACGCTGTTGGCTACTTTAATTTATCACCCTAATTGGATAATACGAGTTGAAACTGCAAAGAGTGCCGTTCATTTTAATTACAATAAAAAAGATTTGCTCTTTCTTTATAAATCTCTTTTAGATGACAGCAATCCAAACGTTTCTACTCAAGCCGCAATTTCATTGAAGGAATTAAATTTTTCTGCAAATTTAAAAAAGGAAGTTACAGATACTCTTTACAATCTACTTCTCAATAACGTTTACAATCCGCATACTAAAGGAGAATTGTTTCTTTCATATTATTCCCTCTTTCCACCTAAAGAAGTTTATGATACTTATTTCATAATTAGATTTGAAGGAATGCTGAGTAAAGAATTTATTTATAGATTTATGGGAGACTATCGGCAGTTTGTACACAATCCTATTTCAAATCTGACTAACCTTTTTAGGATAGAAGATTATGAGAATAGAATTTACATAACAGAAGCATTGATGAAAATTCATAATGATAAAGCTTTCAATTCAGAAATTTTAAATTCATTTTTATTACAATCGTTAAGGACGGCTCAGCCCGCAATTGTTGGGCTTATTGCAGAGGGATTGAATCAAAATTTTATTGCAGAAAATGAATCTGCGCTTCGAGAAATTATTAATTCCCAGATAACAAAAAATATTAACAATTCCGATTATACAGAGATATTAATTTCACTCTCTGAATTTGCTGCTAAAATTGAACTTGAATTTGAGAAACAAATTTTGTCTATCTTAAAAACTTCGCGCATTTATTCAATAAAAAAATATGCTTTACAAAAATTGAATGAACCATTAGAGGGTTTGGTTAAAGAGCTTGGACAATTCAATACTATTTGGAATAATGCTTTTAAATTTAAAACTGCAACAGTCATAACTGAAATTGGTGAGTTCAAGATTGAGTTTATGCCTGATTATGCTCCAGTATCAGTAGGTAGTTTTTGTTTGTCAGTTCAACAAAGATTATTTGCAAGAAATATTTTTCACAGAGTTGTTCCCGGCTTTGTAATTCAAGCGGGCGACCCTTCAAAAACTGGTTGGGGTGGACCTGGCTACCAAATTATTTCAGAATATTCACCATTATATTTTTCTACTAATTTTGTTGGAATGGCAAGCTCAGGTAAAGATACTGAAGGTTCGCAATGGTTTGTATCACTCGCATCGTTTCCGCATCTCAATGGACGTTACACAGTCTTTGCAAGAGTGATTGAGGGCTTTGACGTTGTTAACCTTGTTCAAGAGAACACAATTATTAATCGCATCGAAATAAAATAACTTATCTCAATAGTTCGTCGTACTTAGCAGAGTGGGGTGGATCAATTGCCTTCAATGTTCGCACAAAACTTTTATCTGGATAATCTCGCATATATTCTACAATCTCTTGGCTCTTAGCATCAAATAAAGTTTTTATGTAGATACTTCGCAAATCAATTTTTGATCTTACTTCTTCGAGTCGTTTAATAAACGCTAAAATATTTTCTTGTCCCTTTTGTTTATTCTTCGGAAAAATATCTAATCCTAAATGATACACAAAAAAACCTTCGCGCACAGGCCGATATTTTTCATTCAACAAATCTTCAATTAAATCTCTGCGATTAAAATTTCCCGATGTTCTTTGCCAGCCATTTGAAAAGCGTGTATTGATACCAAGATTAACAATGTTAGAAGCTCTATTGAATTGCGGAGTTCCAGATAAACTTTCCCAACTATCGTTATCCATTCCAATAATTAATAATGCGTAGTAATCAAGAAATGATGTGAGAGAATTAAATTGATCCGGATAGAAAAAAAATGATTGATTTTTTTCATACAGAAAATTCCAGTTGTTATCCATTATGTTCAATAGCTGCGAGGGTTTGCCTGAATAGATTTGATTTCTTTGACTTACAATAAAAACTTGTGCTATGTAAGTTACTTCATCAATGGCGCTTGAAATATTGATTACGAAATTACATTTAATTCTTTGATAGCTCCAGGGACTACCCGTGAATTTTGTATTGTTCAAATAATCTTTAACACTATTTTCAAAATTTATTAATGCATCTCTATTTGATTCAGGAATATTCTGCAATCTGACATTAACTGTTGCATCCAATTCTTGTGAAAAAGAATTTGAAAAGAAGAGAAAAAAGATGATAATAATGTTTTTCATGATAATTTTACATTCACTTAAATTTTATTTTATGAAAAATATGTATTTGAAAGCTATCAAACAACTGAACAAAGTTTGCATTACAATAATATTAATTTTGTTGCAATCATTTTCACCCAATTTAATGGGACAAACAAACCCCGGCGCCAAGCAGCTCGGAATGTCAAATTCTGATATCGCATTGAGCAATGATGTGTTCACAATTTTTAATAATCCCGCGGGACTCTCACAAATGAATTGGCGTGAAGTCGGCTTCTTCTACTCCCCCGCTCCTTTTGGATTGAAGCAATTATCAAGCGGCTTTCTTGCTTATCACGAGCCAACAAGTTTTGGTTCGTTAGGATTAGGTTTGATGACTTATGGGTTTGAATTGTATCGAGAAAATAAATTAACATTAACATATTCTAACTCTTTAGATAAAAAATATTTTATCGGAACGAATGTCAATCTTCATTCATTGACAATAAAAAATTATGGAAGTGATTTTATTTACTCACTCGATTTAGGTGCACTAATTTATTTTACTGATGATTTACGTTGGGGAGTTTTCGTAAAAAACTTAAATCGTGCAACGTGGCAAAATGATAGCGAACCAATTCCAGTCGTATTCAAAAGTGGTTTCAGTTATGATTTAATTCGCTCCTTCTCATTAAACGTAAATATCGAGAAAGAACTTCTCTTTGACCCAAATATAAATTTTGGTTTAAATTATGACTTACTCGATTTCATAGCTATCCGAACTGGTTTCTCTACATTTCCTTCACGATTTTCAGCAGGTGTCGGTTTCTACTACAAAAATTTTCAATTTGATTATGCAATGAATCATCATCAAGTACTTGGATTTACTCATCAATTTGGATTGCTGATTTCATTGGGGAAAAATGAAGGAAATAGAACCGACAGAATAAAAAAATATTTGGGTAATGAATAAATGATATTAAAAATATTGATCTCATTTTTTCTGATAGGAGCAATTAATTTTAGCTTCTCACAAGTTGATACGGTTATCGTTGATGAGAATGAAGCTATTGAAGAGCTAATCGATAATTCCGAAATTGAATCTGAAGGTGATGAAATTTTCGGTGCACTCGAAGAATTAAGAAGAAACCCGATAGACGTTAATAGTGCTACGCTTGATGAACTTCAAAAAATTCCTTTGATGGATTTATTGAACGCCACATTAATTGTTGAGCATAGAAAAAGATTCGGTGATTTTTTTTCAATCAATGAACTTTTTATGGTTGTTGGAATTGATATCGAATTAGTAAATAAAATACTACCCTTCGTAAAGACTGGTGCAGTTAGTTTCGATATGAATTTTGAAGACCCCGTGGTCAGAAGACGTTCATTCTTTGATGACTTAAAAATAAATTTTCGACAACGTGGACAAACTGATCTGCAAACAAGAAGCGGATTTTTAGATGATAAATTTCAAGGCACAAAATTAAAATCTTATTCAAGAGTTTTAGCAGATTGGAAAGATTTCAGTGCGGGAGCTTTGATAGAAAAAGACGCAGGAGAAAAATCATTTACAGATTTTAATTCTTTCTTTGTCTCTGCAGATGATTTTTATTTTTTAAAAAGAATTATTGTCGGAGATTTTCAAACTGAATTTGGACAAGGGTTAGTGTTGTGGTCGCCATTTTCAAGCTCGAAATCATCTGACGCAGTGTCACCAATTATTCGTCGCAGCAAAAATATTTTTCCATACAGAAGCACTGACGAAAATAATTTTTTCAGAGGAATTGCATTCTCACTAAATTATGAAACAACTCGAATGACATTTTTCTACTCGAATAATTTTATGGATGCAAATATCGATTCACTCACAAACCAAATTACATCAACTCCATTTGATGGATTTCATCGAACTCAATCAGAGCTGAGAAATAAAAATAGTGCAAGAGAAAAATTAATTGGCTCGAATTTATTTGTTGATATAAATAGTTTAACTCTCGGTTTTCTTGTGATGAATTCAAGATTAAGTGCTCCACTCGAAAAAACTGACTCACCATATGAACCAAGTGGAGATAATTTTACTTATTATTCTGCGACATATAGTTACAACATTATGAATATAAATTTCAATGGGGAGTTTGCTTTTAATGGGTCATCGGTTGCATCAATAAATTCAGTAGAAATTGTTCTGAATAGAAATTTTTCAATCTTAAATTCTATTCGAAGTTATCCTCGAAATTTTTTCGCACTGCACGGAAATCCATTTGTTGAAAGTGGTTCTCAATCAAACAATGAGTTCGGAATTTATTCCGGTTTTAAGTGGCGAACAAGTTTTGGTATGATAAATTTTTATGCCGATTTTTTTAGATTCCCAGCACCAAAAGGAACTTTGAGACTTCCCTCAACTGGAAATGAATTTTTATTTTCGATTAGATCGAAACCGATTAAAGCATTGGAAACACATTTACAAATCAAGACTGAAAATAAAGAAGTCTTGTTTGGGGAAAATATTTTTAGAGAAATTACAAATAGAAATCGCACAAACTTAAGATTAGATTTCACCTACACAATCAGCAAGAATCTAAGATCTCGAACGAGATTTGAAATTAATAATTTTAAGATTGACGGCGCTGAAGAAGCTGAAAAAGGTTTTCTTACTTTCCAAGATTTCAGAGTAATCGTTTCAAGAGATTTTTCGATTCAAAGCAGAATAATTTTTTTCAAGACTGATTCATTCAACGCCGCGATTTATGAATTTGAAAACGATGTACCCGGCGTAATGACTAATTTACCAATGTTTGGAAGCGGAATGCGCTGGTATTTATTGGTCAAATATGAATTGTTTAATGTTCTCGATTTTTCAGTAAAGTATTCTGAAACTTACAAACCGAATGAGAGAACTCTAAGCTCGGGAAATTCCGAAATATTTAATAACCTCGACAATAGGTTGAATTTACAATTGGATTATAGATTTTAATATTATTTTTCTTTCAAAATCTTCATTAAAAAATTTTTTTTGTTATGAAAAATAGATAGAGACTTTTTTCAAAAATATTTTAACCATGCTAATTCAATAATTGTTTAATCAAAGTTTGTGCGTGCATCGAATTATGCTGATTCTAAAGGAGTTGAGACGCTTCCCTTGTTGATTAATGAAAGCTAAAGTAATTTTTGGGAAGGCACTATAATTTTTTTTCCTGCTTATATTTTTATCACAAAAAAAAAGGCGGTCTTTCAACCGCCTAAATCAAATCACTAAAATATTTCTATCATCTTAAGGTTGATAAAATAAACCTGCCCCTGGACCTACTGGAATACCAAGTAAGAACCATATTATTAATAAAATAGTCCAACCTATAAAGAAAGAAATTGTATAAGGTAACATTGTAGCTACGAGAGTTCCAATTCCTGCTTTCTTATCATACTTTTGTAAGAGCACAATCAACAATGGGAAATAAGCCATCATAGGAGAAATAATATTTGTGATTGAATCACCAATACGATAGGTTGCTTGAGTCAACTCAGGCGAATATCCAAGCAACATAAACATCGGAACAAATATTGGCGCCATCAACGCCCACTTAGCAGAAGCGGACGCAATAATTAAATTAATAAATGCTGCTACCAGTATGAATGAAACGAATAATGGAATGTTTCCAAGACTGAGTGACTTTAGAAAATCTGCACCACTTACAGCCAAGATAAGTCCCATATTCGACCAATTAAAATAAGCAACGAATTGTGCTGCAAAGAAAACTAAGACTAAATATCCTGCTAAAGTTTCAAGCGACTTTGACATACTCTTAATAATATCGCTCTCATTCTTAAAAGTTTTTGCACCAAATCCATAAGCAATTCCGGTTAGCGTTCCACCAATAAAAATAAATGCAACAATGGAGGACATAAAGGGTGAATAGAGTAATTCAAAAGTTACTGGGTTTCTTAAAAATCCTTGACTTGGAATAATACCAGCAAGAATAATAAGAGTAAAAGCTGAACCAGCTATGATTGCGTAGATTAAACCTTTCCGCTCATCAGGTGAAACATTTTGAATTGGTCCGGCTTTCTCATCGCCAGTGTATTCACCTAATCTTGGAACAATTATTTTTTCAGTGACTAATGTTCCAATTCCACTTATTAAAAAAGTTGAAGCAATCATAAAATACCAATTCGCTGCGGCGTTTACAGTGTAAGCGGGATCAATAATTCGTGCAGCTTCCTGAGTAAGTCCAGCAAGGAGCGGATCGATTGTTCCTAATAACAAATTTGCACTGTAGCCACCTGATACTCCAGCAAATGCGGCAGCAAAGCCCGCAATTGGATTTCGACCAGCAGCTTGAAAGATCATTGCTGCAAGAGGAACTAACAAAACATAACCAATTTCACTCGCCATATTTGACATAACACCTGCAAATACAACAACAAATGTTACTAATTTTTTTGGTGTTTTCAATACGACTAATCTGAGTGAAGTGCTCATCAACCCGCTACCTTCAAGCACGCCAATTCCGAGCATTGCTACGAGCACTGTACCAAGCGGTGCGAAGTTGGTGAAATTAGTAACAAGATTTGTTAATATTCTATGTAAGCCTTCTATAGAAAGTAAATTTATTGGATAAATTTTTTCTGCAGTAGTTGGATGGCTTACAGAAACGCCTGTGAAACTTACTATTGCTGATAAAATAATTACAATAAATCCTGCTAATGCGAAGAGTGCGACTGGATGCGGTAATAGATTTCCAACCTTTTCAACCCCGTATAAAAAGTTGTTAATAAAACCTTTTTTCTTTTCAATTTGTGTCATAAATTCTCACTTTAGTAAAGAAACAAAAAAAAACTCAACATTAAAAAAATGTTGAGATTGTTACCAAAGTTACAATGTTTTTTATTAATCAAAAAGAAGAATAAAATAAAGTGGGTAATGAAAATTTACTTTTGAATTAAGTACTTGAAATCATGAAAACCGAACCCAAAGTTTTTGATGTAATAATTAATATCGAAACTGATAGATATTAGTCAAGACCTGAACAACTTTCCCAACCAATCAAAACAAAAAAATTTTGAAAATCAGAAAAAATTCAGATAAGTTTTCTATTGAATAAAAAAAATATTTGACGTACAATCTCTAAGCTGATGGAAAAAGTAAATGAGTAAAAAAGAATTTTTGATAACAGGTAAGGAATTAGTTGTAGAAATCAAACAGATCATTGAGCAAAGCAAGCAACTGTTTGCGGTAAGCGTCAATGCCCAAATAACCCAATTGTATTGGGCAATAGGTCGTAAGCTCTATACATAAGTATTAAAGGAGCAAAGAGCGGAATTTGGTAAGCAAATAGTGGACTTGCTGGCAAGGGAACTTACTGAAGAATATGGAAAAGGTTGGAGTGTTCAACAACTGAGACATTGTCTCCGCATCGCGGAGACTTTTCCCAATCAAGAAATTCTCTACTCACTGATAGAGAATTAAGCTGGACACACCTGCGAGCCATTATCTACCTTGACACCGAAACTAAAAGGAGTTTCTATACAGAAAATGTAAACTCGAAAAACTTTTAAAAATGAGAAACAAACCGACAACTAAAATTTAATGAACCAGTTCAACTGCCAACATTTATAAAAGATTTCTAAAAAATTCATTTAATTATGTAAAGTGGCAGAGATAATATTTTTCTGTTACTCGCAATTATCTTCTCTAAAACTTTTTTTTCAAATTCCCCCAAGCACAATCCCTTTTTATTGCTACTTTTTCTCATTTATTTTCGTTTATATTTGTGAATATATTTTCTTAAACTTAGAATGAAATACAAAGAACTATTAGCTAAATATGACAACCCTGACAATTTTATTAGTCGGGATTTAAGCTGGGTTGAGTTTAATAAACGAGTCCTTGAAGAAGCATTAAACGCAGATCTACCTTTGCTCGAAAAAATAAAATTTGTTTCGATTTTTTCTTCTAATCTCGATGAGTTTTATATGATTCGAGTTTCTGGAATTAAAGAACAAATCTCAGTAAATATTTCTGAACCTTCAATAGATGGCTTAACTCCTGCAGAGCAACTCCAAAAATTAGAAAAAGCTCTAAAGCCAATGATAAAAGAATTAGTCGCGCTTTGGAAAAATCAAATTGTTCCACAATTGTTAGAGAATGGAGTTCAAATTTATGACTCTATCGATCTACTTTCAGACGAAGAAAAAGATGCGCTAAATATCTATTTCAAAAAAGAAATTTATCCAATACTAACTCCACTCGCTTTTGATCCGGGCAGACCATTCCCATATATCTCTAATCTTAGTTTGAGTCTTGCTGTAGTTGTACGAAGTCCAAATGGAGAAGAACATTTTGCACGCGTCAAAGTCCCAAATATTCTTCCAAGATTAGTTCAGATAGATAAAATTATTCCTAAAACAAAGAACCAAAGTTCGGGAGAAAATGGGAGCACAACTAAATTCGTTTGGTTGGGAGATTTAATCAGAGCTAATCTACAACAACTTTTTCCAAAAATGGAAGTTGTCGAAGCGCATCGATTTAGAATTACCAGAGATACTGATATTGAACTTCAAGAAGATGAAGCCGATGATCTGCTCTTGTCAATTGAAGAGAATATTCGACAAAGACGTTTCGGAAATGTTGTGCGATTGGAAGTTGAAAAATCTATGCCGACATATATTCTTCAAACGTTGATTGAAAATCTTGAAATCACAATGCACGATATTCATATCATCGATGGTCCTTTAGGATTATCAGACGTGATGATGTTGTACGATTTGCCTCTACATAATCTTAAAGAAAAACCTTATCATCCCGTAACTCCAAAAATATTTGAAGAAGATGAAGATATTTTTACCACACTTAAAAAGAAAGATATTTTACTTCATCATCCATTTCACTCATTCAATCCAGTAGTTGAATTCATCAAGAAAGCTGCTGCTGATCCTGAAGTGATGGCTATTAAGCAAACACTTTATAGAGTGGGCTCAAAGTCCCCAATTATTCGTGCCTTGATTGAAGCGGCTGAAAGAGGAAAACAAGTTGCAGTTCTTGTTGAATTGAAGGCAAGATTCGATGAGGAGAATAATATTTTTTGGGCAAGAGAACTTGAAAAAGTTGGCGCTCACGTTGTCTATGGACTTGTGGGCTTGAAGACACACGCTAAAATGACGCTTGTCGTAAGAAGAGAATCGAATCGAATAAAAAAATATGTTCACCTTGCGACAGGAAATTATAACGCTACCACCGCAAAAGTTTATACTGACTTTGGATTCTTCACAACTGATGAGGAAATTTGTTCAGACGTGACTGATATTTTTAATTACTTAACAGGTTATTCTAAGCAAACAGAATTTAATAAATTGATTGTTGCTCCAATTAATTTGAGGAGTAAATTAGTTGAATTTATTTTTAGAGAAATTGAAAATATTAAACTCGGAAAAGAAGCAAGAATAATTATTAAAACTAATTCATTAACAGATCCGCTTTTAATTGCAGCTTTGTATGAAGCATCGAACGCAGGTGTTACTATTGATTTACTTGTGCGCGGCGTTTGTTGTCTTGTACCGGGCGTAAAAAAATTGAGCGAAAATATAAAAGTAAAAAGTGTCGTCGGTAGATATTTAGAGCACAGTAGAATTTTTTATTTTTATAATGATGGATTAGAAGATGTCTATTTAAGTAGCGCAGATTGGATGCAAAGAAATTTAGACCGCAGAGTTGAAATTGCTTTCCCTATTGAAAATCCTGAATTGAAAAATTATATAATCAATTCAACATTGAAGACTTACTTAAAAGATAATGTTAAATCAAGAGTGTTAAAATCTGATGGAATGTATGAATGCTTGAAACCGAATGGAAAAGAGAAAGCATTTAATTCACAAAGTTGGTTCATGACACATACACAAAAAAATGGAACAAAATATCTAAAAAAATAAGTTGTGTTTCTAAAGACTCTTCTCTCACTATTTGTATTCAAAAAAAAATTGTAAGTGATAAGGAGAGATAGTATTTTAAACACTTCAAGAAAATTAGTTAATTCTAAACGAAAAAATATTGTACCTATTGGAATGGTTGAAAACATTGAGTAGAACGACTCTAACAATAATTTAGGAATCGCTTTTAAACTCTTGAAATTCCGTTCGAGAAAAATTTAATACGATTGCAATGAAGCAATTAAAATTGAAAATTCAAATATTGGAAAGATTAAAATAAATATGAACTCAAATACTATTGGTTCAAACTCTACAAAAAATGAACTTCTACCAAAAGTAAAAAATACGATCGCAATTGCAAGCGGTAAAGGTGGTGTCGGGAAAAGTACAGTTGCTGTAAACCTTGCTGTTGCTCTCGCAAAAGCAGGTGCATCAGTCGGACTTCTTGACGCAGATATTTATGGTCCGAGCATTCCACTTATGCTTGGAATAAATGAACGTCCAAAAATTTATAAATCGGCGGAAACAATGAAGATGCTTCCACTCGAAAATTTTGGAATAAAAATTATGTCAATCGGATTTTTGGTTGACAATACTGCTCCAGTAATTTGGCGGGGACCAATGGCGAGCGGTGCTTTAAAACAATTTGTAACAGATGTTGATTGGGATGAACTCGATTATTTAATTTTTGATATGCCTCCCGGAACTGGTGATATTCAATTAACGCTTTGTCAAACAATTCCCTTGACTGGTGCGGTTATAGTTACAACGCCACAAAAAGTTTCTTTGTCTGATGCAAGGAAAGCATTGAATATGTTCACTCGTGTTAATGTTCCATTGCTTGGAGTAGTAGAAAATATGAGTTACTTCATCGCCCCCGATACAGGAAATGTTTATGATATTTTTGGAACTGGTGGTGGTGAAAAATTAGCATCGGAAACTTCAACTCCATTTCTTGGAAAAATTCCAATCGATCCACGTATTAGAGTTGGTGGCGACAAAGGAATTCCAATTGTTTTTGATTTGCCCGATTCTAACGAAGCAAAAATAATTTCTCAGATAGCAAAAAATTTGGCAGAACAAGTCAATATTCGAAATATTAATTCTTCATCTAATCCGAAAATAGAAATTATTTTAGGAGATGGTGATTAATTTAGATTCTGATTATTAAATTATTCTTTATTATTTTTAGTAAAAAGGTTTTTGATTGATGGAAGAAAGAGTTAGAAAAGCACTTGAAAATGTTCGCCCTTACTTGAAGGCTGACGGCGGCGATGTCGAACTAATTGAAGTGACCAAAGATGGAATTGTAAAAGTAAAATTAATTGGCGCTTGCAGCTCTTGCCCTATGTCGCAAATGACTTTGAGAGCTGGCGTAGAGCGTGCTTTGATTCGTGAAGTTCCAGGTATAAGAAGAGTTGAAGCAGTAAATTGATGACAACATCTACAAAAAAAATATTAATTGGACTCCCAATAATTTTAGTAACTCTATCAATTTTTTATTTTTTCGTAGATTTAATTATTATTCTTGCGATTTCAATTCTGATTAGTTTAATGTTCGAACCATTAATTTCATTTCTTGAAAAACAAAAATTAAATCGACTTACTTCCACTGTTATTGTTTACGCAGTATTTGGATTTTTAATCTATCTCGGACTGTCATACATTATTCCAAGCGTGCTCGTGCAAACAAGTTCGTTGATAGTTTATCTTCAAGATTTTTCTCTTCAACAACAGATATCAACTTTAGAGCTTGAGATAATGAAATACTTCCCTTTCTTAGCTCCTGGAATTGTCGCGGAAAAACTTGAATTGTTTGTAACTTTATTTTTTGAGAATACTCTCCTAAAAATTACTGCACTACTTGGAAATATTTTTTCAATTTTTGCGTTGCTTGTCTTAATCCCATTTACTACTTTTTTTATCTCAAAAGATGCCGATAGAATAAAAAAGGGAATGATCAATTTATTACCAAACAAATATTTTGAGATGTCTTATTCAGTTATTAGAAAAGTAACTGATTCTTTGGGAAGTTATGTGAGGGGTTGGTTACTTGCAGCCTTATTTGTCGGTATTGCATGCGGAATCGGATTTCATCTTATTGGAATTGATAATGCATTTGCGCTTGGTGTTATTGCGGGCTTCGGTGCTTTGGTTCCATATTTGGGACCTGTAATAGGTGGAGTTCCAGCATTAATAATTTCTATAATTCAATATGGAGATCTTTCAGCGCTTCCATTTTTAGTTTTGTTACTAACTATTGTTTACTCACTTGATAATGGAATTGTTCAGCCGTATGTTTTTTCAAAGTGTGTTGATTTACATCCGTTGCTAATAATTTTATTGATTGTGATGGGAAGTCAAATTTATGGAGTAATTGGGATGTTGTTAGCCGTGCCACTTGCAACAGTTCTAAAAACTGCAACTCAAGAAACTTATAGAGCTTTCAAGAATTACAAAATCGCCAAACTCCAATAACTTACTCCTTACTCCTCCGCTCTCAAAATCCTCTCAACAATATCAACTGTGGTAATTCCTTCAGCTTCGGCGTTAAAGTTTGTAATTATTCTATGTCTTAGAACAGGAATTAATGCGGTTTTTACGTCATCAATATTTGGAGTAAATCTTCCTTCTAACGCAGCTTTTGATTTTGCTGCTAAAATTAAATTTTGTGACGCTCTTGGACCAGCTCCCCATCTTACTAAATCTTTAATAAACTTTGGAGCGGTAGCATCATTTGGCCTTGTCTTCATTACTGATTTCACTGCATAGTGTATCACATTCTCAGCAACAGGAACTCTTCTTATCAATTCTTGAAATTGAATTATCTCTTTTGCAGAAATAACTTTTTCAATTTGAGCTTTATAATCACTTGTTGTAGTCTTAACAATTTCAACCTCTTCTGTGAATGATGGATAGTCAAGCCAAAGATTAAACATAAAACGGTCAAGTTGTGCTTCGGGCAATGGATAAGTGCCTTCTTGCTCAATTGGATTTTGCGTAGCGAGAACAAAAAATGGTTGGTCTAATGGATATGTATTTCCTGCGATTGTTACGCGATACTCCTGCATTGCTTCGAGTAGAGCAGATTGAGTTTTCGGTGGAGTTCGATTTATTTCATCAGCTAAAATAACATTAGAAAATATCGGACCTTTTATAAATCTGAACTCTCTTCTTTTGGTGACTGAATCTTCTTCAATCAATTCAGTTCCCGTAATATCACTCGGCATCAAGTCAGGTGTAAATTGAATTCGATTGAAATTTAAATCGACAGTGCTTGCAATAGTTTTTACTAACAAAGTTTTTGCTAAACCTGGAACACCAACAAGCATACAGTGCCCTTTTGAGAAAAGAGAAATCAAAAGTTGATCGACAATTTTATCTTGTCCAATAATAACTTTTGCAACTTCTTTTTTTATTCTATCAAAAGAGTCTTTTAATTTTTCAACTAATTGAACATCATCCATTCAGCAATCCAATCTTGAAATTATAATTTTATTTCCCAAAATATTTTAGTTTTCAATTCTTCAATCCACGTAGAATATAATTTTTGTTTTTTATACTCATCAGCTAATTTTTTTATTTCGGAATAATCAATATCGAGATTTGGCAAATGCTCAGGAGTTCGTTTTTCAAGATAGACAATATGATAACCGTAAGTACCAGTTGGCAAGTTTAATCTTCGCGGAAAACTAATCTCACCTTCCTTCAATGTTTGCACAATGTCAAGAAGATTTTTATCTAATTGATTTAGGAAAAATGTTCCCAACTTTCCACCGAGTGAAGAGGTTTCCTTATCGTGACTATATCTCGTTGCGAGAAGCGCAAAATCTTTTCCGAATCGAACAACGCTATCTCTAAGCTCTCCGAGTTTTTCTATTGCGTGAAGATCAGCTTGGTCATCAGCTTTTATTTTTATCAAGATGTGTCGCGCACGAATCGATTCGCCTCTTCTTTCAAGCAGTTGAATAATATGAAAACCAAATTGTGTTTCAACAACAGAAGATAATTCTCCTTCATTCAAGCCGTAAGCAACAGATTCAAATTCCGGAACAAGCACTCCCCTTTTAATAAATCCTAAATCGCCGCCATCTTTCGCACTTCCAGGATCTTCTGAATATTGCTTAGCGAGTGCTGCAAAGTCGCCACCATTTTTTATGGAGTCTAATAAATTTTTTGCAATCAAAAAATATTGCTCTTTGATTGTCGAAGTTAATTCTGGCTTTAAGAAGATGTGAGAAACTCTAACTCGCTCTGGAATCAACCCAATGCTATCTCTATAAACAGAAAAAAATTGTTCTACTTCTTTGCGTGAAGCTTCTACAAGTCCAAATTCTTTTTCTTGAAGTTTTTGAACCATAATATTTTTTCTAACATTGTCTCTTAATTCTCTTCTAATTTTGTCTAAGTTCATTCCGTAAACTTCTTGAACTCTCTCTTGAGAACCATATTGTTGAATTAGCATTGAGACTTGATAATCAAGCTGTCGGCGGATTTCATCTTCAGAAACAACAATTGAATCAACATGAGCTTGAGCATAAATAAATTTTTCATCCATCAACATTTTCAAAACTTCTTCTCTCAATTTAGGATCATTGGGATTGCGTTGTCTTTGTTGGGCAAAAATCGCGGTCTGAAAATTTAATTCACTATTTAAAATAATTTCATTATCAACTATCGCAATAATTCTATCCAAAACCTCCTGTGCTTTTATTGCGGTTGAAGTTAATGTTAATAAAAGTAATGCTACAAAAAGGTTTCTCATTTTTTAATCTCTATTTCGTTATTTGTATATAATTCTTCTAACTTTGTTTTCAAAATTTTATTCATTGCGTCTGCCTTCATTCTTCTCTCGACTAACGATGTCACTTCTTCAAATTTTGGAATCTCATTCTCTTGATATTTTTGAATTAAATTAATCACTGAGAAATTACCATTCTCAAGATTAATCACAAGACTAATTTCTCCGGGTTGCAAGCTCTCAACAATTCTTAAAATTTTTCCTGAACCTAATTCATATTTGTAAACAAGATTTGAACCATATTGACTAATTAATGTTGTGTCATTAATAAATGAGTTCAATGATCTATTCCAATTACTTTCCATTACTGTGTTGCGAAATGCTATTGCTCTATTTTCATTATTAAAAATTACATTGTTGATGATGAAAGCAGGATGCAATAATTTGAAAGTATTTAAGTTTGATTCATAAAATAAATTTAGTTCTTCATTTGAAGGTGAGATTTGATTCTCTTCTAAATAATTTTTTATCCAAAAAGAAATTGCTAACTCACGCTTTGTTTTATCAAGTATCTTAACAAACTCATCATCTTTAATTACTCCATCATTCAAAGCTTGCTGATAGAGCAATTCATTATCAATCCATTTTTTTACTTGGTCATATCTCATCAAAGAATCATTACCGTTAATCAAATCATCTTTCATCAAATACGAGTCATTAACTCTTGCGACGTAATCTTTTTTTATCTCTTCTTTTTTACAGCCGCTCAAAAGAGCGGCTGTTATAAAAATAAAATAGATTAAATGATTATTCACTTCTAAATGCTTTTTCTAATTTATCGTAAAAAAATTCTGGCTTAAATCGATTAACTAAACGAGTAATATATTCTTCTTCAAGTCGCTTGGTTAACTCTTCTTGATAAGCACCGGAAACTTCAGCACGTGCTTCTTCAAAAGTTTTTAGTCGAGCAGGATCTTTTTCAAGAACTTTAATAAATACCCAACCGCCATCATTTTGAATTGGTTCCGATAAGTATCCAATTTTTGGTGCATCCCAAGCAAGCATATGAAGTTCTGAAGAATTTTTTGGGATCAATGGATATCTTCCACCTTGAAATTTATATTCAGATCTTTCAGAATATCTTACTGCAACTGAATCAAATGATTCACCAGCAACTACCATTGCGTGATATACTTTTATGAGTGAGTCGCTCGTTGAATATATTTCTTGAATACCAACTCTATCTTCCCATCCATAATTATTTTTTCTTTCGCTCCAATAATTGTAAAGGGTTAAACTATCAACAACAACTTTTCCCCAAACTTCATCTTCTTGTAATTTGAAAATGTAAATTCCATTTCTATATTCTTCCATCAGCGCTGCAAATTCTGGAAAGCTCTTCTCCATAACAGCAACTTTGGTTTCAATTGCAAAATCTTGTTTGATTTTATTTAACGCATTTGAAACAAATTCTAAGTTGAGATCGCCGTGAGCTAAACTTAGGTCAGCAGAAATTCGTGCTGCAACTGTATCGAAAATTACGCTCTTGTTATCAATTGTAAAGACAGGCATTGAACCAAATTTCTTGTGTGTTTCAGATTTGAAATAAGTTTCATTCGCCATGGCAGAATCGAGATTGGAATAAGTATTAAAGAATTCTTTATTCACTTCAAACCCAAATTCATTTTTCAACTTAGCAACATAATTTATTAATGCTTCGTCATATCTTGTTTGTTGAAATAATTTTCTTAGATTTTCTCTTTCTTCATCAAAAGTTGGGAATGGTTTTACTTCCAATAATTTTATTAAATGCAATCCAAACATAGTTTGAGTAACAGCGGAAACATCACCGACATTTTTTAAGTTAAATGCTGCTTCATCAAATTCTTTAACCATCATTCGTCGTGAGAAAAATCCAAGATCTCCACCATTTGGTTTTGAATATGTATCATCAGAATATTGTTTTGCAAGTTCAGCGAAATCTTCTCCTGCTTTCAACTTTGCAACAATTGTATCCATAGTAGCGAATGCGCCTGCAGTATCTGGCTGAGCGTTAACATCAACAAAATCAACTAAGATATGCGCTGCTTTAATTTCAGTAATTCTATTTCTTCTATCAGTAACCTTAATCAGATGAAACCCGTAAGGAGTTTTTACAACTTCGGGATGCACTGTATTTATTGGTGTTGAGTAAGCTGCATTTTCAAATACTGGAACAATTATTCCCGCAGTAATCCAATAGATATCGCCACCATCAGGTTTTGAAAAAGTATCATCAGAATATTGTTTTGCAATTTCTTCAAAACTTTCGCCAGCTTTAATTCTTTTCAATAAACCTTCAGCTCTTAATCTTGCAGGTTCTTCGCCTAAAGAATCAGGACGAATCATAATATGACTTACTCGTAATTCATACTTTCTTTGGTCATAAAGTTTCTGCATTCCGGGCAGATAAATTTCTTTTTCAAGAAGATAAGTTCTACCTATTTTATTTTTATAATTGATCAGTTCCTCTTGCAATTCTTTTTTGTTATCGAAACCTTTTTCGATAGCATCTTTTAGCTTCATTCTATAATTAACATAAAGATGTAAGAAATTTTTGTATTGCTCAATACTGTCTTGCAAAGCCCTATCAACTCCACCTGCAGTTCTAAGGTAAGCAGTTTCGAAATCATTCATTGTAATTTTTTCATCTCCAATTTTAGCGACAACAAAGTCAGCATGTTTAGGAGCACAGGCAGAAAAAATAAAAGTAAACGCAACTAGAATAAACAAAGAATATCGCATTAGCATTTTTACGAACTCCATTATAGTTTTATTGATTAAAAATTATCGTGTTAATTTAACTGAATTGGCGCCAACAATACAAGGTAAAAGAGAGTGAAAAATTGAGATATTGTATTTAGTTACGCCCTTAAAAAAATCTATTTTGCTCTAACTCCCAAATTTATTTCAGGGTCAATCTCAATTACTGATAGCTTTCCATTTTGATTTTCAACAGCAAGCACCATACCTTCCGATTCCATCCCCATGAGCTTTGCGGGCTTTAGATTCGCTACAATAAGTACTTTCTTATTTATCAGATCATCGGGTTGATAATGTTTTGCAATTCCAGCAATTATCTGACGCTTATGATCTCCAAGATCAACTTTAAGTTTTAATAATCTTTCAGACTTCGGAATTTTTTCTGCTTCAATTATCAAAGCAGTTTTTATCTCAACTTTTTGAAAATCTTCTATCGAAATTAATTGCTTCTCTTCTTTCTTCTCATCCGTTTCAACATGTCCCAACATTTTTACCATTCTTTCAATTGTCTCATCTTCAATTTTCTGAAAAAGAATTTGAGGTTTATTTAATTCTTTTCCTTCAGTTAAATTAATTTTTCCCGCATCTGACCAAACAGTTTCTTTTTCATTTAGCATTGAAAATATTTTTTGCGATGAGTTTGGTAGAAATGGTTGAATTAATTCCGCAAGTGTGTAGATCGTTTGGAGGCAGATATTTATTGTGGTTGAGCATTGTTCCTTATCTGACTTAAAAGTTTTCCAAGGTTCGGAATCATTAAAATATTTATTTGCAGAACGTGCCAAATTCATGATTTCAAGAAGACTATCTTTGAATTTATATTTTTCTATAAGCTCACCAACTTTTTGAGTTGAGTCCTCACTGAACTTTAACATTTGTGAGTCTAAAGAATTTAATGTATAAATCGCAGGAACTTTTCCTTCAAAATTTTTGAATGCAAAAGTAAAAGTTCTGTTTACAAGATTGCCAAGAATATCAGCAAGTTCATTGTTATGTCGCGCTTGAAATTCTTTCCACTGAAAATCTGAATCGCGCATCTCTGGCAAATTGCACGTCAAAGAATATCTGAGTGAGTCCGCTGGAAATTGCGTTACAAAATCGATCACATCAATTCCCCATCCACGACTTTTTGAAAATTTTTTTCCTTCAAAATTTAGGAACTCATTCGCAGGAACGTTTTGAGGCAAACAAAATTTATCTTTCTTACCATCGTTCCAAGCCATTAAAATTGCGGGGAAAACAATTGTATGAAAAACGACATTATCTTTTCCGATAAATGCGACATACTTTGTATCAGGATCTTGCCAATATTTTTTCCATAAATCTGGTTTATCCATTTTTATCGAATAATCTTTTAAAGCAGAGATGTAGCCCAACACTGCTTCAAACCAAACGTAAAGCACTTTTCCTTTTGCTCCATCAAGCGGAACAGAAACTCCCCAATCGAGGTCACGAGTTATTGCTCTGTCTTGCAAACCTTCCTTAAACCAACCTCTACAATACTGAAGAACATTCTCTTTCCATTCGTATTTTTCATCCATCTCTTGAATATAATTTTCTAATCTTTTTTGGAAATCACCGAGCGGAAAATAATAATGTGAAGTTTCCTTAAGTATTGGCGTCTCACCACTAATTTTACTTTTTGGATTTTTTAATTGATTCGATTCATAAAGCGCCCCGCAATTTTCACACTCATCACTTCTTGCATTATCACTTCCACAATTCGGACAAGTTCCTTCAACATATCTATCGGGTAAAAACATATTTGCTTTAGCATCATAAAATTGCATCGACTTTTTTTCTTTTAACAAATCTTTTTTATGAAATTCAAGAAAAAATTCTTTCGCTGTTTCATGATGAATCGGTAAAGAAGTTCGCGAGTAGATATCAAAACTCATCCCAAATTTTTCAAATGAATCTTTATTGATATTATGGAATCTATCTATTATCGTTTGTGGTTTTACTTTTTCTTTATCTGCAGTAATTGTAATTGGAACTCCGTGCTCATCTGAACCACATACAAATAATACATCATCTCCGTTTAATCTTTTGTAACGAACATAAATATCAGCGGGTAAATACGCACCTGCAAGATGTCCAAGATGAATTGGGCCGTTGGCATAAGGGAGCGCAGCAGTTACTATTATTTTTTCTTTGTTCAATTCTATTCCGTAATTTTTAATTGATTATGTAAAACTTTTAAGAAAGCATTCTCTAATTTTTTTAGTTAGATTGCGAAATATTTCTCAATTGTTTTCTATTCGCACTATACAAATATAAAAATAAATACGGACGCTTTTATGGAGATTTTTGTTCTAATTTTTGTTTTGTTAAATCTTTTACTCTCAATTTTTTTATTTCTCAAAATAAAAAATAGCAGTGACTCAAGCTCTAAAACTGAAGAAACAATTTCAAAAAATATTTCTGATGGCTTAAATCAAACTGAAAAAAGATTGAAAGATGAATTTTCAACGAATCGCGGAGAGTTTAATAAACATTCACAAGAGACAAGAGAAGAGCTTGGTAAATCAGTGCTTCGATTGAGTTCGCATCTTTCACAAAGTATAATTGATGTATCAAAAGTTCAGAAAGATCAGCTATCACACTTCGCGGAACAAATAAATAATCTCACCGGTTCAGTCGATAAAAAATTTGATCTACTAAGAGATAAAGTTGAAGAGAGATTATTATCAATCGAATCGAAGAATGAAAAAAAATTAGAGGAGATGCGAGCCACAGTAGATGAAAAACTTCATTCAACATTAGAGCTGAGATTGGGTGAATCATTTAAATTAGTCAGTGAGCGATTAGAACAAGTGCAGCGTGGTCTTGGTGAGATGCAAAGTCTCGCTAGCGGAGTTGGTGACTTGAAAAAAATATTATCAAACGTAAAGTCGCGTGGAACTTGGGGAGAAATTCAACTTGAAAATTTAATTGAACAAATTCTTACGCCAGATCAATATGGGAAACAGGTCGCAACTAAAAAAGGAAGTTCAGAGAGAGTTGAGTTTGCAGTAAAACTTCCGGGCAAAGGTGATTTGAAGAGTGATTTTTGCTGGATTCCAATTGATGCAAAATTTCCGATTGAAGATTATCAAAGACTAATGATAGCACAAGAAGAATTGAATCAAATAGCGATTGATGAAGCATACAAAGCATTGGAGAACAGAATTAAAACTGAAGCTAAAAGTATTGCAGAAAAATACCTTGACCCACCGAACACAACAGAAGTTGCATTAATGTTCTTACCAGTAGAAAGTTTATACGCTGAAGTTTTGCGGCGACCCGGCTTTTTTGAAAAAATTCAAAATGATTACAAAGTTATTATCACAAGTCCAACAACAATTACAGCCATATTAAACGGCTTGCAAATGGGCTTTAAGAGTCTTGCTATTCAAAAAAGATCTTCTGAAGTATGGAATTTATTGGGTGAAGTAAAAACAGAATTTACAAAATTTGGCGACATACTTGATAAAACTCAGAAAAAACTTTTAGAAGCAAGCAATACAATTGATGATGCGGCAAAGCGTTCAAGAGCTATTGAGAGAAAATTGAAGAATGTCCAAGAGCTTCCCGCTGCAGAAAATAAATTACTTCTAACGCCTGACAATGATCAGGAAGAATTATGAAGAAAATATTTTTGAGCTTTGCAATAATTTCGATTCTCTCTCTTTTTTCAGAAAATATTTTTTCTCAAAAAAATAAATTTGAATTTCTTCCCGATGGAATAAATTTTTTACCACTTCGTGCAAATATGCAAGAAGCAAAACTTGGAATTCTTTACTATCCGGGCAATGCAAATTTAAAAGTCGATATCGGAAATTCGATGGATCTTTTCGCAATCCATTTTCCCGATGATAAAAGTAAATTGACATTCGGTGTTGAATTCATGGCTTACGCATCTGTGATTGGCTATCAGCAACTGCGTTTACAAATAGATGCGATCGATGGATTCTTCGGAGGAAGCGCAGCTTATTCAAAATTAATGAATGATAATTTATTTCAAATTAGATTCCGCATCATTCACAACAGTGCTCATCTTGTCGATGGCAATTGGTGGGCAACTGAACATCCTCGCACTTGGAGAAAGCCCGGTGGACCAATTCCTTTCACTCGTGATTTCGGTGAACTAATTTTTGCGAACAATCAAGAGTTTTTAAATTCTAACTTTCGATATTATTTAGGTGGTGCTTACGCTGTGTTGGTGCGTCCGAAAGAGATCAAAAGATTTTCTGCTTTAACGGGTTTAGAAATTCATTCAGAAAAATTGTTACCAAAATTACTCTCAAAACCAACTAACATTTTTTTTGCTTATCACTTGAACGTCGCCGGTTATCCTAAATATACTGGAACTAATCAAATTCAATTAGGAATTAAATTTGGTGAATGGCAAACTAAGGGAGTAGCTTTTTATACTTCTTATTTTTCTGGGAACAATATGATTAGTGAATATTACAACGAAAGAGTCAATCAATTTGGAATCGGATTCAGAGTTGATTTTCCATAAGCTATTTGTTTGAAAATAAATTTTTATAGTTTTAAGTCTCAAAGGTATTAGTTGAAAAAAATAATTGAGATAAATAATCTCACTAAAAGATTTAAAGATCTAACTGCTGTTAGCAATCTTAATCTAAATGTTTATGAAGGTGATGTGTTTGGATTTCTTGGCCCGAATGGAGCAGGAAAAAGCACGACAATCAGAATGTTGCTGACATTAATCGCTCCAACAGAAGGATCAATCCAAATTTTTGGGAAGCCATTGAATCAAGATCGCAACCATATTTTACAGCGTGTTGGTGCAATTGTGGAGAAACCCGATTTTTATGGTTACTTATCTGCTTATAAGAATTTAGAAATTTTAGGAAAAATTTCTGGCGTCGAAATTAACAAGAAAAAAATAATGGAAATACTCGAACTTGTTGGATTGGATAAACGATACAAAAGTAAAGTAAAAACTTTTTCACACGGAATGAAACAAAGACTCGGAATTGCACAAGCTCTTCTTCACGATCCTGAATTAATTATTCTCGATGAACCAACTACTGGACTTGACCCACAAGGAATGAAGGATATTAGAGATTTAATTACCTACTTGAGCAGAGATAAAAAGAAAACAGTTTTTCTTTCTTCACATAATTTATATGAAGTTGAGTTAGTCGCAAACAGAATGAGCATTATAAATAAAGGCACAACTCAAGTTGAAGGCAATGTAAGCGAGTTATTGAATGCCTCAAACTTAAAAGTAAATTTTGAAGTTGATGATGTCGAAAAAGCAAAAACACTTTTATCCACAACAGTGTGGATTTCAAAAGCAGAATCTTTTTCTTTACAGAATATTATTTTTACTCTGGAAAAAAATGAAATAGCAAGTGTGAATAAATTTTTAGTTGAGAACGAAATAAAAGTTGGAGCGATAATTCCAACTCGTTCACTTGAACAATATTTTCTAACTATTACTGAAAAGGCTGTAAATGATAAGTCTAATTAACATTGAGCTTTACAAAATATTTAAGAAGTGGCGTTCATACATTGGTTTTATCGCAATCGGAATTTTAGTTCCCATCGTTCACATTGCAATGTTTTTTGAAGGTCAACATACACTTAGTCATCTTACAGAAAACCTAAAACAGAATTTTGTATTTGTTGGAAATTTACTTAACGGATATTTAATCGCTTATCTGATACTCATCAGTTTGATTGTGCAAATTCCATTTTTAATTGCACTTGTCGCTGGTGATTTACTTGCTGGCGAAGCATCTGCGGGAACTTACAGAATGCTCATCACTCGTCCGGTTTCAAGAACAAAATTGGTTACTGCAAAATTTATTGCAGGAATTATTTATTCTAACTTACTCGTGTTATGGCTTGTGTTTACTAGTCTCGGGATTGGTATAATAATTTTTGGCACTGGCGAATTGATTGTAGTTCAAAGTACAATTTATGTTTTTGCGCAAGATGACATTTTGTGGCGTTTTGCTCTTGCTTATGGAAGCGGTGCACTTGCAATGTCATTAGTTGCATCACTTGCATTTTTATTTTCTTCACTCGTTGAAAACTCAATTGGACCAATAATATCAACTATGGCGGTCATCATTATCTTCACAATTATTTCTGCATTAACTCAAGTTGAGTTTTTTAAAATGCTAAAACCATATTTGTTCACAAATTATATGCAAGTCTGGAGATATTTTTTCGAACAGCCCGTTGATTACTATTTAGTATTTAAGTCGTGGGGAATTTTAATCGGACATATTGTAGTTTTTTTTTCAGCTACTTTAATAATATTCAATCGAAAAGATATTCTAAGTTGATGAGGCATTTATGAAAAAATATTTTTTGTTATTTCTTTTTTTATTTTCTTTCACACAAGTAGAAGCAAATAATCCCGATGAAATTTTAGATAGAGTAAAATCTAAATTTGATTTAGTTAAAGATTATAGAGTTGATGTCAATATTAAAGTTGATGTTGACTTTCTAAAAGTGCCTGAAGCTAAAGCTGAAATTTTATTTAAGCAACCAGATAAAGTTAAAATAAATTCAGAAGGATTTGCGCTACTTCCAAAAGAAGGATTAAATTTTTCTCCTAGCTTTTTACTCTCACAAAATTTTACAAGCATTTATGAAAAGGAAGAAATTATTGATGGAAAAAAATTTGATGTGATAAAAATAATTCCACTTGGAGTAAGTAGCGATATAATATTATCAACTCTTTGGATTGAACAAGGGAAATATTTAATTCATAAAGTTGAATCAACGACAAAATTGAATGGCACTTTCACGCTCGAACTCTCTTATGATGATAAATTTAAGTATCCGCTTCCAACAAAAATGATTTTCAAATTTGATGCTTCTCGGATTAACATACCAAGAGGAATGAGCGGAGACGCCAGTGAAGAGAGGCCAAGAAGAAGAAGAAATGAGAATAGAATGACGCAAGGGATTGTTACTATTACTTATTCTAACTATGAAGTAAATGTTGGGCTCGATGATAAATTATTTGATGAAAAGAAAAAATAATTGAGAAGAAAGAAAGCAGAAAAATTGCAAAAAAAACGGAGCAATCTTTAAAAACATTTAGAGATTACTCCGCAATTATTTTTTTTAATAATTATTTACTTACCAACTTTTTTAAATTTAGCTTGGAAGAATCTTAAATATTTTGGTTCATAAACCATTTCAAGTCCTTTTACATTTTTTCTCTTATCGTAAACATCAGCAATAGATTCAACCATAACATCAATGTGCGACTGAGTATAAACGCGTCGTGGAAAAGTTAAGCGAACTAATTCGAGTTTCGGATAGCGATGTTCGCCTGTAACTGGATCTCGTCCCGAAGAAACCAATCCGCGTTCCATTCCTCTAACTCCGCTATCGATATAAATTTCTGCTGCAAGAGATTGAGCTGGAAACAAATCTTGTTTTAAGTGAGGTAAAAATCTTTTTGCATCCAAGAATATTGCGTGCCCACCACTCGGTTTAACAATTGGAATTCCATATTTTTCTAATTCAATTCCGCAATACTCAACTTGTTTAACGCGCATGCTAATATTTTCAGGTCTTACCATTTCTTCAATTCCACGCGCCATCGCTTCCATATCTCTTCCCGCCAAACCTCCGTAGCTATGCAGTCCTTCATAAATCACAACCATATTTTTGGCTTCATCAAATACTCGTTTATTTCTTGTAGCTAAAAATCCACCAATATTTACAAGTAAATCTTTCTTAGCGCTAACCCAAATTCCATCAAAATAAGTACAGATTTCTTTTAGGATTTGAGCAACACTTTTATTTGCATAACCTTTTTCTTTTTGTTGAATGAAGTAAGCATTTTCAGTAGCACGAGTTGCATCGAACCATAATTTAATTTTATACTTTTGAGTTAAAGCATAAATTGTTTTTAGATTTTCCATAGAGAACGGTTGACCGCCCGCCATATTAACTGGACCAGCAACACAGACATAAGGAATTTTTTTTGCACCAACTTTTTTAATCAAGTCTTCGAGTTTTTGTGGATCGATATTTCCTTTGAATGGATGTTCGCTTTGTGAATCGTGTGCTTCATCAATGATAACATCAACGAAAGTTCCGCCAGCGAGTTCTTGATGAACACGTGTAGTTGTGAAATACATATTTCCAGGAATGTAGTCACCGGGCTTAATCATAATTTTAGAAATCATATGTTCAGCAGCACGACCTTGATGAGTAGGAACGAAGTAAGGCATTCCATAATATTTTTTTACGTTGTCCCACAATGTATAAAAATTGCGGCTACCTGCATAAGCTTCATCGCCCATCATTAAGCCCGCCCATTGATAATCACTCATTGCGTTGGTTCCGCTATCCGTTAAGAGATCGATATAGACATCTTCACTTTTTATAAGGAACGTATTGTAACCCGCTTCCTTTGCACATTTTTCTCTATACTCTCTCGTAGTCATTTTTATTGGCTCAACCATTTTAATTTTGTAAGGTTCAGCCCAGCTTTTTTTAATAATTTTTTTTGCCATAATTTTTCCTAATAATTTAAAACACTTTTATTTGATAATTGTTTATTCGTTATTTTTTTGGGTTTATTATCGCTTCAAGTTAAACGAATTTTTTTTTAAGTTTTTTTCGTCTTTGAAATGAGCTTATCGCAGAAATAATTTCGAAGAGAATATTTGAAGTTGAAAGAATTTTCATTTTTGTATAATAATTCAAAACAATTTTTTTTATAAATAATATTTTTCAATCAAGAAATAATTTACACAATAACGTAAAATAATAAATTGAATAATTACTGAGATAAAATTATCAAAAATTAATTTAATGCGTTACTACTTTTTTTGAGAATATTTTTATATCGGGAATAGCACCTAAAGAAAAATTTCTCTAATTTTAATCTCACACTTCAATCTTCATCCTTCAATCCTTCAATCCTTCAATCTTCAATCCCTCATTCAAGCTCTGCGTATTTCTATTGTTGTTTATCCTACCGCTCGTACTTATTTTTTATTTTTGAATTTAGAGATGTACTCTAAAAATTTATTTAGAAGAATATGAATAATGGAATTTTATAAATGAAAAAATTTACACTCATCACCGGTGCCTCTTTTGGTATTGGATTAGAACTCGCAAAAATTTTTGCTTCTAAAAAAAATAATTTGATTCTCACTGCTCGCTCTAAAGATAATCTTGAAGTGATTGCAAAAGAACTGAAAGAAAAATATAATATTGAAGTTGAACTTATTCCAAAAGATTTAGCATCTCCCACCGCTCCTACCGAAATTTATGAGGAAATAAAACGCAAAAATATTTTTGTAGATGTCTTGATCAACAATGCTGGATTCGGGCTTTATGGAGAATTCAAATCTAATGAACTACAAAAAGAACTCGACATGATACAAGTGAACATTACTTCGCTTACAGTATTAACAAAATTATTTTTACCAAAAATGATTGAAAATAAAAGCGGAAAGATTTTAAATGTTGCATCAGTAGCAGCATTTCAGCCCGGTCCTTTAATGGCAATATATTATGCAACTAAGGCATATGTACTAAGTTTTTCAGAAGCGATTGCGAACGAGCTAAATAATACAGGTGTAACAGTCTCTTGTTTGTGCCCAGGCCCAACCATAACTGAATTTCAAAATAGAGCAAAGTTAGATGCGGCACGCTTATTCAAAATTGTTAAACCTATGACTGCAAAGGATGTTGCTGAGATTGGTTATGATGGACTTATGTCAGGCGTAGTTACAAATGTTACAGGTTTTAGAAATTCTTTTGCAACTTTTTCTATTCGATTTTTCCCAAGAAAATTAGTTACAAAAGTTGTCAGATTAATGCAAGAGAATACTAAAAAATCTTTTTAATTAATTAGTGAGGAACAAGATGTCGGAAAATATTTCTTTGAAAAATCGTATTGCTTCTTTTTCAAGAAATTTCTGGATTGTAATAGTAATGGAATTTTTTGAAAGAGGTTCTTATTATGGAATGATGAGTATCCTCTCAGTCTATATGACAGACCAATTGAATTTTTCAAAAGAAGGTGTTGGATTGATTAAAAGTACAATTCAACCGTTGCTCTATATTCTCCCGATTCTTGCAGGGGCAATTGGAGATAGATTTGGTTATAGAAAAACTTTAATTTTTGCTTTCATCTTTTTAGGGATTGGATATTTTTTAACGAGCCAATCAACAGAGTATTCAATGGTCTTTGCGAGTCTCGTAATTATGGGAATTGGTGCAGGTGCATTCAAGCCAATGATATCAGGCACCATCGCACGTGAAACAGATGAAAGTAACAGCACAATTGGTTTTGGTATTTTTTATTGGGCAATAAACTTAGGTGCTTTTCTATTTCCTCTTTTCCTTGTTCCTTACATCAAGAATGCTTTTGGCTGGGAATATGTTATGGTGGCTTCAGCAATAGGCACAACGTTGATGCTAATCCCAACAATATTTTTTTACAAAGAACCGAAAAAACCTGAGACAACAAAAAGTTTAGTCGAAGTATTAAAAGGAATGATATTAGTCCTCTCAGATTTTCGTTTCATAATGTTGATTGTAATTTACTCCGGCTTTTGGATTTTGTATTTCCAAATGTTTGATTCTGTTTTGTGGTATGTTCAGAAATATGTTGATGCTGGCTCTTTAAACGTTGCAATTAATAGTGCCCTAGCAATTTTCGGAATTAATATAAATTGGCAATTTGATATTGAGCATGTAACTGTTGTGAACGCGGGGACAATAATATTTTTACAATTAGTTGTTTCAAGTATTGTGAAAAATACAAAAGCACTTCCGACTATGATTGTTGGAATTTCGATGGGCACAATTGGAATGGCAATATTAGCAATCTCAACGGACATCTGGGTTTTTATGATTGGTATAGTTATTTTTTCAATTGGTGAAATGACGGCGCATCCAAAATTTATTAGTTATGTCGGATTGATTGCACCGGAAGATAAAAAAGCTTTGTATCTCGGATATGCATTTTTGTATGGAGTTTTAGGAAGTGGAATTGGCGGAATTCTTGGCGCAACTCTGTATGTTCATTATGTCGATAACTTGAATCAGCCAAGTACACTCTGGTTAATCTTTAGTTTGATTGGTGTTGCCACAATAATTGGATTATTACTTTACAATAAATTTTTAGCACCGAATTCAAAACATTAATTGTTGAAGGAAAGATTTTTTAATAAAAATTTTTTTTGTGATTAAAGCGTTAATATTTTTTTATTCTATTTATTGAATTTTTCGCTCTATGAAATTTCTTTATTTTTGAAAATAAAAATTGGTTTCATTTAGTAACTTAGTTTATTAAATAAAAGATACTTTTTTCTCAACTAAAAACTCTTCAATATTTATTGAGAAGTTCGAGATGAAAAAGTTATAGTTAGAATTCTCATTCGTGAAAAAATTATTTGGAGAAAAAATATGGCATCAAATCATTCATTCGATATCGTATCGCAAGTTGATATACAAGAAGTCGATAACGCATTAAATCAGGCGCTTAAAGAGATTGGTCAACGATATGATCTTAAGGATTCGCACACAACAATTGACTTGAATAAAAAAGATAAAGAGCTATCAATCAACACTAAAGATGATTATTCGAGAAAATCGAGTATTGATATTTTGGAAACAAAGTTGATTAAAAGAGGAATTTCAATTTTAGCTCTAAAATTTTCTGAACCAGAACCCGCAGCAAATGGAAGACTGAAACAGAAAATTCAACTTGTAACAGGAATAGACAAAGAAAATGCAAAAGTTGTAACCAAGTTAATTAAAGAATCTAAGTTGAAAGTAACTGCCCAAATTCAAGATGAGCAAGTTAGGGTAACAGCATCAAAAATAGATGACCTTCAAGAAGTCATTAAATTAATAAAAGATGCAAACTTAAAATTTCCTACACAGTTTATAAACTATAAATAAATTAGTGTAAATATTCTTTTAAAAGTTCTTTAATGTTTTGTGGTAAACTTTTTTTCTTCCATACTGTTTTATCCACACAAACATGGACGGTCTTGGCATTGGCGCATTCAATTTCAGCTTTAAAAATTTTATATATTAAAGTGAAAGAGGATGCAGAGATATTTTCAACGTTCAATTCAATTAATATTTTGTCGTTATGCTTTAAGGCATTTAGATAATTTGATTCTGCATGAACAATGGGGAATACTAACAGATCATCATCAAAATAATTTTTTTCAGGGAAAAGATTTTTAAAAAAACTTTCATAAGCTTCGTGTGAAAAATCAAAAATGCGGGAATAAAAAATTATTCCCGCAGGATCGCAATCAAAAAAATGAATTGTTCTTTCATACGAAAATTTTTTACTCATATAATTTATTTTTCAAGTTTTAAATAATTAAATAATATCGCTGCCAACATCGCACCTAAAAATGGACCAACTAAATAAATGGGTAAAAACTCAAACGGGTTGCCACCAATAATTATATTCTGAATTGATGTTCCAAGCGCTACGGAAGGATTAAACACTGCTCCCGTAACTCCGCCCATTACGTAAACCCCAACAAATAAAGACATTCCAACTACTAAGCCATTTATTGGATTATCTTTGAATCTATCCGAGATACTCATAACTAAGTAAGTTAAAACGATGAAGAAAGTAAATAAAGCTTCACCTGAAACAATCACTAAAAAGTCAAATTTCATTTCAGGTTGTGGAGTAATGGAGCCATTCGTAAAAAAATTAAATACGAGGCAAGCAAAAAGTACACCAGATATTTGTGAAACAGTGTAAAGCAAGAAATCTTTCGCATTAATTTTTCCTCTCATAAAAAATGCGAGTGAAACGGCAGAGTTATAATGTCCACCAGAAATTTGATTCCCTAAGTAGAAGAGAATCATCAGCGTGAATCCAATGGCAAAAGGGTTTGCTTGCGTTAAAGAAAAAACGAAAAGAAGAAAAAAAGATCCGATGAACTCGATTACATATTTTTGCATAATTCCTCGAACAAAATTACTTTATGTGTATGAATATATTTATTTTAGTCTCTTAAATTTGTCTTGTCTAATAGTCTGCGAATAACTAAAATTCAGTTTATGAAATATAGGAATTATTAAATGAAATTTTCAAAATGGTATCTCTTCTTAATGATAATAATTTCTCATAATTTTTTGTCTGCACAAAATACTTATGAATTTTTAAGAATAGATGTAAGCTCTAAAGTCTCTGCCTTAGGTGGAAGCTTTACAGCAAACTCTGATGACCCCGATGTAATATTCAAAAATCCAGCGGGAATTTATTCGTTAACAGATATGCCAACGTCTTTGAATTTCGCTAACTATCTTTTAGATATTAATCTCACAAGCATTTCAACTTCTAAATTTATTGAAGGTGTTGGAAGATTTGGCGCGGGAATAAAATATATCAATTACGGAAATTTTACTGAAGCGGATCAATTTGGGAATAAATTATCTGAGTTTGGTGCAGGCGAAGTTGCATTCGTGTTAGGATATTCAAATAGTTTAGATGAAAATTTTTATTATGGAACTGCAGCCAAATTTATTTATTCAGGAATTGCAAATTATTCTTCAACTGCTTTCGCTTTTGATTTTGGACTTCATTACTTTATTCCTGATGAAGATATAAGTATCGGATTAGCAATTCAAAATATTGGTGGACAATTATCAAAATTTAGTGACACAAAAGAAAATCTTCCATTCGATATCACACTCGGTTTTTCAAATAAGTTTGAACACTTGCCACTTCGTCTCTATCTCGATTTTCATCGCTTAAATAATGAGGAGATTGCTTTCACCGAAAGATTTCAGCAGTTTACAATTGGTGGTGAATTTACTTTAAGCAAAGCACTAAAACTTAGAGTTGGTTATGATAATGAAAAACGGAGAGAACTAAAAATTGGTGGATTCTCTGGACTTGCTGGCTTGAATATTGGGCTTGGAATTACTATAAAAGATTATTTATTTAACTATGCTTATTCATCATTTGGACAAGTTGGTGCAATTCATCGCTTGGGACTAACAACAACGTTTCAGTAAATTATTGACGAAAAGGAGTTTCTAAATATTGTTTTGCCATAACATGTGATTGTCCAAACTCTCGCATATCGAGAACTCTTTCATAATATTTTCTCGCTTTTGATCTTTCACCGAATACGTCGTAAATCATTCCGAGATAGAGAACAGTGTTAATTAAAAATCCTGATTCTCTTTTCTTATCTAACTTAAGCGAGAGATTTTCGGAGAGCTCAAAATAAACTTTTGCTGAATCAAAATTGCCGATGTTTCTGTAGTGTAAGCCGATGTAATAAGTTGCTTCACGCTCAACTTTATCCGTATATCCAAAAACTTCATTCTCTACTTTTGAATAAATATTTTGAAAAACATTAAATGCAAAATATGAGTCTCCCCTTCTGATTGCTATTCTTCCTCGATATCTTTCAAAGTTTGGGTTATTGGGAAATTTTTCATTTAACATTTTTGCATATTCTTCAGCTTTGTAGGGATTATTTTCAAACTGATCATAAAGTTGCATCAAAAAATTTTGTGCTTCAAACTTTGCATAACGACCTTCCGTTGCTGTAAGTGTTAGTTGCTCAATTCCTTTTTGTCGATCACCATCTGGAAAGAAAACCATAAGTGGCTTCATCAGAGGATATCGTTCGGGAATAACTTCTATGAAATAATTGTAAAGCCCAAAACCAAGTTGAACATCAATATTAGTCGGATCAAGTCTGGCAGCTCGTTGAATAATTGGAAGTGCTTCCCTTCCGTCATCAGCGGCTTTCAACCAACTCTCTCTTAGTGATCTTAATCTGCCTCTAAATCCAATTGCACCTCCTTTAAAAAAAAGTGCATCAATATTATTTTCATCTTTTTCTAAAATATTATCGCAGTGATAAATCACATCTTCCAATTTTTGAAAAAATAAGTCATCATAAATTTCGACATCAGGATCGAGCAAAATTCTCCACCAATCAATCATCGCTAAAAAAAATCGACCTGCAGGATGCTCGGGATAGTTTGCCATTAGAACTCGAAAACTATTTTCAGCTTCTTCAAATTGAATATTGTAAATCTCTTTCACTCCTTTTGTAACAAGAGAATCAAATTGACTCTCTTTTGATTCTCCAAAAGTTAGTGACGTGAAGAGAAGAAGAGAAAGCAATAATTTTTTTACCATAATTTATTTATCAAGTAATTTTTTAATTGATCGGAACTAATTCTTTCTTGAATCATCGAATCTCTTTCGCGAACAGTAACAGTATTATCTTGCAGAGTTTGTGTATCAATCGTAATACAATATGGAGTTCCTGTTTCATCCTGTCTGCGATATCTTCTACCAACGGCGCCTTTATCATCATAAAAAACCTTAAAATATTTTCTTAGATCTTTTTCAATATTTCTTGCAACATCAGGCATTCCATCTTTGTTCACTAGCGGAAATATTGCTGCTTTTATTGGTGCTAATTTTGAGTTGAATCTTAAAACACTTCTGAGTTCATCATTAACCATTTCTTCATGAAAAGCATCAATGAGAAATGCCATAAAAGATCTACTTGCTCCTGCGGAAGTCTCAATAATATAAGGAATAAATTTTTCTTTCGATTCTTCATCAAAATATTTTAATGATTTTCCTGAATATTCTTCGTGTCGTGCTAAATCAAAATCAGTTCTATTATGTATTCCTTCAATTTCTCCCCATCCAAATGGAAATTCATATTCAATATCAGTTGCTTCTTTTGCGTAATGTGCCAATTTATCTTTTGGATGATCATGATATCTTAATTTATTTGGATTCATTCCAAGTGACTTGAACCATTCTAATCTTTCTGCTTTCCAATAGTCATACCATTTTTTATCATCAACAGGTTTTACAAAAAACTGCATTTCCATTTGTTCAAACTCTCTTGTTCTGAAAAGAAAATTTTTTGTATTGATTTCGTTTCTAAATGCTTTACCAATTTGTGCAATTCCAAATGGTAGCTTTTGTCTTGCTGAACCTTGAACATTCAAAAAGTTTACAAAAATTCCTTGAGCAGTTTCAGGACGTAAATAAACTACAGCACTCTGGTCTTCAACTGAACCAAGAAAAGTTTTAAACATTAAATTAAATTGACGAGCAGCAGTAAAAGTTCCTTTATTCCCGCATTGGGGACAGTTTAGTAATTCTAATAATTTTAAAGATTTTTCATTGTCTTCTAAGATTGAATTGAAAAGTTGAGAAATCTCTTCTTCATCAGAAGAAAGTTGAATTGGGAAAAGTGTAGCATACTCTTCAAGTATTTTTTTCTTTTTCTTAAATTGAATTTGATCGTTTAGATGATCAAATCTAAATCTTGCTTTGCATTGTTTACAGTCAACCATTGGATCAGAAAAATTTTCAACGTGTCCAGATGCTTCCCAAACTCTTGGATGCATAAGAATTGAAGCATCGAGTCCTTCAATATTATCTCTGTATGTCATCCATTTCCACCATTCTTCTTTCAAGTTTTTAAGAAGTTCAACGCCAAGAGGACCGTAATCCCAACAGCCATTTAGTCCGCCATAAATTTCACTTGACTGAAAAACAAAACCTCTTCTTTTAGAAAGAGAAACAATTTTATCCATTAAATCATTTTGAGCCATTACTAAATTTTTCCTTTATTTTGAAAAGCAAATATAAGATTTTCATTCGAGAAGATTCTCAACGTTCATTTAAAATATTAACAATAACTGAATTAAAAAACGCCTTAAATTATTCGCAAAAAAATATTTTTTATTGATTGATGAAATTATTAAACGCATTGTGAGTTTGGGCGGTTTTTGTTTTTATTTTTTTTTCTACAAATAGTTCGCTCCTACGGAGCAAGTAACAACGCATTTATTTTCCTTAAATGGGACATTCAAATGGTTTCGGAGTTAGAATTACGTTTTGTGCGTTTGTCATTCTGAATGAGCGCAGCGAATGAAGAATCTAAGATTTTTTTTTGCGAAGAATTTCTATTGTTGTAATTTTTTTTAAAATATTTTATCTCGGTTGGAACTTTTTGTGGTTTTTGTTTTTTTTTCTACAAATATTTTGCCATTCAGAGCTAAACTGCAATTATCGTTTTTCATTAATAATTGATTTGAAAATTTTTAAAGCGAATTATTTTATAAATCCTCTACGAGGATTGGAAATGTTGGTTACTAATTTTTCTACAATAGTTTATCCTCTACGAGGAATAAATTTTGAGTTTTATTATTTTTTTCAATCAAAACCTCGAAGAGGTTTAATTATTGTAACAAAAACTTTGAGTAACTTTTAGCTAATTGGGTATGCCGTTCTGAGCTATTATTAAGATTTTCCTCTACCAATCATTTGTTGAAAAAAACTCAAAAAAATGCTCTCACTTCTGCTCGCGCTGTATGAATTACTTTTCCAATTCCTTGTTGTCTGCCATCATAACTTACAGTTGATTGTAGATTTGTTGAAATTCGATAATCAAAATTTGTGCGCCACGAATAATTTTTTCCAATAGCATTCCCTTCAGACAATTCATAAGGAATATAATTATCCATCGTATTCGTATTTAGTTCATTTCGATCAACTTCAATTCGCAATCTTCCCGCTCCTGCAAATGAAAAATTAAATCGAAGTCCTTGTCCATTTGAATTTATTTCTGTTGGTTTACTCGGAAAGTTATCTCGGTTTCTTCCTACTTTAATTTTAAATCCGACTTCAATATTCCTAAGAGGACGATAAGAAAATTCTGTAATTATATTTTCACCTGCAATTTTTCTATTCCGATTTGAATTTATTGGTGCATGTAAATTATCTGTTTGGAAAATTATTTCTGTCTGATTACTTATTTCTTCAATCATTCTAAATCTAATTCGTAAACTTTTTTCATTCAATAAACCTCTTTCATTTCCAGAAGCAAATTGGTTCATACTTCGTCTCTCTAAAAATCTTAACCGAAATGATAAGTCTTGTGAATTTTCAAAAATGAAAATATCTTGTTGAAATAAATTTGATCCACGAATTGTTAAACTATCATTCAAGAAAGATGAAAGATGGAGCAGATAAATTTTCCTCAATTCTGATTGTTGTGAATTTTCTTCAATACGAAAATATGTCTCGGTGGAGAGTGACGAAAAAATTGTTTTTAGTAATCCGGGTGAATCAAAAAAAGAATCATAATTTACTTTCCAGCGAGTTGATGTTTTAAGATCGATTACGGGAAACAATTCATCAGTTGGAAGATTGATAATAATAAATTCGCCATCAAACAGAGTAAGTTGAAATTCATTTTCATCAGCTACTCCATTGTTATTTATATCACCTAAGTAAATATAATTTCCTTGTCCAATCGGAACTTTAACAAATATTTTTTGGAGCTTTGCAGTTTTCTGAGTAGATACTTCATAAAAAAGATCTCCTTCAATAGCACGCTGAAAAAAATTAAATCGATTTTGTGTTCGTATCAAAACAGTTTGGTTGTCGAGTAAACCTTGCTTCTTCAACTCTTGCGAAAATTTTTTATCACGTATTGTAATTCTAAAAGAAGATTGAACCTCACGAACACCGCTATAATTCAGCTCTAAAGTTTGTCCAAACGATTTAGATTCATTTATCATAAATCCATTCATAGGAATGTCATCACTTCTAAAAGTGTATTTATATGAAAGACTAACTCCAAATAAATCTTTAATTTCAAAGAAAGGATCTAACTGAATAAACCTAAGACTACTGAGAAGCAACGAGTCTCTCTCATTGATTTTATCATTTTTATCTTCAGCAATAAATTCGATTCCCGGAATAAATTTGTTGAAAGCATAAGAGAAAGTTCCTCTTTGTCGCAACCAATAACTTTTAATTAATTGATTTGTTGTTGTCAGATAATCGAAGTTATAAAAGATGTTATAATTTTTATTCTTCCCAAAACTTAACGTATTGTTAAATCGATTAGAACTAAAATTAGAATTAAAGTAGTTTATTTTGTTCAATGAACTGTAAGTTGAATTAAACTCTCCTGAATTATTTGGTAAGTATCGAACAGATATTTCTCGAAGTTGTTCATCGGCTCTTAAAGCGTCTGCGTCAATATTAAAATCTCTATTGAACTCAACTGAATTAAATCTATCTGAGGTTGTAAATTGTGCTTGAATAAATCTTTCACGGAGTGTTAATCCAATTTTACCCATACTTAAATTAGAGATTGAAATTTCTTGAGGTAATATTTGCAGCGATAAATTTCTTGCATACGCAAGATTTTTATTTTCGTCAATTGATGAGAATCTATTTCTATCCCAAGAACTTCCCGCTAACTCAAAATTAAAAATAAAATTTTTATTTGGAGAATAACTTAATACGATATTTGAAACTTGTTTTAATTCAGGCATCGGCAAAAAAATTATCGGCTCAAAACTTCCCCGATTTATTCCAACGAAACGATAATGTCCAAGACTTTCGCGAATATAATTTCCTTTAGAAGAACCGATGAATGAAAAGGAGACAAAATAAATCGCTGAAGCTGAGCCAGGGTTATAACGATAAAAAGAAATTGATTCACTATTAATTAACGTATCAACTTTTTCATAAATACCACGCATCACTCCAAGCGAATCTGGAGTTGCTAAAACAATTCCGCTTTTCACCGCTTTATCTCTATCGTTCCCCGCATTTTTTAAAATTACTTTGTCCGAATCAGAAAGTGAAATATCAATTGGTGAATCTTGATTATCTCCATCTCTGAAATAAGAAAATTTCAAGTTTAGTTTTTTATCAAAGAAAGATGATTCACCACCGACAGCAAATAAATTGCGAACAAATTTTCTGTCTGCATATTCAAAGTCAACGTTTATTCTACTTACTGAAGTAATCAATCGATTAGGTGTAAAAGTAATTGTAGCATCAGAGTAATCGATTATGTAATCATTCCTCTCTCCTCTTCTCATCTCTTCACCGTCAACGAAAATTTTCTCTGAGCCTGCAATAATAATTATGTCTCTCTCGTTGTTACTTCCAAAAAGTCTAAATGGTCCTTGCACACCATCTTGCCCAACAAAATTATTTGTATTAAACTTTCCTTTGGAACTTGCAATGCTGATGAAAGCATTCTGATTTTCAAAATTAACTTCTCCAATTAACCCTTGAAGTTTTCTATTTATAACTCCAAACTCACCGAATCTTTTAGAGATTGAATAATCGCCAAAAGTTGCTGAAGCATTTTTATGTTTTAGTTGAATAAAAACTTTATCGAACTCATCGAGCCGTTCAGTGTTTCCTTCAGGTTGAATTGGAGTATTCTCATCAGTTAAAGCTGCTACAACTTCAATCTCATCAGAAAGTCTTCCCGAAAATTGCAGCTTCAATCCACTCTGTAAAGTAAGGTCTTTGTTCGTGCCTAAAGTAAAGCCCCGAATGATTGTTCCACTTTTTTCTATCTCGCTTCCAAATATATTTTCAGAAGTCAATGCTCGACTTTCGGTTCGCAAAACTTTGACCGTATCGCCAGTTGACTCTTGAAAAAGCTGAACTAATTCTCGGCGTTTATAAATTTTTTGTAATGATAACTTTACAGTTTGGTAAGTAACGAACAATGTATCAAATATTGAGTAGCTCACCGATTCAGAAATACTAAAACTTAAATCGGAATAATTAAAATGATATTGATCTGCTGATAAATAGCTTCCACGAAGTTGAATGATTTCAGAATTTGGAAGAATAGATAAGGAGCTAATCCGATAGTAATTCTGAAAATTAATTTTAATTGTATCAGTAACTATTTTGTAGTTCGGATTAATTTGTCCAAAGAGAAAATTGGTTGAGACTAAAAAAAAAAATACTAAAAAAAACTGCTTCAAATTGAATTTCTATTTTATTGATTCAAACTTAAAGTTGATAAAACATGGAATCAAGGTAAATTATTAATAGCCAAATATTTATTGTAACAAAAGCATTTACTCGAATCAATTAATTTTATCAAAACAAAATTATTTTTATTTCACTGATTTTAATTTAGCAAGAAAAGTTTCAGCGTTAACAAATCCAGTAATTCTTTCGCGTTCAATTCCATTTGAGTCAATAATCAGAACGGTCGGAACACCAATCACTTTAAATTCTTTTCTTAAAGTTTCTACTTCTTCAGACAAAGTTTTAGTCATATCTGCTTTGAATCCAATAAATCTTTTTGATTCTTCAATAACAGTTGCATCTGAAAAAGTAAGCGCATCCAGTTCTTTACAAGGAATGCACCAATCAGCATAGAAATCGATAATGATCGGTAAACCTGAATTTTTTGCCTCCAAAAATTGTGCGTTATCAAATGGTTTCCAATCGATAGAATTTTTCTGCGTTGGGACAATCGAATAAATTCCAATGGCTAAAACAATTACTGAAAAAACATATCTAAATATTTTAAATCCTCTAACGTTATTTCCATTTTTCTCAAAGAATAAAAGATAGAGTGCACCAAGTAAAACATAAACGGGAAGTGCATAAGTTGAATATGGTTTAGGCAAAAGTGGAGCAACAAAATAGACTGCCATTCCGATTAAAATTATTCCGAAGATATGTTTTACTGCAACCATCCACTCGCCTGCTTTCGGAAGTTTTTTTATTTTTCCAGAAAAGAGAGCAAGCACAAAATATGGAAGTCCTAAGCCAAGAGCGAGAACGAAGAAAAGAATAAAACCATAAAATGGATCACCTTTAGCAGCGACGTAAGTTACAAGCCCAATTACAAAGGGTCCAATGCAAGGAGCAGCGACAACACCCATTGTGATGCCCATAAATAAAGCTCCGAACAATCCTGATTTTGCAGCACCAACTTTATTTACGAATGAATCCGGTAATTTAAATTCATAAAGTCCGAACATACTAAACGAAAGAAGTAGAAAAATTATTGCAATAGAAATTATGACGTAAGTATTTTGAAGTAATGCTCCGAAGATTGCACCACTCAATGATGTTATAACACCAATGATTGAATAAGTTACTGCAAGTCCTAAAACATAAAGCCCACCCATCAACGCTAATCGCTTAGTGCTACCTTCACTCTGTCCACCAAAATAGCCTACAGTAATTGGAATTAATGGATAGACACAAGGCGTTAAGTTTAAGGCGAGTCCACCTAGAAAAACTAAAAGTAAAACTAAGAAGAAACCACTTTCATCAAGAAGTGAAGTAACTGAATCGTCTCCAGTTTTTTCTTTGGCTTCATTCATTTTTTCAAATTCAATCTTTGCAAAAAGATCCTGATTAATTTCAGAAATTGGAGTATCAAAATCGACGACAGAAATTTTTAGAGTATCAATAATTTCTTCAGGAGCTAAGCACGTTACATTGTTGCAAGCTTGATAATGAAAGGTGAAAGGGATGTAATATTCACCGACAGAAATATCTTTTGGAACATGAATAAAACCAGTAATAAAAAATTCACCTTCATAAACAGAAAGAGGAATTTCCGAAAAATCAAATTTCAATTCTTTCGCAATTGGATAAACGAGATCAGTTAATTTCATTCCTGCTGCGGAGTCGAGAATTATTTCTGTTGGTATTAAAAAATCTTCATTTGGTTTATTTGAATTTATATGCCAAGTAGTGTCGAGATTAACTTTCAAAGCAAATTTTATTTTTATTCCCGCGTGAACTTTTTCAAATGAAAGAAAAGGGCTAATTGTTAAAAGCTCTTTTTGATTTCCGAATTGAGGAAAAATATTTTGTGCTGAAACAAAAAATAAAAAAAGATAAATGAAAAATTTTATTTTAGATAACATTAAAACTCCAATTGATATTACTTTCTCCATCCTTGAACTATTGGGTATCTTCTTCCGTACCCAAAAGCTTTGTTGGAAACTCTTAATGCAGGTGCTGCCTGCTTTCTTTTATACTCACTTTGATCCACCATTAACAATACTTTACTGATCGTTTCATTTGCCTTTACAATGTCCGAAATTTCTTGCTCTTCTTTATTTTCTTCCAGATACATTCTTAATATTTTATCGAGCACTTCATAAGGCGGCAGCGTATCTTGATCTGTTTGATTCGGCTTCAACTCTGCACTCGGAGCTTTTTGAATTATCTCGCGAGGAATAATTTCCTTCTTTCGATTAATATAATTCGATAATCGATAAACATCTGTTTTATAAACATCTGCAATGACTGCAAGCCCGCCACACATATCGCCGTAAAGAGTTGCGTAACCAGTTGCAAGCTCTGATTTATTACCCGTTGTTAAAACTAAGTATCCAAACTTATTTGAAATAGCCATTAATATTTGACCCCGAACACGAGACTGAATATTCTCTTCTGTTCTATCTTCAGGTTTTCCATTGAAAAATTTACTCAAACTTTCGAGAGTTGCATCAACAACAGATTGAATCGAAATTTCTTCATGTGAGATTCCAAGATTCGCAATTAGTTTCAAAGAATCTTTAACACTTCCTTCACTCGAATATTTAGATGGCAACAGTAGGACGTGAACATTTTCTTTTCCCAAAGCTCTGACTGCAATATAAGTTACTAAAGCAGAATCAATGCCGCCACTCAATCCTATCAACGCTTTTTTAAAACCGAGTTTATTGCAATAGTCTTTTATACCAAGTGTTAACGCATCAATAATTTCTTCTTCAAAAGAATTTTCGAGCTTAATAATTGGAGAATAAATTTTTTCTGTGTCATAAATAAAGAGATCGTTTTCATACAATTTTCCGAGCATCAACAAATTTCCATACTCATCAAAACACATACTTGCGCCATCAAAAATTAATTCCGATTGAGCACCTACATTACAAGCGTAAATCAATTTAACTTTATCTTGTCGAGCAAGTGTTGATAACATCTCTTTGCGTGCAAGTCTCTTTCCGTAAGAATAAGGCGAAGCGGAAATATTGATTAAAAGTGTTGCACCTTTTTTTACTTGAAGTTCAACTGGATCGTTCTGATAAAGTCTTTTCTTCCAATAGTCTTTGTCATTCCAAATATCTTCACAAATAGAAATTCCAAGTATCTGATCTTTGAACTTATGAATCTCAGCATCCTTTGAACATTCAAAATAACGCATCTCATCAAAGACATCATAATTTGGAATTAATGTTTTGTGTTGAATGAATTTTATTTTTCCTGAGTAACAAAGAAAAGCAGAGTTATAAAGATTTGTCCCAATGTCATCATCAGTTTCATGAATAGAGCCGAAAATTAATCCCGCATCTTTTGTTTCAGATGCAATTTCTTCAGCAGCAATTTGAACTGCTTTTCTAAATTCTTTTTTCTCAACCATATCTAAAGGAGGATATCCAAGCAACGAAAGTTCAGGACAAACAACTAAATCAGCGCCTTGTTTTACGCCATCAAAATAGGAATCAAGAATTTTTTTCTTGTTCCCTTTTATATCACCAATAATTGGATTTATTTGGGCTACTGCTATTTTCATTTTCCCTAAATACTAAATAATTAAACTATTAAGTTAAATTTTTTTTCAAAAATTGTTGACAAAATAATTATGCCAAAAAATTATTATCTCAGTAACAACATTTTATTTGTAAGAATTTTATCATTAACTCTTAATACGGAGAAATAAATTCCTGATGAAAGATTTGCTCCATTAAAATCAATTTCATACACTCCTGAAAATTTTTCTTCATTCAATAAAGTCGCAACTTCGTTTCCAAGAATATCATAGATTTTTAACATTACAAAAAAACTTTCCTGAGAAATTCCATTATTATTTTTTTGTGATGAATTGCTGTTGGCATTGATAACACTGCTTGGAATGGTAAATCGAATTTTTGTGTTTGGATTAAATGGGTTCGGATAGTTTTTCATCTCAAAAGAATTTGGTTGATTGAAATCATCAGAAGCAATACTTGTCTGAAGATATTTAGATTTCAATTGCATAATACGATTGTAACTTTCATTTATTCTGTTCGGTGAAATTACACCTTCAGAAATTTTTCTCTCAACAATTTCAATAATTCTACGAGTAATAGAATGCTTCTCAGTTCCTTGAGTTAAATTTGTTGTATAGAGTAAAATATCAACTCCAGCGTTTATTGTCAATACGATTGCATCTTCAAAAGAATAATTATTTACAATCGCTCCCATAAACATTGCATCGGAAATTACAACACCATTATACCCAATTTGATTTCGCAATACATTTGTGATTGTATTGAATGACAAAGTAGCAGGATAAGTTGAATCAAAATTTCGATTGAATAAGTGTCCCGTCATAATCATATCAACATAATTTTCATTTACTAATCTTTTGTAAGGATAAAGTTCCAATGATCTCCAAGTTGAAGTAATGTCGGTGAAGCCGAGATGACTATCGACAGTAGCGCTTCCGTGTCCGGGAAAATGTTTCATCGTTGTGATAATATCTCTTCTCTTAAATTCGTCTACAAACCATTTTGCATGATTGTAAACAATTATTGTATCGCTTGAAAAACTTCTTTCGAGTCTGCCAATAGCGGGACTTTGAGGATTAACATTCACATCAACAACGGGAGCAAAATTTGTATTAATCCCAACTTGCTTCAACCAACCCGCCATAATACTCGCTTGTCTTCGTGTGCTATCTTCTCGATTTAAAGTTGTACCCAATCTAAAAGCGGTTGATGTATTTAGAAATCCATTAGAAGAATTTAGTCGTGCAACATTTCCACCTTCTTGATCAGTTGAAATAAAAAGTGGAGTTGAAGAATATTTTTGAAGTGTATCGGTCAACGCTTTCATTTGCGAAATGTTTTGTAAATTCTGATTAACGCCCATCAAAATAACGCCGCCAAGATTTCGTTGTCTAAGATCAACCTTAAGCGTATCAATTGTTTGATGATTGAATTGAAGTGAGTTTCCGATAAATCCAACCATCACCATCTGTCCAATTTTTTCTCTTGTAGTTTGTGCAGATAGAATAGAAGTGAATAGTAAAAAGTAGAGCAATAATATTTTCATAGAATTTATTTTGTTAGAACCATTTTGTGAGTTGAAGAGTGAAATAAATTTTTTCCGTGAAGTGTTAATCTATAAAAATAAATTCCACTTGATAAATTTTGTGAGTTAAAATCAATCTGATAAAATCCAGCTTGTTGCTCTTGATTAATAATCGTTTCTATTTCATTGCCGAGCAGATCAAATATTTTAAGTGAGATAAAACCACTCGCAGGCAATTGATATCGAATTACAGTTGTTGCATTAAATGGATTTGGAAAGTTTTGACTCAAGATAAAATCATATTCTAAGTTATCATCATCATTAATATTTGTTGAAGCGTTTAAGTATTGATGAATTTTGTTCCACAAATCTGGCTTATCACCATCATAACCTAAAGCCCACATTCCGATTCCGCCCAGATTTTTTGCTCGAGCTAAATCGTACTTTAATGCTAAACTTGAATCATCATCAAACCAAACTTGAAACCAACTTGTGTCATTGTTTCGCCAAGCGTACCAAGGCGTTTTATAAGTGTTCGACCATCTGTAACCAATTCGTAGAGATGCAGTATCATCATTTCGAAATCGCGTCGAGCTTACAAAACGAAGTGAGCGTTGACCTTGTGCGTCTGTTCGAGTGATCCATCTATTTCCGTAATAAGGAACGCCAAGCACTAATTTTTCGGGATTTGAATTTACAACTGCGGCATATTGAACATTGATTGAATTTGTAACATTATAACTATCACCCAATAATGGAGCGGATGGACCAGCGTTTGTGCTCCAGCTTCCATAAAAATCATAACCCATAACGAAAATAAAATCGAGATGATTTTTCAGCTCACCAAAATTCCAATGCCCGCCCCAATTGACTGCCGGACCTGCGAATGAAATTTCTTTGCCGGGTAAATGCAAAGTAAAATAATTTTTTAATTCCGCCATGAAGGAATTAAAAACAGCACCGCGATCAATTGTCTTTAGTCCTTCAAAATCAATGTTTACGCCATCAAGTTGATGTTGAGTAATAATATTTTTTAAATTGTTGAAAAAATTTTGATAAACTGTAGGAGTGCGAATTATTATATTTATTAATGAATCATTAAAATTCGTTGCACATAAAATTGTCTTTACACCATTTTGTTTCGCTAAATTTATTACGTCAGTCCAAGGCCAGTATGGCGGATTAGTAATCGCTCCATTTGCGGAGACATAAAAATCAAATAATGCGATATGTGACAAGAGATTATAACGAATGAATTGTCTTGAATTCAGATATTCCCAATATGGTAAATAGCCAAAGACAATTTTATTTAAATTAGATTTTTTATCTAACGATGAGATAATTTTTATTTTAGAATTTTCTTCCGAAATTTTTTTTGCTTCATGCTCATCTACAAATCCAAATTGTTTTTTATGTAAATAATGAGTTGAGAAATTCTGAGGAACTATATTGACAGCCGCAGATAAGAGCAAAAGAATTATTAATATATTTTTTTTCAAATTCAAAAAATGTTTTTATAAAAGTTAATTAAAATTTTTTAGGATTTTTATCAAATTATCGAGTCCTTCACTCAATGCAGCAGGACCGGGCTGAAGTATTATCGAAGATTTAATTTCAAAAAGAAGATTATTTTTCACTGCGTTAATTTCACTCCATCCTTCTCTTCCCTTTACAATTTCTTTCTTAAAACCTTTTCCGCACCAAGACCCAATAATAATATCTGGATTTCTAATTATCACTTCATTTGGATGAACAATTCTGTCTTTCGCTAATTTTTTTTCTCGTAATTCTGTAAATATCTCTTCGCCTCCAGCAATTTCAATCAATTCGCTAACCCATCTGATGCAGGAAATTAAAGGCTGATCCCATTCTTCAAAAAATACTTTTGGTTTAATTTTTATTTTTGCTGATAATTTTTTAGTGTGTGTTAATTTTTTTTCAAAAGTTTTTACAAGTCTTTCGGTAGATTTTTGTTTGCCGATAAGAGATCCAACAATTAAAATATTTTGCAAAATATCTTCAACTGATCTAATATTTGAAGTATAAACATTAAATCCACGCTTAATTAATTCCTTTGCAATTTCTGCTTGTATGTCAGAGAATGCAAGAATAAGATCGGGCTTAAGCATTTCTATCTTTTGATAATCAGCATCAATGAAAGTACAAACTTTTGGCTTTGTCTTTCTTGCGATTGGTGGACGAACTGTGAAGCCACTTATGCCAACAATTTTTTCTGAAGCATTCAACAAGTAAATAATTTCAGTTGTTTCTTCAGTTAAGCAAATTATTCTTTCGGGGAAATGTGAACTCATTTTAGACCAAACATTTTTTTTGATTCTTCATTACTGATTATTGGTTTTTCGCTCTCCTCAGTCTTGTTTTGATTTTTAATCTTAAACCTTTTTTCAAAATCTTCGCTTCTAACAATTTCACATCCACAAACTTTTGCTAAATTAATTATTTCATGATCTGATGAGATGACAACTATTTTTTGAGACTTATAATTATTTTCGATTTCGCGTCGGATAAGTTCATCTGCTTTTTTTTTATCACTATAAATAATTTTAATTCGATTTGATTTTATCTCTTCATTCTTAAATCCATCAAAAAATATAACAACGGAATCTTTTGATGAAAAAAATATTCTCTCTAATAAGACTATTAAATCAGCTCTAGATAAATTCTTTCCTTTACTTCTTGCTGAAGAAATTTTAGGAATAAGATTATTTCCATCTATAAGTATTTTTCTAACCATAAATCTTTTTTCAATGTTATATAAAAACAACTAATACAAAAATAACCTATTTGCGCTATTGTAATTTCGCTAATTAACTTTATTTTATAACCAACTCATTTTGAATAATAGCAAATGCAAAAATATATAATTACTCTAAGCATAATGGTGCTTTCTTTTTTAGTTGGCTGTGCTGAAAATAAAGAAAAAATCTCTACTAGTGATATTGAATTTAATGTAAACAAAAATTTATTATCCGAAGAAATTTCCGATTCAACACTCGGAATTATTTTTTCTATTCCCAAAAACGTGGAAAGACTTGAAGGAAAAAATCTTGAAGCATTCCATTCTCAAATTAATAATGAAATTGATCCCGCGAGTGGAGTGAAATATTCACTGCAATATATTTTTTTTAATGATTCTACTCGTTCACTTTTTAGTGTAATAAATGTTACGTTGTTAGATTCTCTCATCCCGAAATATGATCGCCAAAAAGTGTTTAATGATTTTTTGATCAGCTCAATCGATACGAATAAAACCAAGACTGCGACCTTCACAAAAGATGGAATAAAAATTTATCAATACTTAACTCAGCATAATGATATAATATCATTTAAGCTGACATTTTTGACAAGCAATTATGATTTATTACAGTTTGACTACATCTCGCGAAAAGAAAATTATCCGAACGAAATTAAAGCCATCGAATCTTCAATAGGTTCAATTAAATTAATTAATAAAAAGTAAAATAGGAGTGAACAATGAGAAAAATATTTGCTACAATTCTTTTAGTTGTCTTTGTTTTTTATTTTACAGGGTGTTACACTAATACGCATATCGTTGGCTCAGGTGCAAAAACAAATCAAGTTATTGAAGAACGCCAATGGTATATTCTTTTTGGACTCGTACCACTGAATAATGTTGATACAAATTCACTCTCTGCTGGAGCACAGAATTACACAATAGTGACTTCGCAGACTGCATTGGATATAGTGATTGGAATGTTTACGGGTATTGTAACAGTTTATCCGCGAACAGTGAAAGTTATGAAATAATAATTTATGGAAGATGTACGATGGCTTTAATTTATCTTCCACTATAAAATTGATCTGACTTTGTGAGCTTCAAATCTTGAAGCTGAGACGCTTTAACTTTTATCTCAAATCTATAGCCTGTGTAAAGACCAATAGGATTCCAAGTGAAGTTCATTATCCAACAATGAAGATCGCGACTAACCATAACCTGCGGAGCTGAGAATTGTTTTGCAGTTAAATCATAAGAACCTGTAAAACTAAATTTCCAATTTTTTGTAAGATTAAATCCTAAGTTGCCACTTATTGTTGAATACTTAAAAGCTTGTGCGGGTGTTGGCTTGCTCTCGCTGTAATTGTAGTTTAATGAAATGTTCCAAGGAATTGAAAAATCAGCTTCTCTTGTGTCATAGATGCTCGTATAAATTTGATTTTCTTTTGGGAATACTGATTCTATTGCCTCTGTCGTATCTTCTGATTTTTCTTCAGTTTTAAATCTTTCACCACTTAGAGTAAGAGAAATAGAAAAACTTTGATTTGTCAAACGCAAAAATCCTTTGTTAGCAGAAGATAAAAATCTATTTACTCGCGAAACATTCCCTTCATAATCATAAAACGTATAATTGGATGAACCAGAAACACTTAGTATGTCGGAGATTTGAGTTCTGTAACTTAAATTTAAATCAGAGAGATGTAAACTATCTGCGGCAAAATTATATCCAGTTGATAAACTTAAATTAAGCAGTTGAAATTTTTGTGCTTTGGCTGAAGTGTCATTTGGATCAACACTTGTTTTCATTTCAAAAATATTTCCTACAGAAAAATTTACTGATTGCTGTTCACCCATTGGTGCTCCACCAAAAATTTCTCTTTCAAATTTATTGTATCGAACAACATTTCCTTTCGAATCTGTATAAGAAGAAAAATATCCCCATTTATCTTCTGAAAAATCTGGACGATAGTTATAAGAAATAGAAGGTTGAACAATATGTCGAATCGCTTCTACGCCTAATGTTTGAGGTTGGAAGATACCGAAAAATTTTGTTGATGCTGAAACTCCAACACCTAAATAACGAACTGACGAGAGATCTCTTACGTCGTTTGTTACAACTGAATCTCGCGATGTTACTGAATCAATTTGAACAGGAACTACAAATCTCTCAATTCTTTTGTTATACCAAAGTTCAGTATAATTTATTGATGGCGAAATATTTATGTACCCGATCTTGGGAGAAAATCCGAAATTAATATTATGTTGAATTCCGCTTCTCTCATTCAGTGCAAGCGCATTTTTATTCCGAAGGTTTTGCAACTGACCATTGTAATTAATTCCAATCAATTCGTACCAAGCAGGCTCGCCAAGATTATACTTATTCTTAAATGGATAAAACTGAGATTTACTAAAAGATAGATTCGGAGCAGTTTCCGTAATGTCAACGCTATCAAGATTTTGCCTGCGAGAATAACTCAATGACAAACTACTTCCCAATTCTTCCCAACTCTTAAAATAAGTAGCATTAGAAATTATTTCTCTTTTTAGAAGTTGATTAAAATTAATACTATTTCGTTCAAAATAATTTCCTGTAAGAAAATCTAAATTAATATCAAGTCGAGAAGTTGGTGTAATTGTTTGATTGTGCAACCAACGCAATCGCCAATCAATTCGTTGAGTCCGATCAGCATCAGTAACTTCTCCTCGTTGCATATCAGAATAACCTGCTTCAAAATTTCCAGTGAAGTTGTATCTAAGCGCATAACGAAATCTACTTCCTAATGCAAAGCTCCCTTTCGTATAATAATCACCAGTAACATTCCAATCCATAAAATCATTTATTGCCCAAAAATATCCGAACCGAGAAAAATATTTTCCATATCCGGGACGGTCTCCGTAAGCGGGCGGCAAAATTCCACTCCTTCTACCTGACTGAATTGGAAAGACAACAAAAGGAATCGGTATTGGGAAAGGAACATCGCCGAATGTCAACCAAATCCATCTTCCAATTAATTGCTCTTTTTGTATAACTTTCATTTCACTTCCAAAGAAATAAAAATGCGGATGTTCCAATTCACAAGTAGAATAAATTCCTTTCTCTACAAAGAAAATATCATCATCAATTTTTTTTATTCTTGCACCAGAGTATGATGCTTCGGCTTCTTTAGTTTTTGCATAAGTGATGAAACCCTTTAACGTTTCAAAGTTGTAACGCATACGCGAACCTTTGTATTCATCGCCTCCATCAACGAGCACAGGAGTCTCTTCAAATTTTTCTCCTAAAGTATCTTTCGGAATTCCAAAAGCTTCTACATCTTTTGTATTGAAATCAACAAAAACTTTTCCACTTCTCAATTGAGTATCTTTATATCTCAACATACCCGAGCCAAAGAGAGACATTTTTTTTTCTTGAACAAAAAAGATTAACGAGTCTTTAGCATTTGCGTAAATCACTGAATCAATTTCGCTGCGAGTTACGATTGTATCTTGAGTTAATAATGTATCAATACTTTCAATTAAGACTTGATCCTTAGCGGTTCTTGGTAATGTATCTTGCGAGGTATTCAAGAAAGGATTTTGTTGTGAAGTTGCAACTACATCAACACAAAATAAAAATAAGAACACTATTATGATTATTAATCGCATTTAGTCTGTTGGGATTTTAAAATTTTTGTTAAACTTCAAAACACCCAATAAAATAAGGGCGAAGTAGATGCCGATCATAATAAATAAATCCCATTGTGAATATTCTAAATTTGTATTTTTTGTATAGACCGTATTAAAAACAAACAACAAAAAAATTAAAGTTATACAAAGAATATAATTCGAGAAAGAAATTAATTTCCATGTAGTCTCTTCTTGATTTTCTGATCTGTTCCAATATTCTTTATTGGGCAAATTGAAGAGCCAAAATTTTTTCTTTATAGCTAAGATTATAAAACTTGTAAAGAGAGAAAAAACAAAGAATGTCAAAAAAATATTAAATGTGATAAGATGATCTTTGTCTATCCAATTTTGTGGTTCACCCGACATACTAAAATTTATTGCAATTTTTTCTGCGAGGATTCCTGAATAATGGTATCCCTGCATGATTGCAAAAACTAATAATAAAATATTAAGACCAAAAATTAATTTTTCTTTAAACATAGTTAATGACTATAAAATACAAGTGAAGAAGCTCCTTTTATTCCAGCTTCATTTTTTAATTTAGCAGGCAAAATTTTAACTCTACCTTTCATCGATAACAAAACTCTCTCTTTCATTGCGGCGTGAATATTATCAAGCAGAGTTTTTCCAAAAGCTGAAACACCACCACCAACAATTATTGTACTCACATCAAGTAAATTTGATACTGATGCCATTGCATATCCAACGTTTGTTCCAAGCTCTTCAATAATTGAGATTGCAAATTTATCACCTTTCTCTGCAGCTTCTGAAATAATTTTTGGTGTTAATGGCTCACTATTTTTTGCAAATAATTCAAACAATTTTGACTCAGGATTATCATTCAATTTATTTTTTACTCGATTAATCAAATAATTATTTCCCGCATATGCTTCTATACAACCGTATGAACCGCAATTACATTTAGCGCCATTAACATCAATGGAGATGTGACCAATTTCTCCTGCAGCTCCAAACTCGCCGCGATATATTTTCTTATTCAAAATTATTCCACCACCGACGCCAGTTCCAAGAGTTATCATCACAAAAGATTTTAAGTATTTTCCCATCCCAAACATAAGCTCACCAATAGCGGCTGCGTTTGCGTCGTTCTCTACAAATGTTTTAATCCCAAATTCTTTTTTAATAATATTTCCCAAGTGAATAATTCCCCAACCCGGAAAATTAGGAGGATGCTCGACAGTTCCTTTCTTTAATGAAACAATTCCCGGAGCACCAATTCCAATTCCTTGTATTTTAAAACCTTCATCAGATAATAATTCATTAATCCCCTTCTTTATCTGTTTGACAACTGAAGTAGTTCCTTTGTCTGCTTTCGATTCTAAAATAATTTTCTTTAATATCTTTCCACTCTGATTAACAATTCCAAACTTAACAAATGTTCCACCAAGGTCTATACCGATTGCACACTTTTCATTTTTTCTCATCATTTACCTTAAAGTTTTTTTAAAATTTAAAATAAAACACTCTCTAAAAATAGGAAATTATTTTAGGTAAATTGATTTTCAATTGGCAACTACTCTTTGAACGATAATACAAAGTTCAAAAAAAAATTTTCTTATCGATTACTCACTAAAACTCATGTCAACAACTTTAATCTCTTTGGGATAAGAAATATTTCCAATTGGTGTTCCAACAACGGGCTTTGCATAGAGAGAAATATTTGTTGAATTCCCTCCACCAAGTCCTGCAATGTTAATCGCTAAATTTATTAATCCATCAAGCCCTCTATTTCTAAAGCTCTCAACAAGATCAAAACTAATTTGAATTGGAATAATAGAAGATTGCCCCGCAGCAGGAATAACAACAGCGGAAGTAATATCACCTGAAAAAACTTCAACATTATCGACTACTAAACGATATGGAAAAGCTTTTAAAGTAGCATCAGTTCTTGCGAAACCACCAGTTCCATCATTTGGATTTCTTGCTTCAACATTTAATATGAATGTGATTGGCAGAGTTCCACGAGTAATTGAAGTAGTAAATTTTAAAATATCCATTGCATTGAAATCAGAAATAGATATTTTGTTCTGAACACTAACTCCAGCCACAGAAATATTATTTGCACCATCAATCTTAAATTGAAGGCGAGAAATATTTACGAATGTTTGAAATACACTACAAGACGAAAAGAGAAGCGAAACGAATATCGCTAAGAAAATTATTTTTTTCATTCAATTATTTTCACTTTAATTGTTTTATAGATTCTTCAATTCTTTGAATAATTAAATCGGCAACTTTTAATGCACGCAAGCCATCTTGCCCAGTAATGACGGGCTTCTCATTGTTCAAGATAGAATTTACAAAAAGTTGGAGTTCATACTTTAGTGCATTTACTTCAACAATTTCTGGTTGTTCATAGACTACTCTTTTTTTCCTATCGCCAGTTCCTATTTCACCAAATTGAATGTGCGGCGCTTCAAATTTTTCACCTTCAGAAAGGAGACGATAAACTTCAGACACACCCGTAATAAAATCGAGAGCTATGTAAGTGTCCTTCTGAAATAATCTCATCTTCCTCATCTTCTTTTGAGAGATTCTGCTTGCGGTTACATTAGCAACTGCACCATTCTCAAACTCAATTCTTGCATTCGCAATATCTATTGAATCAGAAACCACATTCACTCCGCTGGCTTCAACTTTTTTCACTTCACTTTTTACGAGCGATAAAATTATGTCGATATCGTGAATCATTAAATCAAGAACTACAGCAACATCAGTTCCGCGTGGGTTAAATTGCGACAAGCGATCCGTCTGTATAAACATTGGACGAAGTGAATATTTTTCAAGTGCAAGAAGTGCTGGATTAAAGCGTTCTATATGTCCAACTTGTAAATTTAATTTTCTTTCATTCGAGAGCATCACCAATTCTTCAGCATCAGAAATAAGAACTGTTATCGGCTTTTCAATAAAAATATGTTTATTAGTTTCGAGACATTTTTTGGCTATTTCATAATGCGAGCTTGTTATTGAAGCGATTGACAACGCATCACTATTACTTATTAATTCGTTAATCGATTCAAATGCTTTCACTGAAAATTCTTCTGCTACTTCTTTAGCCCTTGTATTATCAATGTCATAGACTCCAACAAATTCACAATTATCTAATTGCTTAAACATTTTTGAATGTAGTTTTCCTAAATGACCAACACCAATTACTCCAACTTTTACTTTTTTCATTTTTTACTCTTTATTTTTGTAAAACCAATTATTCTATCATATCCCCCAAATTTCGGATCACGATAAAAAACAAATACGTGATACTCCCTCTTCGTTTCAAAAACATTTCCTTCAAGTTTCAACCAATCAAAATTTCCAAACTCATCTTTAACAACGTATTGATAATCATAGATGCCGCGTTTTAATTCTTTTGTTAGAGAAAATATTCCTCTTGATTCACTCAATCTATTTTCAGCCCTTATTTCCCAATCAGTAAATGCACCTACTAAATAAATTTCTTCATTAAAATTTTCGCTGGGTCTAATTGAAAAAGTTACGTTCAAATAATCTGCGTTTAAGTTTCTATAATTCATCACTATCGAGCCGCCGAATAAATCATTTTCACCATTCACGAAGAATCGAGATTGTTCAAGAAATTCGCGCTGTGCAGAAACATCCGCTCTATTAAAAAAATTGTGATCTCTCAAATCTGTTTGACGATAAGACTTGCCGGGAAAAATATTTTTTGCAGTAAATGCGAAGCTACGATCAGCATCCCAAGTAAAATATCCTTCCTCACTCATAATAGTTTTTTTTACAAAAATTGAATTCGTTAATTTTTGATTCTGAACAAACTCAACGCCTTCTAAATTAAAAGATGAAAATTCTTCATCAAGAAAAAATCGAGATGTGATTGCTAATCGCTTTGATAAATCAGCCAAATGATAATTTTTATCACTCAATATATTCAAATCAATTTTCGATTTTAATGTAATAAGATTTTCAACCACATAAAATTTTCCACTTTCAAAAATTACTGAAGTGTCATCTCCTTTTGTTATGAAGAACATCCACTTACCTGAGAAAGGAAAAGTGACCGGATCTTTTTCGTTAGGAAATCTTCCGCTGAAATGATATCGAGCACCTCTATTAATAAATGGAATTCTTTCTAAATCAATATTGTGTGCTGTATTATTTCCCAAATTTGCGAGGAATGAATTTGTGGTTGGCGTCCAGTCTTTGTTACAAAATCTAAATATTATACTCAAGTTTGGATATTGATCTGCTTGAACATCAAATTCAATTGTGAGAAATGATTCGGACTTGGAGTTAATTTCTATTAATGGAAACGAGCTTTGTTCAGTGTTGGCAAAGTATTTTAGAGATTTAATTTCTAAATCTTGTGCTGATAAAGTCGAAATAAAAAAAATAACAAAAAGAATTAATCTCAAGAGAAATCCTATTAATAAATAAATTCGCACATTGAAATGAATAATATCGATTCAAATTTAATATCGTTTTTCACACTCATAAAATTTTGTTTAATAGCAGAAGAAAATTATCTAAATCATCACAGAAATAATAGCGATTAATAATTTCCTTCGCCAATATCTTTTCCTCTGCATTCATATAATTAATATAGAGAGAGGCAATCAAACTCAAAACTCTTTTTGTTGAGTTACAATTTTTTATTTCTCTTAAAAAATATTCTTCAACAATATCAGAAATAAATTCATTCTCTGCTAAGAACAGTTCATAACAATCTTCATTGATGTTTATCAATTTATCATTTTCAAATTTCCAAAAATTTATTGGTGAGAAAAGAAATTCACTATCACTAATTTCTATCAGCGAATCAACATCATAAAATCCCGTTCTGATTATTACAAAAGATGAATCTTCCGAATAGCTAAAAGTCGGCTCAACTATGCTTGAATAAAGAGTGTCGAGCAAAATATTTTTTTCGTCGGATGAAAAAAGAAAAAGAGTATAAAAATTTATTTCATTTTTTATTGTTACATCAATAACAAAAATTTCATCTGTCCCATCTAAGTCAGCATCAATTATTATCTTTTCTGAATTATCAAATTTTTGATAAAAAGATAATTCCGAATTGGCTTCACCAATAGATAAAGAATCATTTTCAATTTTCGATAATGCTAATTGTTGAGGTGAAATAAAATCGTTGAAGAGAAATAAGAACACTCCAAAGAAGAGTGGTATTATTTGATTTGATGGTAACAATTGTCCCTAAAATTTAAAAATTATTGTTTCAAAATAACTAAGTGAAACGAATCAAAAAAAATTAAAGACCTTACGTTAAGCTAAAAAAAATGTGTATTTTAAACGATAAAAAAAAATAGATTATTTATGTACAAAATTAAACACGCAGAGTTTCTTGCTCTTGATATAAAGAAATTTGTTATCGAAGCACCGAAGATTGCTAAGAAAAGAAAAGCCGGCCAATTTGTTATTGTTCGAGCAAATGATAAAGGCGAACGAATTCCACTTACTATTGCTGATTCCAGCATTGAAGATGGCACAATCACAATCATCATTCAAGGCATTGGAAAAACTACAAAAGAATTGAATGCAATGCAGACGGGAGATTTTTTTCTTGATGTGGTTGGTCCACTCGGGAAAGCATCACACATAGAAAACTTCGGAACTGCAGTCTGTATTGGCGGTGGTGTTGGAACTGCAATTGCTTTTCCAACCGCTGTAGCATTGAAGGAAGCAGGCAACAAAACTATTTCTATAATTGGTGCACGAACAAAAGATTTAGTAATTCTTGAAAAAGAGTTGAAAGAAATTTCAGATGAAGTTTTTGTAACTACTGATGATGGAAGTTATGGATTTCATGGATTTGTTACACAAAAACTAAAAGAGATTATTGATTGCGGTGAAAAAATAAATTTTGTCCTCGCAATTGGACCAATCCCTATGATGAAAGCAGTTGCTGAAGTTACGAGACCATTTGGTATCGCTACAGTTGTGAGCTTAAATCCAGTGATGGTTGATGGGACAGGAATGTGTGGTGGCTGCAGAGCAACAGTCGATAACAAAACTGTATTTGTATGTGTTGATGGACCAGAGTTTGATGCACATAAAGTTGACTTCAATCAACTTATGACTCGAAATAAAATGTATAATGATAAAGAAAAAATTGCTTTAAATCATTTTGAATGTAATTACGACATTGCATATGAAAAAGCAAAATCAGAAATTTACCAGTGATGGAGAAAAAGATGACCGAGATCAGTAAAAAAGACCGGATGAAAATTCCTCGCCAAGCTATGCCTGAACAAAATCCACTCGAAAGAAAAAATAATTTTCTTGAAGTGAATCTTGGCTACACAGAAGAACTCGCAAAGTTAGAAGCGCTTCGTTGCATCCAGTGCCCAAAGCCCGTTTGTGTTGAAGGTTGTCCAGTTGGAGTAAAGATTCGAGATTTTATTGAGCTTGTTGCACAAGGCGATTTTCTTGGAGCTGCAGCAAAAATAAAAGAAGATAACGTCCTGCCTGCTGTTTGCGGACGCGTCTGTCCTCAAGAAGAACAGTGCGAAATAAAATGCGTCGTCGGAAAAAAAGGTGAACCTGTTGCTATTGGAAGATTAGAAAGGTTTGTTGCTGATTTTGAAAGACAAAATGTAGGAATCCGAACTCCAAAATTAAATCCCAAAACTGGAAAGAAAGTTGCAATTGTTGGAAGCGGTCCAGCAGGATTAAGTTGCGCCGGTGATCTAATTCAAAAGGGACACGATGTAACAGTATTTGAAGCGCTTCATGAAATTGGTGGCGTTTTAATTTATGGCATTCCTGAATTTCGTTTACCAAAAGAAATTGTAAAAGCTGAAGTCGATGCGCTAAAAGATCTGGGTGTTGAATTTAAAACTAATGCTGTAATTGGTTTTACTGATACGATTGATGAGTTACTCGAAACCGAATTCGATGCTATCTTTATTGCTGTTGGTGCGGGCTTGCCTTACTTCTTAGGAATTGATGGCGAAAACTTAAATGGAGTTTATTCAGCAAACGAATTTTTGACACGTGTAAATTTAATGAAAGCATATCGCTTCCCTGATTTTGATACTCCAGTCTTTGATGTAAAAGGAAAAGATATTGCTGTATTCGGTGGAGGCAACACTGCTATGGATGCAGTTAGAACATCTAAACGATTGGGAGCTAAGAACGCTTACATCGTTTATCGACGCTCCGAAGTTGAGATGCCTGCAAGAAAAGAAGAAGTGCATCATGCCAAAGAAGAAGGTATTGAATTTTTGATGTTGACTAATCCATTAAAATTTGTTGATGATGGAAACGGTTGGTTAGATGGAGTAGAGCTTCAAAAAATGGAACTCGGTGAACCAGATTCTTCGGGCAGAAGGAAGCCGATTCCGATAGTTGGTTCAGAATATGTAAGGCAAATAGATATGGCAGTAATTGCAATTGGAAACGGATCAAATCCAATCATTCAACAGACAACTCCAGATTTATCTTTTAATAGAAAAGGAAATATTGTTGTTAATGATGCGAATATGAAGACATCAAAAAAAGGTGTATTTGCTGGCGGCGATATTGTAACAGGTGGAGCAACTGTAATATTAGCGATGGGTGCAGGCAGAACAGCAGCCAATGCAATCGACCAATATCTAAAAGATTCAAATTGGTAAGAAAGAAAAAAATTGTAAATATTTTTTGTAATTAATTTAAATGAAGCAATCTCCGAATAATGGATTTTTTGGAATTGGAATCTATGGTCCAAAAACAGAATCAAATTTTGGAACACTCTGGAGAACTGCTTTAATTTTTAATGCGAATTTTATTTTCACAATTGGGAAAAAATTTAAACGCCAATCTTCTGATGTCCATAATACATGGGCAAAAATTCCACTTTATACTTACGAAAATTTTGATCAACTAATAGAAAATATTCCTTACTCTTGTAGGTTAGTCGGAGTTGAAATTAGTAAAGATGCAATTCCAATTCAAGATTTCGTTCATCCCAAACGGGCTATCTATTTACTCGGCAACGAAACAAACGGATTAACTTCTGATGTCCAATCTAAGTGCCACGAAATTATTTCATTGCCCGGCGAATTATCTTTGAATGTTGCAGTAGCTGGAAGCATCGTTATGTACGACCGCTTCACAAAGAGTAAGAGTGATGAATAATAAACCACTCGAAATTAAGCAGATGGCAAAACGTGGAATGAATATTAGCATTCTGGGAATTATTGTTAATGCTTTGTTGGCAATCATCAAAGGAGTGACAGGAGTAGTTGGAAATTCATACGCGCTTATTGCTGATGCGATTGAATCACTCTTTGATGTTTTTAGTTCAATCATAGTTTGGATTGGATTAAGAATTTCTACAATTCCACCCGACGAGGATCATCCTTATGGACATGGCAAAGCTGAGCCAATAGCTGCAATTGTTGTTGCGATAGCTCTTCTTGGTGCAGCATTTGGAATTGCATATCAAAGTATTCAAGAGATACTTACACCGCACCACGCACCAGCATCATTTACGTTGATAGTGTTGGTTGTGGTTATTATTGTGAAAGAAGTTTTATTTCGGACGGTTTTAAAAGTTGCAAAAGACGTAGATAGTACGGCTGTTAAGAATGATGCATGGCATCATCGCAGTGATGCAATTACATCTGCGTTTGCTTTTGTAGGAATTTCGATTGCGTTAATTGGTGGTGATGGTTATGAAATGGCTGATGATTACGCAGCACTTTGCGCCTCTGTTGTAATTGTTTTTAATGCGGTTAAACTCTTGCTTTCTGCTGTTAATGAAGTGATGGATATTGCTCCTTCATCTGAAATTGAAAAATTAATTAGAGATACAGCAATAAATGTTGAAGGCGTGGTTGAACTTGATAAATGTAAGATAAGAAAAACTGGACTTTTTTATTTTGTAGATCTTCATGTAGTTGTTGACGGAAACATTTCAGTTAAGGAAGGTCATTACATTTCTCATCTCGTAAAAGATGAAATTATGAAAACCGAACCCAAAGTTTTTGATGTAATAATTCATATTGAACCTGATATATATTAATAGAGAGAGAATATCTGAATGAATAATAAAATACTTGAGATTCCTCTGTTTTTTTGGAGTTGCAAATAATTCAATAAAATATTTTAATGAAGCAAAAAAAAATTCTCCAAACTATCCCGAGCTAGACTATGATATTTCATTTATAGGCAGACATCTCCAATCTAAGAATTTATTTAGTCATGATTTATAATAAAGTATCATAACAAAATTAAAAATGTTCTATTTTTAATTAAATAAATTTCATTGATAATTTATTCCTTTTGATTCTTCCTCTCGTATCCTATTTAATACTCTGTATGTCTGGCGCTCTGATAAGCCGATTTTCCCTGATGCTTCTTCTACTTTAAGTTTCTTATCATCGACTTGTTTTAGAATCAATAGTCTGTTGACTTCTTTTTGGCTCATTGTCAGTATTCCTTTCATCTGAAGATTCTCCTTTTTTGAGAACCATAATTTCTAGGATTTTTTACTGACATTTCTAAGGAGTTATTACAGTGAGCGAATTTAACTAAAAAAAATAGTTGACTTTATTTTGTTTTTGAATTATGTTTAAAGGAGTTAAAATTTGATACAAGGTAAAAATTTCTGACCAAAGCCTTGCTTTTGGATAAAGTTGATAGAGTATATAAGAAAAGCGGAAGTAAACAGAAAGCAATAGTGGCATCAGCCCGTAAGTTGATGACAAAGATATTTGCAGCGATACAAAAAGAAGAAGATTACAGAATAAATATAAGAACAGTTAAAGCTGCATAAAGAAATTGAAAGAAGAACCAAAAAACAATCAGGACCGGTGACCGCG
>PNNF01000012.1 GCA_013824085.1 Chlorobiaceae bacterium | reverse complement strand
TATTTTTGTTCCCAAATCTAATAACCAAATTTTAAATTCGACTTTTTAAGGGATAACTATTTTAAATCTTTATTTTAATAATTCTCGCTGATGCAAAAGCTTAAAAGTATTTTCCGAATACCACAACCATTGAACCGCAATTTTACTTTTGCGGATATTTTTGTATTAGTCGCAATTGCAGTAGCAATCTATCTTGGAGTGCGTTTATCATTTGCTGCTCCACAAATTATTGAAGGTCCTGATATTTCTCTTGACCCGAGCGCTTTGCCTTGGTATGCCTTGTTCTCATTGAGCAGAATGTTCTGTGCCTTCTTACTCTCAATTGCTTTCGCATTAATTTATGGACGCCTCGCAGCAAATAATCCATCATCACAAAAAGTTTTGTTACCTCTTCTTGACGTGTTGCAGAGCGTTCCGATTTTATCTTTTTTACCCGTAGTTGTTCTTAGTTTAAGTTCATTCCTACCACAAGGAATTGCATTAGAACTCTCAGCAGTAATTTTAATTTTTACTTGTCAAGCATGGAATATGACTTTTGCTTGGTATCAATCTCTCACAACAATTCCACACGATCTTCGTGAAGCGAGTAATATTTTTAGATTTAACGGATGGTTGAGATTTAGAACGCTTGAAATGCCTTTTGCAATGATAAGCTTGATATGGAACAGTATGATGAGCTGGGCTGGCGGTTGGTTTTTTTTGATGGCTGCAGAAATTTTTACTGTTGGACAAAAAGATTTTAGATTACCTGGATTAGGTTCATATCTTCATGAAGCATCAAACAAAGGAGACATTAGTGCAATTATATTGGGGGTCGTTACTCTACTTGCAATTATAATTGCGTTAGACCAATTCATCTGGAGACCTTTATTGGCGTGGTCTGAAAGATATAAATTAGAAATGGTGAGCAATGAAACGACAAATAATTCTTGGTTTTACAATGCGCTGCTAGATGCAAGAATTATCAATTGGTTTAATGAAACAATTTTTGAACCATTAAAAGAAAAACTTGATGACTGGTTTCTAAAAAAATCACAGAAAGCTATACTTAAGAAAAAAAATATACTAAGAGAAAAATTATTTAAAATATTGTTTGCTCTTCTTACTCTTGCAATAATTTATGGACTCTATCGAACGCTAATTGTTCTCTCATCAATTGAATTAATGTCGTGGATTGAAATTATCAAAGGAATATTTTTTACTTTTTTAAGAGTATCAGTTGCGCTAATCATCGCATTGCTGTGGACTATTCCACTTGGAGTAATGATTGGTACAAAAAAGAAATATGCAAATTTTCTTCAGCCGCTTATCCAGATATTTGCATCTGTTCCAGCGACAGCACTTTTTCCCGTGATGTTAATTTTTATGCTTCAATTGCCCGGTGGACTTGACATCGCTGCAATATTGTTAATGTTAATGGGAACGCAATGGTATCTTTTGTTCAATGTTATTGCGGGTGCGAGTGCTATTCCTCAAGACTTAAAATATACTGCAAAATTACTTCGCTTAAATTCTTGGACGAAATGGAAAACATTAATTCTTCCGTCGCTTTTTCCTTATCTAATTACTGGCTCCATTGCTGCAAGTGGCGGTGCATGGAATGCAAGTATTGTCGCTGAATATGTTAGCTTCAATAACGAAACTTATTCAACTATTGGAATTGGCTCAATGATTGCGCAAGCAACAGATGATGGAAATTATACTCTATTATTAGCTGCAACTTTATCTATGATTTTAACTGTTGTACTTATTAATAGATTTTTTTGGCGCCGTCTTTACAAATTAGCAGAAGAAAAATATCACTTTGATTAAATGGAGTTGAGATGAATGAAAATACTGAATTATTAACCGTTAAAGGGATTAATCAAAATTATGGTGATAACGTAAAAAAATTTATCGCTGTACAAGATGTAAACTTAAATATTTCTCGTGGACAGTTCGTTGCGTTACTTGGTCCATCAGGTTGTGGAAAAAGTACGCTGTTAAGAATTCTTACAGGATTACAAAAACCATCTGAAGGCGAAGTGCTTTATAAAGGGAAATTATTGACCGGAGTAAATCCACACTCAACAATTGTATTTCAATCGTTTGCATTATTTCCTTGGCTTACAGTTTTAGAAAATGTAGAAGTTGCTTTGAAGGTGAAAGGAGTTCCACCAAAATTACGAACGCAGCGAGCACTTGATAGTTTAGATCGCGTCGGACTGGATGGGTTTGAAATGGCTTATCCACGCGAACTCTCAGGTGGAATGCGACAAAAAGTTGGATTCGCAAGAGCTATGGTTGTTGAGCCGGAGCTACTTTGTCTTGATGAGCCTTTCTCCGCATTGGATGTCCTCAGTGCTGAATCTCTTCGTAATGAACTGCTCGAACTTTGGACGAGTGGAAAAATTCCCACTAAAGCAATTCTAATGGTAACTCACAATATTGAAGAAGCTGTTCTGCTTGCTGACAGAATTATTATTATGGATAAAAATCCCGGTAGAATAATTTCAGAAATTCATGTTCCACTTCCTCACTTCAGAGAAAGAAATTCTCACGAGTTTCAATTAATTGTCGATCAAGTTTATGCGACACTTGCGGGACAAACAAAAACTGAACAAGAGGAGATGGGAACAGCACCCGGCGAGCCAGGTATTACAAGAAGATTGCCACACATCAGCATTACAAATCTTACGGGAATGTTGGAGTTCCTCAACGACACAAAGCTTAAAAAAATGGATATCTTCAAACTCGCTGATGATATTGGCGTTGACTCAGATCATCTCTTACTATTAACTGAAGCATCTGAACTTTTGGGTTTCGCTATTATTTCAAGTGGTGATATAACATTGACTTCACTCGGTGAAACATTTGCGGACGCAAGTATCTCAGCAAAAAAAGAAATCTTCGCTACTCGAATAAAACGTCTCCCAGTTTTCAAATGGTTAATTACATTGTTAAGTTTGGCTGATGATCAAAAATTAAGTCGTGATTTAGTCTTAACTCCATTAGAATTAGAATTTCCTTCAGAGGAAGCGGAGAAACAATTTGACACGCTTGCTAATTGGGCTCGTTACGCTGAACTTTTAGTTTATGATGATAACGAAGAAGTAATTTATTTGGAACCGGGGAGCAATGTTCATCAGTAATAATAAATTAAATTCCTAAATTTGTAAATCAAAAAAATATTTATTGAGAGTAAAATATGAGTGCTTATTCCTTTACAGATAATTTTATAGATAGACATATCGGACCTGATAAAAAACAGATTGAGATGATGCTTGCAGCTATTGGCATTGATTCAATTGATCTCTTAGTTGATGAGACAATTCCAAAAGAGATTAGATTAAAAAATAAAATGGAAATGGGTGAACCATTTACGGAATATCAATTTTTAAATTATGTGAGAGAACTCGCAAAAAAAAATATTATTGCAAAATCTTATATAGGTATGGGATATTATCCAACAGTGACTCCTCCGCCAATTCAAAGAAATATTTTAGAGAATCCGGGTTGGTACACTCAATACACTCCTTATCAAGCTGAGATTTCGCAAGGGCGACTTGAAGCATTATTAAATTTTCAAACGATGATAATCGATTTAACGGGATTGCCGATTGCTAATGCGTCGTTGTTGGATGAAGCAACTGCCGCCGCCGAAGCTATGATAATGGCTTACAATCAGAACACAGTAAAAAATAAAAATAAAATTTTTGTTGCTGCTGATATTTTTCCGCATACAATTGATGTACTAAAAACAAGAGCAAATCCACTCAATATTGAATTGGTGATTGACTCTCCTGAAAATTTTGTTTCTTCAAAAGACTTTTTCGCCCTTGTTTTACAGTATCCAAACAATGATGGCGAGATTAAAGATTATAGAAAAATTATTAATGCAGCAAAAGAAAATAATGTTCAAGTTATTGTTGCATCAGATTTATTAAGCTTAACAAAAATTACTCCGCCCGGCGAATTTGGTGCAGATGTAGTTGTTGGTTCTACACAACGATTTGGTGTGCCGATGGGATATGGTGGTCCACACGCCGCTTTCTTCTCCTGCAAAGATGATTACAAAAGAATTATTCCCGGTAGAATAATTGGTGCTTCAATTGATATGAATGGAAATTTGGCTTATCGAATGGCACTACAAACTCGTGAGCAACATATCAGAAGAGAAAAAGCTACGAGCAATATTTGTACATCGCAAGTGCTGCTCGCAATTATTGCAGGAATGTATGGAGTTTATCACGGTCCCAATGGCTTAATAAAAATTGCTGACAGAGTTCATAGCTTTGCAACATTAACAGAATCGCTTTTAGTTTCGCTTGGATTTGAGCAGACAAATAATTTTTATTTCGATACGCTAAAAATAAAAGTTGATAAAAAAACATTTGACGCAATTCGGAATAAAGCAGAAAAACAATATATAAATTTTAGATACTTTGACGATAACGCAATTGGAATTTCTTTTAGTGAAGCGAATCAACTTTCTGATGTTATTGAAATTGTAAAACTTTTTGCTGAATCGATAAATAAAAATTTTAATGAGAATGAATCACAAATTGCTCATCAAAAAAATGTTGATAGATTGCATCCTGATTTAATTCGTCAAAGTAATTTTTTAAGTCATCCTATTTTTAATTCATATCACTCTGAAACAGAATTGCTACGTTACTCAAAAAAATTAGAGAATAAAGATTTATCACTCACTGCCTCAATGATTCCATTGGGCTCTTGCACTATGAAGTTAAATTCAACCGCGTCAATGTTACCGATTACAATTCCTGAATTTGCTTTGATACATCCATTCGCTCCCGAAGACCAAGTGTTGGGATACAAAAAAATTATTGAAGAATTAGAAAATTATTTAACACTTGTTACAGGATTTTCCGGCGTTTCACTTCAACCAAATTCTGGTGCACAAGGCGAGTATGCTGGGTTGATGGTGATTCGCGCATATCATATCAGTCGCGGCGAACATAATCGAAATGTAGTTTTGATTCCTTGCTCTGCACATGGAACAAATCCTGCAAGTGCTGTAATGGCGGGGATGAAAGTAGTTGTGGTTAATTGTGATGAGAACGGCAACGTTGATTTTATTGACTTGAAGAAAAAAGCTGAACTTTATAAAGATGATCTCTCCTCGCTTATGGTTACTTATCCTTCAACGCATGGTGTTTTTGAAGATAACATCATGGAGATTTGTGAAATTGTTCATTCATTTGGTGGACAAGTTTATATGGATGGCGCAAACATGAATGCTCAAGTTGGATTAACAAGTCCGAAAATTATTGGCGCTGATGTTTGTCATTTAAATCTACATAAAACTTTTGCAATTCCACACGGTGGCGGCGGTCCTGGAATGGGTCCAATCTGTTGTGCTGAACACTTAAGACCATTTTTACCCGGACATTCAGTTGTAAAAGTTGGTGGAGAAAAAGCTATTAATGCAATTTCTGCAGCTCCTTATGGAAGTAGCAATATTTTATTAATCTCATTAGCGTATATCAAAATGCTTGCAGGTGAAGGATTAACTGAAGTTACAAGAGTTGCGATTCTTAATGCAAATTATTTAAAAGCAAGACTTGAAAAACATTTTAAAGTTCTTTACACGGGAGTTAATGGAAGAGTAGCTCACGAATTAATTTTTGATATGAGAGAATTTAAAAAATCTGCAAACATTGAAGTTGAGGATATTGCAAAAAGACTGATGGATTATGGCTTTCATGCACCAACAGTTTCTTTTCCTGTTGTTGGTACTTTAATGGTAGAGCCAACAGAAAGTGAATCGAAAATAGAATTGGATAGATTTTGTGATTCGATGATCTCAATTAAAAATGAAATTCTTGAAATTGAATCAGGAGTTTATGACACAACTGACAATGTCTTGAAGAACGCTCCACACACGGCTCAAATGGTGATTAGTGATAATTGGCAACACAAATATTCGCGAGAAAAAGCTGCGTTCCCAACTGAGACTGTCAGAGGAAATAAATTTTGGCCTAGCGTTGCAAGAGTGAATAGTGCTTATGGAGATAGAAATCTTGTTTGCAGTTGCGTTCCTATTTCTGCTTATTCTGATTCAGAAGTTCAATTGACAAGCGAGACTAAATGAAATCAGTTAAAGAAATTTTAAGCGATACGAAAACTATTGCTGTTATTGGAATTTCTGACAAACCAAATAGAGATAGCGGAAGCATTGCGAAATTCCTTCTGGATAAAGGCTATAACGTTGTTGGAGTTCATCCAACATTGAAAGATGTTTTCGGAATTAAAGTTTATAAATCGCTTGATGAAATTCCACATAAAATTGATTTGGTAAATGTCTTCTTAGCATCTGAAAAAATTCCTGAAATAATTCCATCAGTTGAAAAATTATCTCCAAAATATTTATGGCTTCAATTAGGAGTTAGAAATGATAATGCAGTTAAATTATTGATTGAAAAGGGAGTTGAAGTTATTCAAGACAAATGCATTGCTGTTGAATATAGAATTTCAATTTCAAATCGAGAATAAGAAGAGTAAATTACTAAATGAGAACTCATTTTATTTTTTTTTTATTTTTATTTTCTGTTGAACTGCTTTCGTTCAATGTTAACGACTCGCTATTAACTATTACTCAATTTCCATTTCGTGTCGATTCCATAAAAATTGTTGGAAATGAGATAACAAAAGAGAATGTAATTCTTAACGAAATTGATTTTAGAATTGGGGAGAGTCTTGATTCTGCGCGTCTATTTTTTAATCGTGAAAGAATTTTTAGTCTGAAAATATTTACTGACGTAAATCTGTTACAAGAAAAAAATGATACTCTGAATATTCTTGTAATTAACGTGAAGGAGAGTTGGTATATCTGGCTGATTCCACAACTCTTTTTTGCTGATAGAGATTATAGTAAAATTAGTTATGGACTTCGTCTCGACTTAAATAATTTTAGAGGAATGAATGAAGAGATAAAATTAATTTTTACTCTCGGATTTGATCCTTCATTAAGAATTTCATATCGAGTTCCATATTTGTTTAAATCAGAAAATATTTTTAGTGATTTTTTGCTCGAGACTGTAAATGCTGAAAACAGAAGTTTAATAGCAGAGGAAATTTATGGAGAAGATTTTAAGCAAAAAATTTACAGCTTCAGATTTAATCTTGGCAAACGATTTGATCTTTTCAACCGACTTGCTTTAACATCAGGATTTAATTACATCGAAACGCCAAAATATTTTCCAAAGATAAATGCAAGCGATGATAGAATTGATAGAGTATTTTATTTGGGGCTACGCTATACTTATGATACGAGAGACTTAATTCAGTTTCCAACGAATGGCGAAATTTTTATTTCTGATTTAACTAACAAAGGATTTGGCTTTGATAACATTAATTATCAAATATTTTTCTTTGATTACCGGAAATATTTTCCTTTGAGTTCAGACCTCTCAGCAAAATTTAGAGTGATGACTCGACAAGCTATTGGCGATGATGTTCCATTTTATGACCAATCGTTTATCGGATTGAATGAAAGAATTCGTGGACATTTTTCCTTGCAACAAGAGGGGAATAGTTCTTATTTTAGTTCAGTAGAAATTAATTTTCCTATAATCAAGGAATATTTTTTTAGTATGGAGTTGCCCGTAATTCCAAAATCGTTAACATCGTTTAGAACTGCAATCTATGCACATTCTTTTTTTGATGTTGGACTTTCAAGAATGCGGAATATTCCAATAAATTTTTCTAATTTAAACTCTGGTTTTGGAATTGGTTTAACTATATTAACTTTACCATACAATATCGCAAGAATAGAATACGCAATTAATAATCTTGGAATAAAAGAAATAATATTAGACCTTGGCATATCTTTCTAAAATAGAACTTTATTATTCTCATCCATCAAATTTTTCTGATGATGAAGTAACAATTGAAAATGATGAAGCTCATCATGTCATCAATGTTATGAGACACGTTAAAGGGGACAACATTTTCGTTACAGACGGCAATGGAAAAATTGTTGATTCAGTTTTAATCGAAGACAATGACTCATCGCTCAAATTAAAAATTGTAAAAAATTTTTCTTACGAAAATAAATTCAAAAATATCTATTTCTGTTTGGCACAATTGAAGAATCAAGAAAGATTAGAATTCGCTTTTGAAAAAGCTGTTGAACTTGGAGTTACTAATTTTATTATTTTCAATTCTGATAGAGCAATTCACAAAAACATTAGAATAGAAAGATTAAGTAAAATTTCTCTCGTTGCTATGAAGCAGTCAGTAAGAAGTTTTCTTCCGAATATTGAGATTGCGCCGAACCTGAAAAATATTTATGAACGTTACGGAGATAAAATCCTTTTCGATCAAAATTCACCAAAAACATTTAAGGATAAACCGATAAATAAAGAGGAAAAATATTATTTCTTCTTTGGTCCTGAAGGTGGATTTAGCAAGACAGAAGAAAAATTATTTACCGAAAACGATACTTATTCTTTAGCAAAAAATCGACTAAGAAGTGAAACTGCTTCAATAGCTGCTGCGGTTATTCTTCATCATTTATTTTATTAAAAGAAATTTTCGCGTCAGTTGATTTTTTTCAGTCCTTAAACTATAATAATAAACTCCGCTCGATAAATCTTTCGCATCAAAATTAATTTCATGATTTCCTGAATTCATAAATTGACTTAAAATAGTTGCAACTTCTTTTCCCAAACTATTATAGACTTTTAATGTTACAAAACTTCTTTCATCTAATTGCCACGAAATCATGGTTGAATTATTGAACGGGTTAGGATAATTTTGATTTAGCTGAAAACTTTTCTCAGTAATTTCATCATCAGCAATATTAACTGTTGGTTCTAATAAACTAATTTCGTAAGCGCCTCTTCCGTGTGTTGCTGCTCTTAATTTTCTATTGATCGGAGAAATTGATAAATCCATTATTAATGCAGCTCCATCGAATCCTTCATTAAAAGATTGCCACGTTGCGCCGCCATTTGTAGAGGCATAAACACCAAGATCATTTCCAACATAAATATGATTTGAAAAATGTGGATCGACAATCACTGCACTTGTCGGAACGTCAGGTAATGACGCACCAATATCAATCCAGTTAGTTCCGCCATCAATAGTTTTAAATAAATGTGAAGTACCAAATCCTGAAAAAGTAATATATGCGATTGAAGAATTTTTTGGATCGACGCATAAATCCACGGGATAACGATTAGGAAGATTCCCCGTAATATTTTGCCAAGAAGTTCCGCCATTTGATGTTCTAAAAACTTCAGCTCTTCTTGTAAGCGGAGCAGTTGCAACATAAACAATATTCGGATTGTCAAAAGCAATCGCCATTGAGAGCATAGGATCGCCATTTATTGTTGTGTTATTATTTGTTGCTGTCCAACTCGTACCCGCATTTGTTGAACGAAAAATTCTATCTCTTCCCGCATAAAGAATTCTTGATGTTGAAGGTGCAACAGCAAATGGAGCAACGAAAGCCGTAACTGTTGAGCTTGGGACAGGTATCCCACTCCAATTTAATCCTCTGTTTACTGAACGATTTAAAGAAAGATTTTGTGATGTTCCAAACATAGTATCACTTGTAGTATAACTTATTCCGGTCCAAGTTCCATCGCCTCCAATCACTCTTCTCCAATTTAATCTTCCTTCAAAAATTGCAGTTGCATTATCTTGAAAACCTCCCAAAGAAGTTATCGTATCAACTTGTGAAGTAGAGAAGCCATTATAAAATTGTGTTGTTTGATAAGAGCCATTGCATCCTTCAAAAGTTTCGCCGCCATCGAGAGTTCGGAAAACTCCGCCATCATTTCCGAAATAAATTATTTCAGGATTTTGTGGATGATAAATAATTGCGTGATGATCAGCGTGAGAATAATTTGAAGGTCCTTCAGGTCCACCAATTGGAGTAACACCAAAAAACCAAGCTGACCAAGATGATTTGCGAGTCAAAGTTCTTCCGCCATTTGTGGATTTCCAAACATCAATTCCGCCACAAATAATTTTACTTGAGTCAATCGGATTTACACCAACAAAATGTGAGAACCATCCTTGGTAAGTTGAATAATCTGTAGTGTTGATTACAGTCCAACTCTCGCCATTGTTAGTAGTTCTGCAAAGCCACGTCCCACCATTTGAAACACTACCATTTCCAATGCTTGCAAAAATAACATTTGGTGAAGCTTCATAAATCATCATCTTCGCTTTGCCGCCCCAACTTGCAGGCAATCCATTTGTCATTCTGCTCCAAGTCTGTCCTGCATTTGTAGAACGATAAAGTCCTGTTCCTTGACTTCCAAGATTTCCACAAGCTGCGTAAACAAGATTTGTATCCTGTGGATTAATAACAATATCAGTAACCATAATTACGTTATGAATTTGCGTCCAAGAATTTCCTGCATCGAAAGATTTAAAAACTCCTTCGGTTGTTCCGGCATAAATTGTATTCGGATTTAGCGGATTGATTTTTAATGCTTGCACGCCGCGCCTTTGATTGTAAGCCCAATCCAGACTCTTAGTCCAAGTTAATCCAGCGTCTGTAGATTTTAATATTCCAATTCCATAGCTTCCACGAGTAGTTCTAATGTTTAGTCCACCAGTTGAAGTTTGATATCCATAAACTTCGCCTGTTCCGATGTAAATTGTGTTCGAATCATTTTGAGGAATTGCAATTGCTCCAACAGCGTTTACAGGGAATCCAGTTTTAATATATTCCCAAGCGACCACACCTTTGCCTGCGGTATAGCTTCGCCAAAGCCCGCCACTTGCAGAGCCAGCATAAATTGTATTTGGATTTTGTGGATTAAAAGAAATTGAAATTGTTCTACCGCCAATGTTGTGTGGTCCAATCTGTTTCCATCTTTCCGAAGAAGGATTTTTTTGAAGACTACTAAATTTTTTTTCCGAATATTCATAAGCTTTCATGTATGCATCTTCAGGAATAACTTTATTAGGATATGCACGTGACGTTGCCCAATAATTTAGTGCATCCATCGCACCAGCATAAGTTTCTGATTTCTCATATTTATAAACATCATCTTTTGGAGATAAAAAAATGAAATAGAGAAGTGTTGCAAAGGAAATGACTGCAAATAAAGAGTATAAAAATTTTTTCATAATAGTTTCAATTTGTTATTTAAATTTTGTGAACTTTAATCTCGTTAAGTAAAACTAATTTTTTCCGATTAATTATTTTATCTAATTACTTTAAAAATGAATTGATGATTTTTATTTTCTCAAAAACTCTAAATGAATATTGAATAAAATAAAGAAATAAAACTAATTATCTAAAATGACTTTGAGAAGATTGAAAAATTATTTGATTATAACTTACTCTTTTTTCCCCAAAAAGTTATTACAATTCAAAAAGTCACATAATTCAAGACTTGTATGTTTGAAAATATTTCCATTGATTTGGAACAACGAAACATAAAGTTATTTTTTAGCCGAGTCTCAATAAACACTCTTTGAAGAGTTAGTTTCAAGTTGTATTCAAAAATTATTTTGTGGAGCGGTTTGAAATATGAAGTTTTTTATGAAAAATAATTTTATAGTATTTCTAAAGGATGAGATGCTCTGGAAACTGATTCGTTGATTAACAGATAAAGTCTTTTAATATGGAGGTCGAATGATTAAGGAATATAAAGAAAGTGATTTTTTAGCATGCGTGGAGATTGTGAACGATGTCTGGAATTTTGATAATAAATTCAAGCCAAGAGAATTATCAGAATTCTTCAAAAAAATTTACACCGGTGGAAGCTTGGCTGCAAGTAATTATAACGTCGTAGTTGTTGAAGATGGAATTGTAAAAGGTTTTTTATTCGGTAAATGTGGGAAGAATCCTGTTCACAAAAACGAGTATAGTGGAATATTGGGTGGATTAAAGTCTTTGCTGCAGTTGTTTTCAGTTAAAGGTGTTAGCTTAAGAAAAAAAATATACTTCTTGAAATATTTGATTGTGCATGAAAAAGAAAGAGTGAAGATTGAACCAACACGTGATAATGAAGTTCATCTATTTGCAGTCGAAACTAATACTCAAGGAAAAGGATATGGAAAGTTGATGATGAACTCTTTCATTAACTTTTGCAAAAAACAAAATGTTACAAGAATAACTTTGGATACTGACAAGGAATGCAATGTGGGATTTTACGAACATTTTGGTTTTAAGGTTAAAGGGAAATTTTTTTCACCTGTACAGATGGAGTATTCAGAGAAGTCAGGCGATACCTACGTTTATGAATTGAAGTTTTAAAAACTAATTCACATCCAAACATTTTTTCTAAAATTGTAAAATCTTAAATGCAAAAAGAGAAGATAAAAAAATCTTCTCTTTATATTCTGTTATTCTCAATTGTTGAGAGCGAATTAATTTTCTTACACTTACTAAAAATGAATTAATGAAAAAGTGAGGCTGAACTGTTAAATTTCAATCATTTTTTTTCCGTAATTAGCGGCTAACAACTTTTAAAATAGAAAAATGTTTATAAGTTTGATACAGATTTTTCTGTTCAACTTAAGTGTGAAAAAATCCTAATGTGATTTTGAGATTAGAAAAATTTTGAGTTTTCTTATCATATCTTTAATGGTTATCAACTAATATTCAATTGTCGCGATGATACGCTTAATCAATCTTTCAAATTTATTTTTTACTTTTTCTGCAGTTTGAGTTACTTCTTCGTGCGATAGTTTTGTATCACTAATTCCAGCTGCAAGATTAGTAATGCATGAAATTGCTGAGACATTAATTCCACGATAAGCAGCATAAATAGCTTCGTGAACTGTTGACATTCCAACAGCATCTCCACCGACTTTGCTAATCATCTTTATTTCAGAAGGAGTTTCATAACTTGGTCCTGAAGTAAAAAAATAAGTTCCTTCTTTCAAATCAACTTTTTCTTCGAGAGCAGATTTTTTTATTATCTGATTCAATTCCTCTGAAGGAAATTTTTTGAAGTTTTCTTTTGTTGTTGATGAAGCAGCCCCGATAACTTTTGTTATTTCTTTTTTTATAAAGATCGAATTGAAAGATTTATTTAGCATCAAATCACCAGGAGAAAAGAAAGGATTAATTCCACCCGCAGCGTTTGTTAATAAAAGATATTTACAATTTAAGCTCTTCACAATTTCAATTGGTAAAAGACATTCCTCAATTTTATAACCTTCATAGAAATGAACTCTACCTTGAAAAAGTAGAATGGGGAGGTCTGAATATTTTGCGAAATGAATTTTTCCGCTGTGTCCTTCAACTGTTGACTTTGGATAATCTGAAAGTTTTTCAGTATCAATAGTTTTTATAATTTGAAGTGACTTTGCAAAATCTCCCAATCCACTACCAAGCACAATTCCGAGCTTTGGTGTAAATGGAGCTTCTCTTTTTACTTCACTTAAAAGAATCGAATAAATTTTTGATATATCAATCATACTCAATGAAAAAGAATTCCTCCAATTGTTGCGGTCATTAATGTAGCAAGAGTTCCACCAAGCACAGCTCTTAGTCCGAGTGCGGAAATATCTTTTTTTCGTTCAGGAGCCAGTGGACTAATTCCACCAATTTGAATTGCGATAGAAGAAAAATTTGCGAAGCCACAGAGAGCATATGTAGCCATCATAATTCCTTTATCAGTAAGCATATTATTTTTTATCATGGTTGTTAAATCTACATAAGCAACAAATTCATTTAGTACAACTTTTGTCCCAATCAAACTTCCAAAGTGCATTGCATCTTGCCAGGGAACTCCAATTGCAAAAGCTAAATATTGTAGTACTGAACCAAATAAAAATTGCATCGTAAGTGGCTGATTAAAATTTGCCATCAAAATAGAATTGATACCTGTTACATCACCAATTCCTGTAAGGACATAATTTAATAGCGAGATTAATGCAATAAAAGCGAGCAACATTCCAGCTACATTCATAGCCAATTTTAAGCCATCACTTGCGCCAGTTGCCGCAGCTTCAATCACGTTCGTAGCATTTTTATCAACTTGAATTTTTACTTTTCCTTTTGTTTCGGGTTCACCTGTTTCAGGATAAATAATTTTTGCAATAACAATTGAAGCAGGAGCAGCCATTACACTTGCAGCCAACAATTGCACTGCGAATTTTATTTGTGCTTCTTGTAACCCGATTTGATGTGCATCAGCAAATGATTGTCCCAACATCTGAATATAACTTGCCATTACTCCACCTGCAATTGTAGCCATTCCTCCGACCATAATCGTTAGCAACTCTGACTGCGTCATTTTTCCAATGTAAGGACGAATAACTAATGGAGCTTCACTCTGTCCAACAAAAATATTTGCAGTGTTTGATAAAGATTCAGCGCCACTCGTTCCTAAAAGTTTTGACATCACAAATGCCATTGCTCTGACCACGACTTGCAAAATTCCTAAGTAGTAAAGAACTGAAGTTAAAGCAGATACGAAAATAATTGTAGGCAATACTTGGAATGCAAAAAAGAAGCCGAGACTCTCTGTTCCACTATTTTCTGCAAGTCTGCCAAACACAAATTGTGCACCTTGAGTTGTAAAACTTAGTAAGCTAACAACCGCAGCGCCAAGCCAGTTAATCATATCTTTTGGAATGCCGAGAGGATAAAACCAACTTCTGAGAGTTTCACTATAAATAATAAAAACTGCAAAAGTAAATTGGATTCCCAAACCAGTAAAAACTAATCTCCAATTTATTCTCTTTTTGTTATTCGAAAATAGAAATGCAATCCCAATTATAACTGCAACACCAATTAGTCCTCTGTAAAGATTTTCAAAGAAATCCATAATAACCTATCTGATATATTTAGGAAAAAATTTAATTATTAATTTTATCATCTGTTTCACTTGGAATGTAATGACACTTACGACAGCGAGCTTCATAAATTTCTGAAGCACCAACAACTACTTTCTCTTCAAGTACAATTTTTCTCTGCGTTTTATCTGCAGGATTACCGCACACAACACAAATTGCTAAAGTCTTTGTAATGAACTCCGCTATTGCCAGTAGCTGTGGCATTGGTTCAAACGGCTCTCCTCTGTAATCTTGATCTAAACCAGCAATGATAACGCGTTTTCCATTATCAGCAAGTTTGTTACAAATTGAAATAATTTCTTTTGAAAAAAATTGTGCTTCATCAATTCCAATTACTTGAGCGCCAATCGATTTTTCATAAATCTCTTCGGGAGTTTCAACATTAATTGAAGTGTGACTAAACTCGCTGTGGGAAACAATTTCATTCTCAGAAAATCTATTATCAATTTTCGGTTTAAACACAATCACAACTTGTTTAGCAATTTTTGCGCGCTTTAATCTGCGTATTAATTCTTCAGTCTTTCCACTGAACATACAACCGGTAATTACTTCAATCCAACCGGTTTCTCTTGGCTGTAAGTTGATCACTGGTTCCATCTATTGTAAGTCCTTGTCACTAAATGCGAATGGGAGTAGTTGAGAAGTTTTTAATATTTTTAATTCGTCTTTTTGATTAGTCATAATTATATCTATCTCACCGCAGAGATCAGAAATTATTTGACGACACGCCCCACAAGGAGCAATGAAATCTTCTGCATCACTTGCAATTGCTATCGCTTTAAATTTTCTTTCGCCTTCAAGTATCGCCTTGAATATCGCAGTTCGTTCAGCACAAATAGTTAAACTATATGAACTCGTTTCAATATTTGCACCTAAGTAGATTTTATCATCTGCTGTTAGTAATGCTGCGCCTACGTGAAAATTTGAATAAGTGGGGAGTGATATTTTTTTTGCCTGAATGGCTTGAGCCGCTAAAAGTGTGTAATCCATTAATCAATCTTAAATAAAAGTTTTTAAATATAGTTTTGAAAATTAGTTGATTATAATTCATTAACCAAAATTATTTCCATTTGGGAGTGATTAATATTGAAGAAAATAAATTCACAACCAACATCAATTCGTAAATAATTTGTAAGAAAAATATTTCATAGATTTTGAAATTATAGCCAAACTTATTCTGATGCTTAATAGTTGAATAGATGTCAAAAATAATTTTTAGAAGAAACGGAAAAATGAAATTGATACTCAATGCGAAAAATAATATTGAAAAAACTGATAAGAGATTTATCAAATGCCATAAAGCCAAAATTGATTTTGTCGCTAAACTATAATGGAATGAGCTCTTGGTGTGTCTTCCTCTTTGATTTATATAATCCTTAAAACTTTCTTTCGTTTCTGAATAGACAAAAGAATTTGTAACCTCTGAAATTTTCTTTTTATTCATTACAAATTTTTGGAGTAATAAATCATCATCGCCACTAATAGTTTTATCAGTCCCATCATATCCATTTATTTTGTTAAACGTCTCTTTCCTAAAACCTAAACTTCTTGCGGTTGATGAATAAGGAAATCCAAGTTGACACAAAGAGAACATCAAAAAGAACGCACGAAAATTTTCATAACAAGAAATTAAATTTGTAAGCGATTTTTTTTGAATGAAAGGAGCGATACCAAAAACAAAATCATTTTCTGATAAAGCCGTTGCCATTGATTGAATCCAATTTTTCGAGTGAGTGCAATCTGCATCAGTTATCAAAATAAAATTATGCTTTGCAGAATTTATTCCTACTTGCAATGCTCCTCTTTTTCCTTGCATAATTTTTTTTGAAGCACTAATAATTCTAAAATTATTTTTTCCTTCAATTATTTTTTTTGCTCTTGAAAAAGTATTGTCAGTTGAAGAATCATCAACCAAAATAATTTCAAATAATTCTGATGGATAATTTTGTTCAGAAAGGGAAGTGATCAATTTTCCTAAATTATCTTCTTCATTCTTCATAGCCACAACAACAGAAACCTTAGAAAAATTATCAGCAACAAATCTTGATTCCGAAAAGACTTTTTTAATACTTTCAGAATGAATTATATTTGCAATTAAAATTATACAGAGTAACGATATAATTATTAAATATTCTACGTCAATTCCAATCTGATTTTATTGAGGATTTAGTATGTTAAAAAAAATGACATTAGTTTTTTTCTTGTTCATTATTTCATTTCAAAATTTTGCACAACAGCAAGAATCTGATACTGTAAAGATACAATTTTCTCCTGTAACGATAACTGCTATGAGATATGCGGAAAATATTTTTGAAATTCCTATGTCGATAACGATAATTAATTTTGATAAAGTAAATCCAATTATTGGCTATGGATTGAATGAAGTCCTCTCATCAGTGCCAGGAGTGTTAGCACAATCGCGATATGGAAATCAAGATGTTAGAATTGTTATACGCGGATTTGGTGCACGTGGAGCAGGCGACAGATCAAACGCAGGCACCTCACGAGGAATAAGAGTTATGACTAATGGTATTCCCGAAACAGAACCAGATGGACGAACAGCATTTGATTTAATCGATCTTTCACTTGCTAAATCAATGGAAATAATTCGCTCTAACGCCTCTGCAATTTGGGGAAATGCTTCAGGAGGAATTTTAAATGTCTCGCTAATTCCAACCACAGATAATCCATTCACTAATGTTCAATCATTATTTGGAAGTTATGGATTAAACAAATATACTTTTGAAGCAGGCACAACTTTTAATGAATCAAAAATATTTGGAAGTTTTTCGCAAACATATTTTGATGGATGGCGAGAAAATTCACGAAGCAAAAGAGGAATAATTAATTTCGGAATTAATTCTGCGTTGAGTAATAAATCTAATCTTGGTGTTTATTTAGCTGCAACGGAAAATCTGTTTCATATTCCCGGTCCATTATCACAAAAGCAATTTGATTCATCAATTACAATGGCGAACCCAACTTATAAAATGCGAAGTGAAAGAAGATTCAATCGACTCGGGAGAATGGGACTAACATTTGATTATAATTTTGATGAGTCAAACTCAATATCATCAATGGTTTTTGTTAATCCGAAATTTTTACAAAGATCGGAGAGAAATACATTTAGAGATTTCACTCGTTATCATGTCGGCGGAAATTTTCTATATAAAAACTTAATGAACATTACGAGTAATTTAGAAAATAAATTTTTGTTTGGAATAGACCAAGCATATCAAGATGGAGCAATTTTATTTTATTCACTAACTCCAACTGGAGGAAGAGGCACAACGCTCAGGACTAATAAAAGAGAAGGTGCAAATACATTCGGCTCTTTTGTTCAGAATGAATTAATTCTTAATAATCAAATTACTTTTCTCGCGGGTGCAAGATATGATAACATAACTTATTCAAACGAAAGTTTCATGGCACCAATAGTAAAACTACAGAGTAAATCATTTACAAAAATTACTCCTAAGTTTGGCTTCACCTATCGCTTTGCAGAGAGACATATGTTATTTTTAAATTTTGGCGGCGGAGTAGAAGTTCCCGCTGGAAATGAAACAGATCCCGCAAACACATTTGGTCAAGACACTGTTTTCGCATTGAATCCATTGCTCGAACCGATTACTTCAACTACTTTAGAATTGGGAACAAAGCACGCAATCAATTTTGATAATTTATTTTTACACGCAGTTAATTATGAATTATCACTCTATTCAATTTCTGTTAAGAACGATATTATTCCATATCAAGGTGGAAGATTTTATTTTACTGCGGGAGAAACAAGTAGAATCGGTGCAGAGTTTGGTGCAACGTTAATGTTTGATGAAGGCTTAACGCTTCGCACTGCAGTAACATATTCAAATAATCGATATGAAGATTATAAAGTTGATTCAGTTCATTACGACAAAACGAAGATAAACAGATTCGCAGATTATTCTGAAAATAAAGTTGCGGGGATTCCTGATCTGTTTTACAATTTAGAACTAAAATATACTCCAACTTTTTTTAATCATCTTTTTATTCAAATGTCATTGTCAGGTGTTGGTGAATATTTTGTTGATGATGCAAACACTATTACTGTTCCTAATTATAATATTCTAAGTTTTTCTTTTGGAACAAATAAAGAAATATATTTGACTGAAAAAATTTATGTTAAAGGATTTTTTGGTTTGAATAATATCTTCGACAAAAAATATGCAGCATCAGCTTTTATTAATCCAGATTTTGTAGGAGGTGCGCCAGTCTTCTTAGAACCTGGGATGCCAAGAAATTTTGTAATTAGTTTTTCGCTCGGTTGGAATTGAGATTGAATATTTTAAAAAATAATTCAAAAATATTTTAACTCTTATTGTATGAAATAGATAAAAAAAGTAATTTAGTTATCATAAAAAGATATTTATCAATTCTTCAAAAAGGAGATCTATGACAGGACTCATTACAAAACTCACCCAAAAAATTGATGGATGGAAACAAGAAGTCCAACAATTAGTAAAGACGAGTGGAAACATAAAAGTTTCCGACGTAACAGTTTCCCAGCTCTATGGCGGTATGCGAGGAATCAAGTCGTTAAGCTGTGATACATCGGTCGTACCCGATGACCAAGGATTAATAATTCGAAATTATTTCCTAAAAGATTTAACTGAGTATTTACCAGAGGAAATATTTTATCTTTTACTTACAGGAGAATTACCAACCCCAACCGAACTAACCGAATTTCAAACAGAATTAAAATCCAGAAAAAATGTTCCTAATTATGTTTGGGATGTTTTGAAAGCGATGCCTTCAGATTCACATCCAATGGCAATGTTGAGTGCAGCATTATTGTCGATGCAAAAAGAATCAGTCTTCGCAAAGAACTACGAGAAGGGTTGTAAGAAAGACGAATATTGGAAACATACTCTTGATGATTCGATGAACATTGTTGCAAAACTTCCGGGTATCTCTGCAGCAATTTATCGACTTAGATTTAATAAAGGCGAGTTGATCCAACCAGATCCTGATATGGATTTTACTTCAGATTTTCTTTATATGATGGGACTCGATCATAAGAATACAGAAATATATAATTTGTTTAGATTATTCCTCGTTTGTCATTGTGATCATGAAGGTGGTAACGTTAGTTCATTAACCTCAGCTACTGTTAATTCAGCTCTCTCAGATCTTTATTACTCGATGTCCGCTGGATTTAATGGATTAGCAGGCCCGCTTCACGGAAGAGCAAATCAAGAATGTATCGATTGGATTATAAAATTAAATCAAAAATATAATGGCGTTCCAACTAAAGAAGATTTGATTCAATTCGTAACTGAAACTCTAAAAGCAGGAAAAGTTATTCCGGGTTATGGTCATGCAATTTTAAGAATTGTTGATCCACGCTTTGAAGCATTCATGAAGTATGGAAATAAATATTGTGCAGATGAACCAATCTTTCAATCAGTAAAATTAGTATTTGAAACTGTTCCCGATATTTTGAAGACTATAGAAAAAATAAAAGATCCTTGGCCAAATATCGACGCTATATCAGGAGCACTTTTGTATCATTATGGTGTAAGAGAATTTTTATATTACACAAACATCTTTGCATTATCAAGAGCACTTGGTTTTGCATCGCAAGCTGTAATGAATCGTGGAATGATGCTTCCACTTATTAGACCAAAATCTGTAACTACTGAATTCGTCAAAAATTTAGTGGCTAACAATTCTTAGTAATAAATTTAGCTTAAAAGCTGTCTGCGGACAGCTTTTTTTTTGAATAATAATTGATATTTCAATTCTTGCACTTATATTTGAAAGCAAAAACTTTTCATGTCGGTTAAAAATAAAGTAAAATATATTTTCATTACAGGTGGAGTAGTTTCTTCGCTTGGTAAAGGAATTGCAGCTTCATCATTGGGGCTTCTTCTAAAACTTCGTGGTTTCAAAGTTACTATTCAAAAATTCGACCCTTACATAAATGTTGACCCCGGCACAATGAGTCCTTATCAGCATGGCGAGGTTTATGTTACTGATGACGGCGCCGAAGCAGATTTGGATCTAGGACACTATGAAAGATTCTTAGATGTCAATATGACCAAATCCAATAACACTACTACGGGACAAGTTTACTTTGAAGTAATTTCAAAAGAACGCCGTGGAGATTTCTTAGGTGCAACTGTGCAGGTCATACCACACATCACTGACGAAATTAAAATGAGAATGAGTCGCCTTGCTGAGCTTGACGATTATGATATTATCATTACTGAGATTGGCGGGACTGTTGGCGATATTGAAAGTCTTCCATTCATCGAAGCTATGAGACAGATGATACTTCAAGTTGGAAGAAAAAATGCTTTAACGATGCACGTAACATTAGTGCCTTATATTCGATCAGCGCAAGAATTAAAAACTAAACCAACTCAACATTCAGTAAAAAATCTTTTAGAGTTAGGAATTCAACCCGATATTTTAATTTGTCGCTCCGAAGAAAAATTACCTATTGAGATTAGAGAAAAAATTTCTCTTTTTTGTAATGTAGAACCGAAGGCTGTTATTTCAGCTTATGATTGCAAAAGTATTTATGAAGTGCCTATGGTTTTTTATAAAGAAAAATTTGATCAAACGGTTCTTAAAAGACTTGGATTGCCGGATCGTAAATTAAAATTAGATGAGTGGGAAAATTTTTTATATCGTATTAATAATCCTGAAAAAGAAGTTGAAATTGCTGTTTGTGGTAAATATTCCGAACATTTGGATGCATACAAGTCGATAATAGAAGCCTTTGTTCATGCGGGTTCTGAGAATAATGCAAAAGTAAAAATAAGATGGGTCAATTCAGAAGCTTGTGAGTTTGAAAATCTTTCTGAGTTGTTCAAAGGTTGCAGCGGTATCTTAGTTCCCGGTGGATTTGGTGAAAGAGGAATTGAAGGTAAAATAAATACAATCAAATTTGCAAGAGAAAATAATATTCCATTTTTTGGAATCTGTTTAGGATTGCAATGCGCAGTTATTGAGTTTGCTCGAAATGTTTGTGGAATCAAAAATGCTTCAAGCACTGAGTTCAAGAAGAATCGATTTAATGTGATTGATATTATGCCGAACCAAAAAGATGTGAAAAATTTAGGTGGAACGATGCGACTTGGAGCTTATCCTTGTTACATAGAAAAAAATACTAAAGCACACGAAGCATATAAAACAAATTATATTACTGAACGACATCGACATAGATACGAAGTTAATAATAAATTCAGAAATGAATTGACAAGCAATGGAATGATTTTTAGCGGACTATCGCCTGATAGAGAATTGGTCGAGATGTTGGAGTTATCTTCTCATCCTTGGTTTGTCGGTTGTCAATTCCATCCTGAATTAAAATCACGTGCAACAAAAGCACATCCACTCTTTAGAGATTTTGTTAAAGCCTCATTAAATTATTCGGAGAGCGTCTTAAAATAAATTATGAAAAAATATTTTTTCCTTATTGCACTTACATTCCTTTCTGTACAGTTATACGCAGTCGAGCAAGTTCAAAATCAAATAAGGATTGGATTACGTCATGTCTATAATTTTGAAATGGACAAAGCAGCAGAACTTTTTGATAACATAATAAAAAAACATCCCGCAGACCCGCGTGGTTATCATTACTTCTCATCTATCTATCTTTGGAAATTTTTGGGAAGCAATGATGAAAATGATTACAAAGCTTTTATTCGTTATTCTGATTTTGCAATTTCAATGGCTGAAAAGAGTTTGGAAAAAAATGAAAACGATCAGACAGCACTTTTTGTCTTAGGTGCAAACAATGGTTATCGATCTATCGCTTTTGGAAAATCAGAAAAATTTCTTGAGATGATTTGGTCGAGTAAGAATTCAAATTCTTATTTAAATGATCTAATAAAATTAAATCCAAAATTTTACGATGCATATCTTGGGCTGGGACTTTTTAAGTTTGCTTTAAGTCAAGTTCCATCAACGTTCAAGTGGGCATTAAATATGATTGGTTACAGTGCTGACAATAAAGAAGGAATCGAATATTTAGTAATTGCTGCACAAAAAGGTGATTTAGTAAAAGTTGAAGCTGAATATTATTTGTCGCAAATTTATTCCGAATTTTTTTCTGAAAATCAAAAAGCTGAACAACTGTTAAAAAATCTCAATCAAAAATTCCCCGCAAATATTTTGTTTGCTTATTCACTTGCCGTTACAAATATGAAGTTGAGAGATTTACGATCCGCTGAAAAAAAATTAGTAAAAATTTCAAATGATAAAAATGAAAATTTTTCTCAGATTATTTCCTACTCAAATTTTTTACTTGGTGATGTCAATTTTAGAAGAAACAATTTTCTCGAAGCAATAGAATATTATAAAATATTTTTGAATTCAACTAAATCAAATGACTACACTGGTATTGCTTCATTGAGGATGGGTATTTGCTATGCAATGTTAGGCGATGAGAATAATTCAAAAATTTATTTTAAGAATTCTGGCAAAGGAAATCTTGGACTTGACGATGACATTTACGCAGCAAGAAGAGGGACGGAGTTCTTGACAGAAAATTTATCGGAGAATGATAAATTTTTAATTCGAGTTCAAAATCAAATTGAAAATAACCAGAGCCAAAAAGCTTACGATTCACTCTCTGCTTTTATTAAAAATGATGCTAACAATAAATATCTGAATGTTGCTCTACTTTTTTTAGCAGATGCTAGTTTTGACCTAAATAAATATGATCAATCTTTCTATTTTGCTGAGTTAGTTACAGAGATGAAATTTGAAAATGAAAAATGGGTTACTCCATTGGCTTTTTATTTCCTCGCAAAAAATAGTATTGAGAAAAAAAAATATTCTGAGGCCATTGAATATTTAAAAAAAGCTGAAAAAGCGAACGACTTTGATTTCGCTCTAAAAGTTTCAAGTTTAGTTAGATCTTTGCGAAATAAAATATCATTTAATTAACTAAAATAGATTGTATCTTTTCTCATTAATAACTAATTTTTAAAATTAAGAAAAAATGAATTTAGCAGTTTTTGTATCAGGGCGTGGTTCAAATCTTAAAGCATTAATTGATGCCGAAGAATTGAAATCCTTGATAAATATTGTTGCTGTTGTAAGTAACAAATCTGACTGCTTAGCATTCGAGATTGCTAAAAAAAAATCGATAGACTGTTTTACTGTATCTAATGAAGTGAGTTCTAATTCTCTTTTGTTCACTGACTTATTAGAAATCTTTTTAGAAAAAAAAATTTCATTAATTGTTCTTGCAGGATTCTTAAAACTTATTCCGGCAGAATTTATTTCTTCATTTGAAGGCAAGATAATTAATATTCATCCGGCGCTGCTTCCATCATTTGGTGGGAAAGGAATGTTTGGGATGAATGTTCATAAAGCAGTTTTTAATTCTTCTGCTAAAATTTCTGGAGCTACAGTTCATTTTGTTGATTCGATTTATGATAATGGATTAATCATTTCTCAAGAAGCAGTCGATATTTCAGATGTTGATTCTTATGAAGAGATTGCTGAAAGAGTTCTGAACATTGAGCACAAGCTGCTTCCATTTACTGTAAAAAAAATTGCTGAAAATAAAATTGTGATTATTAATAAACGAGTAAAAATACTAGACTGAAATAAATTGAAAAAATTTGCATTAATTAGTGTCTCAGATAAAACAAATATAATTGAGTTCGCTAAAGAACTTTTGAGTAATAACTACAATTTGCTTGCTACAGGGAAAACCGCTCAACTACTAAAAGATAATTCCTGTCAGTGTATTGAAATAGAAAACTTTACCAATTTTCCTGAAATATTTGATGGAAGAGTTAAGACACTCAATCCAAAAATATTTGGTGGAATTTTATTGCGTAGAGAAAATCAAAAAGATTTAATTGAAGCAAAGAATAATGAGATTGAGCCGATTGATATTGTTTGCGTTAATCTTTATCCATTTGAAAAAGTTTCTTTAATTGAAAATATTAGTGAAGATGAATTGATTGAGAACATTGATATTGGCGGTCCAAGTTTGGTAAGAGCTGCAGCAAAAAATTGTAAATATGTTTCTGTTTTGACTGATCCGAATCAATATGAAAAATTTATTTTTAATTTGAATCAGAATAATATTAATGAAGCTTATAAGAGAGAATTAGCACTTGCTGCATTTTCGCACACTGCCAAATATGATACAACGATAATTGAAACTTTAGAAAAAAAATATAATTACGATCAGAACACTTTTAGAATAAACACTTCTTTAGAAAAAAAATTACGATACGGAGAAAACCCACATCAATCAGGAAAAATATTTGGAAAATTTTCGGAATATTTTGAACTGATTCATGGAAAAGAAATCAGCTATAATAATGTCCTTGATATTGTTGCTTCTGTTGAATTAATTGAGGAGCTTGAAAAAAATTCTTGTGCAATTATAAAGCATAATAATCCGTGTGGCGTTAGTTCAATGAGTAACAATTATGATTCATACACTAAAGCATTGGCTTGCGATCCCGTTTCTGCCTTCGGTGGAATTGTTGCATTTAATTCTGAAGTAGATGAAAAGCTCGCTGAAAAGCTGAATGAAATTTTTCTTGAAGTTGTAATTGCTCCAGCATTTACAGACTCCGCACTCAATTTGTTGAAGAAGAAAAAAGAGAGAAGAATAATAAAACAAATTGAATCAGTAAAGAAAAATAAAATTAATTTCAGAAGTATTCCGGGCGGAGTATTGGTTCAAGATGCAGATTATATCGACAAAGATTTTGATAACTTAAAAATTGTTACAGATAAAAAACCTACAGAAAAGGAATTAGCTGATTTAAGATTTGCATGGATTGTTTGCAAGAATGTAAAATCAAATACTATCGTTTTTGCAAAAGACAATTCAACAATTGGAATTGGTGCAGGACAAGTATCGAGAATTGATTCAGCGAAAATTGGTGCGATGAAAGCCAAGGAGTTTGGTTTCGACCTTGATAACTCTGTCGCTGCTTCAGATGCTTTTTTTCCTTTCGCTGATGGATTATTAGAATTAATAAAAAATGGAATTTCTGCTGTCATTCAACCCGGTGGCTCCGTTAGAGATAACGAAGTAATTGAGGCAGCAAATAAAAATAATATTACAATGGTTTTTACCGGAATTAGACACTTTAAACACTAAGAGGAAGTAATGGGAATTTTTGATTTTTTCGGTGCTGATATTGCAATTGACTTAGGAACAGCAAATACTTTAATTTGGGTAAAAGGAAAAGGAATTGTTCTTAACGAACCTTCAATTGTCGCATTCGACAAAAACTCTAAAAAAATTATTGCACTTGGCAACAAAGCCAAAGAGATGCAAGGAAAAGAACATAAAGAAATTCGTGTAACTCGACCGATGCGCGATGGAGTTATTGCAGATTTTGAAATTGCTGAGGGAATGATTAGAGCTTTTATTAAAAGGGCAAACTCGGGATTTATGACAAGCCGCAGAGTTGTCATTGCTGTTCCAAGTGGAATTACTGAAGTAGAGAAAAGAGCTGTGAGAGATTCTGCTGAACACGCTGGAGCTAAAGAAGTTCATTTGATAGCAGAACCTATGGCAGCCGCAATTGGAATTGGAATTGATGTGGAAGCTCCCGTTGGAAGTATGATTATTGATATCGGCGGTGGAACAACGGAGATTGCAGTTATTGCATTGGCGGGAATTGTGAATGAAGAATCGATAAGAATTGCAGGCGATGAAATGAATTACGCAATTCAACAGTACTTCAAAAAAAATCATAACGTCTTAATTGGTGAAAGAACGAGTGAAGCTATTAAATGTGAAGTTGGTTCTGCAGTTCCGCTGAAAGAAGAATTAACAATTCAAGTTAAAGGTAGAGATTTAGTTGGAGGCGTACCAAAAACAACTGAAGTCTCATCAGTCGAAATTAGAGAAGCACTTAACGAATCAGTCGTTCAAATTTTGAATGCAGTGAAACAAACTCTTGAAAGAACTCCTCCAGAACTTTCTGCAGATATTCTTGATAGAGGAGTGATGCTAACTGGAGGCGGAGCTTTATTAAAGGGACTTGATGAACGAATTAGAATGGAAACTAATTTACCCGTTCACGTCTCCGATGATCCACTTACTGCTGTTGCACGCGGTGCGGGAAAAGTAATTGATAACTTGAATCACTACTCAAGGGTTTTAATAAGAAATAGAAGATATTAATGTTTAGGTTTTTTAAATACTTTTTTGGTGAATATAAAGAGTATATAGTTTTAATTTTTCTTCTGATTAGTAGTCTTTCATTTATTTCAGTAAACGATCATGAATCAACAAAAAATATAAGAGCTTTTTTCTTTGGTACATTTGCTCTTGTAACATCATTCGCTTCAGACGTTTTGAACATTGGCGACTTAAAAGATCAAAATCAAAAATTAAGAGATCAGAATGCTCGATTGATGTTGGAAGTAAATCGTTTGCGCGAGTTTGGAATCGCAAATGAAGAACTAAAAAAATTGCTTGGAGTTCGCGACACTTCAACTCATTCTTTAATTTATGCTCAAGTAATTTCTAAATCTTTCTCTTCCTCTCAAGGAACAGTAACTATCAACATTGGCACAGAAGCAGGTATAAAGCCCGGAATGCCTGTAATTACAAGCGAAGGATTAGTTGGCATTGTTGAAAATTGTTCAGAAGATTTTTCCATAGTGCAAACATTACAAAATATGAATCTCAGAATTGCTGTGCTAAATCAGCGAAGTCGTGCGCACGGAATTTTACGTTGGAACGGAGAATTTTTAACGATCACTAATCTTCCTAAAACTGCTGATGTAAAAGTGGGCGATCGATTTATTGTTTCTGAGCTTAGTTCTCTTGTTATGTTGCCACTGCCAATTGGAATTGTTACAGAAATTGTTGATCCCGAAAAAGGAATTTTTAACGATTTGATAATTGACCCGTTTGTTGATTTTGTAAAAATTCAAAATCTATTTGTGTTGAATTTGCAAGAGAGAGAAATCAAAAATAACAAAGAACTAAATTTTTTTAATAGATTCGAATGATAGCAAAACATTTTCATCCACTCATAATTTTTTTCCCGCTGTTGGCAATTCAACTTTTGATAGTTCCGCTGCTTTCAATCAATAGTGTAGTTCCTGATTTGATTCTGATTTTGCTCGTTTTTTATACATTGCAAACGGGACAAATTTACGGTACTATTCTTGGGTTCATTCTCGGACTTTTTACAGATTTAATTACAGGAAATATTTTAGGAAGTATGATGTTTGCAAAGACATTAAGTGGATTTGTTGCGGGATATTTTTATAACGAAAATAAAAAATCGCATTATTTCAACTCATATCTATTTTTGTTGATTGTGTTGCTGTGTGCTTTGATTGATTCAGTTGCATTTACTCTGATCTCGAGTTTCGATATAAGTAAGAATATCATAATGATAATTTTTGAACAAGGAATTTTACCAGCCATTTATACTGCTGTAGTTGCGAGTCTGATTGTTTTCTTTTATCCTAAACGGAATTTTGACTAATGATAAACATGGATAGAAAACATGTCATCTATGTTTTACTAATTATTGTCTTTGCAGTTTACGTGATTCGATTATTTCAACTTCAAGTAATTGAACAAGAATATTTTGAAGAAAAATCTTCCGACAACAGCATTAAAGTTATTCAGCAAACTCCATTGCGTGGTGTTTTTTTTGATAGAGAATTTAACCTCCTCGTTGAAAATGTTCCCGCTTATACAGTTCGCATTACTCCAGCGGATTACGACAAAAAAAATAATGAGATTCTTGAAAATGTGCTTGAGTTAGATTCAGGATTTATTCAAAACTTAATGCAAAGAAACAGAATTTATTCTAAATATCTTCCGCTTCGTGTTAAGAGAGGAGTTGAGTTTAAGGTGATTGCATGGATTGAAGAAAATTGGCAAGACTTAGCCGGCGTTGATTATATTATCGAAATGCAACGCGCTTATCCTTTTGGAGTTATGTCATCTCATGTTTTTGGATATTCGAAAGAAATATCGCAAAGACAACTTGAGCGCGATACTGATGATTATTACGTGCCCGGAGATATCATTGGTTTTAATGGTTTGGAAAGAAGTTATGAGAAACAGATTCGAGGAACCAAAGGTGAGAATTTAATTTTGGTTGACTCACGAAGACGTGAAGTTGGAAAATATAAAGATGGAAAAAAAGATACTGAGGCATTAAAAGGGAAAGATTTAGTTTTATCGATTGATGGCATTATTCAAAAAATTGCTGAAGAAGAATTAGGAGATAGAACTGGCGCTATTGTTGCTATTGAGCCAACTACAGGTGAGATACTTGCGATGGTTAGCTCACCAAACTATGATCTTAATATGTTCTCTTACGTTACTCCAAGAGCATTTTTACACGAGTTGATGAATGATCCGAAAAAACCACAATTTAATCGTGCAACTATGTCGGCTCATCCGCCGGGTTCAACATTTAAAATAATGACAGCCATCATTGGTCTTGAGCTTGGTATTATTGATGATAAATCATCTTACTTCTGTGGTGGTGGATTTACATTCGGAAGATTTTTTCGTTGTTTAGGTAAGCACGGATCTATCAACGTTGTAACAGCAATTGAAAAATCTTGTAACACTTATTTTTATCAACTGATTTTAAAAATTGGTGCAGACAATCTTTACAAATATTCTAAGAAATTTGGTTTTGGAAGAAAACTAAAAATTGATATTTCTGAAGAGTCAGCAGGACTTATTCCAAATGAAGAATATTATAGAAGAATTTATGGAGATAATTGGCCTCGAGGAATTCTTGTGAGTCTTGGAGTTGGACAAGGTGAAGTAAGCACGACGCCATTGCAATTAGCACACTTCACTGCACTCGTTGCAAATAATGGACAATCATATGTTCCACATTTAGCAAAAGGATATCTGAATGAAAATAAAAATCTTATTCCATTCACATTTCCCGAAGAAGATGTTGAGATAAAACAATCAGTTTTTGATCTTGTAAAAAAAGGGATGTATTTGGTTGTGAACGGAAATGGAACTGCGCGACATTTACACATTCCAGATATTGCAATTGCAGGCAAGACGGGAACTGCACAAAATCCTCATGGCGAAGATCACGCTTGGTTCATTGGGTTTGCGCCTTACGAGAATCCTAAGATTGCAATTTGTGTGCTTGTTGAGAATGCTGGTTTCGGTGGAACTCACGCAGCTCCTATAGCAAAAAAGATGATTGAAAATTATGTGAGAAGAAAGCTAAATTTGTTTCCTCCTACGGTCGCAGAAAAATCAATTGAAAAGGTCTCGCCAAATGCGAATTGATTATAAATTAAACGACAAATTTGATCTCTATATTTTTGCTACGGTTTCAATCTTAGTGGTTATTGGGTTAGCTGCAATTTATAGTGCAACTCAAAATACAATTCAAGCAAAAGGAAATTTTGAAAAACAACTTTTTTCTTGGGGACTTGCGTTAGTAAGTTTTTTTATTGTCTATTCACTTCCGACAACAATTTTTAGAGTAAGTGCAATTCCACTTTATGTTTTTTCAATTCTACTTTTAGTTGTCGTTCTTTTTTTTGGTAAGACGGCAGGCGGTGCAAAGAGTTGGATAAATCTCGGAGTCTTTAGTTTTCAACCATCTGAAGTAACAAAGTTTGCGACAGTCTTAGTACTTGCATTATATCTCAGTCGAAAAAATATTGATCTTGAAAATCTTAAACATATCGGATTTACTCTAATACTTGGGTTAATTCCAGTAGCGTTAATACTACTCGAACCCGACTTAGGAAGTTCCTTTATTTTTCTTGGAATAATATTGTCATTAATGTTTTGGAAGGGAATTAGTTTATTCGGATTGTTCATTGTCTTGTCTCCCGCATTCGTTGCAGTTGCTTCACTCTTTGGAGTTGTTTATCTAATTCTTGCAATTGTTACAGTTATCGTTTTATTATTTCTTTTTAAGAGAGATATTTTTTTAAGTGGTTCTTTGTTAGGATTAAATATTGCGTCAGGTTTTTTTGTCGATTATTTTTTTAGAATCTTGTCTCCGCATCAACAAGACAGAATTAGATCATTCGTTGATCCTATGGCAGACCCACTTGGTGCTGGCTACAATGCTATTCAAGCTAAAGTTGCAATCGGTTCGGGCGGACTTTTTGGAAAAGGATATTTAAGTGGGAATCAAACGCAGCTGCAATATATTCCTGAGCAATGGACTGATTTTATTTATTGTGTAATTGGAGAAGAGTTTGGATTTGTTGGAAGCGTTATTGTGCTCGGTCTGTTTCTTTTCCTCTTCATAAGAATTTTAAGAATTGCAAATTATGCAAAAGATGATTTTTTGGGTCTTGTTATTATCGGGATATTAACAATTTATTTTCTACATTTTACAATTAATATTGGAATGACAATTGGAATTTTTCCAGTGATTGGAATTCCGTTACCATTTGTTAGTTATGGTGGTACGTCATTGTTGGTAAATATGACAATGCTCGGAGTCGTATTAAATATTTATCGTTCAAAAAATTATACGTAAGGAGTATTTTGATTTTATCTGACTCAAAAATTCTTGAAGAAATAAATAAAAAAAATATTGTGATTAAACCATTCTCAATTGAGAATCTTGGAACTAACAGTTATGATGTTCATCTTGGGAAATACTTAGCTCATTATGAAAGCGATATACTTGATGCGAGCAAACATAACAGAGTAATTCAATTTGAAATTCCTGATGAAGGATTTATTTTGTTGCCTTCCAAATTGTATCTTGGAGTTACTGAAGAATATACCGAGACACATAATTTCGTTCCGTTTCTTGAAGGAAAATCGAGTGTTGGTAGATTAGGAATCGACATTCATTCAACTGCAGGAAAAGGGGACGCGGGCTTTTGCAATACGTGGACTCTTGAAATTTCTGTTAAGCAACCAGTTAGAATTTATAGTGGAATGCCGATTGGACAATTAATTTATTTTGAAATTTCTGGTGAGATTAATAATCCATACGATAAGAAAAAAAGTGCTAAGTATAATAAGAAAACAATTTATCCAGTTGAATCAATGATGTACAAAAATTTTAAGTAATATGAATTCTATAGAAAAACTTCTTTCCGCTTACGAACAAAAAAGACATATCTGTGTTGGTCTTGATACTGACATAGAATTAATTCCAAAACATCTGCTTGAGTTTGATGACCCAGTTTATGAATTCAACAAAGAAATTATAAATGCAACAATTAATTCTGCGGGAGCTTATAAATTTAATTTAGCATTTTATGAAAGCAATGGAATCAAAGGTATTACTTCGTTATTAAAATCGCTTGAGTTTATTGATGGAAGAGCCTTCACTATTGGCGATGGAAAAAGAGGAGACATTGGAAATACCTCTTCTATGTATGCGAAATCTATGTTCGATTATTTTAATTTCGATTCAACTACTGTCAATCCACTAATGGGTTTTGACTCGGTCAATCCATTTTTAGAATACTCCTCAAAAATAACTTACGTGCTCGGATTGACTTCAAATTCAGGTGCACAGGATTTTGAAAAGTTAATATTAGTTGGTGGTAAAAAATTATTTCAAAAAATTATTGAAAAATTAACTGAATGGAATAAGAATAAAAATCTTGGAATTGTCTTCGGTGCTACTCAATTAAATGAATTAATAGAAAATTTTGAACAGATAAAAAATACTCATCTACTCATTCCCGGTGTGGGGTCTCAAGGAGGAAGTTTAGAAGAGATCGCAGAATTTTTTTCTAAAAACAATTTTAATTCTTTTCTCATCAATGCGAGTCGTTCGATAATTTATAAAGACAAATCAATAAGCTTCGCTGCTGGTGCTTTAGAAGAACTTAATAATCTAAATTTAACTCTGGATAAAAATTAGCTACTGACATTTCTATTGAGTCCTATTTATGAAATTTCTATAGAATAAATAGACAGGATTTAACTTCTCATTCAGAACAATTTGTTTATACAACTTAAATTTGTAAGTTTCGTAAGACAATTTTAAGATTTTAGATGCAAAAGATATGTAGTAAAATCGCACTCAAAACCTCTTTCAATCAAGACATCCAACCAAAATATTCACGAAAGCAAAATTTATGAAAAAAAAATAAACTCTCACTGTGTGAAGTTCATATTTAGGCATTAGAAAATTAGATCATAAGAGATCAATCAAAAAAACTTGGGAGTGAAATATGAATACGACTGAATCAAGGATTCAAGAAAAATTTCTTCGCGAACTATGGAAAAATCAAAAATTTAACAGAGCACTAGAAACTTCGGATGAACAAAAAGTAGAAGTAAATTTTGTCGGGGATGAAAATACGGAATTAGGCGGACCCGATTTTCTCAATGCACGTATCAAGATAGGTAATTTTACTTTTATCGGTGATGTTGAAATCGAGAATTGTAATTCAGATTGGAAATCTCACGGACATAATATTAACAAGCGTTTCAATAAAGTGATTCTTCACGTTGTTCTTAAAGGCGACTCAAGACACAATTATGTTTATACGCAAGATGGTAGAAGAATTGTAAGTGTCTCTTTATTCGATTTTTTGAGCGAAGTAGAAAAACAAAAATTGACAATGGCTGATGATGGAAGTCATAAATTTAAAACGAATAAAATTCCATGTCATCAACTCTCAGAATTAACTGATGAAAAATTTAAACTCGATTTTTTACACGAATTAGGGATTGCTCGATTCAAGAAAAAATGTGAGAAGATGATCCACAGAATTCGTGAGTTAATTTATCTAAGCGAGCTTAAAATAAAAGAGCCGGATGTTCGTTACGACCTTCCTCAATCGTACCTCGAAAGAAAAATTACTTTTCAGGATTTGAATAAGAAAGAAATACTTGAACAACTTTTCTATGAAGATATTTTCGAAGCTTTAGGATATTCACAAAATAAAACTATAATGTTGAAATTATCTCAATCAGTGAATGTACAATTTCTTAAATCGTTTCGAGAAGATGAAAATTATGTTCGAACTATAGAATCGATATTGTTCAATGTTGGCGGCTTGATACCCGACTTAAGTAATTTGAAAGATGAAGAGACATCAGAATATTCACGATATTTGGCACAACGTTGGGGTGAGATAAGACCCAAGTATGATGGTGTAAAATTTGAAGAAACTGATTGGCATTTTTTTAGATTGCGTCCACAAAATTTCCCAACAATAAGAATTGCTGGTGGTGCAAGAATTTTGCATAAAATAATAAAGCATGATCTTATCAATGTGATGTTAAAAAAGTTTATTGAAATTCATAATCACAAAGTATTGATCAATTCGGTTAGAAATCTTTTTGTTATTCCGGCTGATGGATATTGGGTGAAACATTTTGTGTTCGACAAACCGGCTGCAGAAGATATAAAATATTTTATTGGAAGCAGTAGAGCAGATGAGATTTTGGCTAATGTAATTCTTCCATTCGTTTATGTCTATTTTGAGTTAACAGGGAAGAAGCATTGTTCACAAAAAATATTGAGAGTATTATCCGATGTTATCCTAAATACTGAGAACAACTTAGTGAAAGAAATTTCCGAATCACTAAATTTAATTGATGCATCTAAAAGAACAGTTTATTATCAAGGAATGATTGAACTATTTAGATCTTTTTGCACAAAAGATAAATGTTCCGAATGCAAGATTGGACAAAAAGTTTTTATCTAATTAATATCCGTTAATTTTTTTATTTCGTCTCTTAAGTTGGCTGCTCTCTCATAATCTTCATTCTCAAGAGCTTCCCTAAGCAAATTTTGTAATTTTGCAATTTTGCTCTCTTTGGTCTTGAACCCTTCAGGATCTTTTTGCTCTTTTTCTTCTTTCTCATCTAATAAATTTTCGTCAACAAACGGATCTGCTTCTTTTGAAGGAGTAAACCCGGCTATTTCTAAAACTAAATCGCTCACAAAAATTGGAGCGTTTGCTCTCAAAGCTAAAGCAATTGCGTCACTTGGTCTGGCGTCTATTTCGTTGGTTAAAGAAGAGACATCAACTAAAACTTTCGCATAAAATGTATTGTCTCTTAATTCAGTAATAACCACTTCAACAACAGTTGCTCCCAAATTATCTATCACATTTTTCAATAAATCGTGAGTTAGCGGTCTAGGTGGTTTATAACCTTCAATTTGAATTGCGATAGCATTTGCTTCCGGCTGACCAATAATAATTGGAAGCCTACGATTGCCATCGACTTCCTTTAATAAAAGTGCAAATGCTCCGCCTGTTGCGGGATTAGCAGAGATACCCATAATTTCGCATTCAACTTTATTCAAAACTCAGTAACTCCTTATGATTTAATCTTTTTTATCTCTTCAGTTAATACAGGTAATATCTCTAAAACATCACCAACTATACCATAATCAGCAATTGAAAATATCGGAGCATCTTTATCTTTATTTATAGCAACGATATATTTGGATGTGGACATTCCCGCCAAATGCTGAATTGCTCCCGAAATTCCGAGTGCAAAATAGAGAGTTGGTGAGACAGTTTTTCCTGTTTGTCCAACTTGCTCCGAATGAGATCTCCAACCAGCATCAACTACTGCTCGAGATGCTCCCACTGCTGCTCCCAATACTTCGGCTAATTGCTCCACTAATGGAAAATTTTCTGGACCTTTTAGACCACGTCCTCCGGAGACAATTATATCGGCTTCAGCAACATCAATTTTTCCAGAAGATTTTTTTATTTCTACAACTTTTGTGCTTAGATCAACTTCTGCAATTTCTTTCAGATTTACACTAAATGAAGCAGTTTCTCTTTTTTCCGCCTTAAAAACATTTGGACGAAGAGTTAAAACTTTGAAATCAGAAACTAATTTTATTTCTTCCAACGCTTTACCTGCGTAAATAGGCCTTGTTCCAATTAGCTCAGTTCCAGAAATCTCAAGGGCTATCAAGTCTGACATCACTCCAGCATTTAATTTTACTGCTAATCTTGGTGATAAATCTTTTCCCATAGCTGTGTTTGAAAAGAGCAATATTGTAGCCTTATTTTCAAGTGCAAAATTTTTCAATAATTGAGTGTAAGCCGATGAAGAATATTCACTCAAATTGGAATTCTTCAAGTGAACTAATTCACTAACTCCAAATTCTTTTAAGTCACTTGAGTTGCTTATTTCTGAACCAATAGTAACAAATGAAATTTCATAATTTAATTTTGTAGCAAGTTCAAGCCCTTTGGATGCAACTTCAAAAGACGATTTTTTTATTTGTCCGTTTCTTTGTTCTAAAAAAACTAAAATTTTGTTTGACATACTTCTCCTTTAAATTGCCTTTGCTTCTTCTCTTAATAATCTGACCAGTTCAGGAACTACAGATACATCAGTTCCTAAAATTCTTCCCGGATTTTTAGAGGCAGGTTTTTTAATTTTTATTAATTCGACTGAATTATTTGTAAAAGTGCAATTTTTTTCTTGAATAGTTTTTTTCTTCGCTGCCATAATTCCTTTTAAAGAAGCGTAGCGAGGCTCATTCAAGCCCTTTTGAGCACCTACAATTATTGGCAGTTGTGATTCAACAACTTCTTTTCCACCTTCAATTTCTCTTTCACAAGTAACTTTGTTTCCATCAAGACTGAAAGAGACACAGACTGAAATAGAGTTATAGTCAAGTAATTCTGCGGTCATTTGAGGAACGACACAGTTATCAAAATCAATCGATTGTTTTCCCATGAAGACGAGTTGACTGTTTAAGCTTTTTATCTCTTCAGCCAAATTTTTTGCAACGTTTAAGGAATCCAAATATCCGTCATACTTTAAATGGATAGCTTCATCTGCGCCCATCGCTAAAGCTTTTCTTAAAGATTCTTTTGCGGCTTCGTTTCCTATAGTTACGACGTAAACTTCTCCGCCAATTTTTTCTTTTGTTTTTAATGCCTCTTCAATTGCAAACTCATCGTAAGGATTAATAACATAACTAACACCCGCTGAATCTATATTTTTTTCATCAGCAGAAATTTTTATTTTTGTAGCAGTGTCAGGAACATGACTTACACAAACTACTATTTTCACAGTGCCTCCGTAAAATTCTGAAATTAATTATTTGAAAATAGGAATTGTGAGCTGATTAATCAAACAAAGTTAGATGAAACTCGAATTTATTTTCTAACAAATGAAAAAATATTTTCAATCCTTGAACAAGTAAATTATCTTTGTGTATGGAAATAAAAATTGATAGAAATACTAAAATAAAAATTGAAGTAGAAGCGACTACTGAAGAAGCTACACTTTCTAAAGTTGTCCTTTACAATGATGATTGGCACACGTTTGACGAAGTGATAACTCAATTAATAAAAGCAACCAGATGCACTTTTGAAGAGGCAAGAAATTTTGCGTTTGAAGTTCACGTAAAAGGGAGAGCAACAGTTTTTTTTGGAGAGCTAACAAAATGTTTTAAGGTTTCTACAATTCTGCAAGAAATTGCTCTTCATACAGAAGTTGTAAGTTGAGAAATAAATATTTAAAATTAATTTGAAATCTCTTTTCAATTCCTTAAGTTTGTATTCTATTTTTTGTTGGGGCAGGTAGCTCAGTCGGTAGAGCAATGGACTGAAAATCCATGTGTCGGGGGTTCAATTCCCTCCCTGCCCACAAAAAAATAAACCCGCATACCGAGCGGGTTTTTCATTTTAAATTGAATTGCTCAATACTTGAAATGTTTTATCTGTTCCCCTTTTTCTCCAATCTCTGTCATTGCTTCAATTCCGATTTCCAAATGTAGTTTAGAAAATTTTTGCGTAACAATAACATCTGACTCTTCAGTCTTCACTCCTTCAGGCAACATCGGAATATCAGAGACCAATAACAATGCACCGCGCGGAATTGAATTTACAAGTCCAACTATAAAGAGTGTTGCAGTTTCCATATCGATGCCTAATGTATAAAGCCTGCGTAAGTAATTCTTAAAATCTTCGTCCCACTCCCAAACACGTCTGTTAGTGGTGTAAATTACACCCGTTCTATATTCCAAATTCTTTTTTATTAATTTTTCAGAGATGAATTTATGAATCTTAAAAGAGGGAAGTGCGGGAACTTCAGTTGGTAAATAATCGTTGCTTGTTCCTTCGCCTCTGATAGCTGCTGTTGGAAGTATAAAATGCCCAATTTCAGTTGACTCTTTTAATCCTCCACATTTGCCGAGGAACAAAACTCCTTTAGGATTTCTGGCGACAAGTAGATCCATAATTGTTGCTGCGTTGGCTGAACCTATTCCAAAATTTATTATCGTTAAGCCAGACGAATTTGTAGCGGTCTGCATTGGACGGCTACTTCCTTGAATATCACAATTAAATTTTTCTGCAAACTTCACAACATAATTTTGAAAATTTGTTAGCAAAAGATAATCTCCAAAATCGTCAATTTTTGTGCCTGTGTAACGCGGTAACCAGTTTTTCGCTATCTCTAATTTTGTTTTCATTTCATTCTCATTTTATTTCCGAAAATTAGGAAAAGAATTTATGATTGTAAGAAAAATATTTCAAGAATCGTTTAATATAACTTTATTAGAGAAAGCAGGAGACTTTTAAAAATCTCTTAGTAAGATAAGCTACCTGACTCTGAAATCAGTCTTAGGATGAGTCTCACGTGCTTAAGAATCGAGATGTTTTGCATTGCACAACAGCAATGAGAAGTTTAATCCGAAGGATTTAGAAATATATTATTTTTTCGTAGAGAAAAAATTGTAGTTAGATATTTTTTGAAGAAAATATTTTCCGTTCTTCATTAATTATGAATCAAAATAAATTTAGATTCATTCCAATACCAAATACAAGTCTGCCGATCTGAATGTTGTCATCTCCGCCAAAGTAAGGAATAAAAGAGAATGAGTAGATGTAGTCGCCACTATTCAAGAGAAGAGTTGGAGATAAAAATCCGGGAAGTCCTAAATTTATTTGTGCAGATAGAATTGATGAATCTGTAATTTGGTATGCGACAACAGGGAAGAGAGAGAGTGAAATAAAAACTAAACTCTGCGTTTGATGGATTAGTCCTTCTTCATCAGCATTTTTTCTAAAGAGATAATATTCGCCAAACTCACTTGTAAGTCCAGCTGTTATTCCTAATCCAAATTTTAGTCTGTGAATTTTAAAATTTAAGTTCATACTAAAATCTGCACCCAGCCCGAATACACTCTTCGTTCCGTCAAATTTATTTAAGCCAACGACTTTATAATTTCCCGCATAACCAAATAATCGGCTATTGAAATTTGAATGTTTTTTTGTGTTTACAATTGTGTAGCTACCTTTCAGCAATTGAACATTTTCACCTTCATAACTACCTTTTGCAATTGTTACATCCGCAGCATAGTAGTTTGAACTTTCCTGAGTAGTATCAGAAGTTTCAAAAAAGATTGGAGTAGAATTTGTATGATTCAAAGCGGGATAATATGTGCGAAGGCATCCAGTTGAAAGAAGAGGAATAATGCAAACCAGAAGAAATATAATTTTGTGTTTCATTTATCTAGCTCAATGTATTAGTTATTCACATCGGCAATTATTTGCTTGTAAATTATTTATCAATTAATCAAAAATAATAAAAATTAGAATAAAGCAATCATTAGAAAAAATTATTAGAGGATGATTGCTCTATTAGTTTTAAAAAAAATATTTTCAAAAAATCAGAAGCAGATTATTTTTAAAATCTATCTGCCGGCTAATTCCAATTTTAGTTTAACTTCTTCATTGTTTCTTTTGACAATAACTTCTACCACATCTCCCGGAACATAATTTTGCATTGCAGCCATATAATCATAAATGTTATTTACTTTTCTCTCGCCAAAACTGATTATAACATCATCGGCTTGAATGCCTGCTTTCTTAGCGGGGCTACCTTCATTAACGCCTGATATCTTAAAGCCCTCGCCTTGATGACTAAAATCTGGAATTGTTCCAACATATACTCTCAAAGCTCCCGATCTTTCATTCTCTTTTCTTGGAACGTTTACATAAACAGGCTTTTCATTATTGGAATTGATCTGATTAACAACTTCAAAAACGTATGTTAAAATATTTTGCTGTCCTTGAAAATTAATTTTGTCGAAATCATCAGAAGGGCGATGATAATCAGAATGAGTTCCTGTGAAAAAGAAAAGTACGGGGATATTTTTTGCATAAAATGAGGAGTGATCGCTTGGGCCAAATCCTGCATCGTGAAATGTTAAATTAAAATTAAATTTATTTTTTTCGTTTAAAATATTTTTAAATTCAGGTGAAGTGCCAGTTCCGTAAACGATTAAATTATTTTCAGCATTCAGCCGACCAATCATATCAAGGTTCACCATCATTACCATCTGTTCCACAGGGATAGGAGGATTTTTTACAAAATAATCTGAGCCAAGCAGTCCAAGTTCTTCAGCAGAAAAACCGATAAAGATAATACTTCTCTTTAATTCATTTTTCATTGCAGAAAATTTTTGTGCTAACTCTAATATTCCACTCGTACCCGAAGCATTATCGTCAGCGCCATTGTGAATTAATTTTTCTGGTCCTCTGTGCAATGAGCCGTAATCGCCCATCCCGAGATGATCGAAGTGTGCGCCAATTACGATAAATTCATTTTTAAGTAACGGATCGTTTCCTTCCAAATATCCAAAAACATTTATTGCTGTTGCATTTATTTCTTTGACATCAGTTTTAATTTTTATTTCTGTGTTCTTTAGCAAAAATGAATTTGGCACCATCGTCTCTTTCATTTTCTGTTGAACTGTTTCAATAGTTAACCCTTGATTAGAAAAAAGTTTTTCAATCGATTCACGCTTTGCAAAGACAACTGAAAAATTCAAATTACCTGGAGCGCGGTCGTATCTAATTTCCGGAAATTTATCTTCGTCCAATTGTGGGAAAGGTCCGTTGATGAAAATAATTCCTTTTGCACCTTTACTTTGTGCAATAGAAGCTTTTGTGCGAAGACTCGATTGCGACTCAAATGTTGAACGAGGATTATCATACTCAGGATTATTTCTGAGTGCAATTACAAATTTGTCAGTAACATCTATTCCTTCATAATCATCCCAATTTAATTTTGGAGCTGAGATTCCATAACCAACAAAAACAACTTCAGCGGCAAAATCATTAGTTCCAGAGAAGGGGAGAACGACAAAATCTTTGTTTAACTCGAGTGTCTGTTTTTTATCATTAAGTGTAATTTCAAATGAACTATTTTTATCAATGTCAACGCCTTTGTTGAACTTAAAGTCTTGCAGATAATCTGTATTCGGAAATGCTTTTAGTCCGTAAGAAATGAATTCATTTTTTAGGTAATCGGCTGTGATTCTCTCTTGTTCAGTTCCCGGCAATCTCCCCATCATTTTGTCCGACGCAAGAAATTCTATGTGAGCTTTTATTTCTTCAGTAGTAATAGATTTATTTCTCTGCTGTTCAGTTACTTGAGTTAATGCAATTGAACAAAACGAAAAAAATAGAATTAGTAGTAGTCGCTGTTTCATTTTTTACTCACGATAATTAAAAAAAATTTTAGCTTAGTCTTCAACCCATTCAGCCATAAAAATATTAGTGTCACCTTGTTTAGCATTAAATCGATTTGAAGCGAACACAAGATATTTGCCATCGTGCGAGAACATTGGGAAGCCATCAAACGTTTCATTAAAAGTAATTCGTTCAAGGTTTGAGCCATCAATATTGATAGTGTATAAATCAAAATTTCTTGGATTCTCACTTTGAAGATTTGCAGCAAAAATTATTGTCTTTCCATTTGGATGAAAGTAAGGAGCGAAACAGGCTTTTCCAAAATCTGTAACTTGAACAATATTTTTTCCATCGCTATCCATAACAAAAATATCTAAAGTTGTTGGACGAACTAAACCATATTTTACAAGCTCGTTATAATCAGCAAATTCTTTTTCTGTTTTTGGTCTGCTTGCTCTAAAAACAATTTTACTTCCGTCGGGAGAATAAAACGGACCGCCATCATAACCTTTTTCAAAAGTTAAACGTCGTTGGTCAGAGCCATCTATATTCATCGAATAAATTTCGGGATCTCCATCGCGAGTGCTTGTGAATACAATTCTGTCACCTTTGGGAGAGACTGTTGCTTCTGCGTCATAGCCGTGAGCAGTAGTTAATTGAGTTAAGTTTGAGCCATCAAGTGCTGAAGAATAAATATCGAAAGAATCGTAAAGTTTCCAGACGTAACCTTTAGATCGATCTGGTGGAACGGGACATCCTGCATCGTGCAAGTAAGTTGATGAATAAACTATTGACGTATCACCCGGTAAAAAATAACCACAAGTTTTTCTGCCTTTTCCTGACGAAACCATTTTTAGATCTGAACCATCAACGTTCATAGTAAAAATTTGATCACACTTTAATTCATCTTTTGTTATTTGAAGGACTAATTTTTTTTGGTCGAAAGAAAAATAAGCTTCAGCATTTTCTCCGCCATTGGTAAGCATCTTAACGTTCTTGAGTCTTTTTTCTCCATCAAAAAGAAAACTATTTTTTTCTTGAGCAGAGATTAAAACTGATAGAGTAAAAAGAAGTATAAAAATTTTTGTCATTGGTTGCCTTTTATAATAGTTAAGAACAAAAATAATAAAACAATAAATTTTTTTGAAAATTTATTTATTTGGGGACGTGAACTAAAAAATATTTTTTTGCTAAATTTCCAACTGCTGCGGCTTGCAATTGGCTCATGTGCATTTCACTCTCTTTTTCATTTTTATTTCCTGCTTCAATGATTGCCAAATCAGAATCCTTCGCCATCTCAGCAAGTGAATCGCAATAAGCGGTATCGCCACCGTAACAAATAGACTTTCCTTCATAAATAAATTTGTAACCAAGTGCGGGAACTCTTTGAGTTTTGGTTCCACTCATCTTATGTTCATGATGAATAACTTCAAATGGAATTACGCTCATCGTGTCGGCTACAAACTTTTTATTTGTAGAGATTGGCTTCAAGTTAATTTTATAGGGAATTGTTAAATCATAAACCGAACAGAATGCTTTAATAATACTTTCAATCTCAACGCAGCCAGTGGGATAATGAATATTTAAAGCAGATTTTTTTCTCACGACTTTCAAATATGTAAGTAGAGACCAGACGCCACCAACGTGGTCGTGATGTCCATGTGTAATAAAAATATTATTAATCGATTTAATTTTTTTTTGAGATAATTCGATATCTAAATCGCGCAACATTCCATCACCCGGATCAACTAAAAAATATTTATTAGAAGCTGACAAAAGAATTCCAGTTGCAATATTCGGAATAGAACAAAATATTTTTATCGAAAAATTTTTCTTCTTCCAAACTAAAGGATAATTATCAATTAAATTTTCCATAGATGCGAATTTAAATTAAATTATTATTTGTGAAACAATACCACCTATCAAGAAAGCAAAAATCCAAGTTCCTGCCCAGATTATCATTCCTTCTTTGAGTCCTCTTTCTTTTAGCATTATCATTAAACTTGCGATGCAAGGGACGAAAAGAGTGATAGTAATAATCGCGACTGTAATCTGCATTGGAGTTAGCACGAGCGAAAATAAACCTGCAGCACCAAAATCTCTTCTAACAATTCCCATCACAAAAGCGGTTGCAGCTTCTTTGGGAAGTTGTAACCAATGCGTCGTTATTGGTGCAAGTAGATTTTGAAAAACTACTAACAAGCCTGTGATGTCCATAATTCCAACTACTAATGCTCCAACAAAAAACCAGATTGAAGCTTCTTTCATAAATCCATAAGTTCTAAAAAAAGTTTTCTTAAAGACATTATCGAATTGAGGAAATCTCATTATTGGTAGATCAATCAACAACGGAGAGCTTGTGCCGGGCAATAATTTATTTAGAATTGTAGATAACAAAATTAAGACTGTGAAAATTACTATTACATAAATCATCAATGGAGTAAAGCCCGCAGCACTGATTAACACTGCGATTACCGCCAATTGTGCTGAGCAAGGAATTACAAATTGTAGTATTGCAGTCGTAATTGTTTTTTCTCGTTCTGAACCTAAAAGTCGAGTTGTGATTGTCGCCATTGTTACGCATCCAAATCCAAGCATAATCGGAATAACAGCTCTTCCATTCAACCCAATACTGTTCATTGAACGATCAAGCATAGTTGCTAAGCGTGGTAAATAACCACTGTCTTCAAGCATTGCCATTGCAAAGTAAAATGCAATTACTAACGGAAGCAGTAGGAAGAGTAAATATGTAAGCGTCATTGATATTGCGCCAAACTCACCGAAGAGTAATCTTACAATCGGATTTGAAAAATGAAAATGAGATTCTGCTCCGATACTTTTCGAGAAAATAGAAAATTCTTTTGCAAGAGCTGGGTCTGATTTTTTGTTAGGAATAAACTCAAATGATTTTGAATCTACAATGTTGCCTTCATCATCAAGCACATCGACATTAATTTTTGTTTGAGTATAATCTGCGATGAAAGATTTTATATTGTATTCGACATAACCTTTACCAATTATTCCTTCAGTGAATGAGACTGTTCTTTGAGCGACTAAATCTCCAATGAAAAAATAAAGTAAAACTAATATGAATGCTAAAATTGGCAATCCTGTCATTGGATTTAGACTAAGTCTGCCGAGTAGATTAAAAAATTTTCCCTTGGAAGTATCTTCATATTGCACATCGCTTATAAGCTCGTTTACACGATTTCGTCTATCGATATAAATTTTTTCTCTATCATCAGGTGAACCAGGATTAACGCCATGTTTCTCTGCAATAATTTCATCGCCTTCAAGCACGAGTAGAGCTTCTGCTTGCGAGCCAACTCTGTTCAATGTTTTGTGAAGTAGTTCGTGCAAGTCGTGGGGCTGTTTTCCAATTCTTGCATTCTCGATTGCAAATTCTATTTTATCAAATCCTTTTTTACTGACCGCTGAAGTTTCAATTACTTCGACACCGAGAATATCAGAAAGTTTTTTTGTGTCGATTATTATTTTTCGTTTTTTTACTTCATCCGAAAAATTTAAAATTACACTAACTTTTTTTCCCATCTCAATTAATTGTTGAGTAAGGAAAATATCTCTTTCAAGATGGAGAGAGTTGACGACATTGAGAATAATATCGGCGTCAAGGATTATGTCGCGTGCAACTTTTTCCTCATCGTTAAAGGATGAAACGCCATAAATACCGGGCGTATCGTAAACAGTAAAATTTTTATAAACACCTTTTGTTATAGAAAGAGTAGTTCCGGGGAAATTTGAAACATCTACATAAATTCCACTTAAGAAATTAAAAAAAATAGATTTCCCAACATTAGGATTCCCAACTAATACGATCTTCTTCATTTTCGATTGCGATTGAAGATCTTTGTCAATATTTAAGTGTGGATGCTTGTCTTTGTGCTCGACTATATCTGTTAGACTTTTACTCATAAAAATATTAACCTATTAAAATCTGCTTTGCTAAATCGTAACCAATCGCAATTTCTTGCCTATTTTTTTGAATAATAATTGTACCACCGGGAAGTCTTTCGAGGCAGAAAACAATATCGCCTTCAGATATTCCCAATCTAATTAATTGAATTTTTACTAATCCAGAAGGTAAAGTTGATATTGTTAAATATGTCCCTTTTTTTGCTTTGTCGAGAGTTTTTTTATTCATAGCTAATTACATTTTTTGTTGTTTTTACATCTTGCGAAGATGTTAAAGGAATAACTAACAGGATCGAAATCAAATTTTTTGCTAATCTCATCATACCATTTTGCAATTTGAGGCGATTCAAATTCAACGATCTTACCACACTTTATGCAGATAATATGATCGTGTTTTTGTCTTTTGTAATTGCTCTCGTATTTTTTTATGTTCTCTCCAAAATTTCTTTTTGAGAGAAGGTTACATTCTGCTAACAGTTCTAATGTATTGTAAACAGTAGCTCGAGAGACAGTTGAGTTATCATTCTTAAGGGCAATGTAAAGTTGCTCTGCGGAAAAGTGACCAACAAAAATTAAGGCAGCGTCCATAATTTCAAATCGCTCTTTGGTGATTCTATACTTTGCCTTTGTTAGGTAGTCTCTAAAAATATCTGATGCTTGTTGATTTTTCAATTTTATATATATTATTAAGATTTAGTCTGTATTAAAATAAAATTAATTACTTTCTCAATCAAATTATTTTTTTCTACTTTAATAAGATTAAATTTTTCTAATTTCTGAAATTATTAGCGAGAAGTAAAAATTGCAGCCCTTTGATGAAATATTAAAAGACTTTCAAATTTTCACTGAAAATTATTTTTACTATTTAGATTACAAAACTTATAACTATAAATTCGTTTCTCCAGCAGACTCAATATATTTTGGATATACTCAAGAAGAAATTAACCAGATAAGTTTTAACCGAATCATAAAAAAAATTGAAAAACTTGTTGATGCGAAAAATGAAAAGTTAGATGTCAACTCTATCTATATGATTGTTACAAAGTCGGGAGAAAAAAGATGGGTTAACGATAAAGCAAAAAAAATTAAATCTGCCGATGGTCAAATAATAGGCCAAGCTGGAGTATTAGTTGATATTACCGACAAAAGAGATATAGAAAATTCATACCGCGAAGTTCGATCGAGCTTACAAAACATTTTAGATTATTCTCCCATTGGAATTGCAGTCATTCAAAATAATAAATTTGTTTATGTGAATAAGATAATTGCACAAATATTAGCATTAAAAAATCAAAGTTCAGTAATTGGAAAAAATATAGTCAGATATTTACCTAAGAAAAAAGTTAAAGAAATTGGGAATGTTGTTAGAAATATTCTTAGTGGTGAAAAAAAAATATTCGATTTCCATGAAGAAATTTTGAATTCAAAAAGTGAAAGTATTTTAGTTGAGGGGCAGGCAATTTCGATAAGTTTCAATGGGGAAAAAGCCATCCAAGTAATTGTTCGTGATGTATCAGAAAAAGAAAAATCTGAAAAAGCTAAATTTGCAATTTATAAAATTAGTGAAGCTTCGGACTCGATTGAAGATATTAATGAGTTTTATAAATTCGTTCACAAAACTATTTCTGAAATTATTCCCGCGAAAAATTTTTTTGTTTCAGTAGTAGATAAAAAATCTGGTTACTTAAAATTTCCCTACTTCGTTGATGAATTTGAAAATATAGCTGAACCAAGAAAATTTGGGAAAGGGCTGACGGAATTTTTAATTAGAAAGCAGCAAGCACTGTTAATTGATAAAGAAGAGAATATAAAATTACTGAATGAAGGTGAGATTGAATTAATTGGAGAGCCTTCAAAAGTTTGGCTGGGTGTGCCACTTAAAATTAAAAGTGAAATTATCGGAGCTATCGTCCTTCAAGATTATAAAAATATTAGTGCTTACAATGTAAATGACAAAATTCTTTTAGAGACAATTTCATATTCAACCGCAAACGCAATTGAAAGAAGAATTCGGGATGAAGAGAAGGAAAAATATATTCTTGAACTAAAAGAGATGAATAACTCAAAGGATAGATTATTAGCGATCATTTCTCATGATTTAAAAAGTCCATTTAGTGCAATGCTTGGTTATCAAAAAATTCTGCTCGACGAAATATTTGAATTATCGAAAGAAGAAGTAATAGAATTATTAACAAGACTAAATGAAACTTCAATTTCAATTCTTGATATGATGAATAAACTGCTTGAGTATTCTCGCTTTCATTTAGGTCGTAACGAATTTAAGGCTGATGAATTAAATCTGAATGACGTGATAGACGGATGTGCTAAAAGTTCAAATTTATTACTTGAGAAAAAATCTTTAATATTAGAAAAAAATCTTTCTGGATCATTTACCGTTTTAGGTCATCAGCAATTGTTGTCATCAATTATAAATAATCTTCTGACAAACGCTGTTAAATTTTCCTACGAACATAATAAAATAATTATCTCTACTTCATTAATAATTGTAGATGATAAAAAATTTGCGCTTATTGAAATTTCAGATTTTGGAGTTGGATTAAGCGAAACTGAAAAGAATAAATTATTTAAGATTGATAATACTTTTTCAAAATTAGGAACTAATAAAGAAATTGGTTCGGGTTTAGGATTGATAATGGTGAAAGATTTTGTTGATACACTCGGAGGAAAAATTTGGATCGAAAGTAAAGAAGGGGAAGGAACGAGTATTTATTTTACAGTTCCAATAGTTTCTTGAATTGTTTTTTGTTCAGAATAATTTCTTAAAAAAAATATCACTCAACCTCTTTACATTCATAGAATTTGAGGTCAATCCATTCCTGATGTTCGATTAAGATTTAAATCGTTGCGTATATTTAATCAGACATCGGACTCGTATCACAAGCTTCTTAAAATTGAAAATAAATCCTGATGAAAATATTTTATTTGATGATGTTTAAATCATTGTAACAGGAGATAAAAACTTTGTGATCAATTTTATTCTCTAAATCGAGTCGCTAAAAAGTTTTAGTTTCTTAATTAACCTAATTATATTAGTAAACAAAATTTAAAAACAGAAAATTATTCCAATGTCAAAAAAATATGAAATTGCTATTTTAGGTGGCGGACCTGCAGGATATGTAACCGCAATTAGAGCGAGTCAACTTGGTTTTAAGACTGTAGTCGTTGATAAAGATAACCTCGGTGGAATCTGCCTCAACTGGGGCTGTATCCCAACGAAATCTCTTCTGAAGAATGCAGAATTTTATGACAACATAAAACATAATGCCGATGAATTTGGAATTAAAGTCGATGGACTCAGTTTCGATTTTTCTAAAGTAATAAAAAGAAGCAGAGATATCTCATCTCGCATTACAAAAAATGTTGAGATGTTGATCAAAAAAAATAAGATTGATCGAATACGTGGATTCGGAAAATTTGCAAATAAAAATCAACTTGATATTTTTGATGATGCAGGAAAGCAAATTGATTCTATCACTGCTGATAAAATTATTATTGCCACGGGTGCTCGCACAAGAACAATTCCACCAATTCCTGTTGACCAAAAATTTATTATCACAAGTAAAGAAGCAATGAGTTTGGATGAAGTGCCGAAAGAATTTGCTGTTATTGGCGCGGGTGCAATTGGTATTGAGTTCGCTTACTTCTATTCAATCTTTGGTGCAAAAGTTACAATCATAGAGATGCTCGATAACATTCTTCCTATTGAGGATAAAGAGATGAGTCAAACATTGGAAAAAAGTTTTAAGAAAAGAGGAATGGAAATTTTCACTAAAACTACAGTTGAAAAAGCAGTAGTGAAAGGGAACAAAGTTCATCTTACTCTAATTCAAAATGGAGAAAAAAAAGAATTAAAATTTGATAAAGTTCTGAATGCAATTGGTGTTACTGGAAACGTGGAAGGAATTGGACTTGAGAATATTGGTGTAGAAGTTTTTAAAAATCATATAAAAGTTGATAAGAAAAATTATCAAACAAATGTAGAAAATATTTTTGCGATTGGCGATGTAATTGGTGCGCCGTGGTTGGCTCATGTTGCATCTGCAGAAGGAATTCATTGTGTCGAATCGATTAAGGGCTTAAATGTTCATCCGATAAATTATGATAATATTCCGGGCTGCACTTATTGTCAACCACAAGTTGCAAGCATCGGCTTAACTGAAGAGAAAGCAAAAGAAAAAGGTTACGAATTAAAGATCGGAAGATTTCCTTTTATGGCAAGTGGCAAAGCTTTTGCGATTGGCGAAAGAGAAGGATTCGTAAAATTAATTTTCGATGCAAAGTATGGTGAATTGCTCGGTGCACATATAATTGGGAGTGAAGCTACTGAATTGATTGCTGAAATTGGAATTGCAAAATCACTTGAAGCAACTGCAGAGTCCATAATAAAAACTATTCATGCTCATCCAACGCTTTCGGAATCAGTAATGGAAGCAGCAGCTCAGGCATATGGTGAAGCAATCCATATTTAGATCTTTGTCTTATTCTGATTTAGGATTTGTTGATTATAAAAAAACTTGGGATTTTCAAAAAGAATTATTGAACGAAAGAAAAAATAATTTAATTGATGATACTCTACTTTTGCTCGAGCATCCTCATACTTATACGCTGGGCAAAACTGCAAATAAAAATAATTTAATTGGCTCTGAAGATTTTTTATCTAAAAAAAGTATCTCTATTTTTGAAATCGATAGAGGCGGCGATATTACTTATCACGGACCTGGGCAGTTAGTCGGTTATCCAATTATTAATTTAACTGACTGGCAACAAGACACACATAAATATTTGAGAGCACTTGAAGAAGCTATTATCAAGACAATTGCTGAGTTTGGAATTACTGGCGAACGGAATGATAAATTTACTGGTGTTTGGATTAATGAAAGAAAAATTGCTGCGATAGGAATTAAAGTTTCGCGGTGGATTACAATGCACGGCTTCGCATTGAATTGCAACACTGACCTTTCCTTTTATGATGGAATAATTCCGTGTGGAATAAAAGATAAAGCAGTAACATCTATAGAAAAAGAAATTGGGCAAAAATTTTCTATGAATGATTTGAAAGAAAAATTTGTTAAACACTTTGTAGAAGTTTTTAACTACACAGAGATTAAAAAAAATAATTATCAAAATTTTTAACTGAACATTTTTTAACCAAAGGTGAAGAATGACAAAACGAGTATCAGAAAAAAAAGAGACGAAAGCATCGATTGAAAAAAAATCGATTGCAAATGAATTGAAGAACAATGGAAGTAATAATTCTCTCTTGAGTAAAGAGGAATTTGTTAAGGCGCTTCGTTTGATGATACTTGCGCGTAGTATTGACAACAAAGCAATGAACTTACTAAAGCAGGGAAAATCTTTTTTTCACATTGCTGGCTCTGGACATGAAGGAGTTCAAGTTGCGATTGGAATGCAAATAAATCCGCAAGTTGATTGGCTCTTTCCATATTATCGTGATATGGCATTGAGTTTATCGGTTGGCATGACTCCAACAGATTTTTTCTTAGCTTGTTTTGCAAAAGCAAGTGATCCTGCTTGTGGTGGCAGACAGCTTCCTTGTCATTGGGGGATGAAACGCACTTCAAATTTTCCAACACAATCTTCACCAACGGGAACTCAATTTTTACAAGCTGTTGGAACTGCTCTTGCATCAGTTCGTAATGGAATAAAAAATATTTCTTACGTCAGTTCAGGTGAAGGAACAACATCGCAAGGAGAATTTCACGAAGCAGTAAATTGGGCGAGCCGCGAAAAACTTCCCGTGCTTTTTCATATTCAAAATAATAAATATGCAATCTCAGTTCCAGTTTGGCAACAGAGTGGAGGCGAAGGAAATTCGATTGCTGAAATGATGAAAGGTTACGGAAATTTATTACGATTAAAAATTGATGGAACTGATTTCATTCAATCTTATCAAGCTGCAAAAGAAGCTATTGATTATATCAAAAATGGAAACGGACCAGTACTGATTGAGTCTGATGTTGTTCGTCTCCTTTCTCATTCATCTTCAGATGACCAAAAAAAATATCGAGTAGATTCTGAAATTCAAGATGATATTAAACGCGATCCAATAAAAAAATTGAGTGAAAAATTAATTAGCGAAAATATTTTGACGATGGAAGAAATTGAAGAATTGAAAAATTCTGTAGCAGATGAGATTGACAAGAGTGTTGATTACGCATTCGCACAAGCGTCACCAGAAGCTTCAACCGCTGATAAATATGTCTTTGATGAGAGTGGACTTTCAAAAACTTTTGATTACGAAAAATCCGAACCAACTGGAAAATCAATTGTGATGGTTGATGCAATCAATCACGCATTGCACGAAGAGTTAGAAGAGAATCCTAAAATTTATATTTTTGGTGAAGACATTGCAGATGGAAAGGGAGGCGTGTTTACAGCTACAAAAGGACTTTCAACAAAATTTGGAAGAGAGAGAGTTTTTAATTCTCCACTCGCCGAAGCAAGTATAATGGGCGTTGCAACAGGAATGGCGCTCGCAGGACTTCGTCCCGTTGTAGAGATTCAATTTGGCGATTACATTTGGCCAGCATTCATGCAGATGAAAGATGAGCTTGCAACTTTTAGATATCGCTCTAACAACGAATGGTTCACGCCGCTTGTAACACGAGTTGCAGTTGGTGGATATATTCACGGTGGACTTTATCATTCACAAAATATTGAATCTATCTTTGCTCACGTACCCGGAATTTATATCGCTTATCCTTCTAATGCTGCTGATGCAAAAGGTCTATTGAAAACTGCAATGAGACTTAATGATCCCGTTCTGTTTTGTGAGCACAAAGGACTTTATCGACAAAGTTATGCAATGTCTCCTGAGCCCGACAACGAATATTTAATTCCATTTGGTAAAGCAAAAATTGTAAAAGAAGGAAAAGATTTAACTGTCGTTTCTTATGGTGCTTCAATGTGGGATTCAGTTTTCGCCGCAAAAAAACTTGCTGATGAAGGCTATTCTATTGAGGTGATTGATCTTCGTACAATCATTCCACTTGATGAAGAAACAATTTTTAATTCGGTGAAAAAAACTAACAAAGTGGTTATTATTCACGAAGATACTTTAACAGGCGGATTTGGCGCAGAGATTGCAGCACGAATTTCAGATAGTTGTTTTCAATATTTGGACGCACCAATAAAACGTATAGCAGCAAAAGACGCACATATTCCGTATGCTCCAGTGCTTGAGTATGCTGTGCTGCCTTCGCGAGAAGTGATTTATCAAGGAATAAAAGATTTATTAAAATATTAACATTTTATTTTGAGGAAATTTAGAAATGAAAATTGAAATACCGATGCCGAAAATGGGTGAGTCCATAATGGAAGGCACAATTATTAAATGGTATAAAAAGCCAGGCGACACTGTAAAAAAAGATGAAACAATTTTTGAGATTAGCACAGACAAAGTTGATACAGAAGTCCCTTCACCTGTTGAAGGAATTTTAGTAGAAATTTTATTTAATGAAGGCGATACAATTGAAGTTGGGAAAACTGTTGCCTTTATTGATGACGAACCCGGTTCAGTTAGAGCTGCAAAATTGACTCCACAAAAAGAAACTCCAACAAAAGTGGAAGAAAAAAAGATTGAAATTATTGCCGCTGAACCAATTCAAAATAATTCTGTGAAAAATATTCCTGAAACTTCGATTGATATTCCAATGCCGAAAATGGGTGAGTCGGTGATGGAAGGAACGATAATAAAATGGAACAAAAAAGTTGGTGACAAAGTAAAAAAAGATGAAACTATTTTTGAAATAAGCACTGATAAAGTTGATACTGAAGTCCCTTCGCCGAATGAGGGAATATTAACAGAAATTTTAGTTAATGAGCAGGAGACAGTCGCAGTTGGAGTGATCGTAGCGAGATTGTCCACATCAGACACACACGCAGTTCATTTAGCAGAAATTTCTACGCAACATATTGTCGATTTGAAAACTGATGCTATGCACGATATGATTGCAAAACAGACTCTGTTAGATGAGCCAAAAGAAATTTCTATGGAGTCAACTTCAGAATCAAAAGTATCAAACCGATTTTATTCACCACTCGTAATGAACATTGCTAAATCAGAAAAAGTAAGTTTTGAAGAACTCGAAAAAATTGATGGTAGCGGACTTGAAGGAAGAGTAACAAAGAATGATATTTTGAATTATCTTTTAAAAAGAAATAAAGCACAAAAAGAGATTCAACCTCAAGTCAAAGAGGTAATTCCCGTTGCAGCAAAAATAACAGAAAAACTTTTTACTCCTCAAAAATTTGAACCAGCATATTCAAGTGGATTAGTTGAACGAATTCCGATGGATAACATTCGTCAGAAAATTATGCAGCACATGATTAAAAGCCGTGATACTTCTGTTCATGTAACTGCATTGTTAGAAGTTGATGTTTCAAAGATTTATAATTTTATCCAAAAAAATAAAGATACCTTCTTAAAGAATGAAGGCGTAAAACTTACTTATATGTCATTCGTTTCACACGCAGTAGTGAAGGCGCTAAAAGAATTTCCACTCGTAAATTCAGTGATTGAAGGAACAACAATTTTGCAAAAACGATTTGTTAATCTTGGTGTTGCTGTTGCTCTCGAACCAAATGGATTAATTGTTCCAAATATTAAAAACGCTCATGAAAAAAATATTATCGGAATTGCAAAATCAATAAATGATTTAGCAGAGAGAGCAAGAACTAAAAAATTAATTCCTGATGATATTACGGGCGGGACTTTTACGATTACAAATTATGGAGTATTCGGAACTTTATTCGGAACGCCGATAATTAATCAACCTGAAGTTGCAATACTTGGAGTTGGTGCAGTGATTAAGCGTCCTGTCGTTGTCGAAATAGATGGCACTGATTCAATCGCAATAAAACCATTGATGTATCTCTCGTTAGCTCACGATCATAGAGTTATTGACGGAATGGTTGGTGGCAGATTTCTTAAATTTATTAAAGATCAATTAGAAAATTTTAGTGGAATTAATTAATGATAAATTCTCATCAAAGAGCTTTTAAGGAAGAGTCAGAAAAGAAAAATGTTGATTTAGGACGCAGACCGGATTGGTTAAAAGTTCGACTTCCACACGGAGAGAATTTTACTGATGTAAAAAATTTAATGCGCACAAATAAATTGAATACTGTTTGTGAAGAAGCACGTTGTCCAAATCTTGGTGAGTGTTGGAATAGAAGAACTGCAACTTTTATGATTCTTGGTGATACTTGTACTCGTAGTTGTGGATTTTGCAACATCAAAGTTGGATTGCCGACTGAGCTTGATTTAGATGAACCTCGTCGCGTTGCTGATGCTGTCGAAAAATTAAACTTAAAACATGTTGTTATTACTTCCGTAAATAGAGATGAACTTAAAGATGGTGGAGCGTCAATCTTTGCAGAGACAGTTAAATTGATTCGTTCATCAATGCCAGAAACTACTATTGAAATTTTAATTCCCGATTTTAAGGGAGAAGAAACTGCGTTTGAAATTATTCTAAAAAATCCTCCTGATATTTTAAATCATAATTTAGAAACCGTTAAAAACTTATATCACGCTGTGCGTCCACAAGCTAAGTATGAGCGAAGTCTTGAATTGATAAATTGGTTTCATCAGAAAGGCTTGAAAACAAAGAGTGGAATTATGGTTGGCATTGGAGAAAAAACTGAAGAAGTAGTTGAGCTTATGAAAGATTTAGTTTCGAAAGGATGTGATTTTTTGACTATTGGACAATACCTTCAACCTACAAAACAACATTTACCCGTTGATAGATTCGTTACATTAGATGAATTCCGATTTTTCAAAGAAGAAGGATTAAAGTTCGGATTCAAAATTGTCGAGTCTTCTCCATTAGTGCGTAGTTCTTATCACGCAGATGAGCAAGCAAAAATATTGATAAATGATTAGCTTGATTAATTTTTTTAATTCTACGAAGTTCCGTAAACTTAATATTCAAATTATACATTTTATGATATATACAATGAAAAATACTTTTATCGCTTTTTTACTTATCGCAGTTTTCTCAATCAACATCAACGCCCAAGAGCTATTTCAAAAACCAATGGATGATGACAATACAAAGTTCACAAACATTGGCAACATCGGGTTAACGATTACAAATTTTGGAATGTTTGGAAATGGTTTTGCTAATTGGCCAGCGCAGCCAAGTTGTGAATATCCATTAGGTTCGGGAATTGAACATATTTTTTCAGGTGGACTTTGGATTGGCGGGTTCATTAGTAACGACTCACTTGGAAGCGGAAGGATTGGTCCTTACGTCTCTACAGGTTCTGTCGATGTCTCTTCTGTTGCTAATCGTGGTGGTGGATTTGAATTCACCAATGCAAGAGGAAGTGGAATAGCTCAAAGGTCATCATTGCTGCAATCAAAATTTTATAATCCACTTGCTGTTTCTCATCAAGATTTTGTTATGGATTATTTTGATACTGCTCGCACATTGCTTAATGGAGAAATTATTATTGATCACGTTCCGCTTGGTGTTACTGTTCGTCACGAAAGTTATGCTTGGAACTTAAATTTTGCTAACAACTTTGTGATAATGAATTATACAATTAGAAACGTCTCAAACAAATTTATCGATAGTTTTTATATTGGATTGTGGGCTGATGCTCCAGTGCGAAATACAAATATTACATCACCTCGTTCAGGAACTCCTTTCTTTGATAAAAGGGGAGTTGGATTTTCAGACTCGATGAAAGTAGCTTATACTTTTGATGCAATTGGTGATATCGGTTTTACTGATAGTTATGTGGGTCTGCAATTTCTTGGTGCTTCACGCAGAGCCGATAGCGTAAATTTTACAAGCTGGCAATTCCGAAATACTACTGACCCAAATCTTTTTTCTCCTGCAACCGAAGTTGAACGTTATAGAAAAATGGAAGGTTTTTTTGGAGGCAACAATCGATTCCCAACTAATATTACTCCTGCTTTACTCCGCACTCCGGGGAATAGATCAAAATTAATTTCAGTGGGACCATTCAGAAATTTGAAACCGGGCGATTCTCTAAATATTGTTTTTGCTATTGTATGCGCTAAAAAATTTGGAACTGATGCAGCAGCTCTTGACACTCGCGAACAAAAAAATAATTTATTCAGCAGTGCAGAGTGGGCTCTTCGTGCATATTTTGGAAATGATAGAAATAGAAATGGAATTTTAGACCTTGGTGAAGATATTTTTGGAACAGGAAAAATTCAACGTTACATTCTCCCAACGCCGCCGAATGATCCTAAAGTAAAAGTAGTTATTGAAAGTAACAAAGCTACTCTCTATTGGGATAGACGATCAGAAAGTTCAGTCGATCCAATTCTTGGAGTAAAAGATTTTGAAGGTTATAGAATTTATAGAACTAATGCGGGCTTCGATTTAACTGAAACTCAAAATCTTGAAGCAGCTCTTTTTGAAATGGCTGAATTCGATTCATCTGGAAATACTGCGGGGCTAAATACCGGATTCAATAATATTCGACTCGCTCAACCAGTTAAATTTGATGGTGATACTACAAATTATTGGTACAAATTTGAAGTCAACAATTTGTTAAATGGTTGGCAATACGTCTTCTCTGTAACTGCTTTTGATAAAGGAGATGAAACCTACGGATTAGAGAGTTTGGAATCAGGAAAGCTTTTTAATCAAGCAAAAATATTTGCGGGAGTAACTGCAACTTCAGACGAGAATGTAGAAGTTGGTGTTTATCCTAATCCTTATTATGGCGAAGCTTATTGGGACGGAAGATCCGAGAGATTAAGAAAAATCTATTTTTATAATCTTCCTTCACATTGTGAAATTACAATATATACTCTTTCAGGTGATATCGTAAAAAGAATAGAGCATTCACCTACGAGTAACGGTTCAGATCAACGATGGTTTCAGACTTTCTCAAGAGATGGAATTCAACAGATGTCTGGTGGAGAGCATCCTTGGGATTTAATTACAGATGGCGACCAAGCAATTGCTACTGGTCTTTATCTTTTTACTGTGCGAGACAAAAATACCGGTAAAATAAAAACCGGAAAGTTTTTAATTATTAAATAAGGATTACTTTTATGAAAGCGAAATTATTACTGCTTTTATTTTTAATTTCAACAGTTGGAATTTTAGCTCAATCATATCCACTTTATATGGTTAGAGATCTTCAATTTGTTCCAGATTCTTCTTTGAGAGCAAATATTGATCGCTCTCCTCGAACTGGAGATACTGTTAGAGTTTTGGGTGTTGCTAATGTTCGGACTGTTGTTGATAGAAATACTGACAGAAGAGTTATTATGTGGGCAGGTGCAAGATGGCAAAATTATTTGACTGATACTAGCTACGCATCCACTGAATGGAATGGAATTAATATTATTCAAGATGATACTACAGTTTCTTCTTCAAATATTGAAGGAATGGATACTGCAAGAATTTTTATTGTTACTGGTGTTGTTCAAGAATTTGGGAGACAAACCCAAATAAACGTGATTAAATCAATTCCAATTATTCAAGTTGGGACAAAAAATATTAGAAGAACTCCTGTTGAAGTAAACATTTCAGATTTTGTTGCTGGAACAACTCCAAATATTTTGACGGGTGAAAAATTTGAAGGAGCTTACGTAGTAATTAGAAATGTGATTTCAACTGATAGAAACGTTGGTACAAATGCTGCTAATCCTTTCTCAATCGTTGATCAATTCGGAAACAAAATTTTTGTTCATGGACAATCAGCTTATTTTTCAAAAAGAACTTACGCTGTTAGAGCTTGGGATCCTCCTTTGGATGGCTCTACTATTGTTATGATTCGTGGAGTTATTGGACAAAATACTGATGGTACTTATGTTATCCGTCCAATGTTTCCAGAAGATTTAATTATTGGGCAATCACCTCCATCAATTTCAAATGTTAGAAGAGATTTAGGTTTAGTTGGTAGAAATCAAGCAGTAACTGTTACAGCGACAATTAGAGAAATTAATCTCGGCGGAACAATTGCAGCTACTTCTTTAAGATATAGAGTTGGAACTGGCGCTCGTCAAGTTATTAATATGACAAGAGTAAATGATACAACTTTTTCTGCAGTAATTCCCGGAGTTAATGCTGACTCAGCTTTAGTTGATTATTTTATTCAATCTTCGAATTCACTTGGTTTAACTGCTACAAGTCCTGGAGATACAGTTAGAAATAATTTCCTTTATCTTGTATTAAACAGACCTCTCACAATTCAAGATGTTCAATTCAGTCCTTATGGTGGTGGATTTAGTCCTTACAATAATCAAAGAGTAACTGTAACTGGAATTGTAACTGCTGATACTTCAGACTTGCAAGGCGATGGAAATCAGGTTGGGCGCAGAACCTACATTCAAAATGGTAATACTCCGTGGAGTGGAATTTGGGTTTTTGGTACAACGGTTGATGGATTAAGACGCGGACAAAATGTTACTATTAGTGGATTGGTTATGGAAAGTACGAGCAATACTCGACTTGATTCGATTACACAAGTTGTAATTAATTCTTCAGGAAATCCGCTTCCAACACCAAGAGTAATTTCTACTCGCGATATTTCAAATTTAGGAAACAATGCTCTACCTGCTGAACAGTGGGAATCTGTCTTAATCAGCTATAGAACTCTTAGAGTAATAAATGAAAATGCTGATGGTTCTGCTGGACCAGGTGGTGGTGGCAATAGTAATTTTGGTGAAATTGTAGTAGCTGATACTTCAAACATTAACACAAGAGTTGAACTTCAAGAAGGAAACCACGTTTATCACAATTTGTGGTTGGCGGGCTTGGATACTGTGCGGAACAATCGTAGAATGCGTGCTGGCGATAGACTCGATGAGATGAGAGGAGTACTTTTCTATTCATTCAATAATTATAAAATTGTTCCTCGCAAAGATGATGACTTTATTGGTTATGTGCCTGTTAGCGTAAAGAAGGATGACTTAAATCAAAAATCTTTTGCATTATCACAGAATTATCCGAATCCATTTAATCCAACTACAACTATTAAATATTCAATTCCTACAGATGGTTTTGTTCAGGTTAAAATATTTAATATGCTCGGACAAGAAGTAAAATCGGTTGTTAATCTTCATCAAAATGCTGGTGAGTATCAAGTTATTTTTGATGCACGTGATTTAACTTCGGGCGTTTATTTGTATCAGATTAGAGTAGGAAATTTTGTTCAAACAAAGAAAATGATGCTGTTAAAATAATTATTTAGTGATCTTAAAAAGAATTAATTTGATGAAAAATATATATATAAATATCCTCTTTACTTTATTGATTTTTGTTTCTTTTTCTTGTAAAGAGGACGTAACAAGCGTGTTAGAACCAAACAAACCGCCTTCTACTAATGTTGCAATATTTCCTGATTCAGTAATCAGTAAGCAACAGAGTAAGTTAATGTTGAATTGGTGGGGCGATGACCCTGATGGCTTAGTGACTGGGTATTTCATAACTTACGGAACTCAAAAATGGACTTTTACACAAAGGAATGATTCTGTTATCGCTTTCCCCATGGCGGGGAATGACACGACTTACATCTTCAAAGTTGTAGCAGTTGATAATTTTGGGAATGGTATTTATGACGAACGAGTTTTTAGAAATGGAATTGATTTCGGAGCTGAACCATTTACAGATAAAAATGGTAATGGTAAATATGATGGTGGTGAGTCATTCATCGATCTTGGTGATGTTGATCCAACTCCAGCTACACTGACGCTTCCATTGAGAAATTCTCCTCCAATTGTAAATTATCTTACTGATTCGCGCAGCATAAGAATTGAAATTCCCGATACAACTTTCACCGTTGCTTCATTCGGTTGGACTGCAACTGATATTGATGGTGATGAATCGATTGTAGATATTTTTATTGCACTTAACGATACTTCTACAAAAATTCGATTACCCGGAAATACAAAGTTTGTTACTTTTAGAGCATTGCCCGGAACGGGAACTGTAAGTTGCGATGTCTTTGTTGGAACTACTATCAATCAACCGATTGCAATAAAACTTCCAAACTTAAAATTAAACGCAGGAAATGTTTTTTATATTTTTGCTCGAGATCTTGCTGGTGCAAATAGTAAAGTACTTCGTTTCCCAAGTGACGTGAACAAAACTTTTTACGTAAAAAAACCAAAAGGTGATTTACTAATTATTGATGATTTCCGTCCATCTGATTTAAGTGCAAATTTCTACAATCGAATTTTAGATAGTTTAAATTTCAGAGATAAGTATGACATACTTGATATTAAAGTTGGTAATCCCGCTGGTCTTCTTATGCCGCGATTTATCTCACCAATGTTTACAGAAACCCTAAAATTATTTAAAGCAGTTTTTTGGTACACTGATAACTCGCCAAACTTAGAAGCAGCACAAATTTCAGTTAGACCTTACGTTGCTTCAGGTGGACAAGTATTGTTCTCGATGTTATTTCCATCTTTCTTTGATGCAAGAGGATTGAGTGATTTTCTTCCGCTTGATAGTATTGGAGTTCCTGTGAATGACGGATTTTTTCCATTTGGAACTCGAGTGCCAGCAGTGGCTCAAGGATATCCAACTCTTGCTACAGATATGAATTTTAATAATCCCGTTAGTTTGGTAAGAAGATATTTTCCTAATCCTGTGCAATCAGTACGTTTATATGAATTAGATATGGCAGGCAGACCAATAGTAGGATTTAAGTCGATAGATAATCGCATTGTGTTTATGGGAATTCCTCTCTCTTATTCCAATGCTGCTCCGAGTAATGTTAAACAATTTTTTAGTAAAGTTTTAATTGACGAATTTGGATTGACTCCATGAATAAAATATTAACTCTTTTTATATTTATTATCGCTTTTTCATCTGTTACTTTTTCGCAAGGGAAGGGGACACTTGTTGGAAGAATTACAGACAAAGCAAATAACGATGGTTTGATTGGCGTGAACATAATTCTGAAAGGAACTTATCACGGCGCATCATCAAATTTCGATGGCGATTTTAAAATCGAAAATATTAACCCCGGCACCTACACTATTGAGGTTTCTTTTATTGGCTATACTCCAATAAACTTCACTGGAATTCAAATCCAAGCTGATAAAAGTCGAAGACTTGATGTTAAACTCGAAGAGACGGTTTTGAGTCTTGGGCAAGAAGTCTTGGTTATTGGGCAAAGACCACTTATGGATGTTGAAGAGACGCAGAGTAAAAGAACAGTTTCTCGCGAAGATATTGAATTATCTATTGTAGAAAGTGTAAGCGACATTGTTGTGCAACAAGCGGGTGTGGTTAAATCAGATAATGCAATTCATATCAGAGGCGGAAGATCTTACGAAAATGCTTTCTTACTTGATGGCGTTTCGGTTCAAGATCCTCTTGCGGGAACTGGTTTTGGTTTACAACTCTCTTCTAACTCAATCGAAGAAATTGAAATCATTACAGGTGGATTCAATGCTGAATTTGGGCAAGCTACTTCAGGTGTTGTGAATGTTAGAACTCGTGAAGGTAGTTCCAATTTTAGTGGTTATTTATCCTACAAAACTGATAATATTGCAAGCAGCAGCTCTTATCATGTTTTTAATACTGATGTGATTGAAGCAAATTTTAGTGGACCTGAACCTCTCACTCAGATTATTTTACCAAGTCTTGGAATTAATGTTCCCGGATCAATAACTTTTTTCTCAAGTTTTTTTGCGGGTTTAACTGATGGAATTACGCAGGGTTATTTTAAACCAACGGCTTCGTCAATTATTTCATCAACGTTTTTTGGATCAAGATTTACTCCTCGTGCTGAGAATAGCTACTTTGGTTTAGCAAAATTAACTTGGAAAACTACTCCAACTATTAAGATTAGTTATTCATACAATCAATCGGTAAATATTAATCAGAACTCGCAATCTCTTCAATCTAATTTGGAGTATATCGAGCCAAGTCCCGGTTATCAATATGAATTTCAAAAAAACTTAAGTAATGCGAATGTATTTACTCATAACAATAAATATCATTCTTTCTCAATGACCCACACATTAAGCTCAAAAACTTTTTATGAATTAAAAGTAAATTATTTCTTTACGAATTTAAGAGCTGATGCAAATGGCAGATTGTGGAATCAGTATATCGAACCACAAGATTTTGCTAACTTTCCTTTGGGTTACTACAATTTGGGACGTGACACAGTTGGTGTAATTCCTGGTGATGGATTTTGGGATTTAGGAAATCCGTTTACATACAGAGATCACTATGTTGAAGAGTTCTCTATTCGTGGTGACTTAACAAGTTTCTTTGATGAAAAAAATAAATTTAAGGCGGGTTTTAATCTACAATTTCAAGAGATGCAACTTGTTGAAATTTTCCGTCCTTGGATTGGCGAATTTGGTTTAAATAATGATCTCTATAAAGTTCATCCTGCTCTTGGTTCAGTTTATGCTCAAGACAATATAAATTTTAGTGGAATGATTCTGAACTTCGGAATGCGTGTTGATTTCTGGTTCCCCGGTAAATATGTTGATGATGCAGTTGAGAATCCTGAAGTTATTACTATTCCCGATGAAACAAGAGAGAGATATAAAAATGATAGTTTTAATTGGTTTGGGAATAGAAGATACAAAGCAAGGTTATCCCCAAGACTCGGAATTTCACATCCAGTTTCGGATTATCAAACATTGTTTTTCTCATATGGACATTTTAGCAAATGGCCTAAGCCACAATTTGTATATGCAAAATTAAATCCATTTAGTGCACAATCTTCGTTTCAGAAATTTGGTAATCCAAACTTAAATCCTGAAACCACTGTCGCTTATGAATTAGGAATAAAAACACAATTTACAGAAAATGATGTTTTAACTGTTACTGCATATTACAAAGATATTTTTGATTACGTCTCAACAAGAACTGCTCGCGTAACTTCAGCAAGATTTTCTGCACAACGATTTATCACCTATGTAAATCAAGATTATGCACGCTCAAGAGGTGTGGAGTTAGAGTATAAGAAACGAGTTGGTAAATGGTTTACGGGTTCAGCAAATTTCTCTTACTCAATTGTAACAGGTAAATCTTCTTCAGCAGACGAAGGCGTGTTGGTATTAAGAGGCGATCTTGATGAATCAATTAAAGAAGAATTTACACCTTGGGATAGACCAATTACTGCGTCAATCAACACAAGCTTTTTTGTTCCTAAGAATGAAGCTTTGTTTGGATTCGGAGAAGGTATCTTAGATGACTATAATCTTTATCTCAGATTTTTCTTCCAATCTGGCAGAAGATATACACCAACATATTTTGCTGGCTATGCTTCAGATGGAAGACCACTTTATGAAACATCCAGACAAAATAGATTTGCAGAAATTGGTGACAATTGGTTTTGGATAGACTTAAATTTTGAAAAATATTTATCTCTCTTAGGAAAGAAGATTTCAGTTTTTGTGGAAGTTAATAATCTTCTCGACACAAAAAATTCAGCAATAATAAACCCCGTAACAGGCAGAGCTTATGAGTATGGTGATCCTGTGCCAAGTAGCTGGAATGACCCAATGTATCCAGATTTACAAGCACCAATTTCGCCGTATCCAGAAAACCCTGCTCGCTATTTAACTAGAAGAAATGTAAAAGTCGGATTAAGTTTTAAGTTTTAATATGAAAAAAATAATAATCATTCTATTAGTAATTATTTCAAATCATTCTTACTCTCAACTCTTTCCAACACTTGGAGGACAGAGAGCAGGAATTTCAACTGCACAATTCTTAAAGATTGGAGTGGGTGGCAGAGCAACTGCAATGGGCGAATCGTTCGTGGCTGTTGCTAATGATGCTTCAGCGCTTTACTGGAATCCTGCAGGTTTAGTGCAATTCTCTGACAACCAAATTATGTTTTCTCATAATAGTTGGGTTGTTGACATTAACCACGATTTTATCGGCGCTGTTTATCACGTTTCAAGCAGCGATGCTATTGGACTTTCGATAACTTCCGTAACCATGCCCGATATGAAAGTTACAACAGAGTTTGCTCCTTTCGGCACAGGCGAATATTTCTCTTTCAGCGATCTTGCAGTAGGAATTTCTTATGCGAGAAAAATGACCGACAGATTTAGCTTTGGTGGAACAATTCGATACGTTGAAGAAACTCTCGACAAGTTAAAAATGCGTGGTGTTATGGTAGATCTCGGAACTTATTATTGGACGGGATTGGGAAGCAGTAGATTCGCAGTTGCGATTACAAATTTCGGTAACGAAATGGCTCCCGATGGGGAAGTTGTCTTAGTCGGAAAAAGAAAAAAATCCGAATGGCAATCTTTTTCTCCACCAACTATGTTCAGAATCGGTTTTGCTTTCGAGCCGTTAAATCAGGAGTTTCAAAAAATTACTACTTCTATTCAATTGAATCATCCTAACGATAATAGCGAAAACGTCTCCTTTGGTGCAGAATATAATTATACTATTCCTGAATTAAATTCTTCGCTCTTCTTGCGTGGCGGTTACAAATTAAATGTTGATGAACAGGACTTTAGTTTTGGTGCAGGTGTTAAAATTCCATTGTCAATTGCTACTTTTACTCTTGATTATGCGTATGCAGGTTTTGCACGACTTGGTTCAGCTCATAGAATTTCAATCCTACTTGGTTTATAATATGAAAAATAATTTAATAAAAATCTTTTTTGTTCTTGCTCTCTTTTTAACAGTTTCTGGTTGTTCAGAAAAATTGGATTTAACTGAATTTAATAGAGCAACCACAGGCAACGTTGCTGGTGATACCGTTTATATTCCGATTCAACCTGCGTGGACTGGATTCAATAATCCTCGTGCAATTTGCATCGGCAACGAGCCGTTTATTTACGTCGCTGACACCGACAATGACAGAATTGTTATGATGAATATCGCAGGACAAATCTTAGGGACAAGACGAATTCTTAAACCGATTGCTATTGCTCAAGATTATCAATTGAATTTAATTATTTGTGCAATGGATACAATAAGAATTTCTGCTGACAGCGTATTAACAACAAGTGCAGTAATTAAATTGGATATGGTTGCAGCTAATCACAATATTGAAACTGCACCGCTAACAAGATTATTGCCTTCATTAAAACATCCTGCAAGTTTGAATCCAAGAATTAAATATACGGGTGTCGCAGCTTTTTATGATAATTCATTTTACGTTAGTAGAACCGGACCAAGCAACACAAGCTTCATTGATCCAGACAATTCAATTCTATTATTTCAACGTAAAAGTCCGGGCTCAAAAATCGATACGCTAATGGGTAGAATGCCCGCTATTGAACCACTTGGTACAGGAATTTTAACTGCTAATGGAATAAGTTCTCTTACTTCTTTCAAACGCAGAAATATCGATTTTATTGCGACATTTACAGGCAACACAAGTTTCAAAACACAATGGCTATTTTTCAATTTTAATGCTGAAAATCCATCTTATGCAATAAGACAAGCTCCGCTTACTTCAACAATGATGGAAATAAATAAATTCTCAAGACCTGAAGGAGTTACTATTGATCCTGCGGGAAATATTTATGTAGCAGATGCCGGAAGAGATAGCGTTTATAAATTCAATCCATTCGGAGATGAGTTACATTCATTTGGCGGACCTACTGTTTTTAGAGCACCAGAGGGCGTCGCATTCTTTGATAGAACTCTATACGTTTTAGATACAGGGAATAACAGAATTTTAAGATTTATTCTCTCAACGGATATAAGATGAAACATCTAATTTTTTTTTTAGTTCTCTCGTTTACTCAGTTAGTTGCTCAAACAGTTGTCCCAATTTCTTCAATACGAACCAATAATGCCAACGGCGTTCCTGTAGATACTGGAAGAACTTTTACTGTTCGTGGCGTTGTAACTTCTGCAAATCAATTTGGACTAAGTGGTCCGGCTTCGTTGCAAGATAGCACAGGCGGACTTTCTGTTTTTGGTGATTTATTTTCTAATCGAGTTCGGATTGGAGATTCAGTCCAAATCACTTCTGTTTTAACTCACTTCAACGGATTAACCCAATTCGATTTTAGAAGAGCGGGTTCAACTTTTCAAAGATTAGACTCAAATAAAATTTCAATTCCGCAAGTTGTTACAATCGCTGATATTAATACTCAGTTGTGGAATGGGATTGAAGCTCACGAGAGCAAATTAGTAAGATTAAACTCAGTTACAATTGTTGGCACTGGAAATTTTGCAAGCGGAACAAATTATAATATCACCGATGCCTCAGGCACAATGCAACTTCGTATTGACAATGACGTAGCTTCTTTAATTAATACTCCAATTCCTTCTGGTCCAATTGATGTGATTGGAATTATTGGACAATTTAAGACAACTGCTCCATTTAGTACTGGTTATCAAATTTTACCAAGATTCGTTAGCGACTTGATTTACAACGGTCCGCCCGCTATTCTTGATCCAATTGCAGTTTCAAATATAACTTCTACCTCTTTCATAGTTTCATTTTCTACAATGAGAGCTGGAGATGCGCAAATAAAATATGGATTAACTTCAAATCTTGAACTTGATTCACTCAGAATTATTGAGGACACGACATTTCATAAATTTTTAATTTCGGGACTCAATCCTTCAACACAATATTTTTTCCGAGTCTCTTCAACAAATCAATTTGGAACCAGCACAAGTGCAATTCAGACTGTAACGACGGCTTCGTTAAATCCTGTGACGGGAGCGATAAATGTCTATTTCAATTTTCCTGTAGATACTTCAGTTGCAATTCCACGAAACTCAGCACAAGGAAACGTCTCTTTGGCGGCTAAATTGATTCAAAGAATAAACGCTGCTTCGTTCTCAATTGATATGGCATTGTATAGCTTTTTTGGATTGAATGATGTTGCAACGGCATTAATAGCAGCCCGCAATCGTGGTGTGCGGATTAGATTTGTTTACGACAGTAGAGCAAATCAGGACAATGTTACGCAACTTGTAAATGCGGGAGTATTGTTAAGCAAAAGGCCATCGAGTCTTGATGGAATAATGCACAACAAATTTTTTATTTTTGATTCGCGTGATGGAGATCCAAACAACGATTGGATTTGGACTGGCTCTTGGAACGTAACCTCACTTGAAGTAGGTTGGGAAAATAATGTAATCGAAATAAATGATCCAGCAATTGCAGAAGCTTATGAAATTGAATTCGAAGAGATGTGGGGAAGCAGCACAGACGTGCCTAACTCTGCTCTGGCTCGATTTGGTCCACACAAGAGAGATAATACACCACATTCTTTCAATGTCGGTGGTAGATCAGTTAAACTCTATTTTAGTCCATCCGATCAAACAACGGCAAGAATAATTGATGCGATTAACACATCGAACAGTAATATTTATTTTGCTCTTTTATCATTCACTCGTTCAGATATCAGACAAGCAATGTTTGACAGATCTCAACTTGGTGTTACAGATCAGAGAGGAATTATTCATCAGTCGAATGATCCATTCAGTCAATTTACAAATTTAAGAACATTCGCCGAAGTATTCCCAAATGCGGGACCAACGCTTCATCATAAATATGCAATAGTTGATGCAACAAATGCACAGAGTCGACCAACATTAATTACTGGTTCACACAATTGGTCAAACGCAGCAAATAACGACAACGATGAAAACACTTTAATTATTGAAGATGTTTTTCTTGCAAATCAATATATGCAAGAGTTCAAAAGCCGTTACAATGAAGCAGGTGGTACAAGAACATTTACAATTCCGACTGTAAGTGTTGGTGGTGAATTTAGTCAAGACTTAAATTATAAGTTACATCAAAACTATCCAAATCCATTTAATCCTTCTACGACAATCAGAATTGAGATTGACAAAGAGCAGCAAGTAGAAATTGAATTATTAAATATACTTGGCGAAAAAATCGCATCGATATTTGAAGGTCATCTACAAGCAGGAACAACGGCCCTTCATTTTAACTCTTCAGATTTGAATTTATCGAGTGGAGTATATTTCTATAGATTAAAAGGAGCAGGTCGTTTTCAGACACTGAAAATGATCTTGATGAAGTGATTAATTAAAAATTAAGAATGAAGAGTTAAGAATTTTATTTGGCAAGAGTTTATCAAATGCATCTTAATTTTTCATTATTTAATAAAAACTCCTGCCTTCGACTCCGCTCAGTCATCGGAGTTGGCTTTCAAATTAACATCTTGGAATTGAAATCGAACAGTGGGAGAGTAAATTTGGCGGTGGCTGAGCGAAGTCGAAGCCACATTTTGCATTAGACGAAGCTCCTTCAGTTATTAAATCTCATAATCCTAATATTAGTAAAGACAAGGCACGCCTTGTCTCAACGTCGCCCAGACCCAAAAATCAAATAAAACTTAAGAATGAAGAATGAAGAATTAAGAATTTTATTTTGGCAAGAGTTTATCAAATGCATCTTAATTTTTCATTATTTAATAAAAACTCCTGACTTCGACTCCGCTCAGTCATCGGAGTTGGCTTTCAAATTAACATCTTGGAATTGAAATCGAACAGTGGGAGAGTAAATTG
>PNNF01000011.1 GCA_013824085.1 Chlorobiaceae bacterium | reverse complement strand
CCTCTACGAGGAAAAATAGTTTTATCTGAAATTATTTCCATCAAATAAATTCAAATCATCATGATGATTTATTATTGTAAAACACTATCACACAAATTATTCGTTCTTTGTAGATGAACAATAACAGATTCTAGAAATTTTTTAAATTCTGAACGAAGAGAAAAGTGTCAAGCCGTTTAGAATCAAGCTCCTCAAAATGGCAGTTGAATTTTAATTTTTATTTTTTTAAATTCATAAATTCTGAATCATCAATTCTTTTTAACTTCTGTCAATCCACTTCCTATCCGCGATTATCAGGTTTATCCGCGTCTTCTGCGTTCATTGTTTTGAATGCAGGACACAGCGTCCGACAAAGTGCGCACAACGTCACACGAAGTTTTTTGTTTTTCATTTACTTTGTGAAACATAAATCGTTAACTCTATAGATTCTTTTTATTTCACTTTTGGGAAACAGTAGTAAGCTTTTTTTATGAATGACTAGTGTAGGCGTATTTGGGAATAGATTCTTCAGTCGCTGCGCTCCTTCAGAATGACTGTTGTTTTGTTTTTTTCTTATCCGCGATTATCAGGTTTCAATCCGCTTTATCCGCGTTTCATTGTTTTTTCGTGTTGGGACAATGGCGTCAATTGGGACAAATACACGATTCAACAAATCCACTAAATTTTTCCTATCCGCGCTTATCAGGTTTATCCGCGTCATCTGCGTTCCATTGTTTTGAATACAGGACACAGCGTCCCACAAAGATTTTCTTTTCTACAATAATTTATCCTCTACGAGGAAAAATATTTTTATCTAAAATTGTTTCTATCAAATAAATTCTAATCATCATAGATGACTTATTATTGTAAAACACTATCACACAAATTATTCGTTCTTCGTAGATGAACAATAACAGATTCTAGAAATTTCTTTCACTCTGAACGAAGAGAAGAGTCTCAAACCCTTTAGAATCAAGCTGCATCACTTCATTTATGACAAAAAAAAATGCCGGAACTTGTCCGGCATTGATTAAAATAAATTTTAATGAAATTATACTATGAATTAAATATTCGTAGTCAGCATAATGTATGACCAAAAACTCATATCATCTCTAACTGTTCCCGTAGGAGTTGTAAAGAATTCTTTCATAAGATCGCCAGGCAAAAACAAACTTGTACCAAACGTTACTGTTGTTCCCTTAATGAATCGATAGAAAACTGTAAGATCAATTTCTTGACCAAAAGCAGAATTTCCTAGTGCACTCTCTTGGTTAGAAGACAATTGATGAATCATTAACGAAGTAGAAAACTTAGAACCCGTCGGCATCCAATCGAACATTAAATAAAAATTATTCAACCCGAGATTACGTGTATTAGCTGGAACATTTATAAAATAATCCATGTAGCCATAAAATTTATGGTTAGTGCCATACAAAACCGAGAATGAATTTTCTTTAAAGTTTGCAAGGTCATCGGAACTTGAGCCAGACAAAATATCGCCGCCCACTCCGAACTTGAATACATCATACTTGTATGAGCCTTGTAAAGAAATCAAATATGCTGAGACATCATTTGCACCACGATTACCAAACTGATAAGCAGCTTCAACAATATTAGAGAATGCTCCAAAAGTTCCGATGTGATTTAAGCCAAGCGTTGATTGACTCAAAACATAATCGCCGCCAACAGTAACTCGTCTATCAATTTCATGATAGCCAAAGAAATCTAATTTTTGAGATTCACTTAAGTTGGTTGATGACCAGAATCCATAAATGCTCGAGCTTGTCTCTCGGAGAAAAATCTCAGGATAAAGACTGGATGTAGGATTGGAGATATAACCCGTCGGTTCTCTTAAAGACAAAGCAAAAACATCAGTAAAGTTTCCTAAATCAAACGAAGCTCTAACACCATTAAACGCACGCCCAACATAATGCCAGCCCACCGCACCAAAAAATCTTTCCGTTCCATACGCAACTTGAAATCTTCCTGCTTGTATTGATACGGGTAAGTCAAGCGGATTTTTCAATCTAACAAATGCTTGATGTAAATCGAGGTTATAAGAATTGGCTAATGTGCTATTTTCCTGACCAAAGACTCTTGAGTCTTGAATTTGCAGCATAAAATCGAGTGAATTGTCAAATGATTTTTGAACTGCAAATCTTGATCTCATACTCGCAAATGTTAAAGCATAGCTTTCATCATTGAAATCTCTTCCATCCAATTCAGAACGTAATTGAATTTGTGCAGAAAATTTCCAGTCATTTTTTTCTTGAGCATAATTGAAAGACGCTATCAATAAAACTAAAGTTATCAATAAATATTTCATTTTTTCCTCTTTAATTAATAGTTCATTTTTGCTTGTCGCTCAGCAGCTTTTTTCTCCCATACGGGTAGAACATTTTTTAGAAATTCATTTTTATCACTTCTAATCTGTTCCATATTTAATCCAATCATCTCTTGAGCTTTTGCTTTTGTCAGATTAGCAAGATCAATAACTGGTTTTTTAACTTTAAGTTGCGCAAAAACATTAGCTAGTTCAAGTCTTGCTTCTTGAGCTTTGTCGATTGAAGTACCCAGAATTCTCAAGCATTCAGAAGGTGCGTGAAATGCAGCACCAAGGCTAGACGTTACAAAATCACTTCTCCATTGCGAGTGACGAATTAGAGTAAGAACTGGTTTCATCATTGCTTCTGTTGCGCCATTATCCCAAGCATATTTTGCTTCGAGATGTGCTTTTACTAATGCTTCCTCAGAAATTTTTGCAAGTTCTTTTACTTTATCTTGAAGACTATAAACATTTTGTCGTAAAGTTTCTTCACTTTCTCTATGACAGACTTGACAGCTTCTATCAATTTTGCTTAGAGGACTTTGGATATGATGATCAGTAAACTTCACCGCTCCTTCAGTTTTATATGGCATATGACAATCTGCACAAGCCACGCCTCTTTTACCGTGAATTCCTAATTTGTAAATTTCATAATCGGGATGTTGAGATTTTAACATTGGTGCTCTGCTTAATGCGTGCACCCAATCAGTATGTTCAGCATCATCATAAAATTTTTCCATCTGTTCAACTGTAAATCCTTCGTCCCATGGGAACACAAGATATCGTCCCGGACCTTTGAAATAATACTCGCTGTGGCATTGAGCACAAACTTGCGATTTCATTTCTTGATGAGAAAAATTCTTTGGATCAATTCCTTGTCGTTGATAAGCCTCTATTATTGCGGGTCTGCTCAATCTTAAGTTCATAGTTTTGGGATCGTGGCAATCTAAACAACCAATTGGATTGACTACTTCGTGCCCTAAATCTTTTAATGGAGTTCTATAAAAACTATCGATTCCCATTTCATTCATTAGTCTCGGAACATCAGAGCTTTTGCAAGTCCAACAGGTGCTTGGTTGTGGTTGCACAGTACGTAGAGAATTTATTACATCGGTTATAGCATAATAGTGCCCTCGAGCCTGTCCATAGTCTCGCGAAAATGCAAAGCCTGCCCAAAGAATCACATACTTAGGATTTTGCTCCAATAGATCTATCTTACCTGAGCCAAGGTATTTGCTTGCAAAAGTAGTGTCGCTTGTTTTCATATAAGTTTCATATTGACGAGGAAAATTTTCTCCCCAGACTTCTAATCTTGGTTCCCATTCACCAATTGGTTTACCGACTTGTTGCAGTTGATAAGTCTCCCCTCTTCTTTCCATAATTGTGGAAACAAAAAGTCCAATAATAAAAACTACGAGTATTGTCGCCCCAAATAATACCCAACCTAACCAAGGTTTTTCTTTTATTCGATCAGTTATTTTTTTCATTTTTTTTCCTATTGTTTATTTTTTTAAATTGAATTGTTTTTCCATCCACTCAGGAATTATTCTATTGGATGCGGGAATTATTGCATCGGGAAAGGAGGATAAACTACTGATTTTACTATGCGGAGTTTCTCTGTGACAATCCCAACAAAAAAAGTCTCTACCTTCAAGAGCTTTTGTTTCTGAAATTCTATTGAGATGAGTTTGGTCTGTTCTACTTAAGTGACATCGAATACAATTTTCTTGCACTACTAATTTCCCCGGATTCTTTATGCGTATTACTTGTGGTTCATTCCTAAAAGTAAACACAGTTGCGTGTCTCATTCCGTCCGATGCTTTTACGAAGAGCGTATTCACTAAATTTCCGTGCGGAACATGACAATCGTTACAAGTAGCAACTCTTGCATGCGAGCTTTTCTGCCAAGAAGCGAATTGAGGAGACATTACATGACAATTGATACATGTATTTGGATTGTTTGAGAGATAGGAAGAAGCATTTGAGATGTGAAAGATTAAGAAAAATAGACCAATTAAAACCGCTGAAGAGAGTAATACTGCGAGCTTCCAGTTCTCAGGCGGCTTTATGATATCTATTATTTTTTTTATAAAATTCATTTCCTCACCAATTTTTTAATTATAAAAATATCTTAATGAATAAAACTAATTCTTCTTATTCGTTATTATTTTGTTTTGCTTACCTGACGCTTCCAATGCTTTTATATCTTTGGCGCTTCGGATATGGTCGAGTTGATGTACTTCCTCATGAAGCAGTAAGTACTCTTTTTTTGAGATCTCATTCCCCCAATTTCCAGTTAACATTCCTAAACCAGTTACTGCACAAAAAATTAATACAACAAAGTATGGAATAAGTTTAGCAGAAATTTTTTTGTGTCGGATTGTTTTTATAGTTAATGTATCGTTCACAGGACAAGCATCAACACAATTAAAACAACTAATGCACTCATCTGAATAAACCGTTTTTACTTTATCAACTTTTATGAAAGAAGGACATGCTTTTGTGCATAAACTGCAATCAATACAAGTTGAAACATTTCGTTTTATTTTGATGGGACTTAAGAAAGAAATTACCCCAAGCAATGCACCATAAGGACAAAGGTATCTGCACCAAAAATTTCTAAAAATTATCGAAAGAAAAAACAAGACCGAAATTACTATCAAAGAAGTTTGCGAAATATCAGCAAAGAAATAATACATCTTAACATCCGACATTTGATTGTAAGCACCATCAAGAAAAATCTTGAGAGTGATTTCATTCATTAGAAAAAAAATTGCGTGAATGAAAAAAATTAGAATCAGATATTTCAATGCGCGAAGTGGATAATCAAGTAGTTTGGGAATTTTAATTTTTCGTCCAATAATTTTTTCCCCGAAATCACCAACTAATTCTGAAAGAAAACCTACAGGACAAAACCAACTGCAAAAAGATTTTCCGATAAAAAATGAAACAGCAACAATTGCAATTAGAATAAATAGCCCGGCAGGATGTGCCCAATGTATCTCTCCTGTTAAAATAAAATAGTACAAGCTCATCAATGAACTGATTGGAAGGAATCCATCAACTCCAGCGGGTCTGTAAAATTGCCCTTCTGCTCCGTTAGTCGATAAATATTTTACGAAGTAAGAAAATTCAATTCCAATCCAAATGCAGAGCAACGCAAAAAATAGTTGAATGTAAAATCGCGTGGCCTGAATTTTTTTCTCTTTATTTCTTACGATATTTATTTTTCTTACTACCATCCGTTGAGTTATTTTTGTTTAAAGCAATATAATTTTCATCTTTATTTTTTCTTTTAGTTCTTCTAGCGTCTCTGCTTTGAGCATTCTATAAGTCTCATTTCTGATTTTGCCCCAAGTTTCATGAACGGGACAAGGATTTTTGTTGCCACAATTAGAAAAGCCAAGAAGGCAACTTTCAAAAACTTCAAACCCATCAATTGCTTCCACGATATCAATCAATTTTATTTTTGATGCCGGTTTAGCTAAACGAAATCCACCGTTCTTCCCTTTCTTAGAAATTATAATTCCATGCTGTGTTAGACTTTGTAAAATTTTTGAAACAAACTCTTTTGGAATGCCTAATTTTTTTTTAATATTTTCTGCTGAGATAGCATCATTTTCATGCGTTGTTACTAAATAAAGCACAGCTTGGATTCCATACTCACATTTTTTAGAAAATATTACTGTCATTTTTTTAATCAGATTTTTTTATCTGATTCTAAAATAACTTTTTTTTATTCAGAGTCAAGAAAATTCAGTGCAATAAAATCATGAATTCTTTATGTTAGAGTAACATTTTTGGTAAAATCATGAAAAGTATAATTGCGTTAATAATAATTCTTTCTGCACAAAACTATTTTTCTCAGAACGTTAGAGTTACGGATTACAACGTTCCAGTTAGCGAAGCGACTACATTGAGATTTGATGGGGCGTGGAATTGGTCGCAATCAGATAATATTGTAACCTCAAATCATGCGAATGGAAATATTTTGTACCAAAGTTTTTATTCATCATTGCCGCTTGCATGGTTCTTAAATTTAGATGCAACCGGTGGTAGAAATTTTGCAGAGTTAAATCATAACATAAAAATTGATGGGAGTTTTCGTAAATATATTTTTGAAGAGACAAATTGGTTTGGGTTTTCAAGATTAACTGCACAGCACATCAACACCTATCGTCAAATAGCTTCTGACCTTTCAGTTGGATTTGGATTCGGCAGATACATCAACGCAACCGCGCTTGCAAAAGCTGTTCGGATTGAAGGACACTTGATGAATGATTTAGTGCTTGATGGACATTTGCCAAAAGAAACTTTAATAAACATTGCGAACATAATTGAACGTGAAAATGAATTTAAAGTTATCTACGGAACGACTTATGAAACTTACTGGTTTGATGCAATTGAACATGAAGTCTTAAAAACAGGAATGCTCACAACTGATGGATTAGGTTCACTCGGTATTCTTCGTATGCGGCAAGTACTTTTTGGAATAAACGAACGCGTGAATGAACGTTACTATGGCTGGGATACATCAATTGGAATTTTGTTTCCACTTACGACAGAAGATAAATCCGCGATTGGTAATCCTAACTTAACTTTGAACAATCGATATTCTTTTCCGATAAGCTGGCAAACACAAATTAATTGCGTCGCTGAAGTTTTTACTCCGATGGATTCGCTTTTTCTAAAACAAATACACCTTAGAAGTGGCGTTGATTTTATTTATGAATTAAGTAATCGAATTAATTTTGTTTCTGCTTATCGACTCGGAATTGTAAAGCCAATAAATGAGAGTGCTTTGCTTCAGCATAATTTAACTGCTTCGTTCTGGTATTATATTGAGAACAATATCTATTTTACTGTCTCTGGCAGATTTACAAAACATCCAAACACTCCGAGAATCATGAGCAGTTCTGTTGGACTTCAGTATAATTTATTTTAATTGAAAAGATTCAGTTAAAGAAAAATTTATAAATTTTTTTTCAATAATTTTAAAAATTATTTTTTTTATAGTCTTGCATTAAAACTCAACCACCATTGAGCAAATCTAAGAATTGGATCAAACTCGGGATCAATCGTCATTTTAACATTTAGTTTTTTGGTAATGTTTGCATCAAAACTTACAATCACATCTGTGTAGTTTTCAGTTAAGCGAGTAATTGGTTGAGTGTATCTTTCTGCAAAATTTCTCTCTTCAATAATAACTCCGTCATTATTTTCTCTTCTGTGCATAAAATATGCTACTGTCTGATCGGTAATTTTCCAACTATAAAAATATCTATTTACCCCAATCATAGCACCCCAAGTATCAGTTATCTGAAAGTGAAATAAGATCGGAATTTGTAACGACCATTCGGATGAGACATATCGCCAAACTAAATTTTTATCTTCCACCAAATCTCTGAAATAATTGTAAGGTTGATTTCCTGTATTATTAGTACTTGAATAACTTGACATTCGCTTTGCAGTTACTGGTTCATTTCCATCAATTTCTAATTTGCTGCTCGACAAATAAATTCCTGAATAGAGAGTGTTTCTTTTACTCACTTTCCAATGAAAACTTAGCATCATTTCGTGAGCCGCCTTTACTCTGGTTCCTCGACCGGTTCTAACATCAAAAGCTGTTGATATGCCTTCGTGACGATTCCAAGATGTATCGTTATTGAAAACCCATTTCGAAGAATATCTCGACGTATCTAAAATATTTGAAGTGTTAAGAAAGTCAGTATTATTTTGTGAATAGCGATAGTATCCGCCAAAGACTTTGCTATCATCAACTTTGTTTTGAAAATTTAAACTGAAATATTTTGTATTTCCATCCTGATTCCAGTTCTGATTTGTAGAAGATTTTGCATAATGATTGAACCAATCTTTATTCACGCTTGAACTATCACGTTTAGAATAATCAAATATTTCATGCAAATTATTTTGGTCAGCTTTTCCTTTAAGATATCCTGCTTTCACTCCCGTATTGAATTGCTCTGTTAATTGATACGAAACTCCAAGTGCAAGATCCCAATGATTATAATTCTGAGTTCGCGAATTTGTTATAGAGCTTTCCCAATGGGATAAATTCGATGACCGATATTCATCTCTGTTTAAGTTTGAAAAATCTCCTTCACGCGAGTGAGTAACGGCATTGAAAAATAAACCTGCGTTTAGGTTATCATCAACTTCATAGCTTGTAAAGAGAGTTAGCAGATGTCCTGAATTTATCATCTGGTCAGCGCCGTAGTAACGATCTTCCATCGGAATAGATGCGTCTAATCCTAATCGAGCTCCACCAAATGTATCATAACCAAATCGTGGATAAAATATCCAATACGGATTTTTGTAAAATTTTTCTTCACGATATAACAATTGATACGTTCCACCTACAAAAAAATTATCAGTTATTCCTTTGAGTGGATTAGTAATAATTCCAAGAGAAAAAATTGGTTCGGGTTCAGTACGCGTTGTTCCAATCCATCGAATATCAGGACCAGGGAAATAGGCTGTTCTTAATCCTCCCCAAAAAGGATAAGCATAACCCATAATTTCGGCTTCTGTTCTGTCTCCGCGAAAGTCGAGATAAAAAAGAAAATTATCTTCTCCAAAATCGATTCGAGTTGCGGGATTTAAATAGACATTAAGAAATGGATCATCTAAAAGACCAACGCTAACCTTCTTAAAATTTTTTAATCCGAACGTGTTTAAGAAATGGCTTGTGAAATATAATTCAGATTGCTCAAAACTTTGTTCGGTGCTTCTCTCTGAATAATATTGAGGAAATGAAATCGATGAAATTAGTAAGATGATCAAAATTATTTTTTTCATGATGCTCTCTCCGTTACTTCTTTTGAGAAATATTTATTGTTCAAAATAAATTGTTTAAATCACTTCCTGAGGTTTATTAAAGAACTTTCGAAAATTATTTAAATCTATGACTAATATAAACAGAGAAAAAATTCTCTAAAAATTTTTATCAGTTAAACTTAATTTCATCTCTTTCTCTGAAGAAGTTTTTCTGCAACTCTTTCGTCATATAATTTGCCAATCTCAGCTCCGAGAATAAAAACTAAAGCAGAGTAGTAAATCCAAAATGCGAGCACGACAATAATTGCGTATGTTCCATAAACTCTACCAAAATTTGCAAAATCAAAAACATAAATTCCAAAAATTTCTTTTGCGAGAATCCAGAGAAGAACTGCCCAGAGCGCACCAACAGTAACCGATTTTTTTTTAATTTTTACAGATGGGACAAAGTTGTAGATAAGCCAAAAAATTGAAAAAATTATAATTCCTGAAAAAAGAGTTGTAAAAACTCTTTGAAAAATTCCATATTGTAAAAATGCAAGTTCCGCAACTTGTTCAGAAAAATTTCTGAGTAGATCTAAAAATGGAAATAGAATTGCAATAAAAATAAATCCAATTAGCATAAAAATTATTAGTGCTAAATCTCTAAGTTTGCCAAGAAAAAAATTCACATCGATATCAGTTCCATTTATTTTGTTCAGCACAACTCTAATACTGCTAAACAAAGTACTTCCTGCAAAGAAGAGACCAACAACACCAATCCAGCCCGCAACGTTTTTATAATCAATCAACTCGTCAATTCTTTCATCAATTATTTCATTCACATATTCTGCATACTCAGGATAAGGAATTATTGTTGTGATAAAAGTATGTATTTGATTCTCAACGGTATATCCAGTAAGAAAGATTCCTAACAACCAGAAGAGAAGTAGAACGATTGGGATTATACAGATAAAGACTGAAAATGCTAAGCTACTTGAAAATAAAAAAATATGATGAGTTTCAAGTCGATCATATAATTTCACGAGGTAATAATCATAAAACTCTTTTATATGCTCCTTTGTACTCTGCGGAGAAAGTTTTTTTCTTTTCTGAAATATTTTTTTTAAATAATTTTTTTTTTTCATTTCATCAATTGCTCAATAGTATTGAAATAAATATCGCTTAGTTGATTTAGCTCAAATGTATATTTATTTATTTTCAATATAGTTCCTTTTGTAATTCCAAGTTGAGTAAAAACTTGTGCCGAATCATTTAAGATTTTTTCAAAATCAATTTTATCTTTTCTCGAGATAGATACTATTACTCTTGATTGCGACTCGCTGAATAAAGAAAATTCTTCCGATGTTTTTATTTCAACATTAACTTCACATCCGACCTGTTTATTTTTATTTATCAAACAACATTCTGCAAGTGATGAAATTATTCCGCCTTCTGAAACATCGTGAGCAGATTTTACAATTCCAGATTTTATTAATTTCAGTAATGAGTCGTGCAATTTTTTTTCAGTAGGTAAATCTAATTTTGGCGAATCACCAGTAACTAAGTTATGAATTACTTTAAGATATTCACTTCCTCCAATTTCTTCATAATCTTCGCCGAGTAAATAAATCAAATCATCTTCATCTTTGAAGTAAGATGTTGTAACAAATTTTAAGTCATCAATCAATCCAACCATCCCGATTGTTGGCGTTGGATAAATTGCACTCTCTGGCGACTCATTATAAAAACTAACATTACCACCTGTAACAGGAGTTTCAAAAAATCTGCAAGCTTCGCCCATGCCTTCAATAGCTTGTGCAAACTGCCAATAAATTTCTGGTTTATATGGATTACCAAAGTTTAAACAATTTGTAATTCCAAGCGGAGTTCCGCCCGAGCAAACAATATTTCTTGCAGACTCAGCGACAGCAATTTTTGTTCCTTCTTTTGGATTGAGATAAACATAACGTGAGTTGCAATCTGTTTTTACTGCAAGTGCTTTGTTGATTTCCTTAATTAAAATTACTGCGCTATCACAGCCCGGACCAACTACAGTGTTTGTTCTTACCATCGAATCATATTGCTCATAAACCCATCGTTTACTAACAATGTTTGTTGAAGAAAAAACTTTTAAGAAAATATTTTCAATATTCTGATTTTTCGGAAGAGAGTTGAAGTCAAAGTTTCTTGTCTGTTTAAGATATTCAGGTTCTTTCTGTTCTCTGATATAAACAGGAGCTCCACCACCAAGCACGCAATCTTGAGGCGGAATTTCAGCTTTCCTTTCGCCAAGATAATCGACTAAAATTTTTTCTTCATTTATTACTTCACCAATAATTTCACAATTCAAATCCCATTTGTCGAAAATTTCTTTTACTCTTTTTTCATTCCCTTTTTTTACAACCACAAGCATTCGTTCTTGACTCTCGGAGAGCATAATTTCGTAAGCCGTCATGCCTTTTTCGCGTAGAGGAACTTTTGAAAGATTAATCTTCATTCCCGAATTTCCTTTTGCACTCATTTCAGTAGTTGAGCAGGAAATTCCCGCAGCTCCCATATCTTGAATTCCAACAATCAAATCTTCTTTAATAATTTCTAAAGTTGCTTCCAACAAAAGTTTTTCAGTAAATGGATCGCCAACTTGAACGCTTGGACGCTTTGCTTCTGATTTTTCAGAAATCTCTTCCGACGCAAAAGTTGCGCCATGAATTCCATCTCTTCCCGTAGATGAACCAACTATAAACACTGGGTTTCCTTCACCAATGGCAATTGCTTTGGCGACTCTATTTTTTTTTACAATTCCCACAGCCATAGCATTCACAAGAGGATTGCCTTGATAAGACTCATCAAAATAAACTTCGCCTGCAACAGTTGGAACACCAAAACTATTTCCATAATCGCCAACTCCTTTAACCACGCCTTCAAACAGATATCGAGTTCTAGGATCAGATAAAGATCCAAAGCGTAAAGAGTTTAATGCGGCAATTGGTCGCGCTCCCATTGTAAAAATATCACGCATAATTCCACCAACACCAGTCGCAGCACCTTGATACGGCTCAATGGCAGAAGGATGATTATGACTTTCAATTTTAAATGCAACTGCAAGGTCGTCTCCGATATCGATTAATCCTGCATTCTCTTCTCCAGCTGAAACAAGTAGTCGCCCTCCGCTTCGTGGAAGTGTTTTTAGCAATGCTATCGAATTTTTATAACTACAATGTTCAGACCACATCACTGAAAAAATTCCGAGTTCAGTAAAGTTTGGTGCTCGTCCTAATATTGTTTTTATTTTATCAAATTCAGATTCGGTTAATCCATGTTCAAGCGCCAATTCAAGTGTTATTTTTGGTTCAATCATAATTAGTCAGATTTGTTAAATTGATATTGAAAAATTAAAGAGACAATGTCAAATATAAAATTTTGTTTTTACATAAAATGAAAAAAGAAATTACGACAGAAAAAGTTCCTATTAAACTTTGGTTGGATGATATCGACTCGCAAGCGCTGCAACAAGCAAAAAATCTTGCGAATCTTCCCTTTGTTTTTAAGCACATCGCAATAATGCCCGACTCTCACGTTGGTTTTGGAATGCCAATTGGCGGAGTGCTTGCAACTACTGATAACATTATTCCAAACGCTGTTGGTGTTGATATTGGCTGCGGAATGTGTGCGCAAAGAACTTCCTTAAAAGAAATTGATCACGAAAACTTGAAAAAAATTATGTCTAAAATTCGTGAGTTAATTCCAGTTGGAATGAAGCATCACAACAGACCTTGTGATGAGAGTTTAATGCCAAAAGTTAATTTCAGTGACACAATAATTGTTAATCAAGAATATGAAAGTGCACTTTATCAGATTGGAACTTTGGGAGGTGGAAATCATTTTATCGAAATTCAAAAAGGAAGTGATGGTTTTATTTGGATAATGATTCACTCCGGTAGCAGAAACATTGGTTACAAAACTGCTGCTTACTATGATAAGACTGCGAAAAACTTGAATGAAAAACTCAAATCAAAAGTTCCCAAATCTTTTGACCTTGCTCATTTATTGTTAGACTCAAATGAAGGAAGAAAATATTTTATTGAGATGAGTTTTTGTTTAGAGTTTGCTTTCCAAAATAGAAAACTTATGTTGGAAAATATTAAAGCTGCAATCACATCAGTGATAAATGAAAAAATTATTTTTGACAATTTTGTAAACATTGCACACAACTATGCCGCAATTGAAACTCATTTTCATAAAGAAGTTGTTGTTCATCGAAAAGGTGCAACGAGTGCAAAGTTAAATGAGATTGGAATAATCCCGGGTTCGCAAGGAGCAGTTAGTTTTATTGTTAAAGGAAAAGGAAACAAAGAGAGTTTTGAATCTTGTTCACACGGTGCGGGAAGAAAATTGGGAAGAAAAGAAGCTCAACGAACTCTAAATTTTCTCGAAGAAAAAAATAAACTTGACAAACTCGGCATCATTCATTCGATTCGTTCGAAAAATGATTTAGATGAAGCACCAAGCGCTTATAAAGATATTTCAGTTGTTATGAATAATCAGAAAGATTTAGTCGATATCGTTTTAGAGCTTTCACCATTGGCCGTAGTCAAAGGTTGATTTTTATCAAACAGCAAATTGAACTAATTCTAAACTCCCAAGTAATAGTAGTAAAAAATAAATCACTGTTGCAACAAACATCAGATAGCCACCAATAATCAATAATCCATCTTCTTCAAGTTCACCAATAGTTATCAAAAGAATCGCATAGGTTGGGAGAGTATTTGTAAATGGAATAGGAACTGGAAGCATTAAAAATAATGCGGCAACAAAAATAAATCCACCACTCACTCGCGCAATTAATTTGTTTGTCGAAATAGAGACAAGTCTTGACTTAATAAATTTTTCTAAGAATGAAAAAACTTTTTCAGAGGCAAGAAAAACATAATACATAAATTTATCAGGAAGCTTAACATCAAGAATTTTTTTCGGTAACTTGGGCATTCTTCCCATAGCAAATGATAATCCAATAAGTGCAATTACAATACCAAGTATTGATGATAACCCCATCATTGGTACTGGCTGTACAAATGGAAGGCAAAGCAGAATTATCATAAAATGATATGCATTTTCTTTTAAGAAATCGAGAACTTCACCTAAAGTCAATTTTTCTCGATCACGTAATTTTGCTGCGAGAATTTTAAATTCTTCTTTTACACTTAATTTTTTGGGATTATCGTTCTTAATAGCTGTCATTCACATTCTTAAAAAATTTATCTTTGAATTTAGCAATAATTACAAAGACTACCTAAGCGAGATAAGCAGAAATTAATTCCCCTTGATTTAACATTTCAGCAAGAGCGAAATCATTTTCATAAATTTTTTCTTCATCACCGAAGTATTGATTTTCAACGCTATCTTTTTGTAGCGATGATTTAAGCGCCTGCACTGTTATCAGTTCGAGTTTTTCGACAATCAAATTATTTCCTCCCGCAGCATCTACTCTTCCTTCAAATACGTATGGTCCCATCGAAAGTGTTTTCTCTGCAATTTCAGAATAGACTTTAGGAAAAATTACTGCTTCATAAGTTCCAGTTAAATCTTCGACAGAAAGAAATTTCATTATCTCTCCCTTTTTTGTTCTAATTCTTTTTGAGCTGATATACCATCCAATCATTTTGATTTTTTTTCCGTTGTGTCTGTGCATATCAACCGCAGTAACATTTCCTTTGTTATTGAGATACGGAAAAAAAAATTCCAGTGGATGCCGAGTTACCATAAAATCAAAAGTCTCAAATTCGATTTGACATTTTTCTTCAATGCTATAATCAATGTTTGTTACCACATCTTTTTCTAGTTCAAAAGAATCGCTCATAAAGAGATTGTTATAACTGTTGTCCAAAATTTTTCTGTGATGAATGTAAATGTCGAGCAGCCGCATCAATGTTGGACGCGTTTGTTTGAAGCAATTCATTGCTCCACATTTTATTAAACTTTTTGTCTCCTCAATTCCAATTTTTGTACGAACGAGAAAATCGAGAAGTGATTTATAGTTTCCATTTTGATTTCGTTCACTGATAATTATTTTAATTGAAGCTGAAGAAAAATTTTTGATTGCATTTAATCCGATCCGAACTAATCGTTCTTTCCCTTTGTAATTTGCCTCACTTCTATTTATGCACGGAAGCAGAATTTTTATTCCAAGTCTTTTTGCTTCCCAGATATAAACTGCCGCAGCATAATAACCTCCACCGTTGCTAAGAACTGCCGCCATAAATTCTGCGGGATAATGAACTTTCAAATAAGCGACTTGATAAGAAAGAACTGCGAATGATGCGCTGTGAGCTTTGCAAAATGCGTAGCCCGCAAATGATTCTATCTGTCGCCAAAGTTCTTGCGAAATATTTTTTGTTAATCCTCGAGCTTCACAAGAAACAAAAAAATTGTTCTTTAATTTATTCATTGCATTGTGTGAGCGCATTTTTCCACTCATTGCACGCCTTAAAAGATCAGCTTCCTCAAGTGATAACCCAGCAATGTGATGAGCAACTTTTATTACATCCTCTTGATAAATCATAACGCCATAAGTTTCACCCAAAATTTTTTCCATCTCTGGAATAAGATATTTTCTTTTACTTGGGTCTTTGTGTCGTGCAATAAATTCTTGCATCATTCCACTCTCTGCTACTCCGGGACGTATGACTGAACTCGCAGCAGTTAGCATAGAAAATGTTTCGACATTTAATTTTTTTAGCAGTGAACGCATTCCTGGCGACTCGATATAAAAACAACCGATTGTATTTCCTTCACGAATTAGTTTTTTAACTGCTTCGTCATTGAACAATGTTTCGTAATCGAAAATATCAAAATTAACTCCGCCTTTGTTCCGCAAGATTGGAGGATGCAAATAAAAAATATTTGATTTATTTCTGCTTGGTAGTTCGTACTCTTTCAGATGCAAAAAATCTATTGTAGAATTATCAGTTATCTCTTTCATTAAAAATCTAAACTTTGCTTTAAAAAAATTAGAACCAAATGTCCGTGTCAATTAATTTATTGTCATTTAACAACTCGTTAAAAATGTGAGATGCTAAAACAATAATAGTGAACATTTGAGCACTAAAATAGTTTTTCATTTTTCAAAAGTCAATAGAAAATTATTCTTGAAAGAATTTAGGGCACCGCTAAAAACTACTTTATGTTTTGTTGTAATCCGCGTAAATCAGCGGGAACTATTTGTCCCGCAGATAGCGCTGATCTTCGCAGATCTAAATCCGCGTTGCGTAGCATCCGCTTTATCCGCGTTCTCTTTCTGCTAAATTGGAACGCTGATGACGCTGATTTTCAACCGCTGATGTTCGCCGATCTAAATCCGCGTTGCGCAGCATCCGCTTTATCCGCGTTCTCTTTCTGTTACATTGGAACGCTGATGACGCTGATTTCCAAACGCTGATAATCGCTAATCTAAATCCGCGTTCTCCTTCTGTTACATTGGAACGCTGATGACGCCGATTTTCAACCGCAGATAATCGCTAATCTAAATCCGCGTTGCGCAGCATCCGCTTTATCCGCGTTCTCTTTCTGCTACATTGGAACGCTGATGACGCTGATTTTCAAACGCTGATGTTCGCAGATCTAAATCCGCGTTGCGTAGAAGGAAGTTTTGGGTTAAGTTTGCAATTTTTTTTAATTATCAAAATTAAGGAAAGAATTTTCAAAGAAGTAGAGAAATTTATTTCAGTTGAGATTGATCATAAGAAAGCGTTTGTTTATGTTAAGTAAAAAAAATAATTCGGAGAAGTTATGTTAGCGTTAGACGAAATTGTATGGGTTTGTCAGTATTGTGGAGTTCATAACACGGTGGAAATTGATTTTACTATTTCAGGTAAACAAGATTTTGTGGAGACTTGCCGAATTTGTCACATGCCTAACCGGGTGATTATTCAGACAGATGAAGAAGAAAATATTTTTGTAGATGTTCGCTACATTGATGAATAAAGAACAGTGACCAGGAGGTAAGCCACTGTTCTTATCAATAAAATTAATCCATGATCATTCTTAAGAAAGCTGAGCTATCATCATCTTCTTCTTTTTGGTTATTGGAATCTGAATTTTTGCCATCTTTAAATTGTTGTTCAAACGGAATTTTTTTGAACTTGTCAAAATTAAAACTTGGTTGAACTATATTTTCATCCTCTTCCTTTTCCAAATTATTTTTTGATGCACGAATAATCGTAGGGACAGTAATATCTTTTTCGTCAACATCTTGATAACTTCTTAAGTCGAATCCCGATTTAAGAACTGATTTATTCACCTTCTTAGTTGTTGTATTTTCAACTCCGGGAATTGTAACATTTCTTTTTTGTTCATTAAATCCTGTTGCAATAACAGTGTAAGAAACATATTCATTCATTTCAGGTTTATTGACTACACCAAATATTACGTGAGTTTCTTCGCCTGCTGCTTCGAAGATTACGTTGTTGCCTTCAGTAATTTCTTGAAGCGTAAGATTACTAGAGCCAGTAATATTAATAAGAATACTCTTAGCACCTTTAATACTTGCACCTTCAAGTAGAGGCGATGAGATGGCTTGTTGTGCCGCATTGATTGCTCTATTTTCGCCGCTTGCATTTCCGCAGCCCATAATAGCAACACCACTTTGGTTCATAACTGCACGAACATCAGCGAAGTCAACATTTATTAATCCTCTGATATTAATAATATCTGCAATACCTCTTACTGCTTCAAATAGGACTTCATTTGGTTTGTCAAATGCTTGGAAAGCGCTGATCTCTTTTCCATACAAATTAATAATTCGCTCGTTTGGAATAACGATAAGACTATCGACATATTGTTTTAATTCGTTAATTCCATTTTCAGCGTTGAGCATTTTTTGTTTTCCTTCCCAACGGAAAGGCTTGGTTACAATTCCAACTACGAGAGCGCCGACACTTTTTGCGATTGAAGCTACAACGGGAGCGCCGCCAGTTCCTGTTCCTCCTCCCATTCCAGTAGTAACAAAAACCATGTCACTTCCACTAAGGGCTTCTACAATTTTTTCACGATCTTCCTCAACTGCTTTTCTTCCAACTTCCGGATTTCCGCCAGCTCCAAGTCCTCTTGTAATTTGACTTCCAACTAAAATTGTTGAAGAAGCTAAACTACCTTTCAATACTTGTGCGTCAGTATTTACGGCAATGTATTCAACGCTATTCAAGTCTTTTTGAATCATTGAGTCAATAGCATTGCATCCGCCGCCGCCAACGCCGACAACCTTTAATGTTGCGCCCATTTTCTTTTCAACATCAAGAGAAAAGAATCGGTTATTTCTATGTTCAGTCACTGTACCTCCTATAATAAAGTGATTTATAAATCTTTAAAAAACTGATTAATCCCATTCCAGACTGCCTTGAATGGATTTTTTCTTTTTTTCTTATTTGTGGATTGGAATTTTATTGTTGTAGATGTTGCCTTAACTCCGGGAACACCTTTCAATAAACCAACCACAGTAGCAAATTCTGGTTTTTCAATTTCACTCAGAACACCTGTTGACTGTTCAAGAGGAACGCCAAGTCGCGCAGGCAATCCAAATACTTCTTCGGCTAAATCTGTTACGCCTCTCAAGAGTGATCCTCCGCCTGTTAAAACTACTCCGGAGCGTATTTTAGATTTTAATCCTTCGCTCTTAACTGCGTTGTCGATGAGTGTAAAAAGTTCTCTCATTCTGTAAGAAATAATTTGTGTTAAAACGCTTGTTGGAATTTTTACGTTCGCACGAGCACCACCAGTTCTGATAATAATTTCTTTGTCTTCAATAATGGAAGAGACCAGAGCGAAGCCATATTCTTTTTTTAATTTTTCAGCTTCAGTGTCAATCACTCCGAGTGTTTCTCTAATATCATTTGTAACTTGGTTTCCCGCAACTCCAAAAACTTTTGAATGTTTAATTGCTTTGTGATGAATGATTGCAATGTCGGTAGTGCCTCCACCAATATCGATTAATAAAGTTCCAAGATCTTTTTCACTCTCTTCTAACACAGATGCAGATGAAGCAATAGGTTGAAGAATATATTGGTTGACTTGTAAACCAGCTCGTTCAACTGCTTTTTTAATATTTTGCATTGCAGCTGCAGAAGCCAATACGATATGATTAGTGGCTTCTAATCTGCTTCCCGTCATTCCAATTGGATTATCAATTTGTCCTTGATCATCAACAAAAAATTCTTCTGGAATTATGTGTAAAATTTGCTTGTCACCCGGAATACGAATTGTTCTTACATCATTTTCAAGTCGCTGTAAATCTTCTTTCGTGATTTCATGATCTTCGTTGGTGATGGTTACATAATTTCTGTGACGCAAACTTGTGATGTGCTCACCCGCAACACCAACGTTCACTTGCTTTATTGCAACCCCGGCTCTATTCTCTGCAATCGAAACTGCGGTTTTAATTGCTTCGGAAGTTTTGCTGATATTATTCACTAAACCTCTATGCATACCTTCAGATACAGCAACACCAAAGCCGAGAATTTTAATTTTATCATCTTGAATTTCAGATATTACAGCACAAACTTTTGTTGTACCTAAATCCAATCCAGCAATAATATTTTTTTTCATTTATAAATTTCCTGTGTTCATATTTTTTCCAAAGTAGATACTCTCTTTGTATCGCAAATCAATGTAGTCACTGTAGTTTAGGATTTCTTTTATCTCGTTTGTTGTTCTTGCGTGAGATAGATAAATTATTTTTTCTTCAATATTATTTTTTCCTATGATTACAATTGCATTCCATCCAGTAAAATTGAGAACAATATCTTTTCCCTTTCTTAAATTCACTTCAGATAATTTCTTCAATAAATTTTCATCAACAATTTTTATCGACTCAATAATTCTAAATGCTTTTTTCAATTCAGGTATTGAATAATATTCGTTCAGATTTACTTCAGTCAGTTCAGAGTTTGTAATTAAAGGATAATCTGAGTTTTGTAAATTCATCAGTGAAGGAAGAAGTTCATATTTTTCTGATAGTAGATAAATTTTTTCATTCACTAACAAAGAAGCAACAATATTTTTTTCTTTAATTTCGATAATAATTTTATTGTCAACAGATAATTCTACTTTTACATTTTCGACATAAGGATGCACTAAAATTCTTTTTCTTATTTCTGCAAGTTTATTTTTAGAATCATCTTTAATTGTTTCAAGTTTTATAAATTGCAAATAATCTTCTTCAGGCAAAAGTGAGATGGAATTAATTTCCACTGAGCTTATTTTTATTGGCTCTTCTTCAACTATTGAGAATAGTGTGAAGAATCCTACACTGATCAGTAAGACCAATAAAATTCCGAAGCTTATTATTTTTTCTTTTTTAGTCATTTCTTCTTTAACAACTCAACAAATTTTTCACAATATTTCCAAATATCACCAGCTCCCATAGTTATAATTATATCGCTCTCTTTTTTTACTTCATTTAAGACTTGTGGTAAATCATTTTTATCTTTTACATAGATAACATTTTTATGTCCAATTTTTTTTGCCGTTTCTACAATCAGTTCTCCCGTCACGCCCGGAATTGCTTCTTCTCTTGCGGGATAGACATCAGTGCAAATAAATAAATCTGAGTTGAGAAAAGATCTTCCAAATTCTTGATAAAAATCTTTTGTCCTTGAATATAAATGAGGTTGAAAAACTGCTACGAGTCTTCTATCCCAACCACTTCTAATGCCTTCTAATGTAGCAGAAGTTTCAGTTGGATGATGAGCATAATCATCAACAACCAAAAGCTCTTTATCATACTTCACTTCAAATCTTCTATAAACACCGGAAAATTTTTCTAATGATTTTTTTATTGTATCGAAACTGATTCCCATTTCTATTCCGATGCAGATTGCTACGAGTGAGTTTTTAATATTGTATAATCCGGGGATCTTTAATTGAATTCCTCCCAAATTATTTCCTCTATATCTCACAGTAAATTTTGATGTGAATCCATTATGCTTAATATCCACAGCCCGCACATCAGCTTGAGGCGAGATTCCGTAAGTAATAATTTTTTTATTTATTTGTGGAAGAATATCTTGCAACGCAGGTTCATCCAAACAGATAACTACAAAACCAAAAAATGGAACTTTGTTAGCGAATTCAACGAAGCATGATTTTATGTCATCTAAATCTTTATAAGTGTCGAGATGTTCTTTCTCGAGCGTTGTTATTGCTGCAATCGTTGGGGTAAGTTTTAAGAAGGTGCGATCAAATTCATCAGCTTCAACAACAATGAAATCGCCTTTTCCTAATCTTGCATTTGTTCCGCCGAGTCCACTTAATTTTCCTCCAACAATAATTGTCGGATCAATTTGTCCTTCGGTTAATACTAATCCAACCATCGAAGTAGTTGTAGTTTTTCCATGTGTTCCTGCAATACCAATTCCATATTTCATCCGCATTAATTCAGCAAGCATTTCAGATCTTTTTATAACAGGAATTTTTTTATTCATTGCTGCTCTAACCTCGGAGTTCTCTGTATCGACTGCAGATGAGTAAACTAAAACATCGACATCTTCTCTAATATTTTCGGCGCTGTGTCCTTCAAAGACTTCAACACCTATTTCACTCAATCTTTTTGTAACGTCACTCAACGATTTATCAGAGCCAGAGATTTTAAATCCTTGACTCAGTAAAACTTCAGCAATGCTACTCATTCCTATTCCACCAATTCCAACAAAATGTATTTTTTTAAAATTCTTAAACATGATTATTCCTTTCCTTCTGCTAATTCTATTGCTCTTTTGGCTATTATTTCCGCAGCATCAGGTTTACCAAGTCTCTTAGCGTTGTTTTTTAATTCTAAAAGTTTATTTATGTCGAAAATATTTTCGCTCACCACAGAGATTATTCTTTCATTTAATTTTTTATCTTCAATCATTATTGCAGCGTTGCGATCCTCTAAACTTTTTGCGTTATGATATTGATGATTATCAGTAACATTAGGCGATGGAACCAATACGGCACTTATTCCAATTGATGTTATTTCTGCAATAGTGGTTGCACCCGCTCTTGCCAGCATTAAATCGCAAGCAGAATATGCCGCTGACATATCATCAATAAATGCTGCGACATAATTTTTGTCGCTCGAATATTTTTTGTATTCGCTGATATAATTTTTTCCCGTCTGCCAAATGACTTGAATGTTCATTTCATTTAATTTTGATAATGAATAAGCAATTGCTTCATTTAGACTTTTCGCTCCAAGACTTCCGCCAAGCACGAGTAGAGTTTTTTTTGAACTGTCCAATCCGAAAAATTTTATTGCTTCACTTTTATCTTTCAACTTTATGCTGCTTCTAATTGGATTTCCACTCACTCTAATCAATTCATTTTTTCGCAAATATTTTTTTGCATCATCAAAACTTAGATGGATTTCGTTCGCATATTTTTCTAGTAGTCTTGTTGTAATTCCGGGATAACTATTTTGTTCGAGCAAAATTATTTTTGCACCAAGCACTGAAGCTCCCCAGATTGCGGGACCTGAAACATATCCACCCGAACCAATTGCAACTTTAGGGTTGAACTTTACATTGATGAATATTGACTGCAATAGACTTACAATTAATTTCAATGGAAATAATAAATTTTCAAAAGTTAATTTTCTTGCAAATCCTTTTATCCAAATCGACTTAAATTTATATCCAAGTTTAGGAACAACAGTTCCTTCAATTTTATTTTTTGTTCCTACAAACAAAATTTCTGCTTGAGGTTTCAGCTCTAAAATTTTTTCAGCGACTGCAATTGCGGGGAACAAATGACCACCCGTTCCACCACCAGCAAACAAGAAGCGATATGTTTTTTCATTTTTCATGTTTTTTGAACCGCTTCCAATTCATCAGTTTCTTTAAGATTATTGAGACCGATATTAATCAAAATTCCAAGTGACATACAAAATACAATTAGTGACGAACCACCATAGCTCACAAGTGGAAGCGTTAAGCCCGTTGTTGGTATTGCTCCCATCGCAACAAGCGCATTAACAAATGCTTGTGTAATGAACGCACAAATAATTCCAATGCTTAGATAAACACCAAAACTATCTTTTGCATTTTTTGCGATTATTAAACCAACAATAAAAATTACTAAGTAAATAAATAAAAGAGAGATTGCACCGATGAATCCTGTCTCTTCTCCCAGAATTGCAAAAATAAAATCGCCATAAGCTTCTGGTAAAAAAAGATTTCGTTGGCTACTGTTTCCTATTCCAACCCCCCACCAGTTCCCGCTTCCGAGCCCCAATATTGCTTGCGCCACTTGACTGTTGGCAACTCCATCATTCATAATTGCATCGAGATAGGATTGTAGTCTCGCTCTTGAATGAGAAAAAAATACCATAACAAGAACCATTATTGAAGTTAGAGCTGCCCCTGACAAAAATAGATGTTTGAACTTTGCACCAGCTAAAAATAAAATTAAAAACGAAACAGAAATTAATAAAATTCCATTACTAATATTCGGTTGAGCAATAACTAAACCTGATGTAACGACAATCCAAAAGAGAGCTTGCTGAAAACCTTTTTTAAAATCTCTTATATCTTTTTCTGGATCAGCGAGCATTGATGCTATGTGGAGAAACAAAAATAACTTTGCAAACTCTGTCGGTTGAAACGTTGCAATGCCAATATCCAACCATCTTCTTGCACCTTTAACTTCGAGCGAAACAATTAAAGTAATAAATAACACAAGGACAACTGCAGTTAAAATAATTTTACTGCCATTTTTATAAACTCGATATGGAATCATCGAAAATGCAATAAGAACTGCTACTCCAACCCCAGCTCTTACCAAGTGACTACTAAAAAGATGAAATTGATCTGAAAATAATGCATTGCTGTATGTGCTACTCGCACTCATCACTAAATAAAGTCCCATCGAAATAAGAATTATTGCGCCGAAGAAAATTACAAGTGGATAAAACTTTTTCATCAGAATAATGTTTCCACTATTTTTTTAAATTCATTTCCACGCTGTTCAAAATTTTCATATTGATCCCAACTTGCACAAGCCGGAGAAAGGAGAACAATATCGCCGCTTCTCGCTTCTTTACTTGCTGCGTCCACACATTCTTTTAATGTTTCTTTAATTTCAACCTTCATAGTTTTGTGAAAAAATTTAAATATTTTTTCTCTTGAACTTCCAAGTGCGTATATTTTTTTCACTTTAGATAAAATCAAATCATTTATTTGAGAGTAATCATTTCCTTTATCTTTACCACCAAGAATTAATATTATTGGGTTATCAAAACTTTTTAGCGCGTAGATTACTGAATCGATATTAGTCGCTTTAGAATCATTAATGTATTTAACTCCGTCGATTTCTTTTACAAGTTCTAAGCGATGTTCGACGCCTCTAAATGAGCAGAGAGCTTTTGTAAGCTTCTCATTATTAACGCCTAATAATTTTGCAGCAATAATAACTGCCATTGCATTTTGCCAATTGTGCTCACCACGAATAAATAAATCATTCAAATTAAATCTGAATTTTTCAATTCCATTTTCAAAGTAGATTGCAAAATTAGATTCAACAAAAACTCCATTAGCTAGTTTTTTAGTGAAGGAGAATTTTTTTATCGGCGCTTTTGTTTTTATTTCATAATTACACAGAGCTTCATTATCGTCATTAATAATCAGTGCATCGCTATCTGTTTGGTTTTCAAAAATTCGATATTTCGATGCCACGTAGTTTTCAAATTTGTTGTCGTATCGATCGAGGTGATCAATTGTGATGTTCAGTATCATCGAAATTTTTGCTCTGAAATTTTTTATGTAGTCCAATTGAAAGCTTGATGTTTCAAGTGAAACGTAATCATCTTTTTTTACGTCAAGAACTATTTCGGAAAAAGCAAGACCGATATTTCCTGCAACAAAACTTTTTAATCCACATTCATTCAAGACGTGTCCTAAGAAGGCTGTGGTTGTAGTCTTACCATTTGTTCCAGTGATTGAAATTATTGTTCCAGCACAAAAATTAAATGCAAGTTCAACTTCACTTAAAACTTCAATACCTTTTTTCTTTGCATCTAAAATTACTTTTGCATCAGATGGAACTCCCGGACTAACAACAAAAAGCTCAGCATCAAAAACTCTTTCTGAATGAACTCCGAGTTCATATTGGATGTTTTCATTTTCTAATTGTTGAATAAAATGATTCATCTTTTCATCCGAAGTTGAATCACTTACAAATGGAATTCCTCCGAGTTGCTTAACTAATTTAGCTGCACCAATTCCGCTTCTCTTTGCACCAATGATCGATATTTTTTTGTTAGTTAAATTCATATTATTACCTCATCTTAAACGAAGCAAGACTAATGATTACAAGAATAATTGCAATGATATAAGAACGAATTACAATTTTAGGTTCAGGCCAGCCAATCAATTCATAGTGATGATGAATAGGAGCCATCTTAAAGACTCTTTTGCCTTCACCATATTTTGCTTTTGTGTATTTGAAATACAAGCGTTGAATAATTACTGAAACAGTTTCAAGAAAAAAGATTCCGCCAAGCACAGGAAGCAAAAATTCTTTTTTAACGAGGACACACATAATTCCAATTGCGCCTCCAAGTGCAAGTGAACCGGTATCACCCATAAAAATTTGTGCAGGATAAAAATTATACCAGAGGAATCCCAAACCCGCACCAATTAAGGCTGCGGTGAAGACTGTCAATTCTCCTGTATCTCGCAAATAAATTATGTCGAGATAATCTGAAATAATTACGTTTCCTGTAAAGTAACTTATTAGTGACAAAGCAAGCATCACAATAATTACATTTCCAATTGCTAAGCCATCTAATCCATCAGTTAAGTTTACTGCGTTTGAAGTAGCAGTAATAATAAAAATCACAACAGGAATGTAAAAGTATGAGAGGTCCAGATTAAAATTTTTCACAAATGGAACTGTCGTCAGCGTTGCTATTCCTTCGAATTGTGGAGAAAAATAAATTACAGAACCAATGAACAATCCGATAATAAATTGCCCTAACAATTTGTAGCGAGCAATCAAACCATTCGGATATTTTTTTACAACTTTTAAGTAATCATCAAGAAACCCAACTGCACACAACCAACTTGTTCCAACGAGAATAAGAATTATATAAATATTTTTTATGTCGCCCCATAGTAAAACAGGAATAATAATAGATGGAATTAAAATTAATCCACCCATAGTTGGAGTTCCAGCTTTTGAATAATGACTCTTAGGCCCATCAGCTTTTTTTGCTTCTCCAATCTGTTTTTTCTGAAGATACTTTATTATTTTCGGACCAAAGTACATCGATAAAAACAGACCAGTAATGGCTGCAAGCGCAGATCTAAAGGTTAAGAACCTAAAGATATCAAATCCTGGCGGATCAAAAACTAAATTTATATACTCAAATAAATAGTAAAGCATTTATCCTCTAAGATCATCCTCTATTACTTTTACAAATTCTTCCATTTTCATTCCGCGCGAACCTTTTACCAAAACAACTGAATCGCTGAAATCCCAACCCGATAAAACTTCTTTCAATTCTTCTCTGCTTGAAAAATAGTTTGAATGTATTTTTTCTTCTTTAAGTTTTTCGGCTAAACTCTTCATCAAATTTCCAACCATAAAAACACGATTGATTTTATTTTTTTTGATTGATTTACTTAATGATGCATGAATTATTTTTTCATCTTTTCCAAGTTCAAACATATCGCCAATCACAGCGATTTTAGTTTTATGAAGTGTAATTATTTTTAGTAAATCGAATGCTGCAGTCATAGATTCAGGATTCGCATTATACGTATCATCTATCAACATTGTGGACTGATACTTTCTGACGTTTAATCTTTGCTTCACTGCTTTAATATTATTGACACCAGATTTTATTTCAGCATTTGTCATGCCCATTGAATATGCTAATGAAACACTAGCTAAAATATTTTCAGCATTACTTTTTCCATAAATTGGTAGAACTAATTTTAACTCTTTCTCATCATATTGAATATTTAGTTTTGTTCTTCCTTCTTTATCAAATCCTTCAATGACACCTTTAACATCAACTTTAGATTTGAATCCATAAGTAAGATGGTTTTTAAACTTGTGCTTAAATGGTTTCAAGTATGGATCATCATTATTTATCAAGCATAAACCATTGTTCTCTTGAGTATGAAAATAAATCGGTTCTTTTTCTCTCGTCACTCCGTCTAAGTCAATCAGAAATTCTAGATGAGACGCACCAATATTGGTTACGATTGAGTAATCAGGTTTTGCGATAGCTGATGCATATTCAATTTCTCCGAAGTGATTCGTTCCCAATTCAAGAACTAATGCTTCAGTATTTTCATTCGCATCAAAAATTGTTAGTGGCACTCCGATATGATTATTATTGTTTGAATAAGTGCTAACGACATTATATTTTTCTGCAAGAATTGTAGCACAAGTATCTTTCGTAGTAGTCTTGCCATTGCTACCAGTAATACCAATTACTTTTGCTGATATTTTTTTTCTCCAGATATGAGCGAGAGCGCCAAACGCAGTAGTAGTATTTTTAACAGCTATAACAGTGCATTTTAATTTTTTAAATTCATCAGCTCTGTCTTGATTTAGAAAAACTGCTTTTGCCCCTTTGTTTACTGCATCATTAATAAATGAATGCCCATCTAATTTTTCTCCCTTTAGAGCAAAATAAATTGAATTAGATTTTATTGTCCTTGAGTCTATCGAGACGTGAGATAAATTAGTGTAGTTCCTAGAGTTAAAAACTTCTGCAGTAGGAATACTAAAAAGATCTTCAAGAGTTATTAATATTTTTTTCATTCTATTGATCCTAAATATTTTGATGCTACTTCTTTGTCAGAAAAATAATTGTTGACTCCTGCTATTGATTGATAATTCTCATGCCCTTTGCCAGCCACAAGAATAACAGTTCCATTGTCGGTATTCAGAATTGCTTCTCTGATTGCTTCTTCTCTATCGATTATTACTCTATAATTATTTTTTGAAATTCCTTTTTTGATGTCTTCAATAATTTCTGAAGGATCTTCAAATCGCGAATTATCATTTGTAATTATTGCTATATCACTCAGCTCAGTTGCAATTTTTCCCATCAGTGGACGTTTAGTTTTGTCGCGATTGCCGCCACACCCGAAGACTGTACAAATTGGTTTTTCTTCTCCAACAATTTTTCGCAGATTTTGAAGAGCTTTTTCAAGACTGTCGGCAGTGTGAGCATAATCCACAATAACTTTTTTATCGCCGCTTCCAATAACTTCAAATCTTCCTGGGACGTGCTCAGTTGCTTTAACACCTTCAATTGCTGATTCGATTGAGATTCCATTTTCTACACAAGCTGCAATAGCAGCAGTTGCATTGTATGCGTTAAACTCTCCAATTAATCTTGTCGAAACAGAATATTTTTTATCATCCACAAAAAGATTAAAAATAGTTCCGTTCAAATCGTAACTGATATCTGCAATTCTATACTTTGAGATTTTATTTTTTCCATAAAATATTTTGTTTGCTTTGCAGTCAGCAGAAATAGCAGCAACATTGGGATCATCAGCATTTAGTATCGTTATTGCATTGCTATAAAGTGAGTCGAACAATTTTTTCTTAGCGTTCAAATAATTTTCCCAATTGCCGTGAAAGTCGAGATGATCTGAAGTAATGTTCGTAAAAATTCCTGTGATAAAATTTAATCCATAGACTCTTTTTAATTCAAGCGAGTGAGAAGACGCTTCCATAACACAATATTCAGTTTTAGCTTCAAGCATATCATATAAAATTTTAAAGAGATCACTTGACTCAGGCGTTGTCATTGATGATTCTATCTTTTCATCACCAATATAATTTGCGATTGTGCCTAACAATCCAGATTTATGTCCACTCGTTTCAAGAATAGTTTTAACAAAATATGTTGTAGTAGTTTTTCCGTTTGTTCCAGTAATTCCGATGACTTTTAATTTGCTTGATGGATCTTTATAAAACGCGTTAGAAAGTTCCGCAAGTGCTTGACGCGAATCCTGCACAAGAATTTTTGCAACTTTTTCGTGCATAAAAATTTCATCAGGAATTGCTTTGTTATCTTGCACCACAACAGCGATTGCACCTTTATTTATAGCCTCAAGAATATATTTATGTCCATCCGAATTAAATCCTTTTATCGCAACGAAGAGCGAGTTTGATTTCACTTTTCTTGAATCGTAATAAATTCCAGCAATATCTTTTCTCTGAATTTCACTTGTAACTGAAATTGTTTTAACGCTATTTAATAATTGAGTGAGTTCCATTAATAAAGTGTCGCTCCTAAGTTTAAGTTTGTTTCTGCATATAATTTTATTTTTAGTCCCGGTGAAACTTTTGTTCCATACGCAATACTTTGATCAACGATTCTTCCTGAACCGATAATCTCATATTTAAGATTTAGTTTAGATGCAACGTTAATTGCTTCTCGCAATGATCTTCCTCTTAAGTCGGGAATGATATTGTTATCAATCATTGCAATGTCAGTTGAGTAATCAGCAACAACATTTATTCTTCTACTATCTAATGTATCAACAACAGTTTTCGCAAAAATAAATTCTTCATTCTCAGCAGGATCTGAAATTTTATGTTTTAACGAAGGATCATTTTCAATAATTTTTTTTGCTATATCTCTAAATATTGGTGCAGCTACATCACCACCATAAATACTGCTCTTGGTTGGTGCATTGACTAAAATTAAAATCACATATGATGGATTTTCTGCGGGGAAAAAACCAACGAATGAGGAGTTGTAAAATTCAGTTGAATATTTTCCATCGATTAATTGTCTGCTTGTCCCTGTTTTTCCACCGATACTGATATTATTTATTTTTGCTTTTTTTCCACTTCCGATTTCAACTGCGGCTACTAAAAATTCTCTCATCTTTTTTGAAGTCTCTTCTGAAATAACTCTGCGAATATTTTTTGGTTTAAACTCTTGAACAATTCTTTCTCCACCATCAGTAATTTTTTTCATTAGTTGAGGTTCAAAAAGCAGACCACCATTGATTAATGATGAATACGCTGTAATTAATTGAATTGGCGTAACAGAGATTTCATACCCAAATGACAATGAGGATTTTGTGTAGCTCGACCAGCTATTTGGTTTTTTCAAACTTCCGTTCACTTCACCAGGTAATGAAATATTAGTTGCATTGCCGAAACCAAATCCTCTTAAGTATGTAAAAAAATCTTCATCAGAAATTCGTTGCGATAATTTTGACATTCCGATGTTGCTTGACTTTGCAAAAACTTCTTTCACAGTCATCCATTCTTCAGGATGAACATCGCTAATTGTAATTCTCTTAAATCGATATCTTCCATTTTCGCCGTAAATCAATTCGTCTGCTCTGCAAATTTTATTGTCAAGAAAAGCTGCCATTGCAAAACTTTTAAATGTTGATCCGGGCTCATAAGTATCAGTGATAGATCGATTTCTCCTTTGTTCATTAGTATAATCTGAATATTCGTTGGGATTATAATCTTCCACATTTGCTAAAGCTATAATCTCACCAGTATTTGGATCCATAACAACGCCAGTTGCACTAGTTGCGCCAAACGTTGCTAAACCTGAATCAAGTGACGTTTGCAAAAATGATTGAACATTTTTTTGAATCGTCAATAAAATATTATTTCCGGAAATTGAAGGTTCATATTCATTATTCTCAACTGTTATCATATTTCCTATTGCGTCGCGAACAATTTTTCTATTCCCTTTTGTACCTGCTAACTCTTTGTTAAATGTTCTCTCAACTCCATCTATACCAATGTTTGCAGAGTTCGTGTAGCCCAAGAGATGTCCCGCCAAATCATCATATTGATAAACACGAGAAGGAATTTCTTCGTAAGCAAAGCCAGGGAGGGAAAGTTTTTTTAATTTACTTACGGCTTCACCATAAACATTTCTCTCAAGAAAAACAATCCGTTTTGAATTTCTCATTAAGTTCAAATAATGTTGAGCTGGTTTATTAAAAGTTTTTGAAAAAATTTTTGAAATCGAATCTTGCTCTTTTTTTCTTGCCATTCGCATATCAACAGAGAAAGAATATTCTATTCTATTGTAAACTAAGAGGAGCCCATTCCTATCATAAATTAATCCGCGCACGGGAGAAATTTCTTTATTCCTTGTTTGCTGTCTCTCTGCATAGAATGTTAGTTCTTCACTTTTTAATATTTGTATAGTGTAAAGTTTATAGACTAAAAAGAAAAATATTAAAGTGAAAAAAATTATTGTAAAAGAGAATCGATTAATACTCATATTTCTCCTTCAGCAATTCTTTCACTCTGTCGATTTCGATTTGGGAAATAAAAATTTCTCTGATAGCAGAATTATCGACCACCATGCCCAATTCAGCTTGTGCGATTGATTTGATTCTTTCAAAAGATGTAAGCTCTTGAGATTTCGCTATCAGACTCATTTGCATATTATTTGATTCAATTATTTTTTCGTTAATAATTACTTGTTTTTTTTTTAGCGCATCCATTTCCAATTTTAAACCAACATAACTCAGAAGCATCACTACTATTAATATTGAGAAAGAAAGAAAAGTTAGAATTGTTGGAGTATAACCTTTCTTCATAATTTTTCTGCGACTCGCATTTTTGCACTTCTCGCTCTATAGTTGATTTTTACTTCTTCGTCTGAAGGTGTTACAATTCTTTTTGTAATAATTTTTAACCGACGCTCTTTATCACAAACACAAATTGGAAATTCACTTGGACAAACACACTCAAGACTTTGATACTTAAAAAAATCTTTTACAATTCTATCTTCTAAAGAGTGATAAGAAATAATGACAATTCTTCCACCCGTATCAAGCACGTCTGTTGCATTATTTAAAAAAGTTTTTAGCACATCAAGTTCATTGTTCACATAAATTCTGAGCGCTTGAAAAACACGTGAGAGTGATTTCCGCAAAAAATTTGGCGGAGTTAACTCTTCAATTACTTGATACAAATCTTTTGTTGAAGTAAATTTTTTCGTTCCTCTTTTCTCAACAATTCTTTTTGCAATTTTTTTTGAATTAAATTCTTCACCAAAGTCATAGAATATTTTTACTAAATCTTCTTCTTCAAAACTGTTCAAAACATCAGCAGCATTTATTGGCTTTGTTTTGTCCATACGTAAATCAAGCGGAGCATCCTCTCTGAAAGTGAAGCCGACCTCTTTATTATCAAGCTGAAATGAAGAGACACCAAGATCAGCGAAAGCGCCAGTAAGTTTTTTTTCTCCTTCAACTTTCAGAACAAAATCAATTTTATCAAAATTATAATTGTATAGTCGAACTCGTTTGTCATTCTGAAATTTATTTTTGCAAAAATCAAAAGCAGTTTTATCAACATCGCACCCGATGAGTGTAGCATCGTCATTCAATATTTCTAAGAACTTTTCAGCGTGTCCACCAAACCCAATCGTTCCATCCGCATAAACACCGGACTTGTCAGTTATTAAATAATCAATCGACTCTTTCAACAATACCGGCGTATGAATCATATCTACCTTTTCATCACTTCTTCAGCGATTTGTTCAAATGTTTGTTCAGAACTATTTATGTATTCTTCATACAGTTTTGGATTCCAGAATTCAATATTTTTTAGTGTTCCCAAAATCAGGACTTCATCCTTTATTTGTGCATAGTTGAGCAGATGGTGAGGAATTAAAATTCTTGATTGAACATCGAGTTCATCTTCAGAAGCACTTTGTAAAAACGATCTTTTAAATCTTTGGTCTTTTGAATCGAATTGATTTAACTTCATCAATTGCTCTTCAATAATTTGCCATTCATTTTTCGGATAAACAGAAATACATTTATCTATTCCCTTTATCATTATTACAATATTATTCGCTTCGGGCGAAAAATATTTTTTGAGTTTAGCTGGAATGCTTACTCTTCCTTTTGAATCAACCGAATGTAAATACTGACCTTTAAACAATTTAGTATCCTTATATTTTCCATTTTACACCACTTTTCCCCACTGACTTCCAAAATAATGCAATTTTTCCTAAAAAGTCAAGTTATTTTTTATTTATTATTTACTTTTTTGTAGAAAATTTGGGAACTTGCAGTCTAACCATCTGTTATTAAATGGATTACAGCCGATTGATTAAAGTTGTTACTATTTTAATTCAATAACTTCTTATTTCATATTGTGTTAGCGATAAAAAAGGAAGTCCACTTAGGAAGTGGACTTTTTTTGGTAGGGAAAAAGACATGTGCAAACATAATTTGCGCTAAAAAAGATTTTGTGCTCAATTGATTATCGAATGAAGAGAAAATTATTTTAGTTACAATTTTTTACTAACTAATTATTTTTTTTAGTTTACAAATGTAGAAGCCATCGAACCCAGTTTCAGCGGGAGATATTTTTATTTCATCAATGATCATAAAATTATTCGTCAATGATAAAAATTTTTTTATTTGCAATTCATTTTCTGAAGGAAGAATAGAACAAGTTGAGTAAATTAAAATTCCATCTTTCTTTAACATCGATGTGTATTCAGTCAAAATCTTCATCTGCAAATTTTTTACAACTTCTATTTTCTCAAAACTTAATTTCCATTTTGCATCAGGATTTCTTTTCAATACTCCTAAACCTGAGCAAGGCACATCTAGCAATAATCTATCTGCAGATTCGTGGAGACGTTTAATAATTTTATTTGAATCGATTAATCTCGTTTCAATAATATTTACTCCGTTTCGAGATGCTCTTTTTTTCAACTCAATAAGTTTTCGTTCTTCTGTATCGAGTGAAATTATTTTTCCTTTATTCTCCATCAATGAAGCGATGTGCAATGACTTTCCACCGCCACCCGCACAGGCATCAATCACTCTCATCCCCGGCTCTACTTGCATCATCTCTGCTACTTTTTGAGATGAAACATCTTGAACTTCAAAAAATCCTTTCTTAAATAATTCTGTCTTGAATAGATTTTGGCGTTCAGAAATTATAAGAGCGTCATTTGCAAAACTTGTTAGTTGCGCCTCAATCCCAATTTCTTTAAATAAAATTTGTAATCGTTCTTTTGGAATTTTTAATCTATTCACTCTGATGCAAAGTTTTGCGGGAATATTTAATGCGTGAATTTCTGAATCCCAATTTTCTGATAACTCATTTTCGCCAACAGAATCAAGCCAATCTGGAATCGACTCTCTAAATTTTCTTACATTCCTGAGTTGTTCGAATTGATTTTTTATCTCATTAATTTTTAACTTATTAAATTCATCCCAATCAGGAAGCGGGCTTTGCTTAAGTATAAAATGAATTCCGAGCAGATGCCAATAATTAATTTTTTCTGAATTTGTAATTTTAAAATCTATCTCTGAGTAAAGACGGAAGTATCTAACTATTTCATAAATTGTTTCTGCTACAAATTTCCGATCTCTGCTTCCCCATTTTTTATTTTCTTTAAATAAATATTCTATTACTTTATCTGCGAAATATTTTTTTTCAAAAATATTTTGTAAAGAAATAATAACTGCACTAAATAAATTTTTATGGAATTTCATTCTGATTTATTTAGAACCCAACGAAAAATAATTTTACCAATTTTACACTCTAAATTTTTTCGGCAAAGCAATTGTGAAAATAGTTTTCGTCTCTTCAGTAGAAACGAAATAGACTTTTCCTTTGAGGTAAGACTCGGCTAAAAGCTTTACGCTATACGTTCCAATTCCTCTTCCCGATTTTTCTTTAGTTGAAAAAGATCTATAAAAAATATGCCGCTGAACTTCTTCAGGAATAACTGTTTGGTTTTTAACATTAAATAATATTTTGTCGGTTGTCTCAACTGCAAAAATTTCAATTGGCATCACTTTAGATTCTGTTGCTTCAATCGCATTCTTCAATAAATTTCCAAGACATCTTTTTATCAGAGTCATATCAGTTTGAATTTCAATATCTGGATCTAAAAGTTTTACATCAATTAATTTTCCCTTAGTAATAGAATGATTTTGATATTGCGAATGGACATCGGAAAGAATCATATTAACAGATCTAGTGCGTATGTCAACAAATAAAATTCCATTTTCAGCATTTCTTAAATCTCTCTGCATCTGAATTTCGTTCACTAATTGTTGCGCCGAATTTTCTAAGAGTGAAGAAAATTCTTTAATTGTTGTTTCACTATCTGTTTCTTGAAGTATTGACGAAATCCCATGAATTGCCCCTGCGGTATTAAGTACATCATGAAAAAATATTTTTTCAAGTGCTAATCTTCTTTTCTCTTCAGAAATATCTTTGATTGCAAAAATGATAAATCTTAATCCATCTAAATAAATATTGGATGTTGTTACTCTTAGATCAAGCGAAAACTCTTTCGAAATATTTAAAGCAGTTATCCTGCATTCCATTTCTTCGGAAATATTTTCAATACGAGTTGTTCTAATAGATTTGGCTGCACCACATTCTCTACAAAATATTGACGTTCCACAACCTGCTTCTTCATCATTAGCATGAATACATCCTAATGCTTCTCCAACTCGCTTTCCATAAATCTCATCTTCCGTAAAATTTTTAAATAAAACGAGTGCCTTTTTATTGAATGCAACAATTTCACGATTTTCATTTAGCACGACTGCTAGCTCAGGAAAGCATTCCAATATCTGGGAGATTTCAAAATCATCAATTAATAATTTTTTTGTCCTGAGAATTACTTCATAATCACTTCGTTCAGGTGTATCATAATATGTTATTGCTTTCAACTCATCCTCACTTATTTTTTTTCCAAAGTATCAATTTTAATCTTTTGCAATTTTTGAATATTTCCTTAAACGTTACACTTGTTCCGAAATCTTTTGAAGGAAGTGTTGCAGACCCTTTATTATCATTATGTTTCACAATGCTCTGCTGAATAAAAAATAATTCGGTGGTCTCGTTTAAATAATATTTTTATTCTAATCATTAATTTGTAAAAAAAAGACATGAATGTAAAGTATAATTGATTTCGCTCTTGTCCGAGTCGGATTCCATTAAATCGCACAAGCTAAGTTTTCTTTTAAAATTTACTTGTCGAATTAAATCACCTTACAAGTTTTAGATAAAATGTTTTGTAGTTGATTCTGATTCAATTAATTTATTGAAACATATTGTAGATAATTTTTATTTAAAGTTTGAATACAAATTTTTTGTAAAAATTATTTTTATAAAGGGAAAGTTTCTTCAATATTGGAGAAGACTTTCGCATAAATTTATTTTTCTTTTTTTTACTAAATAATCAGAAGCAATTATGAAAAAGAAATTATCACTTCATATAAAAATTTTTATTGGGCTTATTCTTGGTGCCACACTTGGAGTTATTGCTAACTTCTATTTCCCTACAGCAACATATTTGTTATTATTTCAGAAATATATTTCAGATCCTTTTGGAAAAATATTTTTGAACCTTCTTATCATGATGGTAATTCCACTTGTGTTTGCAAGTCTTGCTCTTGGTGTTGCGCAAATTGGTGATCTAAAAAAACTTGGGCGAATCGGTTTTAAGACGATAAGTTATTTTTTCTTGGTTACAACTTTTGCAGTTACGATTGGAATGGTTTTGGTAAATCTAATTAGACCCGGTGATTATCTTAAAGAAGAAACCAAAATTCAATTACTTCAATCATACAAAAGTGAAGCTGCTGAAATAACAGCGAAAACAGAAAAAACAGAATTTGGTATTCAAACACTTGTGAATATTGTTCCTCGCAACATTGTAAATGCTATTGCAAAGCCAAATCCCGATATGCTCGCATTAATCTTTTTTTCGCTGATGGTTGGAATTGCTATTTCGTTAATCAACAAGGAGAAAGCAAAACCGCTGCTTAATATTTTGGAGGGAATTAGTGACGTGACGGTTGTGATAATAAATATCGCAATGAAGTTAGCACCATATGGAGTTTTCGCATTAATATTTGGTGTCACATCTCGTTTTGGTTTTGAACTTTTAGTTGCACTTAGTATGTATGTTCTGACTGTTATTCTTGGACTAACATTGCACTTATTTGGAGTCTTTTCTTTGCTAATAAAATTTTTAGCAAAATATAATCCGATATTATTTTTTAAAAATATAAAAACTATTATGCTCACTGCTTTTTCTACGAGTTCAAGCAGTGCTACATTACCAACAACAATTTCGGTCACTCAAACAAATCTTGGAGTGCCTTCCCAAATTACTGGTTTTGTTTTACCGCTTGGTGCAACGATGAATATGAATGGGACAGCATTATTTGAAGGTGTAACTGTATTATTTTTGGCACAAGTTTTTGGTGTTGAGCTTTCTCTCACTGCACAATTAATTGTAGTCATAATGAGCGTTGTAACTGCAATTGGTGCGGCTGGTGTTCCTTCGGGTTCTATTCCACTTTTAGTAATCATCTTAGTTATGATTGGTGTCCCTGCAGAAGGGATTGCGATCATTCTCGGTGTCGATAGATTACTCGATATGTGTAGAACAGTTCTGAATGTTACAGGCGATGTAACTTGCGCTGCATACATTGCACGTTCAGAAGGATTTGAATTAAAGAAATAATTTTCGTTTTATTGAAGTTTATTTTTGAAGATAAAAAATTTTATTTCAGAAAAATTATGAGTTTGATTCACGGGTAGTTTAAAATTAGATAAATCGAGCCACCAGGCGGACTTGAACCGCCGACCTGCTGATTACGAATCAGCTGCTCTACCAACTAAGCTACGGTGGCTTTTAACTACCGATTACGTTTTTTATGACGATTTTTTCTCAATCTTTTTTTTCTTTTATGAGTAGCCATTTTATGACGTTTTCTCTTTTTACCGCTAGGCATCGTTGCTCCTTAATGTGTTTCTAAAATATGTTTTGCTCTTTTTCCAACTTCTGAGCTGGAATCTATTGCGACCGCTTTTTGCATCCATTCCATCGCAACATCAATTCTCCCTTGTGATAGATTTACAATCCCTAAATTAAAATATCCTGTCTGATGTGCAGGATTAATTTTTATCGCCAACTTCATCAACGAATCTGCTGCAGAAAAATTTTGTAATTCAAAATAACAAATTCCCATATCTACTAAGACGTCGGGATTGTTCGGATCAAATTTTTGATATCTCTTATAATTTTCTAAAGACTCTGCATAAAATCCAGAATGATTAAGCAAGTTAGCTAAATCAAGTATAAGTTCTTTATTATTTGGATTATTTTTTAAGGAATCTTTTAACGCATTTATCATCGGAAGATTTTCAGTATGCTTATGAACATTGCCTTGATTTCCCATTTGTCCTTGCGCAGGAAGCTCATCCATTGGCGAATCAAAAACTCCAGAAACTAATAAAACCAAAAAACCAATTAACAATGTAACACCAAATAATCCTAAAATTTTCTTAGGCGTTAGTGTTTCGATAAAAGATTTTTCCTCATCAGGTTGATTCTCTACTTTCGCATTATTTTGTTTTAAGTATTTTTGCTGTGCTATCTGTCTCGCAAATTTAGAGTCTTCAATTTCTTTCCCTCTTAAAACTTTTTTGGGAACACCAAAAAATTTTATTCCGCACGCCGAACAAAACTCTGCTGATACTTCATTTTCAGTTCCACAGGTTGGACAATCAACAATTTCAATTTCCAGTTCTGTTTCAGAGTGCTCAATTTTTATTTCTTCATTTTTTTCTTCTGCAGGAATTGGTGCTGCACAATTTGGACAAAACTTAAAATTTGAATCTAACGGCTGATTACAATTTGAACATTTATTTATCATAGTTGCTTATTCTTCTCCTTTAATCCTTTATCGACGAGTGATTTAAAATCTTTGGAGAACTTAAAAGTTGGGACATAATGCTCCGGCACGAAAACTTTTTCACCCGATTTTGGATTGCGTGCCTGACGGCTCGGTTTTTTCTTCACTTTATAAGTTCCAAATCCACGAATCTCAATCCCTTTTCCATTTTTCAAAGCTTCAATTACACTATTGAAAAAGCCTTCTATCACTGCTTCTGTTTCTAATTTCGTTAATCCAACTCCTTGAGAAACTACGTCAACTAAATCCGCCTTGGTCATTTTTTTGTCTCCATTTTTTCACAAATTCAATCTTATAAGTTATTTAATATTAAAGGTTTAAAGTTATCACATGAATCTTAATTTCACAAAATTTTCAGAAAGAAAAATCTTTCACCTTTTTATTGAAATCAACATAAGTAATCGTTCTTACTGTGTCAAAATGATAATTGATTCTCAATATTTTTTCTACTTGTCACAAAAAACTTGAAATTCAGCCCGAATTCGCTTGGCACACATCTTGTTATAATGATATAGAAAATTAAAATAAAGTAAGGTAATATCATGGAACTCATACCAATTGTAAAATTAGCATTCACGGTTTTTTCAATAGCAGTAATTGTTATTGTTACAATTTCCTATACGTTATACAAAATAAAAAATCGAAATGTTATTATGCCAAAAGTACAACCTACAAAAGTTAAACAAACTAATGTAAATCGTTTGCAAAAACAAGATTATGATAGTAAACGAATACAAGCATTGGCTCAGCTAGAAAATAAAGAACAGTTGTTTTTGGTTCCAGTAAGAAACTCTCAATTTGTTTCTCAGAAAATTCAAAACCTTACTCCTCAGGAAAGATTTAAAATATTAAATTCTCAAAAAATAGCAGATAGTAATCTAAAAATTCTTAAAGATGCCAAATTATACTATCATCCAGCTCAAGAAACTCCTAGATATACACCTAAGTCAAATAATCAGAATCTTTTTGATAGCTATTCTTCAGGAGGCGACAGACTTTATAAATTGAATTTAGGACCAAGCACATAATTAGTTAGACAATTTAGACCAATTGTAAAAAAAAAACGGAGTTTCTACTCCGTTTTTTTTTGTCTTAATCTTCCCCAAAAAATTATTTCAATGAATCAAATGCAGTGTTACGAATCATTTTTTTTGAATCATAAGGAGCAGGTTTGCCGCCTAAGTATTTATGAAACCATTCAAGATGCGCATTGTAATAAAGCGGCATTGAACGGATGTGACTTGGCCAATGTCCATCATTCTCAAAAATAATTAGACGTGAATCGATTCCTAATTTTTGTAGAGCAGTAAAATATTCAAGACTTTGTGTGTATGAAACTCGATAATCTTTTTTACCTGCAATAATTAAAGTTGGAGTAGAAAAATTCTTTACATAATTGTGTGGCGAAAATTTTTCATATTGGTCTGATGTCCAAGGTCTTCCTTTCAAGTCCCATTCAGGAAACCATAATTCTTCCGTTGTTCCATAAAAAGATTCCATATTATACAAGCTCATCATTGAGACTAAACATTTGTAACGATTAGTTTTTGCTTGAATCCAATTCATCATATAACCGCCATAAGACCAGCCCATCGCTCCTATTCTGTTCTTGTCAACATAAGGAAGCGTCTCAAGTGAATCGGTAATTTTCATTACATCTTCATAAACTCTTCCTCCCCAATCGCCAGAAATTTGTGCAGTAAATTCTTGACCATATCCAGTTGAGCCGTGTGGATTTGGAAAAACATTTATGTATCCGTATCCCGAATAAAGTTGAGCATCTGGTCTGTATGCATCCATCCATTGACTTTGTGGACCGCCGTGCACATTAACAACTACAGGATATTTTTTAGTTGGATCGAATCCGAATGGTTTTACAATCCAGCTATGAATTAATTTATTTTCAGAACCTCTAAACCACCAAGACTCCGCAGCAATAAATTCAACCTCTTCAAGTAATTTTTTATTTTCAAAAGTGAGTTTAGTTTCCTCATTCTTTGCAATATTTAGTTTATAAATTTCGGCGGGCTTATTCATCAATCGATATGTGTAATACAAATAATTTCCTTTGGAAGAAATATCAAATGCGCCGACAGAAATATTTTTTGATATTTTTTTTATTTCGTTGGAGGATAAATCAACCTTGTAGATTGGAGCATAACCTTCGACTTCGCCCGTAAAATAAATTATTTTAGAATCTTTATTCCAAACAAAATCGTTCACCCAATTGTCAAATGATTCAGTAACAATTTTATTTTTTCCTGTTGATACTTCGTGAAGAGCAATTCTAACTTTGTCTGATTCATAATTCGGAATGACTTGCGTTTTATAAGCAATATATTTTCCATCGGGTGAGTAAATAGGATTTCCATCCCAAGCTTTATTTTCAGCAGTAATATTTTTTGCTTCACCTCCATTAACACTGACTAACCAAATATCAGAATTGGTTGATAATGCTGGGTCTTCTACACGCTTCGACATAAAGCAGAGCCAATTTCCATCAGGTGAAAAATTAAATCCAATTCCGCCGCCAACTTGAAATGTAGGTGAATTAAATTTTCCCGGAGTCAGATTGACGTAAGTATTTTTTTCAGTGTTAAAAATAAAAATGTGATTTACTTTTCCTTCGGTGTAAGAATCCCAATGTCTGAATAAAAGTTCATCTGCTAAAAATGCTTGTATTGGTCCACTCTGAGCAGACTCAGAATTATATTTATTACATTCTTGATCAGCGCCACAATCAGGATAGACTTGAGAAGTAAACGCTAACAATTTTCCATCTGGAGAAAAAACCGGAGATGAAACTCCCGAATAAAAATTTGTAATCTGTGTTGTATTTTTTTCTTTAATATTATATTTAAACAATTGCGAAGCACCTGCGACGTTCTTAGTGAAGTAGAGAATGTTCTCATCGATATGCCAGAATGGGCTGAAAGCACTTCCTTCTCCTGTTTCAATTTCTAATCTTTCTGCAGTTTTAATATTGTTCAAAATAATTTTTGTAGAAGATTTTCCGTTGTACAAATCATTTATTGTTAACTGATATGCAAACAAGTTCTCTGATGGTGAGAAGCTTGGTGATGCAACTCCTTTAACTCTATAAATGTCATCTAATGTGAATGCTCTTTTTTGCGAAATCATTAGAGTTGAGTTAAGAGTTAGGAGGAGAAAAACTAAAATAATTTTTTTCATTTTTATTCCTTGTTATATGTGGGATATTTTATTAGTTAAATAAATTTTAATGTTTAAGTAAATCACAATTTTCTTTTTAAATGATTATGTAAAATTATTATAAGCTTGTTAATTGAGCTAATTAATTTTATTCTTTCTTAAAGTTGTTACAAGTAAGCTTTAATTCTGTTCTTACTCCTCACAATCTATTATTAACTCATCTTTTTTACAAATAACTTGCACCGACTCATTCGCAGAGTCTCACTTTCTGAAGCATGTAAACAGAAACAACTTAGAGCAACCTCGTGAACACTTTGTGTAACTTTGTGACCTTCTCCTGAAATTCCCCCACGACAAATATTGCGACAATAACTTGATTATAATTTACTAACATAATTTTTTTAAGATTAATTGATTCTCTTAAATTGAAGATTAATTTTTAATCATTATTTCAAAATTTATTATGAAAAATTATATAGTTCAAACCAATCCTTTCGTCGTTCCAACAACTGATGGAAAATTAATCGAAGAGCATTTTGGATTCGCAAGTATAAATAGTGGAGATTTCAGTTTTGCTCATATGATTGCTCCGCCCTTTTGGAGTGAGCCATTTCAAGTTTGCGAATTTGATGAAGTTACATATGTAATTTCTGGAAAAAAAAGTTTTCAATTTGAAGATGAAGAAATAATTTTAACAAAGGGGGAATCGATAATTGTGAAGAAGGGGACAAAAATAAAATATTCAAATCCCTTCAATGAAGCCTGCGAATATGTTTCAGTCTGCATTCCTGCATTTAAGTTCGATAGAGTTGAGAGAGAATAATTATTTTGTAAAACTCTTATTCACTCTCAATAAGAAAACTAAAACTCTTTTAGAAAAATTTTTTAATTTGTTTTTAAAAATCAATTTCTAAAAAAAATTTATGCTTTTGGTAATCTTTCTAAGTAGGAACTATTACTCAAAATCGCATATGTTTCTGTTCTTCTTAATTCATCAAGAGTTAAGCAATTCATATAACTCATAGAGCTGCGAAGTCCATCTGAAATACTATTGATAACGTTTTTTACTGTCCCTTTGTATGCGACCATTGTCTCTTCGCCTTCAATAAATTCATTACGCATCTTAACTCCGTAAGAAGCTGAGCCACGATATTTTTTCCAAAGTTGTCCATTGTATTTAATCACTTCACCGGGAGTTTCTTTTGTTCCTGCCAACATTCTTCCGAGCATAACCACGTCTGCACCAAGTGAAATCGCTTTCGTTACATCGCCTGAACTTTTTATTCCACCATCTGCAATAATTTTTATTTTATAATTTCCCATTGTTCTGCTGTAAAGAACATTTAACAATGATGAGACTTGACCAATTCCAATTCCTGTTTGTATTGATGTTGAACAAACGCTACCACTACCAATTCCAACTCTAACTGCATCTGCACCTGAGTCTTCAAGATTTTTTAAAGTGCCACCGTGAGCAATATTTCCAACTATTAATTTCACATTAAATCTTTTTTTCACTTCTTCAGTTTTGTTTAAGACTTCGTTATTGTTTGCATTTGCTGTGTCGATACAGATAATGTAATCTTGTTCAGCGAGCTTTTCAATAATATCAAACGTTGTATTTAATCCGATGGAAACTGCACGAATCCCATTTTTATTTTCAGGATGAATTAATAAATCATTCAAAGAAGAATCAAATCTATTTAAGATTCCAAGACAACCAACACTGCTCAATTCTTTTGCCATATCTATTCCTGTTACTGTATCCATTGGGCTTGATAAAACTGGTAATGCTAAATTCATTCCTAAAAATTCTGCAGAAGTAGAAGGCTCGTTTCTTGATTTAACTCTGGAGATTTCTGTTGGTATTAAACTTACATCATCATAAGTAAGCGATTGATAAAACTCATTTAAAAGTTGTTTGCTGTAAATTTTCATGGATAATCCTTTTTGTAATTATATTAATTTTTCAAATTCGTCAAGAACTAAATTCATTTTGTTTGCTACTGCAATTATTGGTTCAGATGAATTCATATCTACTCCAGCATCTGAAAGAATATTCAATGGATAGTTGGAACTACCAGCTTTCAAAAAATTTAGATAAGCTTGAATATCGGAACTCTTTCCATTTTTTATTTTTTGCACTAACGCTTCCGACGCTGCAAATCCTGTTGCATATTGATAAACATAAAAGTTATAATAGAAATGTGGAATTCTTGCCCAAGTAAATTCTTCCTCTTCATCTACAATCATTTCCGGTCCCCAATATTTTTGAAAAAGCGATTTATAAAGCAGACGTAAATTATCTGAAGTTAAAAATTCGCCGCTTTCAATTTTTTCATAAATAATTTTTTCAAACTCAGCGAACATTGTTTGACGATAAAAAGTAGCCGTTGCATTATTTAAATATCTTTCAAGTAAAAAAAGTTTTTCATCTTTCGAAGATGAGATTGAAATCAAATGATCAAGCAATAACGATTCGTTGAATGTTGATGCGACTTCAGCAAGAAAAATAGAATAGTTAGCATAAATGTATGGCTGATTTTTGCCTGTAAAATACGAATGAATATTGTGTCCCATTTCGTGCGAAAGTGTAAAGACATCATTCAATAAATTTTTCCAATTTAGAAGAACGTATGGATGAACACCAAAAGTTGTACCTGAAGAATACGCTCCGCTTTTTTTAGATTTAGTTTCGTGCACATCTATCCAACGATTATTAAACGCTTTTTTCAGTGACTCGAGATATTCATCACCTAAAATTTTTAATGAGTCATAAACAATTTTTAAGCTTTCTTCATAATCATATTTTTTATTTTCTTTTATAGATGTGATTGAAACATAAGCATCATAAGGGTGTAACTCATCCAGCTTTAAGATTCTCTTTTTTAATGAAGCCCATCTATGCATTGGCGATAAATTTTCACTGACTGACTTAATCAAATTATCATAAATAGAAATCGAAATATTATTGCTCGACAATGATGATTCACGTGCAGACTTATAGTTCCTTATCTTCGCATTAAAAACACTCGCCTTCAAATTGCCATTTAGTAAAACGGAAAAAGTTTTTGAATATTCTTTAAATGGTTTGTAGTAAGATTTGTAAACCCTCTCACGATAATTTTTATCTGATGAATAAAGTGCAGCATAAAAACGTCCGTGCGAAATTTCTACTTCATCTCCATTTTCGTCGGTTACATTTCCAAAACTTAAATCGGAATTTGTGAACATCGAAAAAGCATCATATGGAATTGATGTAATCTCAGTTGCGGCTGCTAATATTGCTTCTTCCTTATCACTCAAAGTATGTTCTTCTGTTCTGAAAATTTCATCAAAGAAATGTCGGAAGAATTTGAACTCATCATTTGTTGTAATAAACGAAAATAATTTCTGTTTATTTATTTTTATTATTTCCGGTTTTATGAATGCACTGTGCGTTAAAACTTGAGAGTAAAGATTTTTTATTCTGTCGTCAAAAGACTGATAAATTGAAATTGACAAATCGCTATCTCTTGATAACATCGCATAAAGGTAGAGTCTTTCTAATTTAATTCCAATCTCAGTATCGAAGTTTAAACATTCAAAGAGAGTTGTTTCGATGTTAGAAAGTTTTCCTTCATAATTTTTATACTTGTGAAGATTATCTTGAACCCACTTAAAATCTTTTTCCCATTCATCATCACTATTATAAATGTCACTTATATTCCATTTAAATTTTTCTTCAATATCAGCTCGCAATGGAACTGAATTTATTTTTTTATCTTCTAAATTATTTTTCATTTTCTTTCTCAATTTTAAAAAATCTTTGCAAATATAGTTATTAATTGATTTAAATAAATTCCAAATTGGTTTTACTCTGCTTAAAATTTTTTTATTAAAATTGAACTTTCTTAATATCAGTTCGGTTTAAGATTAAAAAAACAAGGAGTGAGTATGAAAAAAGCGTTATCTCTGAGTCTTTCAATTATTGTTGTAACTTTTCTACTTTTCAACAATGTGTTCCCGAGCTATACAATTCTGAACACCAATATTAAAAGTGAAATTGTAAGTGAGCAAAAATCTGAGTGCCCATATTTACAGGGTAAATTGAATTTTTCTGGCTCAAATAAAAATAGTAGTGAATGCACTTTCTCAAATAGTGAGAAGAGTAATTCAATTGCTTGTCCATTCTTAAATGGAAAAATTACGGGAGAAAATTCTACTTATCCTTATACAGGCAAAACTAAACTTGACGTTCAACCGACAATAACTGAAATTAAAAATTCTTAAAAAAAATTAAGCTGTCTTAAAAGTGAAAACCTTAAAATATTTTTTCACAACATTTTTAAGACAGCTTTAAATAAGATAAATTTTATCTTAAAGTTTGTCCATCATCACTTAGTGACTTCAAATGTTTTTCGGGATCTTTATTAAATCTTCTGATGCACGGTTTGCAGCAGAAACCAATTGTCTTATCTTTATACTCAACTGTTTCAACTTCGGGATCAATTTCTTCTCCCATTATTGGACATAATTTATTCCAAATAACTTTTTCGATTTTTGTTTCAACAGTAATTTTTTTCTTAATTGTTTTTTCAACATTTTTTTTAGTCGAGTCAACAATTGTTTCTGTTGTTTCAATTGTCTCTTTAACTATTGTCTTCTTTTCTTGAGTGTTTTCAAGATTTTTTTTAGTTGAGTCAACAATTGTTTCTTTTACAACGGTCTTCTTTTCTTGCGTTTGTGCAACTATAAGAATTGAAAATGTTAAAAAGAGCGCTACAAAAAGTTTTGTTCTCATTTTATTTCCTTCGTTTGTTTTTAAATTAATTATTCACCAATAAATTTCTTTCCATCGGCAGAAAGATTCTTTAAATATTTTTCAGGGTTTTCCGCAAATTTCTTATCACAACCCTTACAGCAAAACCCATAAATTTTTCCTTTATATGTAACTGTCGGCAATTTTGTTGAAATTGCACCGCCCATTATTGGACATACTTCATTAAAAATATTTGTGCCTTCTATTTTTTTACTTGTTGCCGGAGCTTGATCATTTATTTTATTCTCAGTTGATTTACTTTCATCCTCGACTTCATTTCCAGAATGCTCGTGCCCAGCAGTTATTCCTCTTAATTGACTTTCTGAATCAATTAAAAATCCTCCAGAAGATGCTACCCGATCTCCTTCATTCAAACCAGATACAATCTGATATTTATTATCAAACTTAATTCCAAGTTGAACTTCACGCAACTTAAATTTTCCTTCACCTAAACTTTTCCAAACAACATTTCTTTTTCCTGTATGAAGCACTGCCTCAATTGGAATTGTCAATCCTAACCCAAGTGAACTTTTGAAAATTACATTTCCATACATATTAGGAGAAAGTTTATTTCGTGAATTGTCAACTTGCGAGCGCACAGAAATTGTTCTTGTTGCTGCATCAACAATAGGATAAATCAAATTAATTGTTCCACTATATTTTTCACCATTTGAATTTTGTGGAATGAATTCTATTCTGTTTCCATTTTTTATAAATCTTACATCACTTTCAAAAATTTCCGATACAACCCAAAGGCGTGATAAATCAACTACTTCATAAAATTGACTTCCTTCATTTACATAAACTCCTTCTTGAATATTTTTTGTCAGTATCGTTCCACTTATTGGTGAGTGAAATTTTACTGTAAAATTTATTTTTTGTGTTGAAGCGAGTTCCGCAATCTGTTCATCAGTGAATCCAAGCAGCTGCAATTTCTTTTTAGATGCTTCATAGAGATTAGAAGAAAAATTATTTCTGTCTGACTCTTGATTTCCACTCATCGCCAAAAGAAAATCATTTTGCGCTTGTATTACTTGAGGACTGTAATATTCAAATAAAACTGTTCCTTTGTTTATTCTTAATCCAGTTTCGTTCACAAATAGTTTTTCAATTCTTCCGTTGAATCTTGCAGAAATAATTTTTCTATTCGATTCAGGAATTTGCAAAACACTATATGCGTCAATAATTTTTTCAATCATCTCTTTTTTTACTTCTACAGTAGAGACGTTTGCTAATATTTCTTTCTGTTCAGATAGCTCTAAAATATTTTCTAATTCACCAACCGACATACTACTTGCTGCCTTCAAGACAAGATCCATATGACATATTGGGCACACTCCCGGCTTATCTGAAGTAACGTTCGGGTGCATTGGACAGTAGAACAAGCTTACTTCTGTAGTAGCTCCATCTTGTTTAGTTTTATCTTTGCTATCGCAACCTAAAAAAAATGTAAACATTATTAAGATTGCTATTGATAATATTTTTTTCATAAAAATCCTTTACCTTTTATTTTCACTAATTGATGATTGATACAAAAAATTTCAATCACCAAATCATTTACGATTTTATAATTTATTTTTTTTTCATCTTTAATTAACACCAATACTTTTTCCTACCATCATTTCAATTTCAGCTCTAAGCATTTCATAGTTTGCTTTTGCCATCACTAGCTCCATCTCATTCATCAACACCATTTGTAGTGATGCGATTATTGAACTGATATCAACGTTCTCAGTTGTAAAACGAGTTAACTGTGATTCAAATACTTTTTTATTCAGCGGTAATATTTTCGATTCGTACAAACTAATTTTTTCTTTACTGTTTTTTAATTGAATTACCAAGCCCTTCACTTTAGCTTCCATCTCTCTTAACATAAACAATTTTTCTTCCTCAATACTTTTGATTCCGATAAATAATTCTTCGCTTCTTGATGAAATTCTTTTTGATGACCAAGGCGCAAACGGAAGATTAATTGAAGCCATAATTGAATACATATTTGGGGACTCCATATCGTTTCCCAATTCATTCATCTTTGTTGACATTGTCACCAACATTCCTTTTGGCATTCGCATTATCATTCCGCTCAACATTAAATCGGGAATAAACTCTCTTTCATTGGCTGTTATTTCTGATTGATTCATCTCTATCATTTTTTCCATCTTAACAATTGCGGGGCTTGATTTTATTGCCTCAAACAAATATTGAACATCAATCTCTTTTGAAGGACTAATTTCAATATCTGAAACATTTACATAATCAGATTCTAAATTTCGACCCAACAAACTGTTCATTCTTATTTGAAGAATTTTTATTTCGCTGTAAGAATTAATAGTATCAAGCTCTGCCTTCAATAATTCAGATTGAATATTTAAGAGAGCATCAGTTGAAGATGCAGAAGTTTTTGATTTTATTAATTCTGAACTTTCCAATTTTTTAAGAAGTTCTAATCCTTTTTTTTGTATTTCGATTCGCGCCATATTTTCCCAAATTCCGAAGTAGGTCATTCTTATTTCAGAAGCGAGAAACGATTTATAAGAATTGTAATCACTTGCAATTACTTCGGAAAATTTTCGCTCAACATTTCCCATAGCTTTTGTTTTGCCGCCAAGTGGAAACATTTGTGAAAGCGATAATGAATTTGAGATTGAATTATTTATTAGATCGAACGAACCAAACGGAACTTGAGAAAATTCTAAACTCAGTTGTGGATGCGGATATGCTTCTGCTACTTCAATCTTTTTTTCAATTGAATTTATTTTTAATCTTAATGAATTTAGTTTTTGATTATTTCTTGTTGCTTCGTCAATCAATTCAGATATCGATTGAGCATAAACAATATTGTTCGACGCAATTAAAAAAAGAATCAGAAAAAATATTTTATAAATCATTTTAATTTTTTCCTTTTCAGATTTTTTGATAGATGAATTTTTCATTCTCCCTCCTTTATCCAATTTGAAATTTTAGAAACTCCTAATTTCCCTTTTTTCAAACTGCTCTCTTTCATAATAATAAAAAGCACAGGAGTAACAACAAGCACGTGAATTGCAGAAGTAAAAAGTCCGCCAATCATTGGAGCAGTAAGTGGTTTCATCATATCAGAACCTGCACCTGTTGCCCACATTATTGGAATTAATCCCAGCATACTCGTGAAGACTGTCATCAACTTGGGTCTTAATCTTAACACAGAACCTTCAATTGTTGCATCATAAATATCTTGCTTCGTTATCGGTCCTCTTTTTCCTTCATTGAAATCAGAAATTTTTCTATCCAATGCTTCGTGAAGATAAATTACCATTACAACTCCAGTTTGAACTGCAATACCATAGAGCGCAATGAATCCAACCCAAACAGCAACAGAAAAATTATAATCTAAAATATAAATCATATACATTCCTCCAATCAATGCGAATGGCACAGAGAGCATAACAACGGCGGCTTCTTTGTAATCCTTCAATGTGAAAAAAAGAAGTAAAAAAATTATTACAAAAACAATTGGCATAATTATCATTATTGTATTTTGTGCTTTTACTTTGTGCTCATACTGTCCACTCCATGTATAAGAATAACCAACTGGAAGTTGTAAACTATCTTCAATAATTTTTTTTGCATCATTCATAACACTGCCCATATCTCTTCCTCGAGTATTCATAAAAACGATTGATCTCATCAAACCATTTTCTGTATTTATCATTGGCGGACCAGTAATAATTTTTATCTCTGCAATTTCTCCGAGTGGAAGAAAAATATTTTCCGCATCACTACTATTAATTAGACTCGCAGAATTTACTTGCTGTGTGATACTTCGTTGCGAATTTGACTCATCCCCGCTTCCACTCATCCCCGCCATTTCATTGCTTCCTGCTGAATTATTTTCGCTCATAATATTTTGTGCGGAGCTTTGTTCCATTCCAGAAGTTCCAGAATTTCTTGATGGAAATGGTAAGATCAAATTTTTCAAATCATAAATGTTATCTCGATATTCTCTTGCAAATCTTACACGCAAAGGAAATCTCATTCTACCTTCAAACACAGTTGAAAGATTTTCGCCACCAATTGCAGTCTCAATTATTGATTGAACATCAGCGACATTTATTCCATATCGGCTAGCGGCTTTCTCCTTCAATGTGATATCGATGTAATATCCATTCTGCATTCTTTCAGCAACTACATCTGCGGCTCCATCGACTTGTTTTAGTAAGCCTTCCGATTTAATTGCATAACTCTCAAGTGTGTCGAGGTTTAATCCAAATATTTTAAATCCGATATCGGTCCTTACACCAGTTGCGAGCATATTGATTCTATTGATTATCGGTTGTGTCCAGCCATTAGTAACTCCGGGTATTTGCAACTTTTGATCAAGCTCTTGAATGATGTCATTCTTTGTTAAACCATCTCTCCATTGGTCGGACGGTTTTAAAATGATTATTGTTTCGATCATACTCAGAGGTGCGTTATCAGTGGCTGTCTCTGCTCTTCCAACTTTTCCAAGTACGTGATCAACTTCAGGAACTGACTTGATAATTTTATCCTGAATTTTCATAATTCTATTTACTTCACTGATGGAAGCATTAGGAAGAGTAACTGGCATAAATAGAATTGAGCCTTCATCGAGTGGTGGCATAAACTCCGAACCTGTCCGCATAATCAATGGAATTGTAATGAGTAATGCAATAATGTTTATTGCGATGGTGATTTTTCTATGCTTCAACACCCAATGAATAACAGGTTGATAAATTTTTATGAAAAATTTTGTGATCGGATTTGTTTTCTCATCTCTAAATTTTCCTCTCATCAAAAACGTCATCAACACTGGAATTAAAGTGATTGAAACAATTGCAGATGAAAGTAACATAAAAGTTTTTGTGAATGCGAGTGGATGAAATAATTTTCCTTCTTGTCCTGATAGTAAAAAGACAGGAATGAAAGAAACTAAAATTATCAACTCGGCAAAAAATATTGCACGTCCAACTTGTTTAGCCGCTTGAACAGAGAGTGCTTTGTATTCTTCTTCTGTTAAGTTTTCATTTTTTAATTTTGCGTTTGCAATTTTTCTATAAGCATTCTCAACCAATACAATTGAGGAATCGACGACAACTCCCACGGCTAAAATAATTCCACCGAGACTCATAATGTTTGAGGTGATGTCAAAGAGATACATTAAAATAAATGAGAGCAAAACTGTAATTGGAATTTCAATTAAGATTCTTACAATGCTTCTAAAGTGGAGTAGAAAAATTATTATAATCAATGAAACTATAATTGCAGCTTCTAATAAAGCGCGTTCAAGAGTTCCGACAGCTTCTTCAATCAAACTACTTCTGTCGTAAGAAGGAACAATTTTTACACCTTCGGGTAAACCCTTTTCGATTTCCTTAATTTTTTCTTTTACTCTGTCAATAATCGTTTTTGTATTTTCACCGCTGCGAGCGACAATAATACCTCCAACTACTTCTCCCTTCCCATCTTTTTCGAGTGAGCCTCTTCTTATCTCAGCACCAATTTGAACTGTCGCCAAATTTCCAATTTTTATTGGTGTGCCATTTGGACTATTAAAAAGTGTAATGTTCTCAATGTCTTCTACAGTCTGAATATATCCTTGTCCACGAATGTAATATTCAGCATCGTTCATCTCAATTATTTTTCCGCCGACTTCATTATTGTTTCTCTGAATTGCATTCAAGACTTGAGAAATAGATAAATCATACGCCCTCAATCGAGTTGGGTCAATATCAACTTGATATTGCTTAACGAAACCGCCAATGCTCGCAACTTCAGCGACGCCTTCAACTCCTGAAAGTTTGTATCGTATGTACCAATCTTGAATTGAGCGGAGTGTTCCTAAATCATAACCATCACCTTCGACAGTGTACCAGAAAACGTGTCCAACTCCAGTTCCGTCTGGACCAAGTGTTGGAGTAACTCCCGCGGGCAATTGGTTTCTGATCGTATTGAGTTTTTCAATAATTCGTGAGCGCGCAAAATAAATATCAGTGGCATCTTCAAAGATCACAAACACAAATGACATTCCGAACATTGAGCTTGCACGCACTGCCTTTATTTGTGGCAATCCTTGCAGCGCCGAGACTAATGGGAAAGTAACCTGATCTTCTATTACTTGAGGTGACCGCCCCATCCATTCCGTAAAAACAATAACTTGATTTTCTGACAAGTCGGGAATTGCATCTACGGGCAACCGCATTACAGAATAGATTCCTGCTAATGCAAGTATAGCGTAACATATAAGCACGAAGAATCGATTCTTCGCACTCCAATCGATAATTTTTTCAATCATTTGAAATTCCTAATTTGATTAATTAATTAACTTAAAACAGCTATTCCTAAACTGTCTTAATTTTCAGTTAGTTAAATAATTTTTCAAATCAGAAGGGATTGATTCTTGAGATAGACTGAAGAGCTTGAGTTTATTGGGGGTGATGAATCATTAAATATTTTATGATTGCTATTATCAAAATGAAAATCTTGATACGCATTAAAATTAATTAAAGAAAAAGTATTGTCTGTTTTGGGATTTTCAAAATTCTTAATTGTTAAAAAATTAGTCTTTATCGGTTCAGCAATAAAAATTTCTTCACAACAACCTTGATGTTGAAACTTCCCTATCGTTTGTGAATAAGCTGGAACATATGATGAACAGCAGCTAGTCTCTTCTTCAACAATTTCAGAATCAACTCCACAAATTCCACATCCACCTAAAGATATTGTGCCAGTCATTTCACAATAATGTAAAGCAATTGGCAATCCTGTGTTCGTAAGAAGAAGTAGAAGGATAAATAATTTGATAAATATTTTTTTCAATTTTTCCATAATCATCAGTTAAATTTAGATATTTTAGTTCAAAATCCAATATTAAATTTTCCTAATCTACTTTTCCATTCTACATGAAGCGATAATTTGTTAAAATTCTCACAAAATGAAATTTAATATTACATTTCTTTTACAATTGGCTATCGCAAATGTTCTTTTATTATGAGTAATTTTTGAAGCGTTTTATTTAAAATATACTCGATCCTTAAGTAACTATTTGATAGTAAATTTTGATTAACAAATATTTGTAGGAGTTCTAAATGCCTTTACTAAAATCATTCAAAACCATTCCCGAGCTTTATGAATTTCTAACTGAAAATTTTGGAAAGAATAATCCAAATCGCTTTGTGATGAAACATAAAGTTGACAAGGAATGGGTTGGGATCAAATATAGCCAGTTAAAAGAAGAAACTGAGACATTTGCTTTAGGACTTGCATCGCTTGGAGTTAAAAGAGGAGACAAAGTTTCAATCATTTCAGAAAATAGACCTGAGTGGGTTTATTCTGATATGGCGATTCTCGGACTTGGTGCTATTGATGTTCCGCTTTATCCTTCACTCACATCTGAAAGTATTGAATTTATAATAAACAATTCTGACTCTGTTGGAATAATCTGTTCAACAAAACTGCAGCTAAATAAAATTTTGAAGATCAGAAACAACTGTAGAGCATTAAAATTTATTATTGTTCTTAATGAAAAAGATTTTGTTGCTGGAACTCCAAATCTTTATACAATCAAGGATGTTCAAGAAAGAGGAAAAGAATTTTCGACAAAAAATAAATTTTACTTCAAAGAAAATATTCGACTCTGTAGAGAGACTGACCTCGCCACAATTATTTATACTTCCGGCACAACTGGTGAACCAAAAGGAGTAATGCTCACTCACAAAAATGTTGCATCAAATATTATCGACACTTTGAACTCTTATCCAATTGGAAGCAACGATGTCTTTTTATCCTTTCTTCCAGTCTGTCATATTTTTGAGAGAGTCGGTGGTTATTATATGGCGTTCGCTGCTGGCGCTGAAGTATGTTATGCACAAAGCATTGAAACAGTCGCAAATGATTTACAAGAAGTTAAACCAACTCTAATGACTGCAGTCCCCAGATTATTTGAAAGAATTTATGCAAAAGTTATTAAGAATGTTGAAGCGCAACCAGCAAAAAAACAAAAAATTTTTTATTGGGCATTAAACATTGGACTTGAATACAGAAAAGCAAAACGAAATAACAATGTGCCTATTGCTCTTGGAGTTAAACAAAAAATCGCTGATGCACTTGTCTTAAAAAAAATTAGGATGCGCACCGGAGGAAATTTAAGATTTTTTATTTCAGGTGGTGCCGCACTTGCACGCGAACTTGGAGAGTTTTTTGAAGCTTGCGGAATGCTGATTGTAGAAGGATACGGACTGACTGAATCCTCTCCAGTACTTTCTGCAAATAGATTTGACAATTATAAATTTGGAACAGTCGGAAAACCTTATCCATCAGTAGAAATTAAAATCGCAAGCGATGGCGAAATACTTGCTCGCGGTCCAAACATTATGCAAGGATATTATAAAAATAAAAAAGAAACTGACGAAACAATTAAAGATGGCTGGTTGCACACTGGTGATATTGGTGTTTTCGATGCTGAAGGATTTTTAGTTATTACTGATAGAAAGAAAAATTTATTCAAAACTTCTTCTGGAAAATATATTGCACCTACTCCACTCGAAAATTTATTCCTCGCAAGTAAGTACATCGATCAATTCGTTTTGATTGGTGACAAGCGAATGTTCTTGAGTGCGTTGATCGTCCCCGATTTTGAAGCGTTAAAAGAGTATGCAGATTCTCATAAAATTAAATATGACAAACCCGAAGAATTAATTGAGAATCAAGAAGTTACTGACTTGATTGAAAATGAGTTGCAAAAATTTCATAAGAGTCTCGCTAGTTATGAAAAAGTTAGAAAATTTGCGCTCCTCTCAAAACCTTTCTCAATTGAAGGTGGAGAGATTACGCCTTCTCTAAAACTCAAACGAGGAGTTATTGAAGAGCGTTATAAGAGTTTAATAGAAGAGATGTACGCAGAACTGAACAAAAAATAATTTTTAATTTTTGATTAGGGTTTACGTTTGTAATCCCTAATTTTTTATCCAACCAAACAATTTTTCAAGTTGAATTGTTTTTGTAATGTTTTTTAAAAAAATCCTAAACATACACTGCCTCCGAAAAAATTTGGTTGACGCCACTCAAGTCCTTTAGAATCAATATATTTCGCTTTGCCCATTATTATAAAAATAAATTGTTCGGGAGTATTTTATTTTAATTTTGTTCCTTTCTTGTTTAGCAATCCAAAAAAATATTAAAAAAGAGAATTATTAACGATTTCCGAACCCGATTTCAATCCAAAAAAAATAAAAAACTTTTTAAAGAAATATGAAGTTTATTTTTGAATTTTATTATCTTAAAGTTCAATTAAAACAAATTATTAGCATAAAGGAGTTTTTTATGGCTTTGTTAAAAGAATTCAAAACCATACCTGAGCTTTATGAATTTCTGACAGAAGAGTTTGGGAAAAATAATCCCGAACGTTTTGTTATGAAACAGAAAGTTGAAAAAGAATGGGTAGGAATAAAGTATGCGGAGTTTAAGGAGCAGACTGAAACTTTCGCATTAGGCTTAGCTTCGTTAGGTGTCAAACGAGGTGACAATGTTTCAATTATTTCTGAAAATAGACCTGAGTGGGTTTATTGTGATATGGCAATCTTAGGACTTGGTGCTGTTGATGTCCCCCTTTATCCATCTCTTACATCAGACAATATTGAATTCATATTGAATAATTCTGATTCTGTTGGAGTGATCTGTTCAACAAAATTACAATTGAATAAAGTTCTAAAAATTAGAGACAAATGTAAAACTTTAAAATTTATTGTTCTACTAAACGAAAAAGATGTAATTGCGGGAGTGCCAAATCTCTATACATTCAAAGATGTTCAAGAACGTGGAAAAGAATTTGCAGTAAAGCACAAAACACATTTTAGGGATAGCATCAGACTCGCAAAGGAGAATGACCTCTGCACAATTATTTATACTTCAGGTACAACAGGCGAACCAAAGGGCGTAATGCTTACACACAAAAACATTGTGTCAAATATGCGTGATGCACTTTTACTTTACCCCATGGATAGCAAAGATATTTTCTTATCATTCTTACCACTCTGTCATATTTTTGAAAGAATGGGTGGCTACTATACAGCGTTTGCTTGCGGTGGAGAAATTTGTTATGCACAAAGTATTGAAACTGTAGCAAGTGATCTCGCAGAAATTAAACCAACAATTATGACAGCAGTTCCTCGTTTATTTGAAAGAATCTATTCTAAAGTTATAAAGAATGTCGAATCACAATCCGAAAAAAAACAAAAAATATTTAATTGGGCTTTGAACGTTGGAATGGAATATTGCAAAGCGAGAAAGAATAATAATATTCCAGTAAGATTAACGATTAAACATAAGATTGCTGATGCCGTAGTCTTAAAGAAAATTCGTATGAGAACTGGTGGCAACTTGAAATTCTTAATCTCTGGCGGTGCTGCACTTGCAAGAGAGCTTGGTGAATTTTTTGAAGCTGTTGGAATTATTGTGTTGGAAGGTTATGGACTTACTGAATCTTCGCCTGTACTCTCTGCTAATCGATTCGACAACTATAAATTTGGTACTGTAGGTAAACCATTTCCATCCGTTGAAGTTAAGATTGCAAGTGATGGCGAAATACTTGCTCGCGGTCCAAACATTATGCAAGGATATTATAAAAATAAAAAAGAGACTGACGAAACACTCAAAGATGGCTGGTTGCACACTGGTGATATTGGTGTTTTTGATGCTGAGGGATTTTTAGTTATTACTGATAGAAAGAAAAATTTATTCAAAACTTCTGCAGGAAAATATATTGCACCAACTCCTTTAGAAAATATGTTCCTTGCAAGTAAGTACATTGACCAATTTGTTTTGATCGGCGACAAACGAATGTTCTTGAGTGCTCTTATTGTTCCTGATTTTGAAGCAATAAAAGAATATGCCGATTCACATAATATTAAGTATGATAATCCTGAAGAATTAGTTGACGTTAAAGAAGTTTATGATTTAATCGAAAAAGAATTGCATCGCTTCCACAAGAGTCTTGCTAATTATGAAAAGGTTAGAAAATTCGCTTTACTAACAAAACCATTCTCTATTGAAGGTGGAGAAATTACTCCGTCACTAAAACTAAAGAGAAAAGTTATTGAAGAGCGATACAGAAATCTTATTGAAGAAATGTATTCCGAAATAAACAAAGGTTAGTGGTAGAATTGTTATTACAACTGTCTCAAAAGTTATTCGTAAAATTTTCAAGTAGCTAATGAGACAGTTTTTTTATAAATAGTTAAATTTATTTTCTCTAATTTTCAATTACAAAAATTGTTATTGGAGAATTTTAATATGAAAAAAATTACTTTCTTAATTCTATTCATTCTTGCTGCAAATAAATCCTACTCACAAATTAGATACGATACTCTTTTTACTCTTCCTGTTGGTTCAGGAATAATTTATACTAAAGTTCTTGCTCCTTCAATTCCTTGGGAAATAAATATTTTAAGAATTGATCTCAACAATCCACTTACTAAAATCATGACGGCAAAAGCGAATGACCGATTAGCAGGATTCGAGAGAACTTCTTCAATGGCTGCAAGGAATAGTTTTGCTGGACACCGCGTTGTTGGTGCAATAAATGGCGACTTTTATGGAGGCACAGGAATTCCGATAAATATTCAAATTCGTGGCGGACAAGTTCTTCGCGCACCTGCTTCCCTTTCAACGCTCGGATTTGACATCAATAACAATCCAATGTTAAATATTGTCTCACTCGGTGGACGAGTTTTTAATAAACAAAATCAGTCAATATCAATCTCGTCAGTTAATGCCACTCGTGGAACTGATCAACTAATTTTATACAATCGCTTTTTTGGTAATTCCACTTCGACAAATCAATTTGGAACTGAAGTATTAATCCAAAGAATTGGTGAATGGTTTGTTAACGACACTATGAGATTTGTAGTTTCAAATAGAGTCGCTAATACTGGGAATATGTTAATTCCAGATACAACTTTTGCAGTTTTATCAGGACACGGTTCAACTCAAACTTTTTTAACAACATTAAATGTTGGTGATACAATAAAATTAATAACAACAATTTCTCCGGGTTTATTTCGTCTCAAAGAATTGATTGGCGGCTACCCAAGAATTGTTAGGAACGGAATTAATTCTGCTGTTCAAGGATTTAATGATGAAGGAGGGCCATCTCATACGTTTGAAAGGCATCCACGAACTGCGGCTGGTTTTTCTGCTGACAGTTCTCAACTTTTTTTACTAACAGTTGATGGCAGACAAACGATTAGTGCAGGAATGACTTTAGTTGAGCTTGCTGATTTTATGGTTCAAATTGGTGTTCACTGGGGAATTAATTTTGATGGTGGTGGATCAACAACAATGGTCGTTAGAGATTCAATTGTAAATTCTCCTTCTGATGGTGGCGGAGAAAGAAGTGTTTCAAACTCATTGCTTGTTATTTCAAAAGCACCTCAAGACACTTTATCGAAGTTAATTATTACTCCGCAATTTATGAAAATCTACAGAGGTTCATCTATTCAATTTAGAACTTTTGGTTCGGACAATTATTTTAACCCGATACCACTTAATCACTCAACGCTAACTTATTCATTGAGCAAAAATTTTGGCACAATAACTCCAACAGGATTATTCACTGCAGGACTGAATGCCGATAGTGGTTATGTTATTGTAAGTCGTGGTTCACTAAAAGACTCAGCAAAAATAATCGTTCAATCGATTTCAAGAATTTCGGTAATTCCAAAAACATTTGTTACTGATACAATTCGTACACAAGAATTTCGTATGTCTGCTTTTGATCCCGATGGAGCCCCACGTCCGCTTAATCTAACTGATTATACTTGGCAAGTGACTAATCCAACTATAGCTTCGATTGATGCTCAAGGAAGATTACAAGGTTTACGAAGTGGATCTACACAAGTTATTGTTTCTTATCAAGGCGTAAGAGATACTGCATTTGCTACTGTGCAAGTTGGACGAGGAACAATATTATTAAGCTCACTTGATTCTCTGGTAGGATGGAGTTTGCAGGGTGAAAATATTGATTCGATTGGAACAAATTTAAATTTATGTTTTTCCCAATTTTCACAAGGACGTGCTTCATTCAAAGTCGATTACAAATTCACTTACGATCCCAATAAAGTTCAATGGGTTCATATAAAAAGAGATATTCCAATTTTTGGTGTTCCCGATAGCATAATTATTGATGCAAAATCTGATGGAATGCAGCACCACATCTCTTTTATTGTTTCTGATGAGAATGGCGAGTTGTACCGCATCAATACTCGAAAATTTGCTACCGATACTATTTTTTTTGAATCACTTAATTCAATAGTTGCAAATGCTGGAGCAATGGGAGGAGGTGGCTTTTTTAATTTCCCACTTTTGTTAAGACAAATTAGTATTAAACTTGGTAGCACCAGACAAGCAAATCAAGCTTATCAGGGAACAATATATTTAGACAATTTGAGAATTGCTTACCAAAGTGGATTGACGAATTTGACTTCTGAAGATAAAATTATTAATGAAAAAAATTTTATGTTGTATCAGAATTTCCCTAATCCATTTAATGCTTCAACTGTGATTAAATGGTTCTTACCTAAACAAAATCATGTTACACTCAAAATATTTGATGTGTTAGGAAATGAAATTGCTACTCTTGTTGATGAGATAAAAAATCCCGGCAACCATGAGATAGAGTTTGACGCAGGCAATTTACCAAGCGGAATTTATTTTAATAAAATTAGTATAGGAGAAATTACCAAAGTAAATAAGATGATTCTACTCAAATAAAATTAGGACTGAATTCGAAAAATATTTTTCCTTTCGAATAAATAAATTGTGCTAAAACAAATCTTTATTATTTCTGTAAAGATTTTATTGCTTCCGCTAAATTCAATTCAATTTCTTCTTCACAATAAAATGGTTCACCATACTGTTTACCAATCTTGAAGCCATAAAATTGGGCGCGTGATTCTATAAATTTTATAAAACCTGGTTGACTAATAAAAGTTTCTGGCTCTTTACTTTTGGGATCATAAAACTGTGTGTCAAACGCTTTCACCGCTTTCATCTTCATCTCAAACGTATCAGAAATGTCAACAATAAAAGTAGGATCAAAAGTATAAGTTTGCATAAAGTAGTAGAGTTTTTTTGGACGATATGCATCTTGTTTTCTATTTTTTATTTCTGTTTTTACTTTCGGAAGTCCCGAAAAGAAATAAGCGTCTTTCACAAGTTGACTTAAATGAGAATGATCAGGATGTCGATCGACAAAGTAAGGAGCAAAAATTATTTTGGGTTTATATTTTCGGATAGAAGAAATTATTTTTGATAAGGCAGTTTCGTCATTGCCTATCGCCCCATCAGGAATATTTAAGTTTTCTCTGACAGCAATTTTTAAGATTATTCCCGCCTTGAAAGCTTCTTCTTGTCTAGTTTCAGCAGTGCCTCGTGTTCCAAGCTCGCCACGAGTTACATCAATGATTCCGACTTTTAGATTTTGTTTGGACAGTTTTGCAATTGTTCCCCCCATTGACAATTCTGCATCATCGGGATGAGCAGCAAAAATAAGAGCATCAACATTCATCAATTTTCCTCAGAATTTTTGAAATGAAAATTAACTATAATTTGAAACTTCAACAAATCAATATTTTATCAAAATGATTTAATTAAATTTATTGAGATATTTTGTATCGCTGTTTCGTCTGTATTGTAATCCATAAAGAAATTATAAGAAGATTCTGATTGCAAATTTTTATTATACACATTTACTAATCGCACAGCATTAATAATACTCATAAGTCTATTCAAGATTAATGCTCCTGTAGCAAATCGCATGTTAATTATTGTTTGCTGAGAGGAGACCCATAATCTTCTGTAAGCTCTACGCTCGCCATCACTGTTCCATCTCCAATTGTATGAAGGGTCATTGTACATTTCATTAAATCTTCTATAAAAACTTCTGTCGTCATTATAATCTTCTATGCTTCCAAAATTTCCGATGTTCGCAAAAAAATCTTCATCTTTGTTTGCAACATCAACGCCACCAAAAGTTTTTGCATACGCCAAATAATTATCTTTTTTCAACCCAGCATGATAATCCATTCCAAAATAGACTAACCATAGAGACGCTTCAGATATTGTAAAATATTTTCCCGAAGAATAATTGTCTGCATAAAGCTCACCCATTCCAGGCAGCACTGCAGAATATAAAATGGCTAATGCGGGACTCTTCTGCTTTGATTGCAAATACTCAATTTCAAAGTTCGAATCGGATTTTTTTAGATTTTCTTTAGCAAAGATTTTTAAATCTTGAGAGGATTTTGTTTGAACTTCTTGAGCGAAAGTTATTGATGATAAAACTAAAATTGAGAATAGAATTTTTTTCATTTTTTTATGTTAAAATTAATTAGCGAATAGACTCGAATCAAATGCAAATTTATTGCCTAATATATTTCCTGAACAATAGACACCATCATATTTATTCACTTCTACTGAAGTAATATTATTTACAAAATTTTTATTATAGTCTTCTACAACACGAATATAATTTGAGCTATAGCCTTTCATCTTTCCTAAATCATTTTCTGTTTCAAAAATAACTTTTAAATGTTTACCAACTTGCGATAAATAAAAATCATTTTTTTTCTGTTCACTCAACAATCTCAAAAGTTTATTCCGTTTTTTTCTTTCATACACATCAACTTCATTAGGCATTGATATTGCTTTGGTATCAGGTCTTTCAGAATATGTAAAGACATGTAAATATGAAATTGGCAAGGCGCTTAAAAAATTATAAGTCTCAAGAAACTCCTCTTCACCTTCACCGGGGAAGCCAACAATAACGTCAACACCAATTCCAAGCTCAGGAAAAATATTTTTTGCTCTTGTAATTAATTGAGAATAATCATCCAGAGTGTAACGACGTTGCATCAGTTTTAATATTTTTGCACTTCCACTTTGCAATGGGATATGAAAATGCTTGCACATTTTTTCTGAACTTGCAGTAAGCTCTAAGATTTCATCTGTTAATAGATTCGGTTCAATCGAGCTAATGCGAATACGAAAATCTCCCTCAACTTGAATCATCCGAGTCAATAAACTATGCAAATTAAGATTGTGAGCTTTTCCATAATCACCAACATTTACGCCTGTCAAAATAATTTCTTTATAATTTTGTTTTACGAGAGAGACAAATTCTTTGATCACATCGTCAGGATTCATACTTCTGCTCTTTCCGCGTGCAAGTGGAATTGTGCAAAAAGTACATTTGTAATCACAGCCATCTTGAATTTTCAGGTAAGCACGAGTGCGAGAATCAGAATCAGTAGAGGAGGCAAATCCGAAATAATCGAGTTGATCAGTTGGAGAAACGCTTATGCAAGCGAGTTCACTTTTTTCAAAATTTTTTGCGTGATCAAAAAGATTAAATTTTTCGTTACTGCCAAGGACGAGATCAACACCATCAATAAAGGAGATTTCTTCAGGTCTAAGTTGTGCATAGCAACCCGTTACAACAATAAATGCTTTCGGATTTTTTCTTAATGCACGTCTAATAATTTGCCTACATTCTTTTTCTGCATTCTCTGTAACCGTGCAAGTGTTAATTACATAAACGTCAGCACTGTCATCAATATCTACAACTGAAAAACCGTTGCTCTGAAATTGTTTTCCGATTGTTGAAGTTTCAGAGAAGTTCAGCTTACAGCCCAAAGTGTATAAACAAACTTTTCTATCCATTTTTTTCCTATAAAAAAAGGCGAAATAAAAATTTCGCCTTTATAATTGAACTATTTTTTACACATTAAGAAATTTTGTCATCAGCAGGACCAACAGATGGTATTGCGGGAATGTCAAAATTTGGGAAATCCGTTATTGGTTCGCTAACAATAACAACACTCTTAATATCTTCTACTGAAACTTTTTCAAGTTTATGAGAGTCGATATAAGTTTGGATTTCAGTCTCATTAGTATCTTTCAAATATGCTAATGCACTTAATACAATTTTTTTGTTTTCTTTGTCGAACTCAATTACTTTCAATTCCAAATGTTCATCGATTGGGAAATGAAGAGCAAGATTTTTTATTTTGGATGGAGATAAGAAATTTGCTGGAACAAAGCCATCAACGCCAGCAGGTAATTCTGCAATCAATCCTTTTTCAATTATTCTTACAACTTTTCCTTTTACAATTGTATCAACATTGTAGAGCTTTTCAAATGAATCCCAAGGATTGTCTTGAACTTGTTTGTGTCCTAAAGAAATTTTTCTTTGTTCAACATCAACTGAAAGGACAACTACTTCAAGTCTTTCACCTTTCTTAACTACTTCGCCGGGGTGTCTAATTTTCTTTGTCCAAGATAAATCAGAGATGTGAACTAGTCCATCAATGCCGGGCTCAAGTTCAACAAAAACTCCAAAGTTAGTTAAGTTACGAGCAATGCCAAGTCTCTTTGCACCAACAGGATATTTTTGCATCAATTCTTGCCATGGATCTGGTTCGAGTTGTTTAATTCCAAGAGAAATTTTCTTATCATCTTTTTCAAGACTTAAGATAACTGCTTCAATCATTTGTCCCATTGAAACCATTTGTGAAGGATGTTTCACGTGTTGAGTCCAGCTCATTTCTGAGTTATGAATCAAGCCTTCAATACCTTTCTCGATTTCAATAAATGCACCGTAATCAGTAAGAGATACAACTTTACCAGAAACTTTATCTCCGATTTTATATTTTTCGTCAATACTTTCCCAAGGATGAGCAAGTAATTTTTTCAAGCTGAGAGAAATTCGTTTTTTCTCTTCATCGAAATCAGTAACAACAATATTGATAACTTGATCGAGCTTAACAACTTCGTTAGGATGATTAATTCTTCCCCAACTCAAGTCTGTTATGTGAATTAATCCATCAACTCCACCGAGATCAACGAAGACTCCAAAGTCAGTAATTGCTTTAACTGTACCTTGTAGAATTTGTCCCTTCTCAAGTTTTTCAAGAATTGATTTTCTTTGATCAGCCATCTCTTCTTCAACAAGAACTTTGTGCGATACAACAACGTTTTCAGTAGGGACGTTAACTTTAACAACTTTAAAGTCCATCTCTCTACCAACGAAAGCATCAAAATCTCTAATCGGACGAACATCAATTTGTGAACCTGGTAAGAATGCTTCCATTCCAATCAAGTCAACAACCATTCCACCTTTAATTCTACGAACAATTTTCCCTTGAATAATCTCCCCGCTTTCATAAGCTGCAAGAACTTTTTCCCAGATTCTTAGGAAGTCAGCTCTCTTTTTGCTGAGGACCAAATTTCCTTCTTGGTCTTCAACACTTTCGAGAACAACTTCAACTGGCTGACCAATTTTCATAGCTTCAAGATTTGGGAATTCTTCTTTGTGAATTCTTCCTTCAGATTTGAAACCGACATCAACAATAACTGAATCGCCTTCAATTCTTACAATTCTTCCCTTTACGATCTCTCCTTCTTTTACATTTCGGAAAGAATCGCTATAGAGCTTTGATAAAACTAAAAATTCCTCTGGCGAATACGTATCTTCATCATGAAATCTTCGAGCTTTTTCGAAATCATCGTTTGTCAGAACATCAAAATTAGGCATTAAACCTCCACTAAATTTTACCATAAAAATTCCTAAACCATTAAAAGAAATTCTTATCGGTAGATATATTATTTTAACATTAGTTGTTTATTAATGGTTTATAGTTTATTAATTAAATTTTTCTTCCAAAATATTTTTTACTTCATTCATTTGCCAATGTGGTGTTGAGGTTGCTCCTGTTATTCCAACTGTCTCAGCATTCTCAAACCAAGAGTATTCTATTTCATCTTTTGTTTCCACAAAAAAAGTTTTTGAATTTTCTTCCTTAGCAATATTATAAAGAACTTTTCCGTTGCTACTTTTTCTTCCTGCAATAAAAATTATTACATCATTAGACTTCGCATACTCACGCAGTTTTTTTTCTCTTCCTGAAACCTGTCCACAAATCGTATCTTTTGCATGAAAATCAATTGCTTCTTCTTCCATAGTGCTAACAATTAATTCTTCAACTTTTTCTTTTAACGCATCTGCGATTTTTGCAAACTCTTGTTTATCCATTGTCGTTTGAGAAAAGAGAACTGTTGGCTTTCTTAAATCAATTTTTTCTAAAGCTTCTTCTAAAGAGTGAATAATAATCGCACTATTATTCGTAACACCATTTAAGCCAATAACTTCTGCATGATCTTTTTTTCCAAAGATAACGACTTGATATTCTTTATCAACAAATTTTTTAATTCTTTCTTGAACCTTTGTTACAACGGGACAAGTGGCATCAATTATTTCAAGCCCTTTATTCATAGCTTCAAAATATGTTGAGGGCGGTTCGCCATGAGCACGAATCAGAATTTTACTTCCTTTTTCCAATTTATCAAAATCATTCACAGAAACAGTTTCGAGTCCTAAATTATTTAGTCGTGCAACTTCTGCTGCGTTGTGAATGACATCTCCAAGCGAAAATACTTTTTCTGTTCTCTCAAGTTCCTGCTCAGCAAATTCAATTGCTCTTACAACGCCCCAACAGAATCCTGCATATTTATCGATTGAAATTTTCATTTTCTTATAACAAAAAAATTATTGATAATCTAAAAACAGATATCAATCGTTCTTTAGTTCCAATATTTTATTTATCTGAATTAATATTTCATTCACTTGTTCATCAACCGTTAAAGCAGTAGTATCAACTATGAAAGCGTCTTCAGCAATTTTTAATGGACTGACAATTCGAGAAGAATCAATTTTATCTCGAGTTTCTAAATTATGCTTAACGTCTTCCATCGGAATATTTTTTCCTTTTTGAACATATTCTTTTGTACGTCTAACTGCTCTTTCATCAATAGATGCGGTCAAAAAAACTTTAACATCAGCATACGGAAAAACTACAGTTCCAATATCTCGTCCTTCCATCACCACGCCGCCATTTTTACCAAGTTCTTTCTGTTTTCTTACCAACTCCGAACGAACTTCTTCAATTTTACTTATTTCACTAACGCAATCATTAACATCTTTTTCTCGAATGAATTCAGTCACTTCTTCACCATCTACAAAAACGCGAGTCAATCCATTTTCATAAGCGAGTTCAATTTTACAATTTTTTGTCTTGTTAATAATTTCAACCGAATTATTTACAAAGTTGTCTCTAATTGCTAAAAAAGTAATTGCTCTATACATTGCGCCGGTATCAATATAAAGATATCCGATTCTATCTGCTAAGATTTTAGCTGTAGTACTTTTGCCTGAGCCGGCAGGTCCATCAATTGCTATAATTAATTTATTTGGCATAGTTTTAAATTTACGAAATTATGCCAATATATTCAACTGGCTTACTTAAAAATTTGTTTGCCACCTAATTCTTTTACAATAGCATCAATTACAGGATCTGACTCTTTCGGAGGAGAAACAGTTCGAGGAGTTTCAGTTTTTGGAGGTTGATTAATTGTTTGGCTATTTTCTTCTTTAACTGTCAAGAAAGTTAGTTTCTTTCCATAAATTTCTAATGCCTTCTTCGAGAAATAATCTGAATTTTCCTCAAATAGAACATGCGAATCTTTATCCATTATAGAAATTTTTAATTCGTTTTTATCAAATGAGATCGGATAAATTTGATCGAGGATGCTACCCAAAATTAAATTTCGCTCAGCTCTGATTGTGTTAATAAAACTTTCCCATTTATCAACGACAGATTGATAATTAAACAAACTATCTGTTCCAAAACCGACTTTTGATTCTTTGATTGGAATCTCTTTTCGCTCTGGATTTTGATATTTCAAAACTGGTTTTTGCTGAACTTCAATTTTTTCTTGAGGAGTTTTTTCTGAAGTTAATTTTTCAGATTTAGATTCTTCTTTCGTTTCATCTTTCTTTATCGAATCAATCAACTCAGAAATTTGCATCGATCTTTCCAAAGCAATAAGATGACAAAAAGCTACTTCAACTCTAAGTTTATGATTTTGTGAAAATTTTAATTCTTGCCCCAGCTTTGTAAGAAAATTTAATATTCGAAGCAAATCTCCTTCTGAAAATTTGTCTAAATAATTTTTGTATGCTTCTTTAAATATCTCCGAAGTCTCAATTAATTCTGCTGATTTAGTAATTTGATAAGTTAAAATATTTCTGAAGTGTTCAATCAAACCATTTGTGAATTCGATGAAATCCCAACCATGCCGATAGATATCCTTTGAGATTGAAAAAGCCATCTCAAAATTTTTGTTAAGAACTGCGTCAGATATTCTGAAAAAATCTTCTTCATCAATGAGATTTAATATTTTTATTACTGATTCAAACTCAACTTTATTGCCACAAAAAGAGACAACTTGGTCAAAGAAACTTTCAGCATCTCTTAATCCACCATCAGCTTTTTTTGAAATTGTAGTAATCGTTCTCTCATCAATTTGAATAGATTCTTTTACCGCAATCTCGTTCAACAGCTTCTTAATTACATCAAGTTGAATTCTCCTAAAATCATATCGCTGACATCTTGAAATAATTGTGACGGGAACTTTATGAATATCAGTCGTAGCGAAAATGAATACAGTATGTGAAGGCGGTTCTTCCAAAGTTTTTAGCAATGCGTTAAACGCTTCACGAGTGAGCATGTGAACTTCATCTATAATATAGACTTTATATTTTCCAAAAGTTGGTGCATACTTCACAGACTCTCGTAAATTTTTGGCATCATCAACACCACGATTAGAAGCAGCATCAATTTCGATAATATCCATCAGTTGTGAATTCTGAATTGAGGTGCACAAATCGCACTCATTACAAGGCTCAGCGTCAATCAAGTTTTTACAGTTTAATGCCTTCGCTAAAATTCTCGCAGTTGTAGTTTTGCCTACACCTCTCGGTCCAGTCAATAAATATGCATGTGCCACTTTGCCCGTTATTATTGCGTTCTTCAGCGTTTGAGTGATGTGTTCTTGTCCGACAACTTCATCAAATCTCTGTGGTCTATATTTTCTTGCAGTTACTTGGTACGACATAAGTTCTTTTAAAAATGATACAATAATATAAAAAAAAGAAAACGGTTTTTATACAATATCTAAGTTAATTAAAATGGAATTGTTAAGAATAAGTTTTGATGATTTCTGAAAAATATTTTTCGGCTTTGAATTTATAATTATTCAAGCTCGAAATGATCCCAAAAGATTTGTTCAGCACTAATTTCTATAAATTATCTGTTTCGGATACTTCGTGTCTCTGTTTCTTCGTGGCGTATTTTGTTGAATAAATTTTTTAATAAAAAGTTTTTGCCACAAAGTCACGAGGACACAAAGTCTATTTATTTAA
>PNNF01000010.1 GCA_013824085.1 Chlorobiaceae bacterium | reverse complement strand
AACTAAAATAAGAGATAATTTTTAACTTTTTTTGAAATTAAAAAAAAATAATATTTGTGAAGCTTAGTTTAGGATCGAAGGATTTTTGAATGAAGGATTGATGATTGAAGGATTACAAATTACGAATTACGAATCACCATTTACAATTCACAATTCATAATTCACAATTAACAATTGAAAGTTTTATTCTTGAGCTACTAACTCTTTTAATTTTTGGAGAGCATCTTTTGCGGCTTGTTGCTCAGCACTTTTTTTGTTTCTACCTCTCCCCTCCCCATAAACATTATTTTCAACACGTGCTTGAACAGTAAATATTCTGTCATGTTCTGGCCCTTCTTCACGCACTACAAAATATCTTGGAGTTTCAATTTTCACTGCTTGTGTATATTCAAGTAATTGACTCTTATAATTTTCATCTGTTAAATGTAAACCAAGTTTTAGATTTGGTGCAAACAAATATTTATTAATGAAATTTTTTGTTATATCCATTCCGAGGTCGAGATATATTGCTCCAACTAATGCTTCGAACGCATCTGCTAAAACTGTTTTCATTCCAACGGAAGAAGCACCAATAAGTTCTTGATTCATATTTAAGAAATGAATTAAATCGATTCTAATAGCGGCGTCATAAAGTGAATTTTTGTTTACAAAATTTGCTCTTGCTTTTGTCAAAAATCCTTCATCTTTATTCTGAAAATTTTCAAACAATTCAGTAGCGATAATAAATCCAATTAAGGAATCACCCAAAAATTCTAATCGCTCATTTGATATTTTAAATTTTTTATCGTCAAGAGCAGAGCGGTGAGTGAAGGCTTGAATATAATAATCTTGATTCTTAATTCGATGAGAAAGAATTTTTTCAAGTTGACGAAGATTTTTTTTAGAAAGAATTCTTGAAGTAGTAAATCGTTCGAATAGTCGAGTTAAAATTCTAAACAAATTTAATCCCGATATTTTGTGAAGAGAAGAGAAGCATTGTGTCCACCAAATCCAAAAGTATTACAAATTGCCGCATTAATTTTTTTTGCTGTAAATTTATTTGGACTATAATTTAAGTCACATTCAGGATCAGGATTATCAAGATTAATCGTAGGTGGAACGATATCATTTTTTACTGCTAAGATGGTTGCGATTGCCTCAACTCCACCCGCAGCGCCAAGTAAATGTCCCGTCATAGATTTAATTGAACTTACAACCAAATCATAAGCATGATTTTGAAAAACTTTTTTTATTGCTTTAGTTTCAGTAACGTCGTTGTAAGGTGTAGAAGTTCCGTGAGCATTTATATAATCGATATCGTTCACAGAAATTTCTGCGTCAGTAATTGATAACATCATTGATCTAACTGCTCCATCGCCTTCTGGATCAGGTGCGGTTATGTGATGAGCATCTGCAGTTAAACCGATCCCCGATAATTCAGCATAAATTTTAGCGCCTCTATTTTTTGCATGTTCAAGCTCTTCTAAAATCAATGTTCCCGAACCTTCTCCCATAACAAATCCACTTCTATCTTTATCAAATGGACGAGAAGCTTCTTTGTAGCGATCATTCCAAGTTGATAGCGCCCGCATTGCACCGAAGCCGCCGATAGAAATTTCAGTGATGGATGCTTCTGAGCCGCCTGTGAGAATAATGTCAGCATTTCCTCTTTCAATATTCATCATCGCATCAGCAATAGCATGTGAAGCAGTTGCACAAGCAGAAGTTGTAGAATAATTGGGACCTTTTAATCCATACTTAATTGAGATTAGACCTGCAGCAATATCTGCAATGAACATTGTTATTAAGAATGGACTAATTTTACTTGGATCGTCTGTTTGGAAATATAATTTATTCTGTTCTTCAAAAGATTTTATTCCTCCGATGCCACTTCCATAAATTACACCAAAACGATTTTTATCGATCTGTTCAAAGTTGATAGCTGAATCTAGAATTGCTTCATTCGCAGTGTAGAGCGCATACTGAGCAAAAGTATCAATTCGTCTTAAAGCTTTTTTATCAAACAAAGACGATGGATCAAAACCTCTTACTTCAGCTGCAAATTTTGTATCAAACTTTGAAGTATTAAATTTTGAAATTAATTCAACTCCATTTTTGCCAGCAACAAGATTACTCCAAAAATCATTTACATTATTACCGATAGGAGTAATTGCACCTAAGCCGGTAACTACAACGCGCCGTTTTTTCATAACAGTTATTAAAAAGAATAGATGAAGGGAAAGTTGTACTTTCCCTTACCACTATCCTAATTTTTCTGTAAGATATTTTACTGCGTCGCCAACTGTTCCGATTTTTTCTGCGTCTTCATCAGGAATTGAGATATTGAAAGAACTTTCAAAACCCATTACTAATTCAACGATATCGAGAGAATCTGCACCAAGGTCATTAGTGAAAGAAGCTTCAGGTGTGATTTGGGATTCTTCAACGCCCAATTTATCCATAATAATTTCTTTTACTTTTGCTTCAACATTCATTTTACTTACTCCTTTTTTTGATTATGATTTATTTATTTTTAAAAATTACATTGTCATTCCGCCATCAACAGCTATAACTTGTCCCGTAATATAATCAGAATCTGATGACGAGAGGAATGTTACTGTTGTAGCTATAACTTCTGGCTCTGCTATTTTTTTCATTGGAATTAAATTCACAATAGCTTCTTTTTGTTTTTCATTTAATTTATCTGTCATATCTGTCGCAATGAATCCCGGAGCAATTACATTCACAGAAATATTTCGTGAAGCTACTTCTTTGGCAATAGATTTAGAAAAACCTATCACTCCCGATTTAGCCGCAACATAGTTTGATTGACCCGCATTACCATTGAGCGCAACAACTGAAGAGATATTAATTATCTTTCCATATTTTTTTGAGATCATTGGCTTCAATGCTGCTTTAGTATAATTAAACACACTTTTAAGATTTGCACTTATCACTTTATCAAAATCTTCTTCAGTCATCCGAATCAAAAGATTATCCTTAGTTATCCCAGCGTTGTTCACTAAAATATCCAAAGTTCCAAATTTTTCCAAAACAAAGTTAATAGTTTTTTCTGCTTCACTCATAAGCGATGCATCAGCTTTAATCGACAATGCTGTTAAACCTTTAGAAGAAAGTTCTTCTTCAATTTTTTTTGAAGACTCTTCTGAACTTTGATAAGTAAAAACAACTTTTGCACCTTCTGCTGCAAGTGCATAAACAATTGCTTTACCAATACCACGCGAGCCACCCGTTACAATTGCAACTTTATCTTTAAGCTTCATTTTCTTTACTGCTATTAAATTTTTCTAAAATTTCTTTTTTGTGATTTAATAATGTTTCATATCCATCTTCGCCAAAAATAAAAATTATCTCTTCTTTACATTGTTCAAAAATCGACTCACCATTAACAGGATATTTATTACAATATTTTAATCGATCAATATGTTCATCATCAATCGTCAATATTCCTTCATAAATTGTCAAAGGAAATAGAATACAATAATAAGGTTTATATTCCCATTTATTTAGATTTTTTTTCATCGCCAATTTTTGTAAAACACACAATCCAGCTTTATCAAGAAATGAACATTTACCATTTACTAATTGTGTACCAACTGCAACTCCAGAATCAAAATCGGAATCTTCAATTGGATCTTCAAACCAATCCTTCACAACAGTGGATTGCGTCTCGTCCATCAACTCTACAATTTCATCTTTGATTGAAATAATTCTTTCATACTCTTTTAGATCAGCATAAACGCCGTAATGACAGCACTCGCCGTTACATAAACAAGAGAACTTAAACGTAAATAATTTAGGATCTACTTTAATTCCTTTTACTTCAATCTTGATGTCGGAAAAATTTATACTCATAAATATTTTTCTACATCTAAATAAGAATCAATTCCAAAAATTTTTACATCTGGATTAATTCTTTTTACTAAACCTTGTAAAACTTTTCCTGGACCAATTTCGTAAAACTCATCAAAGCCATCGTTAATCATATTTTGAATAGTCTCTTCCCATCTAACTGGTGAAGTAACTTGTTCAATCAATAAGTTTGAAATTTTTTCTTTATCCCAATTTGGCAAAGCTGTAACATTTGCATAAACAGGTTTCTTACAATTATAAAAAGATATTTTTGAAATTTCGTTAGTAAGTTTTTCTTTTGCAGATAACATCAATGGCGAATGAAATGCACCGCTTACAACTAATTCCTTAACAAGTTTTGCTTTATTGATTTTAGCTATCTCCATTGCTTTTCTAACTCCGTCAATCGAACCAGAAATTACAATTTGTCCTTGCGAATTAAAATTAGCACACTGAACAATTCCAACAACAGACGCTTCTTCACAAATCTGAATTAACAATTTTTCATCAAGACCAACAACAGCAGCCATTGTGCCGGGGTTTGTAGTACCCGCTTCCTGCATTGCCACTCCACGAAACCGAACAAGATTGATAGCCTCATAAAATTGCAAACCACCTGTTGCGACTAATGCAGAATATTCTCCGAGCGAGTGTCCTGCAGCTCCATCAAATTCTAAAGTACGAATCAAGTTAGCGACAACAACACTATGAAGAAAAATTGCGGGTTGTGTAAACTCAGTCTGTTTTAATTTATCTTCTGGACCCAAGAACATAATATGAGATAAGTTGACGCCAAGTGCATCATCAGCAGTTCTAATCATCTCCTTAGCTTCAACGGAATTTTCAAAAAGCTCTTTTGCCATTCCAATATATTGTGAACCTTGCCCGGGGAATAAAAATCCTCGTCTGCTCATTAATCTATTCCCCAAACAATTAATGAAGCGCCCCAAGTAAAACCAGCTCCGAATGCAGCCATAACAACTTTGTCACCTTTTTTCAATTTTCCATCTCTGTAATATTCTGTTAAACAAAGAGGAATTGTAGCTGCAGTAGTGTTACCATATTTTGCAATATTCAACATAACTTTATCTTTATTCATACCAACTCTTTCTGCAGTTGCGTCAATAATTCTGAGATTCGCTTGATGAGGAACAAGCCAATCGATATCATCTCCAGTTAAGTTATTTCTCTGAATCAATTCATACGAAACATCAGCCATTCCTTTTACAGCAACTTTAAAAACAGCTTTTCCATCTTGATAAATAAAATGTTGTTTTTTATCAACTGTTTCGTGATTAGCTGGATTCAAACTTCCACCTGCCAACATATGAAGAGAATCTTTTCCCGAACCATCGACTCTTAAAATAAAATCTTGAAGACCAACAGATTTATCTTCTGAAGGTTCAATAAGTACAGCCGAAGCACCATCACCAAAAAGAATGCATGTGTTTCGATCAGTATAATCAACTATGGAACTCATCTTGTCAGCACCAACAACTACGACTTTTTTATACATTCCACTTTCAACTAAACTTGCGCCAGTTTGAAAAGCAAATAAAAAACCCGAACAGGCGGCTGATAAATCAAAGCCCCAAGCATTAATTGCTCCAATTTTATTTTGAACTAAGCAAGCAGTTGCAGGAAAAAACATGTCAGGAGTTACAGTAGCGACAATGATTACATCAATCTCTTCGGCAGACATATTTTTTGATTTGAGTAAATCTAAAATTGCATTAGCAGCCAAATCGCTCGTCGCACCATTTTCTAATAATCTTCTTTCTTTAATACCTGTTCGAGATAAAATCCACTCATCGTTAGTATCTATTAACGCTTCGAAATATTTATTATCAAGAATTTTTTCAGGCACATACATTCCAACACCAGTAATAAGCGCATTATATTTGTTTTCACTTCTCATAAAATTTTTCATCCATTTTTTTAGCTGTAAGTTTCTATTGAATTTTGAATTTTATTAACCAAATCTTTGTCCACCATTTCCTTAGCACGAATAACCATATTTTTAATTGCAAGCTCTGAACTTGAACCATGTCCAATAATTGAAATTGCTTTAACACCAAGTAATGGAACACCACCATACTGTTGATAGTCAAGTGGTACCAACGCTTTCTTCAACGTGTTACGAAACAGACCAACTTTAATTTTATTGAATAAACTTTTTTCTGCGTAAGATTTTAAAAGATGTTTCAATAATTTTGGAACGGCTTCTCCAAATTTTAGCAAAATATTTCCGACAAATCCATCGCAGATAACAATATTAGTTTTGCCGAGTAAAATATCTTTACCTTCAACATTTCCGACAAAATTAAGTTTTGAATTTTTCAAAAGATCAAACGCTTCTTTAATTGTCTTCCCACCTTTTTCTTCTTCTTCTCCAACTGATAAAAGTCCAATAGTTGGTTTATCAATTCCATAAATTTCTTTTACGAAGATTGAACTCATAATTCCGTAGCTAAGCAAGTGATGAGGTTTTGAGTCAACGAATGCACCAACATCAAACAAAGTTGTAACACCAGTTTGATTTGGAATAAAAGTTCCAATCGTTGGTCGTTCAACGCCTTTAATTCTTCCTATGAAAAGAGTAGAAGCCATAACAACCGCACCAGTATTGCCTGCGCTCACAAATGCTTCAGCGTTTCCATCGGCTACAAATTTACATCCAACAACAATTGACGAATTTTTTTTCATCTTAATTGCATCAGATGGATTGTCGCCCATCTCAATTACTTGATCAGCATCGATAATTTTTTCTTCTGGAAAAACTAAATTATTTTTTTTCAGAACTTCAAGGATTATTTTTTTTTCCCCAACTAGAAAAAGCTCAAAGTCATTTCTTTCGTTCACTGCATTAACTGCGCCAACGACAGCGTTTTGAGGGGCGTAATCGCCCCCCATTGCGTCAACGACAATTCTACATTTGGGAATTTTATTATGAGAGGACATTAAAAAAGTTTAGATTAACTTTTTGGGATAAACATTGAACGACCGCTGTAATAACCACAAGAAGGACAAGCGTGATGAGTTAATTTGGTTTCATTACAATTTGCACAAGCTGTTACTGAAGAAGCTTGAGCTTTATAATGAGTTCTTCTCTTATCTCTCCTTGTCTTCGACATTCTTCTCTTGGGATTTGGCATGATTTCTTTCCGATTTTAATTAATTAGATAATTTATTTTTTAACTCTAAAAGTACATTCCAGCGATAATCTTTTTTTTCATCACTGCAATTACAAATTTTTTCATTCAAATTTATTCCACACTGATAACACAATCCTTTACAACCTTCTTTACAAAGAATTTTTATTGGAATTGCTAAATTTGAATAATCAATAATTTCTTTTGAAATATTTATTTTATCAGCATCTGCAGAAAGATAACTAATATTTAAGTCATCATCATCAAGCTCGCTCAATTTATTTCCTAAAATATAAACGTGCTCAAATTTTTGCTCAATGTTTCCAATGAAATCAAATTGACAACGATCGCAATTCAGTTTAGCTTTTAGCTCTAACTCTGCAACTATAATAACTTGTAAATGAGACTTTGACAAATCTATTTTAAGTTTATAATCGTCACAGAAAGGCGAATTTAATCCAATTTCTTGAATCTTGCCCGCATAAAACAACTCGTGAGTTGCATCATTTAAGTTTGAAATTTTAATAAACATAATTAAAGCAGAATTCTGCAAAAAACTTGCCAAATATAAAGATAGACTTCAAGAATACCAAACATTCAGTTCTTTATTTTGGTTATTTTTTTGTTATACATATCTCCAATTTATCTTTGAATAGAATCAATAATTCTATTTATTTTTAAATGGATTTTTTTTAATTACTCAAGTTATAAAAAATCATTAAAAGAGCGATATTATTTTTTAAATAATTTTGGGGTAAAATGTTAGAGGTAATTAATTTAGTTAAAGAATTTAACAACACAACTGCTGTTAATAATATTTCGTTCAAAGTAGAGCCGGGAAAAATATTTGGTTTACTTGGACCGAATGGTGCGGGGAAAACTACAACCATCAGAATAATACTTGATATTCTTAAACCAAGTTCGGGTGAAATAAAATTTTCTGGAAAAAAGATTGATCAGAATTTTCAAAACATAACGGGATATCTACCCGAAGAACGTGGCTTGTATAAAAAGAACAAGGTTTTTTCTGTTATCTGTTATTTTGCGGAATTAAAAAATATTGAAACAAAAAAGGCTCACCAATTAACAGATTTTTGGCTAAAAAAACTTAATATGTTTGAATATAGAAACAGAAAGGTTGAAGAACTTTCCAAAGGTAATCAACAAAAAATTCAGTTCATCACGGCAATAGTTCATAACCCAAATGTTTTAATATTAGACGAACCTTTCAGTGGATTCGATCCTATCAATCAGCAAGAGATTAAAGAATTAATTCTCGCACTTGTTAATGAAGGGAAAACAATTATTCTTTCAACGCACCAAATGGAACTTGCAGAAAAACTTTGTTCGGAAATATTTCTTATCAACAAAGGCTTGGAAGTAATTAGTGGAAACTTAAATGATGTCAAAAGAAAATTTGGGACTAAAAATATAAAGATTGAATACAATGGCGATGCAACTTTTATAAACGAAATGGACGAAGTTGTTCATTTAGATCTTTATCAAAATTATGCAGAAGTTCAACTGAAGCAAGAAGCATATCCAACAAATTTTTTAAGAAAAATTGTAGAGAGAATTGAGATAAATAATTTTTCAGTTCTTGAACCAACATTGAATCGCATCTTCATTGATGCCGTTAGTAAATCGAAGGGTGAGTTATGAAAAAAATTATTGCAATAGCGAAATGGGAATATTTAGAAAAAGTTAAGACTAAAACATTTATTGTCTCATTAATATTGACTCCACTATTAATTTTTGTTTTTTCTTTTTTACCAACTTTCTTCGCGAGCAAAGAAGAGAATCGAACTAAAGTGATTGGAATATTAGATGAGACTCAAATTTATTTTAAAAAACTTTCATCAGCACTTTCAACTTATAAACTTCCTGATTCCCAACCACAATACATTGTAGTGAATCTTTTCAAGCCTAATCTTCTAATCGATACAATAAAAAGTAGAGCGAACAACGATGTGCTAAATAATACTCTTGAAGGTTACCTCACAATTCAAAGAGCAGAAAATGATTCTCAGATTGTTGAATATAGAAGTGTTTCAGTTGCAAACTTTGCAGATTTAAAGCGGCTTGAAACATCTTTTAATGAAGTGCGACGCAGAGAATTTTTGATTCAAAATAATATAGACACTACGTTGCTTGCTGGTATCAATGCAAACGTTGATGTTACGCAAATTACAATTGAAGAAGGAAAAGAATCGAAAGCTGATTTCTTAACTAAATACATGACGACATTTGTTTTCTTGATGATGCTACTACTTGTGGTTGTTGGGACAGGCGGACTTTTGATCAGAAGTCTTGTTGAAGAAAAATCAAATCGTCTGATTGAAATTATAATGTCAAGTTGCAATCCTGATCAATTATTATTCGGAAAAGTGATTGGACTAAGTGGGCTCGCGCTAACTCAAGTTTTTATTTGGACATTGGTTGGGATTGCGATCTTAGGAAATACACTTCCAACAATAATTTCATTTGAAAATATTATTTTAATTTTTTTCTATTTCTTCTTTGGGTTTTTATTTTACACCGCTATGTTTGTTGGGTTTGGTTCAACAGTAACAACCGAACAAGAAGCACAGTCGATGACAAGCTACTTAACAATGCTCGTAATTTTTCCAATTGTGCTCGCAATTCCAGCCCTACAAAACCCTGATTTTACAGCTATCAAAGTGATGTCATACATTCCACTCACAATGCCCGGAACAATGATATTAAGAATAAACTCAGCTCAAATTCCTACTTGGGAAATAATTCTAACAATGACAATATTAATTGTTTCAACTTATTTGATGATCTGGATTGCTTCAAAGATTTTTAGGATTGGAATTCTTTCTTACGGCAAGCGACCATCATTTAAAGAAATATTTTCTTGGGTCAGGCAAAAATAATTTATGCCATTATTTGCTTCTGCATTAGCTGCGATAATTCCGATTCTTTTTTATCTTTTGATAATTTGGAAAATAGATAGATTCGATCGTGAACCGATTGGACTTTATCTTAAAAATTTTTTGTGGGGAGCAATTGGAGCTGTCTTCTTCGCAGTGATTGGTAGTTCTTTTTTTAGTTTAGCATTTTCAATAATAATCTCCAACGAAATAATTCTCAACAAAATTGAAACAATATTAATTGCACCTTTCGTTGAAGAAATTACTAAAGGTATATTTTTACTCATCACTGTAACAAGTAGAAAATTTGACAATATGACTGATGGCATTGTTTATGGCGGAGCTATTGGTTTAGGTTTTGGGATGACAGAAAATTTTCTCTACTTTTCTACATACGGCGAAACTGTTGGTGATTGGGTTGTACTTGTGGTTGTAAGAACTTTATTCACTGCAGTGATGCACTGTGTAGCAACTGCAACATTTGGTGCGTTTTTAGGATACGCAAAATTTAAACCAATTTTATACAAAGTAACTTTCCCATTTATTGGACTTGCGATTGCGATGTTTATTCATGCTGCTTGGAATCTTTCTGTTAGTTTTGAATCAACAACTTTTATTGGATTTACTTTCCTTATTGCTTCAATAATAATTTTCATTTTAGTCTTTAAGTTGTCTGTTGCAAAAGAAAAAAAGATGATTTTCGATGAGTTGATTGAAGAGTCGCGGCTTGGAATTTTACCAGAATATCATGTTTATATTATTGCTTCAAATGAAAGAAATAAGAGTGGGTGGATTGAAGAAGAAAAACGAAAAAGCTACTTAAAAGCTGCAACTACTTTAGCGTTTAGAAAAATGCAACTAAAAGGTTCTCACGGATTTAATAAATTTTATTATCAGAATGAAGTTGATTATCATAGGAGCATAATTCAAAATTTATTAAGTAGTCCAATTTCATGAGTTCACAAAACTGCGTCATATTACTTCTGTCTGAACCAATTCTAAATAAGGAAATGCTCCAACCATTTGATTCATTTGACTCGAATTACACTTCCCTTTTTTACACGACGTTTCTATTAAATCATATTGAAATAATTAATTCTCTTAAACAAAATATTCAGATTTTCGTGCTGCTCGATTCAAGTGATAAAGAAGAGACTGTTAATGCTGGATTTAATGCAGATGCAAAAATAATCTTTACTGAAAATTCTCAATCGATTGAAGCATTTATAGAAAATATTTCGGTAGATTTTCAAAATATTTTACTCATTAAAGAAAATATAATTGGGATTACTAAAATTGAATTTGAGAAAATATTTAATCTGCTAAATTTTGATGACAACGCTTTGGTTATTGGGAAATCACAAACCAACAATGTTATTTTTTTAGGATTAAATAAAATTTGTGTAGAACTAATAAATTCTTGGCGAACTGAAAATATTAATCAGATAGAATTCATGAAAAAAATTGATTCAGAGATTTATCATATTTTTGAATTAAATAATTTCCATCAAGTCAAAGATAAAAATGATTTTAAAACTCTATATTCATTACTCTCATCAAAAGAAAATTTTTCATTTTGCAGTCAAGAGATTCATGAAAAATTTACAAATTGTTTCATTGAATATAAGGAATTATTAAAGTGAGTAGAGTTGGGATTTATGGAGGCAATTTTGATCCAATTCATTTTGGGCATTTAATAACAGCTCAATTTGTATTAGAGAATCGAGATTTAGAAAAAATAATTTTTATTCCTGCAAATATTTCTCCGTTTAAGGAAGACAAAATTGTTTCAGAATCTATTAAAAGATTTGAGATGTTAAACGCAGCAATAAAAGAGTATCCACAGTTTACTTCTTCCGATATTGAACTGAAGAAAAGCGGAAAATCTTTTACAATTTATACATTAAATGAACTTCATAAAATTTATAGTTCAATAGATTTGATAATTGGCTATGATAATTTTGTCGAGTTTGAAAAATGGAAATCGCCTGATGAAATAATAGAATTAGTAGATGTAATAGTGCTAAGACGAAATAATGAAAATTTAAATTTTGAAAATCGATTCACATCTAAAGTTACTTTCCTCACTTCCCCACTGATTGAAATAAATTCTACTGAGATTAGGGAGCGAGTAAAAAATAATTTACCGATCGATTTTCTTGTTCCCAAAACTGTAAAAGAATATATTTACCAGAATAAGTTATACAAATAATATTGATGAATATCCTAACCTTAACAGAAGAACTTTCAACAGAAAATAAAAAATCAACAGCAAGAGCGATTACTATTGTTGAATCTGATCCATCACGCAGTGAAGAATTATTAAAATTGATTCATAAAAAAAATGGACGTGCGTATCGCATTGGAATTACTGGTCCTCCTGGAGCAGGAAAAAGTACAGTTACGAATCAACTTGCAAAAAATTATCGCTCAAAAAATTTATCTGTTGGAATTATCGCAGTCGATCCAACTTCTCCTTATACGGGCGGAGCGCTTCTTGGCGATAGAGTCAGAATGTCAGATATTGGAAGAGATCCGAAAATTTTTATTCGCAGCATGGCTACCCGCGGAAGTCTCGGTGGCTTGAGTACAAAGGCTATTGATGCTGCTGATGTGCTTGATGCTGCGGGCTATGACATAATTATTATCGAAACTGTTGGAGTTGGACAATCGGAACTTGAGATTGTTCAAGCAGCAGACACAACGATTGTTATTCTCGTTCCAGAATCTGGCGATGCAGTTCAAGCAATGAAAGCGGGACTGATGGAAATAGCAGATTTTTTTGTTGTGAATAAAAGTGATAGACCCGGCGCTGACCAAGCAATGAATGCTCTCAGAACTATTTTGATGATGCGAAATCACGATGAAAAAAGTTGGATGCCAAATATTATTAAAGCTGTTGCTACTGAAGACAAAGGGATTATTGAAATTGCAAATGAAATTGAGCGGCATAAAGATTATCTAATTGCAAATGAATTATTTTCTTCAAATCGAAAAATGAAATTAAATAGAAGAGTTAAAGAAATAGTCGAAAACAAATTGATTGAACAGTTGTGGAATCACTCCAACATTAATCTTTCTCAAATACTTTTAGAAAATAATTTTTCTGAAAATAATTCACCTTATAATCTTGCAGATAATATTCTTCACAAATTTATTGCGCACTTGAACCAAAGGAAATAAAAATGGAAAATTTAAGTCAATCTTTTTCGATTCAACTTTCTGAATCTCAACAACTTATTCAGAGCACAGTTAGAGATTATGCAGAAAAAAATATTCGTCCAATTGTAATGGATTTAGACGAGCAACAAAAATTTCCATTTGAGATTATGCACGAACTTGGTGAAATGGGATTTATGGGAATTCTTGTCCCAGAAAAATATGGCGGTGCTGGACTTGGTTATCTCGAGTATGCAATTGTAATTGAAGAACTTGCAAAAGTTGATCCGTCGATTGCACTATCTGTTGCTGCACATAATGGACTTTGCACAAGTCATATAAATCTTTTCGCAAATGAAATTCAAAAAGAAAAATATCTCCCTTCTCTTTCAACTGGAAAAAAAATTGGTGCTTGGGGACTAACTGAAGCTTGGTCTGGAAGCGATGCAGCAAGTCTCAAAACAACTGCAGAGAAAATAAATAATTATTATCTATTGAATGGAAGTAAACAATTTACAACTCACGGAACTGTTGGCAAAGTTACTGTTGTCTTGGCAATAACTGATAAGTCGAAAAATGCAAAAGGAATTTCTGCATTCATTCTTGACAAAGGACTAAAAGGATTTATTATTGGTAAGAAAGAAAATAAACTTGGAATGAGAGCGAGTGATACAACTCAATTAACATTTGACAACTGCGAAGTTGCAGAAGAAAATTTAATAGGCATAGAAGGTGAAGGATTCAAGCAAGCGATGAAAGTTTTAGAAGGTGGAAGAATTTCGATTGCTGCTTTAAGTGTCGGACTTGCACAAGGCGCGCTGAATGCTTCAGTAAAATATTCTTCTGATAGAAAACAATTTGGGAAATCGATTAACAGTTTTCAAAGTATTCAATTTAAACTGGCGAATATGGCAACAGAAATTGAAGCAGCAAGATTAATGACATACAAGACTGCGATAAAAAAAGATAATGGTGAAGCGATAACTAAAGATGCTGCAATCACCAAACTATTTGCAAGTGAAGTTGCCGAAAGAACTGCCAATGAAGCTGTCCAAATTTTTGGTGGATATGGATTTATCAAAGATTATCCTGTCGAAAAATTTTATCGCGATGTAAAATTACTCACGATTGGCGAAGGCACATCAGAGATACAGAGAATTGTAATTGCAAGAGAATTATTAAAAGAGGATTAGGAGTAAATTTGAAAAAAATTGGAAAAAAAATAATTGATAATTCTCTCTACGATATTAATCAAGATCACTACAAAAATCTTTTAAGAAAACTTGAAACTGAAAGAAAAAAAGTTCAACTCGGTGGTGGAGAAAAAGCAATTCAGAAGCATAAAGAAAAAGGTAAACTTACTGCTCGAGAAAGAATTGCGCTATTGATCGACAAAGATTCTACGTATTATGAAATAAATACATTTGCTGCTCACGGAATGTATTCAGAATATGGCGGCGCTCCTTCATCTGGAACAGTAATTGGAATTGGAAAAATTCATACTGTTGATTGTATGATTGTTTCTAATGATGCTACTGTTAAAGCTGGTGCTTGGTTTCCAATAACGTGTAAAAAAAATCTGCGTGCTCAAGAAATTGCTATTGAAAATAAATTGCCTCTCATTTATCTCGTTGATAGTGCTGGAGTTTTTCTTCCATTGCAAGAAGAAATTTTTCCGGATAAAGAACACTTCGGCAGAATTTTCCGAAACAACGCAAAGATATCCGCAATGGGAATTCCTCAAATCGCAGCAATAATGGGACCTTGTGTTGCAGGCGGTGCTTATCTACCAATAATGAGTGACGAAGCATTAATCGTTGAAGGAGAAGGTTCTGTTTTTCTTGCTGGCTCTCATTTAGTGAAAGCAGCAATTGGTGAAACAATTGATAATGAAAGTTTGGGCGGAGCAAAAGTCCAATCAAATGTTAGCGGCGTAACTGATTATATTATGAAAAATGATGAGGAGTGTTTAGCACAGATCAGAAATTTAGTCTCAAAATTTTCTCTGAATCTAAAAGCAAATTTTAATAGAATTGATTCTCTTCCTCCCCTCTTTGGTTCAGAAGAAATTTATGGAATTCTTTCCGAAGATCCATTAACAACTTATGATATGTATGAATTAATTGCACGCATAGTTGACAATTCTGAAATAGATGAATACAAAGCTGGATATGGAAAAACATTGATCACTGCTTATGCTCGCATTGATGGCTGGGCTGTTGGGATAATCGCAAACAACAGGATGATTACAAAAACTGAAAAAGGTGAAATGCAAGTTGGTGGAGTAATCTATTCTGATAGTGCTGACAAAGCTGCAAGATTTATTATGAATTGTAATCAAAGAAAAATTCCTCTTTTATTTTTGCAAGACGTAACTGGATTTATGGTTGGTAGCAGAGCGGAACACGGCGGCATCATCAAAGACGGTGCTAAGATGGTGAATGCTGTGGCTAATTCAGTTGTTCCTAAAATTACAATCATCGTCGGAAATAGTTTTGGTGCGGGTAACTATGCAATGTGCGGAAAAGCTTATGACCCACGATTTATTTTTGCTTATCCGAATGCAAAAATTTCTGTGATGGGTGGTAAACAAGCAAGCAACGTATTATTAAACATTAAGGTAAAGCAATCAGAGACGAGTGGAATTCATTTAACTGATGAAGAAAAGAAAAAAATGTTGAACGACATTATGAATTCATATGAAGAAAAAAGTAAACCGCTCTATTGTGCTGCAAGGCTTTGGATAGACGAGATTATTGACCCCGCAAAAACTCGATACTTTGTTTCAAGAGCAATTGAGATTGCAAATAATAATCCTGATATAGAAAAATTTAATCTTGGTGTGATTCAAACATAATTTTTTATTGGAGTTTTCTTTTCTGAAATAAAATCATAAATGAAATTATTGTTTAACCGAATTTATGATTTTCTAAATGAAATTACCTATTTTTGAATGGTCATTTAAAAATAATAATCAAAAAATTTTTCTTTAACTAAGAAAGATTATTTCAAGGACTAATAAATGAACGAAATCTTAGACCACATCTTAATAGGAATTTTATCACCACCTATATTATTTTTTTTCTTGGGCATTTCGGCAGCATTATTAAAATCTGATCTCAAAATTCCCGAAGCGTTAGCCACATCACTCGGTATCTTTCTTCTCCTTGCAATTGGTATTAGATCTGGATTTGGAATTGCAACTATTGAATTAAGCACTGTTGTGATTCCTGCAATTGCAGCAATCTGTCTTGGCGCATTCATTGCTTTTCTTGGCTTTATGATTCTTACAAAGATATTAAAAATCGATCCCGCTAATGCTGGTAGTATTGCAGGACATTACGGTGCAGTGAGCGCAACAACTCTTGCATTAGTAATCGCATATGCGGATAGACTAAATCTTTCATATGAAGCATTCGTACCTGGTTTATATCCTTTCATCGATACACCCGCATTAATTATGGGTATAGTGATGGCAAGAATTGCTTTGCATAAATTACCAAAAGACAGTTCAAGCAATTCAGAAGTAAGTCTTCCTCACATTTTAAAAGAAGCCGTCGTTGGTAAAGGTGTATTACTTTTGTTTGGCGGACTTATAATCGGACATTTATCGTTTGAACATGGTGCTGTAAAAATAATGCCATTTTATGATGTTTTATTTAAGGGAGTTCTAACTCTCTTTTTACTTGATATCGGAATTCATGCAGGTGAACGAATCGGAGAACTAAAAAAAATTGGACCTTACGTATTAATTTATACTTTTGTAATGGTTCCCATTCATGGTTTAATTGGAATTACAGTTGGAACTTTGGTGGGATTAAGTGTCGGCGGAACATTAATCTTTGCAACAATGATAGCAAGTGCTTCTTATATTTCGGCTCCAGCAGTTATGAGAGCAGCGCTACCAACAGCAAATATTTCTGTGGCGCTTACTTGTTCAATATTAATTGCGTTCCCTTTTAATGCAATATTGGGAATTCCTTTATATCATTATCTTGCGGAAACTTTTGCTAAAATATTTTAATGAACTTTATTAAGACTTAATATTTTATAAACTATGAGGCAAGTTTATCTGCTGTTATTTTTATTTTTTGGATTCAACATAACTTATACTCAGCAAAGCCAGTTGTTCAAAGCGATAGAACATTTATCTGAATATATTGCTTCAGACAAATTTTTTGAAATTAGAAAAAATTTTGGTGACATAAAAGCAACAGATTCTCTTTACTCTGAAGCTATTAGATTTAGTGAAGATGATTTGAGCTTGGCTTTGCTTTCTTTAACTTTTACGACACTCCCCTATCGCAAAGTTCCAATTCAAATTCCATTTTTAAAAACTATTTTTTATTATCCCATTGTCTCAGTCGATGAAATAAAATTTTTGCAGAAGAATATTAATCTGCCTCGATATTTTTTTTATGACTCGCCTAATGATGCTTATGGCGACAAAGATAAACTTGCTCATTTTTTCGGATCAGCATTTTTAGGTTATTCATTCTCTTTTTTTGATTTGACTTCTTACATTGGTTATTTTGTAGAAGTGATTGAAGATGCTTTTGTATTAGAAGCAACAATTGATAAACGAGATATAAAAATAAATAATTATGGAAAATTGTTTGGCGATTTATTAGATGAGAAAAAAAAAATTATGCCTTCAGAAATAATAATTTTGTATAACATAAAATATTTGAGATTTGCTTTATGAATAGAGTTCTTATAATTGACGATGAAAAAGATATTTGCGAAAGCATAAAAATGATTCTGGAATATGAAGGATACGAGGTTGAATTTGCTACGAGTGGAACTTCTGGTTTAGCAAAACTTGATCAACTTATCGATTTAGTTCTGCTTGACATTCAAATGCCTGACATAAATGGTTTTGAAGTTTTGACAAAAGCAAAAGAACAGTTCCCTCATTTAAATATTATAATGATTTCTGCATTTAGCAGTTTACAAAATGCGATTAATGCAACCAAACTTGGCGCATTCGATTTTCTTGAAAAACCAATTGACCGTGACAAATTAGTTATTAGTGTTCGCAATGCAATTGCTCAAACTAATTTATTCAAAGAGAATGAAGAGATCAGAAAAACTGTATTGTCACAAGGAGAGATAATTGGTAGCTCAAAGGCAATAAAAAATATTTTAGATCTCATTGAACGAATTTCACCAAACGATACTCGCGTTTTAATTACGGGCGAAAATGGAACTGGAAAAGAATTAGTTGCAAGAGCTATTCATAAAAAAAGTTTGCGGAAAGATAAATCTCTTGTTGAAGTAAATTGTGCAGCAATACCAAATGAGTTGATTGAGTCAGAATTATTTGGTCACGAAAAAGGCTCATTTACTGGAGCGATAAACCAACGAATAGGTAGATTTGAACTCGCAGACAAAGGCACGCTCTTCCTTGATGAAATTGGTGATATGAGTTTGAACGCACAAGCTAAAGTACTGCGTGCAATTGAAGATGGAATTATTCAGCGAGTCGGTGGCACAAAAAAAATTGCAGTTGATGTAAGAATAATTGCAGCTACAAATAAAAATTTATTGGATGAAATTGAAAAAAATAATTTTCGGTACGACCTTTATCATCGCTTAAATGTTATTCCAATTCACGTCCCTCCTTTGCGCGAAAGACTTGATGATATTCCTCTACTCGTGAATTATTTTATAAAAGATATTTGCGAGAAATATAAAAAACCACCTCCTTTTTTTTCGGACTCAACAATTAAACTATTGCAAGGACTGAGTTGGACGGGCAACGTTAGAGAACTGAGAAACATTGTCGAAAGAATAATAATAATTGCAAACAAAAAAGAGATACTCGCACGAGATATTGAATTCTTGGTGCCACGCGAAAAACTTTCGATGAGTGAATTAATTTCTGACAGCAATTCATTTCAAGAATTTAAAGATAAATCAGAAAAAGCTTTCATCTTGAAGCAACTCGAAACAAATAGTTGGAACATTAGCAAGACCGCAGAAATACTTGACATTCAAAGAAGTCATCTTTATAACAAAATGAAAAAATATGGAATTGAAAAAGGAGAGTAAATATGAGCGAAACAATTTTTTCTAAAATTATTCGGAAAGAAATTCCAGCTGATATTGTTTTTGAAAATGAAAAAGTTTTAGCGTTTAGTGATATTCGTCCACAAGCACCAATTCATGTTTTGATAATTCCAAAAATTGAAATTGCAACTGTTAGCGAGCTTAACGGAAAATTGCATGCAGAGCTTTTGGGTGAAATGATTGATGCAGCAAATAAAATTGCCGCCGACAAAGGAATTGATAAAAGCGGATTTAGACTTCTGTTTAACTGCAAGGATGATGGCGGTCAAGAAGTTTATCATTTGCACTTACATCTACTTGGCGGACGTAAAATGAATTGGCCTCCGGGTTAATTATTTATTTTTTTCTAAACCGATAAATATTTTATTGAAGCCATATTTTGAGCGGATAATGTTCACAGCTCGCAACATTTTTTTTCTTCTGGCTTCTAAATCTTCAAACAATAATTCTTGTTCAGAATATTTTCTAAAGTTACTAACTCCCACGCCGATTAATCTAATTCCAACTCTTCGAGTATTTGCTTTGCTCAATAAATTCCAAGCTACTTCAAAAATTATTTTATCATCATCTGTGTGTGGAATAGTTTTAGAACGAGTCAAAGTTTGAAAATCTGAATAACGAAGTTTAATGTTTATTGTTGATGCTTGCATCTCATCATCACGCAAATTTTGGCAGACTTTACCAATCGAATAAAAAAGTGTTTCGTATAATATGTTATAGTCGGTAACATCTTTGTCGAATGTATTTTCTTTTGAGATACTTTTTTGTTCACGATCTAAAACAATAAAACTACTTCCAAGTCCGTTTGCTTTTTCCCAGAGATCAATTCCAAATTTTCCTAGTGCTGAAGAAAAATAATCGATTGGTAATTTCGCAATATCGTCAACTTTATAAATTCCTCTCGAATTAAGTTCTCGCAGAGTTACTTTTCCAACTCCGGGAATAGTTTCAACAGGAAGATGAGCAAGAAAATCTTTTTCCATTCCATTGCAGACAAAAGTAATTCCTCGTGGCTTATTAAAATCTGAAGCAATTTTTGCAACTGTTTTGTTTCCTGCTATTCCAATTGAAGCAGGAAGTTTTAATCTCGTCCAAATTTCATTCTGAATTTTTTCGGCGAGTTGAATGAATGAGCCATAAATTTTTTGACATCCTGAAAAATCGATATAGAACTCATCAATAGATGCTTGTTGAAGTAGTGGCGCATATTGCTCTAATAAATTTTTTACGAGTCTTGAGTAGCGAGTATATTCCTTAAAATTTCCATGCAGATAAATTCCATGTGGACACAAACTGAATGCTTGTTTTATTGGCATAGCAGAATGAAGTCCAAATTTTCTTGCTTCATAAGAACAAGCAGCAACTACGCCTCTTCCACTGGGATCGCCACCAACGATTACGGGCTTTCCTTCAAGTGTTGGATCAAGAACTCTTTCGACTGAAACAAAAAAAGCATCGAGATCTAAATGAAATATTGTTTGCATTGTTTTTATTAGAGAATTTTATTTAATGGAATCAGTTTTTTTTAATCTTCATAAATCTAAAATTATTTTTCTACCAACTCTTATTGATCCTCTACGAGGATCTTTGTTTTTTCGTTATTGTGTTTTTACAATAATCAATCATCTCCGATGATTTCAATTTGTCTTATTTGTAATCTCAATTAAATCGATAAATATTTATCCTCGTATAGGATAAATTATTGTAGATAAAAAAAGCAGAGACTGAATCCTCGTAGAGGATTAATAAAATAATTATATTCGATTCTATCCAAAATGCTTTTGGCTAAAGCCGATTTGTTCTGTGTTTTCAGTTTTCCACGAGATAAATCTCATGGCAACTAAAGAATTTGCAGACTCTATATTTTTCATATCTGCGTCAATCTGCGAAATCTGCGGGAGAAAAAAACCACATAAATGCTTTTGGCTAAAGCCGATTTGTTCTGTGTTTTCAGTTTTCCACGAGATAAATCTAGTGGCAATTATTTTGTATAAATAAAATACTTTTTTTAGTTACCAAAAAGTGTAACAACAATATTTCTCGCTCCTCCATCATTTCGATGTTCACATAAATAAATTCCCTGCCAAGTGCCAAGATTAAACGCTCCATTTGTAATTGGAATTGTTAATGATGAACCAAGCAATGATGCCTTGATATGAGCAGGCATATCATCACTTCCCTCAAATCGATGTGTGTATAAAGCCGAACCTTCAGGCACAATCTTGTTCATAGAATTTTCTAAATCGACTCGCACATCTGGTGTAGCATTTTCATTAAGTGTTAACGACGCAGATGTATGTTGAATGAAAAGATGTGCAATTCCAATTTCTATTTTTTTAATCTCACTGAGTTGTGCTAAAACTTCATGAGTAATAAGATGGAATCCTCTTTTTTTAGATTTGAGTATTATTTTTTTTTGTATTGAAATCATCTTCATCCAACTTTTTTTTCTAAACTTCTATAGATACCAACTACTACACCAACTATTTTAAATTTCAAATAATTTTTATTGATTACAATTGTTTTGTATTCGGGATTTTCTGAAACTAATTCAATCCTATCTTTTCGTTTATAAAATCTTTTTACAACTGCTGCATCATCAAGAACTGCAACTATTATATGTCCATTTTGTGCTTCGTGATTGGGATTTACAATTACTACATCGCCACTAAAAATATAGGCATCTTTCAAACTATCCCCTTTTACACGTAACAAAAAAGAGTCGAGAGGCATTCTAACAATTGTTGGAAGTTCAATCGAATCAATCGCATCAGGATAAATCGTTAATGGATTTCCAGCTGCAACTTCGCCAAGTATTGGACGCGGAATAAAAAATTTTTCTTCTACTGTAATTTCAATAGCACGCGAAAGTTTTGGACTTTTTTTAATGTAGCCTTTTTTTTCAATTGCAATTAAATGTTGTTGCGCAGTTGCTCTATTCTTGTAACCAAATTTGTTAGATATCTCTGCAAGTGTGGGAGGAATTCCCTTCATAATTTTTTGATCAACTATGAACTCGAAGATATTTTTTTGAATAGTTGTTAAATTTTTTGACATTTTTTGATTTCTAATTAGTTTGAAATAATACCATACATTTGTATGGCAACATAAATCATGATTAATTAATAATCAAATTCTAAAAAATATTTTTTTTCCATTTATAGAGTTTAAAAATAAAAAATCCCAGAGGAGCTGGGATTATAATAATCTAAAATGAAAATAATTTAAGAGAATATTTTTTCTATCACGCTAATCATTTTTTCTCTAAAAATTGGCTTTGAAATAAAATCAGTAAATCCCGCAGCAATAAATTTATCTTTATCTCCGGGAAGCACATAAGCAGTTACTGCAACAATTGGAATTGTTAAAAAACCCGGCATTTGTCTTATCATCTTCAAAGCATCTAAACCATTATATTCACCTTGAAGGTTAATATCCATTATAATAAAATCAAATTTATTTGATGTGATTAATGGAAGAGCTTCTTCAAAGGAGACAGCAAATTGAATGTTGCGAATCTCTTTCATCTGAACTTTGAATAATATTTGCGAGTCAACTTGGTCTTCAATATAAAGACAAGACATCTTGCTAAGATCAACAGGGTCTTTTACTGACGGTTGATAAGTTTCTTTCGGCTGTGTAAACTCTATGACTGTTTTTTGTTTTGGAGCAACAGGAACTTGCTGAACTTCTTCCTCTTCTTCAACAACTTGAATTGGCTGAGGTTTAATAAATTTTTTCTCAGAAACATTAACAAAAGTTTCTTCTTGCTGAGGCATAAGATTTTCAACTATCTTCTTTTCATTAGAAGTTACAATTTCAAAATCCGTTGGAACTACTGAAAGTTTTAACGGGAGAACAAAACCAATTTCATATGGTTTGCCTGACTTTAATATCAATTCCAATTTTGATTGCAATTCATTCGATAATTTTTTTATACTCATAAGTGCAAAACGCGAGTGCCCATATTCCCTAATTACAGAGATGTCATTGTTGTCAATTATTCGCTTAAATGAGTTTAACATTTTTTCTGTAAGTTTTCCTAACTCATCTCTCAAAGAAATAATAAAATGTTCTTCATCATACTGATAAATGGAAAGATAAATTTTGTCTTCATCTGTTATTGAAGCGGATAATTTAATTAAGAATGTAATAAAAGATTTTAATTTTTCTTCATCTGAATCAACATTCATAGAAGCAGAAACTTTATTTTGAACTAATTGTTTTCCTACTTTCTTTAAAAAATCTTTTGAATTTAAATCAATCTTCTTTAGGATTGAATCTATAGTAAAGTTTTTTGTAGTTAGAGGAGAACTGCTCATCTGAGCATATTCAGAAACTGAATTCATTATTTCAATTAGCTGAACACTATTTTGATTTATATAACCTAAAAATTCTTTTTGTTCAGGAGTTGGAGTTGAGATGCTTTCATCAATTTCATGTAAGAAGCCAAGCATCACGTTCACAGGAGTTAATATTTCATGAAAAACCATTGATAACATTGAAGGTTCTAATCCTTTAACGATAGAATTATTTCCTGAATTAATTTCTCTTTCAACAACAATTTCTTTAATAATTTCCTTCTCAACTATAATTTCTTTTACTATTTCATTTGTTGATTTATCTAAACGTGCAATCAAATTGTATGAATCAATCTCGCCATTGAAATTAAATATCGGAATAGCTATTAAATCTGCAAACAATTTTCCATCAGTAGCTTTTTTAAATGTGATAGAAATTGTTAGACTATCTTTTAGTTGTGAATAGAAAACAGACGAGTTTACAATTCCTCTATCTTCATCTTGAAGCAATGAAATAAATGAGCTATCCAAAATCATATTTTTATGAAAGCCAAGATATTTATGAACTGCATTGTTTGTGAATTTAATAAATCCATTTGAATCAGTAATAAAAATTAGATCATCAGTATTGTCAAATGTGGATTTATATAATTGAAATTCTTTTTCTTTTTCTGCGAGATGAGAAACATTTCGAACTATATTAAAATGAGCAACTTTTTTATCGAAAGTAAATTGCTCTTTAAATAATTCAATTAGAATCGAAGTTCCATCTTTCTTTTTGTGTTTGAATGGTCCTAAAAATTTTTTCTCTTTATTTGAAACATTCGAATTTTCGAGAAGTGTCTGAATATCTTCTGGAGAATAAAGATCGGTTAAATCCATTTGCAGAAATTCATCTCTCGTATATCCATATAATTCAGAAGCCGCATTATTAGCTTCAAGAAACCTTAAATTTTCGGTGTCATAAATAAAGATTGCTTCGGGATTATTTTTTATTAATACATCAAACATTCTACCTCTTCGTTTTAAAAGTTCTTCAAGGTTATCTAAACCTGACAGATATTCAACAATCAAAAAATAATAATTTATTTCTTCTTTTTCATTATCAATTTTTGAAATTGATAGTTTTGCAAAATTCCCCTTTTGGTCAACAAAATCAGAAATCTCTTCTATCTCATTTTCAGAAAGATTATTTACAATATCTTTAATTTTCTCGGAGATTTTTTGTGTAAAGATATCAGAAATTCTTTTTGAAGAAATTTTGTCTTTATTTGTATTAATAGAACTCAAAAAAATTTCTGAAGCGTTTACAATTTTTAATTCAGCGTCTATAACACAAAAATTTATTGGCAAATAATTTATTTGCGATTGTAATAACTTAGTTGAAGCATCGAGACTTGAATTTTCTTCAACTACTTTTGTTGCTACTCCTATTATAGCCAAAACATGATTATCCGCATCAACAAGCGGAAATTCAATTGTCTTATATTCTCCTGCACTCAATAAACCTTTTACAGGTACACCTTCAAAAATTATTGTGTTTAGAGATTCTTTAAGATAACTGTTGGATGCTTTTACAAATTCTGATAAATAATTTGGAATATATTTACTCTCTTGTTTCCCCTCAATTTGAGATACGAATAAACCTAAAGACTTAGCGAAGGCTTTATTTACAAGGATATAAGCATCATCAGGATCTTTTATCCAAAATAGTTCGTCAAGTTTATTTACCTCCATTTGTATTTTAGCTTTACCTAAAAAAGTAAATGGATAAGAAGACTTTATCTGGTCTATTATTTCTAATAATTTTTTATTCTTGATTACGTATGATAAATCTTCACTAAAAACTTTGTAATCAACATTTGTATTTTCTTTTTTAATTAAAACATCTTTATCCAAATATATAAAGAAGAATTTTTCATTTTCATTTGAGTATGAAGTAGCGGTTAACTCAAGATGTACAATTTTTCCTGAAGCAAGTTGAAAATTTCCTACTTCTCTTGAATTATAATTTGCACGATCAGCATTTTCAATTAATGTTTCAAATCTTTTATTATTTTTTTCATTAAACAAAGAGAGAAAATTTGTAGCATCGTCATTGCTCTCTAAAATTTCTTGAGCAAGGGAATTAATAGAAATGATATTGAGGTCGTGATCAATAATAATCATCGCCTTCGGTAACGAGTTACAAACTCCTTTTAAGAACTCAATATTTGTTGTTATCGCAGTTGCCATTATTATTATTTATTTTTTCTGGCTATTTCTGAAAAAGCAGTTTTTTGTTGACTATTTAAAACACGCATTAATTTATTTTCAAAAGCATTTATGACCTTATTGGTAAAGGTTTTTGTAATCGTAACTTCATTCGAATAATCTGAGAATAAATTGTTATCATCTGCAGCACGCACTCGATATGTATAAACTTCTCCTCCAAACGTAAGAGAATCATCGAAGGTTCTAACATTAGCTGCTACTTGTCCAATAACTACAAACGTTCCACCTAAACTTGTTCTTCTTTCAATAAATGTTTTTGTTTCATTTCCATTTACGTCAACCCAGTTCAAGCGAATCGTCTTCGCATTTAAGTTGCTCGCAATCAGATTTGTAGGAGCGAATAAATCATAACTTGATGTTGTAACAAATATCTCGTTTGAAGTAGCAGAATCGATATCAGTAAAGACTTTTATTCTGTAGAAAAATGTTCCATTAGAAAACAATCCACCAGCACTATCTCTAAATGATGTGGCGTTACTTGGAAGCAATGCAATCTGTTGAAATTGTGCACCAAAAAAATCAGCTCTTCTCTCAATCTTAAAAAAGTTTTTTGAAATATTTACGTCTTGCCACTCAAGCAATACTCTATTAGTTCCTAAAGTTCTTCCTCTAAAATTTCTTGGAGGAATCAGTCCGCCGCTGATATTACTTTGATGAATTACTTCATTGCTGAACTCCGAAAATCCTGCAACTCCAAGCGAACGAATTTTGTAAAAATAAGAACGTGATGGATCATTCACGATATCGTTAGTGTTAAAGCTATTCGGAGCCATTTGCTTAATCATTTCATACAGACCAGTAGCATCGACTTTTCTCCACAATTCATATCTTATAATATTTCTTGCTGAGTCACTCCAAGTTAGATTAACGATAAAATCTGTAATCCTATGAAGTCTTAAATTAAATGGTGCAGGAGGAGGAGTGATCCTCGGTAAAAATGAATCTGAACTAAAGTCAGAAAAATTATCGATGGTTTTTGATCTAACTCGATATGTATAATTATCTTTAATATCAGGAATTACGTCAATGATTGATAAAGTATCAGGAGAAACATTTCTCAATAATACAAAATTACCTTCATTGGTTTTTCTCCACACTTCAAAATATTGCAAAAATTTTCCTGTATTTCTCCAAGTCAATCTAATTTGAGAATCAGTAACTCTAGTCAGTTCTAATTGATTTGGTGCAGGCGGTTTTGGAGTTGCAATATAAATATTTGAAAAGACCGGGCTATTAGTGATATTTCCAGCGAGATCAACAGCACGAACAGAATAAGAAATTCTCTTTGTTATTCCGGTGCTATCAGTATTGATAAAGATTGGTGGTTTGGCTCCAGTTTGTAAAAATGGGTATCGAAGATTTAAGACACCATTAACAAAGACTTCCAAATAAGCCATGCCTTGGTCATCAAAAACTTCGTAAATAATTTCTTGCGCACCAACTTGAATTGTATCGTTATTAGCAGGTCGGGAAACTGTTAATGTAGGCAGCGTATTGTCAAACTGATCAACAGGCGTTACGCAACTGCTTAGAAAAATTGAGATTAAAACGATACTGAAAAAACTTAAATATTTAGCTAAAGATTTCATTGTTAACTCTTTTTTATTTAACTCGCTACACGATCAAAATCGATATAATAGATTCTTGTTTGTCCGGGTCTAAGGTCAGTCAACTTAAAAATAACCGTATTCTTAGCTGGATCATAAGACCATTTAGGAATCTCAGTTCCAATAATTTCTCTATTAATTTCTATATTTTTAACTTTTGTTTGCATCTCAATATCAACTTGGGCTTGTGGAAATATTTCAGCTGATAAATTAGTAATTGTAACAGCAATACGATTAAAGCCCCTCATCTCAGTGTGCAATTCTATTCTGTTTTTCTGGGTCCAATAATAGTAGAGGGTTGTTGGATCAGTTAACCAGACATTTTTTGATTTCATGTACTTAATTAGTTCACGAACTACTGCAACATTTTCAGGACGAAGTTGAAATTCCGAATGAAGTTTTGAAACATATAAACCGCCTTCAAAAATAACTCTATCAATATCTTCTTTGTAAGTATAAAGTTGAAACTCAGTTTCCGTTAAGCCAAAATCTCTAATAACTTCATAATCATCTCGTGCAGTTTTTGTGATTGAAATTACAGATTTATCTCCCTTGATGATTGTTTTTGGCACTGATCTATCGGTTAATGAATCAGTGATAATATATTTTATTCCTAATTCTGTAATAGCGTGTAAAGTGTTTTCATCAAACAGACCATAGAATGGATAAATGCCGTTTATTACTTTATTCGTTATTAGTCTTATCTCATTTTTTCCCGCATAAATTCTATCTTTCTGAGTTTGAAAGTCGTACAATTGATTTATAGTGTCATTAACTGAATCAAGATAGCCAATATCAATGGTAGCCCCGACCTCCCCAAAATTTCCGAGAGTTCTTACTAAATCACTATTTCTTTCAGCAATATCTGGTTCCATAAAAAAGACAGATTTTACACCTTCCGAACGAAGAATCGGCAAAAGATTTCTAACATTTTGAAATTCTTTTCCAAGGGAAGAGACAATAATCGCAGCAGCTTTGTAGTTGCCCGGCCAATCTCTCATAACAGCAATTGGTTGATATGAAAGCCATTTAATAGAGTTATTAAATAGTTTATCGAAAAAGATAAAATCTTCCTGTTGACCAATAACAGAATTAATTTCAAAACCCATCCAAACGAATCTCCCCCTACCATATGTACCATAAACAATTCCCGCACTCTTGCGTACTTCTTCCCGAACAAGCCCGGAATCTAGTCGATAATTGTACCAGAAGCTAACTTGAGTAGATCGAGGTTCAAGAACTTCAACAGCAATTGGTCTGTCCCAAGTTGCAATCTTTAATGGATATCCGGTAGGAATTCCTGAAGTTAGTGGCAGACCACCTCGTAGAGTATGAATTTTCTTTTGATCTTCCATTCTCATGTCTTTAACAAATCTAATGCCATACACTTCACTGAAAAATTCCCAACCACGCCATTTTCCATCGGCTGAGAATGAAGCAGTTCCACTAGTAGCATAAATTGAACCTCCTCGATCGATAAATTTTTTTATGTGAGCGATTTGTTCATCACTCAACGCTCTTGCGCCTGGCATTATTAAAATATCAAATTCGGGAAGTTTGCCATCCTCAATATCTCTATCAGAAATGACCGTATAATTTAACTTATACTGATCTAAGAATTTTTTCCAAGTATTAATATTATCAATTATCCAAGTGTTACCTGGTTCAAGCATGTTTTCAGTGTATTGAGAATATAGGAGAGCGTATCGATGTTCGGATTTTTCAAAGATTTGTTTTACTCCCAAATCACGACTGACGACTTGAGTTACTTCATTGACGCTAAATCGCCCAATCACTCCGCGTAGCACGAAGAGATAAACAATTACTGCACCCATCAGAAGGACTAGTCCAATTCCAACTACAAGGAAGGAATTGACAGTAAACTTTCTTTGTTTACCTATCTCCACTTCACTGCTCCGGGTTTTTGTTCTTCTTTGGCGGGCACATAACCTTCAGAAGTAACTTTCATCAATTTTTGCGGACCTGATTGTTGTCTTTGAGCATCATTCTCTTTTTGTTGAGCATAAGCGGGTTGAACTCCAGAAGGACCTTGCTGAACGAAAATAGGTTCGGCAGATGGTCTTGCTGTAGGCACTCTACGTGGATCAAAACCTTGTCGTGATGGAGATTTCACATGAATTTGCTCTGACTCATGTATTAATTCTGGAGTAACAAGCTCAGCCTGAACTGTTGCTGGGTGCACTGCTTCAACTTGTATGCTACGTCTTTCTCTCACTTTATAGAGAATATATGCACCAATAGCCAAGATGAAAGTGCTTATTGTTGCTACCAAAATAATGGTCGCCAGAATAGGTATTAATTCCATTTGTTACCTCGTGATTTTTTCATTATATAAATTACTTCGACACTGTTGTAGCTGGAGCACCGACTCGCTCCAATTTACCCCAGCTCATTTCAAAACCTAAAAATTCTTCAATAGTTGACATCGCTTTACAGATATCGATAGTCAAAATAAAAAACATTCTATAAACAATTGCATAAGGAACAAGTCTTAATTCTTCTTTTTCAACTGCGACACAATAAAGGGCTGCGACCATATCCAGCAATGCTAAACCTGCCCACCAGAAAAAGATCAATTCCGAGAATCCATAAAAAAGAGCCGCAAATATGAAAAAGAGATTTGAAAAAATATTCATTGCTGGCCAAAGCAAAGCTTCATAGAACATTGACCAGAGCACAATTGTATTACCAAAATTAATTGTTGGATTAAGTAAAAGTTTACGATGCTTCCGAACTGCTTGTAAAATTCCTCTTGTCCATCTGTATCTCTGTTTTAAGAGTTGATATAATTTTTCTGGAGCTTCCGTATAAGAAATTGCTCTTGGCTCATAATAAATTTTCCAACCGTGCGATAATAATTTCAGAGTAACATCAGCATCTTCAGCAAATGTATCGCTTGAATAGTAGCCGATATCTTCTATCGCTTTTTTTCTAAATAGACCAATTGGGCCGGGAATAATATTTACTAACTTTGCATAACTCTGAGCAGCACGAGCCAAATTCAAACCTTCGACATATTCAAGTGCTTGTAAGTCAGTTAAGAATTTTTTTCGATTCATAACTTTTACATTGCCTGCAACTGCACCAATATGAGGATCAGTAAAATGTCGAACTGCCATTCTGAGTGAATCTTCAGAAAGTTGCGAATCTCCATCCATACACAAAACTATTTCAGCTTTGGAATAACTGATTCCTGCGTTCAATGCTCTTGCTTTGCCGCCATTAGGTTTGTTTATTAAAGAGACTTTAATTTTCCCATATCTTCCCTCTTGAAACCCAACCATTGACTTTGCTACATCATAAGTATCGTCTGAAGACCCATCATTAACGACGATGATTTCAAAATTTGAATAATCAAGACGTAGTAAAGAACGAATAGATTCAGCAACAACTTTTCCTTCATTATAAACTGGAACAATAATAGAAATGAAGGGATAAAAACCTGTCGTAGAGTTAAAAGTATATTCGTTTAGATAAAGATATGCAAGGACGAGTAGAGCAAAATATCTGAACAAAAGTATGATTAAAAATAAGAAGAGAGAAATCAGAGTTGAATATTCAATCAAACTTGGAACTGAAAGAATTGTAAGAGGAAGAGTTAGTGCAATAATTAATATCAACAGCAAGGAAACTAATCCTGACCAGATAATTCTCTTTACAATTCTTGGTTTCCTATCTTCTTTATAGATTGGAGAACTCTGTGTATTCGCAAGAGTAATTTTAGTTTGTCGTATCTTATTTTTTTCTTTCATCTTAACTCAGTTTTAATTAGAATAAACTTCAATGATTGTGCCAACAATAAATTTTTATATTACCATAAATAAACGAACTATACTTTTAATTTTCCCGTCTCTTTTTAAGAAATTCAAAATAATCTGTCCCAAAAAAGAGCGAATTAAAAATATAATATCTATTTATATTTTATGATTTTTTCAGAGGTTAAAAACAATTATAAAGTTAAATAAGCAGAAATCAAAGCAGAGAATGATTGATAACGATAATCAAATCTAAAAGATGATCCAAAACCGATTCTTCCGGTAATTGTAAGCGTGGGCATAGGAAGATAATTTGCTTGGATGTAGCCTTCATTTAGTATCGCATCACCAAGTGGAATGTACCCAATTTTACCACCAATTTCTATGTTATACTCTTGTTGTTTTTCTAACATATATTCTCCCCACAAACTATGCGAATCGAATCTTTGTGGAGCAAAATAATATTGCCGGAGTATTCCATTAAAATCTGTAAAGACAGGGACAAAACGATAGGTCGCATAATAATATTCATAACCAATATTAACTTGTTCGTAAAATCTTCTGCCAATTCTAAAAAACAAATCATTTCCCACATTTTGATCGGTCAACGAATAAAAATTATAAGCTGCAACAGCCTTTAGTCCTGCAGGATTATTAAACGATGCATTAAATCGCAAAATATTTACACCTATTCTTCTGTTAATAAGAAATGGTGAGATATAAATAGATAAAGCATCGGTTTGTTCAAAAGCAACTGAAGCTGTCAATTGATTAGGAATTTCATATCTGATAAATCCATCAGCAATATCAGTTCTTACATTATTTCGAGTATTAAATTTCCCTAATCCTCCACCAACTGAAAGTCGATCTGTTAAACGCAAAAATACGTTGAACTTGAAAGAAGTGAACTCAGAAACTGTACCAGGAGAGGTATAATTAGTTCTGAAAAATGAAAATCCGCCCGTCAAAAATGTAGTAATTCCAAACTCAGTTCTGCCGCCATAAGTTGTTACATTTAAGTTTAAATTATCGCTATACGTATAGAAAAATGGAGACAAGCCAATAAAATTTGGGAATGATGTAAAAATGCTACCAAAGGTAAAGCCCGGACCAAGCCAACCTATTCGTTGTTGGATTAAAGCAATTTGAGCAGTGTCTGTAGTAGTTTCAAGCATATTATCAAGATACTCACGAGCATCACTCCAACGTTGCAATTTCATCAAAGCATCACTAACCGCAATTTTCACATCAAAATTCTCGGGTTGGTCTGCTTTTAACCTTTCAAACTCTTCAAGTGCTTTAAGGGAATCCCCTTTTGAAAAATAAACTCTTGCTCTCATTAAATCAGTATCAAAGTCATAACTATCTGCTAACACTTCAGTGTAAAGTTCTTGAGCTCTATCAAAATTACCAGCGAAAAAATTCACATCAGCAAATTCTTTTTTGAGTAAAACATTTGATTCACTCTGCGCCATATAATTTTCATACAGAGGAATCGCTTCAGCAAATCTTCCTTCATAATATAAATTTCTTGCATCCAACAAAATTTGGAAGACTCTATCTTGTTCAGCTCTAAGTTTTTGAAATTCAATGCTTGAATAGATCTGAGTAATTGCTTGGTCTAATGAGTCAATAGCAAAACCTTTGTTGGCAAATTCGGTGGCTTTGTCGAAATCTTGTTTCTGCATTGCAAGTGAAGCAAGCGAAACAATTACCGCTAAATTATTTGGATTCAAACTGTAATAATTATTTAAGTAAGTATCTGCCAAATCCAAATCTGTTTGAGTCCAGACAGCTAACTGCCCTCTCAAGAATTGGTATTCTATATTGTCGGGATCTTTCTGCAATAAAATTGTGAGTTGTTCTAAGGAGATATCCCAATTTTTATTCCAAGCAGAATATTGCGCGAGTCTAAATCTCACATCATCATTTTTCTCATTAGGAGCTGCTTCAAAATATTTTTGTAATATCTGGATTGCCATATCGTAATCATATTGTCTAGCATAGTTTTCCGATAGACTTAACGCGGCTACTTTGTTAGCGGGATTTCTTTCAAATTCTTCTGCGTATTTTGCTTCCTGCTCAGCTATAATTCTATTTCTAACATTATTCACAGTATCATACACGACTTGAAAATTAGGATTATCATAATCTTTCTGTTCTAAAATTCTAACTTGAAGGAACGCTTCTTCTATTCTGTTAAATTTCATAAGTTCATCAATAAGCAGATAGCGAGTTGGGTGGTCATCAGGTGAATTTTTTAGAATTCGATAAAATCTGTCTATTGGAAACTCTGGAGCTCTTGGTTGCCTTTTAGGCTGATCGTGTAGCCGTCTTTGAGTTGTATCGAAGAAAGTATATTGATATCCCTTCCCAAGCACTAAATCTAACCCATCCATTGCTTCTTTGAAGAAAGGACGGAGTCGCAAAGCTTCTTCAAATGCTTCTTGTGCAATTTTTCTTTTTCCGAGCCAAAAAGTAAAATATCCGTATCTACTCCAAATTCTCCAATCGAGTGGATATTTTTCGGTATATCTTTTGAGTATTGGCTCCCCTTTTTGAATATGATTATTCCTCGCTAAAATTTCTGTGTAACGAATAATTTCATCTGCTGATGCTTCTTCACGTTTTAAGAACTCATCATACCATTGTTCAGCCAGTAACCATTGACCCAAATTTTTATAACACTTTCCAATTTCGAGATAATTAAAACCATTGTTTGGATTAATTGCAATCTCTCTTCTGTGTCCTTCAATTTTAAGATAAAGTTGGTCATACCAAGTCTTTGTAACACGAGCTAAATTCGCTGCAATCTCTCTATTATTTGGATCCAATTTTGCTGCGGTTCTTAAATCTAAAACTGCAATCTCAAGTTGATTTCTTTTTTCATAACATAAGCCGCGTAAATTAAAACCTTCTGCATCTTTCGGTACGGCAGAGACATATCGATTTAGTTGATCAATAGCTTCACCATATTTACCCAGTTGCATTAATCGGATGCCTTCAGTCTTGAAAATTGTTGCTGGATTTCTATCTGGTTGTGTCCTTTGAGAAAAAAGATTTAGAGAGAGAAGTAGCACAATCAGAAAGGAAATATTTAGGGCATAAGATTTCATTAATTTATCTCTTATATTCTTCTTCTAAAACTTCTTGTAAAAGTAATTCTGCATTTTCAACTTTTGAATTAACTTCATACTCATAAGAAGAGATGTATTTCATCAAAACATTCAAATATGTTGGATCTTGATTACTTAAGTTATTTCTAATCTTTGAGACCAATTGGTTTAGTGTTTTTTCTTCGCTTCTACTTAACAATATTAATATTTTATTTTTAACGACACATAATTTATCTTTTTTGTCGGTCGAGAGTCTAACTGCATTTTGTAATTGATTAATCGTAAGAATTTTTTGTCTTTCTGCAATCTCATCAAGCTTAAGTGCAACCAAAGAGAATTCTTGTCCTGTGCTCTTGTATAATGCTATTTGATTGTTTAATATCAAGCTAAACTCATTCATATCATAAAGATTAGTGAAAGAGAATTTTTCTGGTTCTGCATCTACATTAGTCAATGGTTTATATTTGTTATTGCTTCTCTTTACTTGTCGCAACTGTTCAGATTCCTGAAAAGCAGTATTCTGAGTTGGAAATGGCTGCTCAAATTTCGGGGTGCTATCGTGAATGAACATAACACCTTTGTATGGTTCAATATAGTATTCTGATACAAATTGCCCTTCGGTGTGCCCAATGTTTGGAGTAATTGTTGCACGCCCTGTGTTTATAGTTTTTTCGTCTGAAGATTTTTTTTGTAAATAGATAACACCAGTTGCATAATTAATGATACTATCAACAATCATTTGAGCCAATGGTGTAGCGGGTTCTCCAAGAATAAATAAACTTGTAACATTTTTTTCTTCAATTTTTTCAATGGTTGACAAAAAAGTCTGTTGCAAAAAACCAATATTCTGAAATCCAACAAAATGTGTCAACTCATCAAAAATTAGTCGAGTTGGTTGATACTGCTCAACTACTGTAACAATATCGTTTAAGTATTCGACTAAGAAATTGTCAGGATTACTTCTTTCATATAAATCAGTTGGTGGTGCAACTCGCACAACAATAACTAAATTTGAATTCATATAACTTTGCAGATCAAAATCGATAGAAGCAGCTTGAATCATTAGATCCTTTGGCCTCATACTTGTGAAGAACAAACAGACTTCCCGATTTTTGACACTCTCCATTGCATACTGAAGTCCTATCAAAGTTTTTCCGGATTTTCTTTGACCAATCAAAACATATTGACCGCCTCTATAAAATCCTCCCCAAGTTTTATCAATCAAGGAGATACCGGTTTGTAGCAAATTTAATTTTCTTTTCATAATAATTTTTATTTTAGTTCCTTTCTATTAAACAACTATTGTGCCGAATAAACGATTGCTTTTAAGAACATATCACTGTTTTGATTGTCTTAAATGTGGAATAATAGTTATTAACTGTATCAAAAAGGAGCAATTATTTTTTTGACAGGACACCGAACAAAAAAATGGCTGTCGCATTAGTAAATATTGTTGGCTCATTTGTAATGTAATCTGCTCGATCGTCATAGTAAATTACATCATCTGAATTGAATGCATTATAGATAAAATTTTTCCTCTCGATATTATAATCATCAAGAATTTTTTTCGGTGCAGGACCAGCGGCAATTCCACCGGGTAAATATCCTTTCAAAAAATAGGCAACTTGATGATGAAAATTCTTCGTGTGGTTTTCTCCAATATTATAGATGAAAGAGATGCCCCACGGATTTTTCCCAAGCACATAATCTCTTTGTGATGCCAAAAGATTGTCATATCTATCTGAGCCAGTTAGTTTCTTAAAAAGTATTGCTTTCAACCCAATGCCTAAAAAAGTTGTTGTTGTCCCCCAAGAAAAAGCAGCACCCTCTCCATAAATCGATTGTCGCATATTTTCATCGAAATGTATCAAATTTTTTTCAAGATAATTTATAAACCTTCTGTTGTGCTGCGCAATTCTAAAATGAGCTAACCCGTTAATATCACCCCAACTCCACCAAAAATCTGATTTAGCACTATCACCATACACAATGGCGTCGTTCAGAAATCCTTTTCGTTTTGTCCGGTTATAAAGTTCGACAGCACCGAGAGCCAACTTTCCCCAAAATCGGGAATCTTGATACATTCCAGAATTTGTCGAATCGAGATTTGGAACAGAATTTCTTATTGAATAAACATTTAAAGCTGCTGCAAGAAGTTGACTCGAAAAAGCTTCATCATAAAATTTTTCTTTCCAGATTTTTGAGCCAAGTGCCATAACCGCTGAAAAAATTCCTACGAGATTTTTTCCCATTCCCACATAAGCAGGTCTATCAAAGCGAAGCGTATCGTCAGAAGGCAAACGCCATCCAACAGTATGATCACGTTTGTCTTGAACTTGATTTATCAAAGCTTGATTCTGATAATTCGCACGCAACATCCAATCGAGTCCAATTTTTGCTTCCTCAAGAATGTCAGGAGCTCCAGAATTATCATTGTCAAAACTGAATCTTTCATTATCATATTCATATGCGAAAAGAAGCATATAAGTAGTTACTGCAGTCGTGTTCAGAAATTTTATGTAATCTCCCGCGTCGTGCCAGCCACCTGTTACATCGACCGCTCCGGTAAAATTCGGATCGCCAACTAATCGAGGAGAATCATATAAGTGACACTCATCTCTCAGAATTGGATTCGTCGGTCCGCAGCGTTGAACTTTTAGAAATAATAATAATGAATCGACAATGCCATCATAAACATTTTGACTTATCGAAAATTTATTAGATCTATTTCCATTGATTTCTATAAAATATTCCCCATCACTTTTAACTTCTGAAAAATCAAATCGATGATTGAAATTAAAATTTCCCCAAACTCCAAAGGAAGTATCTAATTTCCCTTTGTGAATAATTTTATTTTCTGCGACAGAAAAAACATTGTAATCGATTGCTGTAAGATTTGCTCTACTAAATGCTACACCAGACTTAAAATCGGTTGGAAGAAATCCAACTTGATTCACTCTAATATAGATAGTTTCTTTTACGCTTGCCTGACAACCGCCATTAGCAATAGTAAAAAGCAAAAGATAAAAAATTAAGACGGTTTTATTCATAGCCAGATATTAAATTAAGATTGTCCTCTATAGAGTTAGTAATATAGAAACAAATCCGAAATAAATAAAGTGTCCAATGTTAAGTTTATTTAAACAAATCTTCAACTGTTAAGATTTCGATCTTCTCCATTTTTATTGGAAGTTTATAATTAACGATAAATTTATCTTCATCTAAAATACTTTGAGCTTTAGGCGATGAATATTGAATAGGCGACGGAGCATTTGCTGCTAAATCATCTTTTAATTTTTGACCATTATTTGTAACGAAAACAATTTCCATATTTTCATACTGCAAATGTTTTTTGATAGCATTGTTTACTTCTTCCAAAGTTACTTTACTCATTGCATCACGGAAACTTTTTAAGTGACTTCCGTTCATTCCATAAAATTTATCATCGATAGCATACCCAAGTTTTTCGCTCGTGGTTGAAGCATAATGAAGAACATATTTTTGTAAAAATTTTCTGGTCTGATCAAATGCATCTTGTGATAAACCATTCTCAACAATTTTTTCTAATTCACGAACTGCAGCTCTTAGTGTAAAATGCTTTGCGTCATTTGGCACAGGTCTAATCCAAACTTCAAATATTTGTTGTCTTCTTGAAACATTTGTCGGTGGTTTTGTTCTTCTTCCCGCTAAAGGAAAATTTTCAATATAACTGTAATCACCATAATTCAATCCTCTTTGCTCACGAATAACTTGATACAAATGTGAGCTTGAATTTCTGTGTTCGCCGAACCAAGAGTTTGCCAATGCCAGCGCATACCAATCAGAATGATTACGCAAAATATTTATTGGGAATCCAAAAGAGATTGCAGTTGCGTTTGTATTTTTATCAACAATAGTAACGTTCAGTCCTTCAATTTTTTTTGGAGAAGGAACTTCAACTTTTCTCTCTTCGCCTTCAGGAAGTTTTTGTAGATCAGTCCAAAGTTTTTTCACGAGCTTTTCATCATAGCCACCACCAACACCAATTACAAAATTGTTTCTATTAAAATATTTTTTGTAGAAATTTTTCACATCGTCAATGGTAAGATTATTCAATCCCGAAATTGTTCCTTGCAATACGTGTGCATAACGAGTTCCATCAAATATTTCATTGTAAAGAATTGCTTTCCCAAGTTCTTCATCACTCGAATATTTCAAAGTTGTGTTTAAGTAGTTGAGTAAATTATTTTTTAATCGATTGAAATCTTCTTCCTTAAAATTTGGATTCAACAACTGATCGACAAATAAGGAATAATAGACATCTAAATTATCTTTGTGAGTGCGTCCTTCAAAGACTGTCATTTCAGTTGATAAATCAGCTTGATATGATGCAGCAAGTGGAAATAATTTATCGAGAATTTGATCATAACTATTATTTGTAGTTCCGCCTTCGGTCAACATTTGTGCAGTTAATGCAGCCAAGCCTTCTTTGCCAACGGGATCATTTTGTGAACCGACTTTAAACCAAATTTTTAATGAGATAGATGGATCAGATTTTACTGGCAAAAGTACTAATCTATTATTGTCGATGTTTAAGTTGTTTGTCATTGCTACACTTAATGGTTGAATTAATAAAAAAAGAATTATTAATAATTTAGTCGAATTCATTTTTTACCTCGCAAAATAATTGTGTTACTTCTTTCAGGAATGAAATATTCATTTACAGTTTTCTTCACATCTTCAGGTGTAATTTTTTCTAAATTTGTAAAGAGAGAATCGATAACAGAAATTCCTCCACTAAGTGCAATATATTGTGGAAGCCCTGCAGCTACGCCTCGTGGACTATCTAATCCTAACAAAAAAGAATATTTATTTCGCTTCTTTAAGTTTTCTAATTTCTGATTATCAACTAAATTATTTTTAAAATATTCGATGCAATTTTTTATTTCAGAAATTACATAATCGATATCTTTCTCATCCTTTACTGTTGCAAAGATCGAAAAGAAATATGGGTCGCGTGTCATCCCCGGTTGAGCAGAAATGAATGTAACTTTTTGTTCTTGTAAAACTAATTTTTTATAGAGATCACTCGTTGTTCCGAATGCTAATTCTGCAAATGGAATTTTCGATAAGAATTTTTTATTGTTCACATCAAATTCATCCGACTTAAAAGTTACCGCAATCATAGGAAGTGTTCTGCCTTCATACACAACTTCTTTCAAACGTGCTTCAGTCTGTGTTGGCTCTGGAGTAATATTTGGTTCGACGTATCCGCTTTTCCAATTGCCATAATATTTTTCTATCCAATTTTTTGCATTTGCTTTATCAAAGTCTCCGACAATAAGCACAACACAATTTTCTGGACGATAATATCTTTGATAGAATGATAAACTATACTCATACAAGTTCGGCATATTTTTAATATCTTCTTCAAATCCAATTGTAGTGTGTTGATATGTGTGCGTATCAAAAGCTAAATTTCTTAATTCTTCAAACAAGACTGAACGCGGATTTGTTCTTCCGAGTCTATATTCACCAAGCACAGCTCCAGCTTCTGTTTGGAATTGTTCCTTTGTGTATTTAAGATTTTGAAATCTATCCGACTCAATATCAATTACTGTTTCTAAATCTTCAGCAGCAAAATTTAAGTGATAAACAGTAAGGTCACTACTTGTGTAAGCATTCGCATCCGCACCAATACTGGTTACAATGCTATCGTAAACATTTCCGGGAAATCTTTCTGTTCCTCGAAACATCATATGCTCAAAGAAATGTGCAAATCCTGATTTCCCATCTTCCCATTCGTCTCTGCTTCCCGTTCTTACGACAGTATAAAAAGCCACTGTTCCCGCACTCTCCATTGGAATCAATATTGCGCTCAATCCGTTATCAAGTTTTACTTTTGAATACTCATACGGAAAAATTTTATTTTGTGAAAGCATCACTCCACCATTTATGATTAATAAAATCAGAAGAATTTTTTTGAACATTTTTACCTCATCAATTAAATAAAATTAAGTTATAAAATTAAATTTTTGTAAGCCCAAATCCCGGTTTATCTGACAACACAACTTTGCCATCAATTATTTTCGTTCCGTCAAAAATATCATTATTAATTAAAAGAGCACCATCAAGATCTGCCCAATCTACAAGCGGCGAAAGATGTGACGCTGCAGAAATTGCACACGAAGTTTCTGTCATACATCCCAGCATTACTTTTAAGTTTAAAGCACGAGCGAGTATTATCATTTTATAAGATTCTTTAACTCCCGTGCATTTCATTAGTTTGATATTGATTCCATTATACGCTTGATAAATTTTTGGAATATCAACAAGTCTTTGACAAGCTTCATCTGCCAGAACAGGTATTGGACTTCGCTCCGACAACCACGCGTGATCATCAAGATTATTTTTATCCATCGGTTGCTCGATGTACAAAGCGCCATTCTCTTTCAAGTATTCAATCATATCGAGCGCCAAATGTTTATCTTTCCAACCTTGATTCGCATCAGCAGTTAATGGCTTATCCGTTACTGACCGAATTGTTTCAATCATCTCTTTGTCCGTATCTCTTCCCAACTTTATTTTCAATACTTTGAACTCTTCGGCTTCTTTTACTTTTTGCCGAACTACATCGGGTTTATCAATTCCAATTGTGAATGAAGTATAAGGAGTTTTTGATTTTTCTAATCCCCAAATTTTATACAAAGGATGTCCCAGAATTTTTCCAACTAAATCGTGAAGAGCAATATCAACAGAAGCTTTGGCTGCAGTGTTTCCCATTGTTACTGAATCTACATAAGAAATTATTTTATCTATTTCCATTGGATTTGTAAACTGTTCCATATCCAACTTTGCTAAAAATGCTTGAGCTGATTCTTGCGACTCACCGAGATATGGAGGCATTGAAGCTTCACCATAACCGATTATTCCGTCGTACTCTAATTCTGTGAGCACAACAGGAGTTGTTGTCCGCGAGCTTTTTGCAAGCGTGAAGACGTGTTTAAGTTGAAGTGTGTAAGGATAAAATTTTAATTTTAGTTTAGATGATTTCATATTTGTTCTAATATTATTTGCAAATAAATTATTGTTCGTACCAGAAAATAATAACGCACCTGTTGCCAATGTTGAGAGTTTAAGAAAATCTCTTCTATCTTGTCCCATACTTTCTCCTATCGATAAAAATTATTTTCACTTATTTTTTCAATTCCTTCAGTGCCAATTGAACCAAGAATTCTGCGTGCTCTTAAAAAAGTACTCAATCTAAATTGACTATAATTTTGCCGCTTGCTGTCGAGACTATTTATTTTCACCATTCCCGCAGCGTGAATATATTCAGTGTCGCCAATATAAATAGCAACGTGAGTAACTCTCTCGCGTGTAGTATCTGTCGCCTTAAATCCGAAGAATAAAAGATCGCCCTGCTTTAGATTTGTAAAGTCATTTTTGGTATCCACCAATTCACCGTAAAGAACTTGTTGAGAAGCGTCGCGTTGCAAAACTGCACCACTCAAAAAATAGACTATTTTTGTGAAGCCGCTGCAATCAAATCCCTTTGCTGATGTGCCTCCCCACAGATAAGGAATTCCCATAAATTTTTTTGCAATTGAAACAACGCTTGCGGGAGTTGGATTTAATTCATTCAACCAAGTATTGAAATTTTTTATTTCATTATTTTTTACGTAAGCAATTCTTCCATCAGGATATTTTACTTTTGTAAATTCATTTCCCGCTTCAAGTTTTAGTAAAATATTTCCAACAGTTAAATCTGAAATTGTTTGAGAATTTATATCAGGTTGAGAGTAAGCAAAACCATAAACAGAAGTATAGATAACCTTCTCCCCTTTTTTCCAATCAGTAGCTGCTTTTTCATCTACTAAAAAAACGCCGTCGTCATCAACCCAGCCGAGATAATTATTTGGAGCTTGTATTAAGAACCAGGAAGCTCCTTTATTTTGATTAAGCACATTTACAACAGTTCCCAACGTTACTTGAGTTACTAATTCTGCGGGATGCTTATGCTCGCTTCTAAGATTTGCGACAGAAATATTTACGATCCCAAAAACTTTGTCGCCCAATTTTTTGGAAGGAAGTAATTCAATTGAATCGACAAAACTAAAATTATTTTTTTTAAGTGATTCGAGCAACGCATTTTTTGCTTCGATATTATTTACTTCCCCTTTCAAAATATTTTTACCATCTTTCTGTTTAAGTTCAACAGAAAAAATTGCTGTCCTTTTGTCGGGAGCAAATTTCATTTTAACGTCGTTAATTATTTTTTGTATTTCGGGATTCATACCATTTATAATTATTGTTGATAAGAAAAAAATGAGAACAAATTGAATTAAAGCGAATCTATTTTTGTTTAATATTTTCATGATACATTTTCGTTTTATTTGTGATTGGAAAAATAATGAGAAAAAACATTTAAAGGGTTGAAAAAATTAGGAAATAATTTTCTTGAAGATATTATTTTTAATTAAAACAAAATCAATTATTTTTAGAAACAAAATTTGAAGGCGAATAAAGTGCTTTTACTTTCCATAAAAAATTCTATTGAAAAATTTGCAGAGCGAACTGCGTTTTGCATTGATAATAAAACATTTACTTATGCTCAACTTGGGCAGATTATTTCTAATATCAAGAAAGAAATTGAGAGTTTACCAACTAAAGAAAGCTTAGTAGGAATTATTGCTGATGAAAAATCAGGAATTAATATTTATGCTGCTATTTATGGCTCTCTATTCGCGGGTTCAGGTTATGTTCCAATTAATTCAAAAAATCCAATAGAGCGGAATCGTTCAGTCATTGAACAATCTGGAATTAAAACCCTCCTCACTGGTTTTGTTGATGACAACATCTTAAAATTAGCAGCAGAGTCAAATTGTAAATTAATCGACACATCAAAACTTATAGATTCAGAAATCAATTTATCATTGCCAAATGTTAGTGATGATGAGATTGCTTATATTTTATTCACATCAGGAAGTACGGGAATTCCAAAAGGTGTGCCTATCACTCGAGCCAATGTTGATGCACTCATGGACGCTTTTTATGATTTGGGATATGAGATTGACGAGAATGATCGATTTATGCAGATGTTTGAACTAACATTTGATTTTTCTGTAATCTGTTATTTTGCACCATTGGTTAAAGGCGCTTCCATCTATACTGTTTCTAATGAAGGAATTAAATACGGAAATGTTTACACAACTCTTGAAGATCACGAAATTACTTTTGCTTGTATGGTGCCGTCAATAATCACATACCTTAAACCATATTTTGAAGATATAAATTTACCGAAATTAAAATATTCTCTTTTTTGTGGTGAAGCACTCTATAATGATATTGCACAAGGTTGGCAGAAGTGCACGCCCAATTCAAAAATAATAAACACCTATGGTCCAACCGAAGCGACTGTCTTCTGCACAGTTTACAATTGGAATCCAGAAATAAAAAATAAAACTTTGAACGGCGTTGTTTGTATTGGTAAATCAATGAAAAATATGATGTCTATTGTAGTTGATGAAAAAGGCGTTGAACTTCCCTCTGGTGAAAAAGGTGAACTCGCTTTAGCAGGAAAACAATTAACTCCCGGTTATTGGAAAAATCCTGAAAAAAATAAAGAAGCATTTTTCAAATTAAATGTGAATGGAACTGAAACTGAAACTACATTTTACAGAAGCGGCGACCTTGCCCTTGCTGATTCTGAAGGCGATTTAATGTACCTCGGAAGAAAAGATCATCAAGTAAAAATTCAAGGTTTCAGAGTTGAACTTGGTGAAATTGAACATCACGCGCGCGAATTTACTAAAGTTAGTTGTGTTGCTATGGCTTACAATAATGGGAGTGGAATAACTATACTTCATCTGTTTCTTGAAAATTATTTAGGAACAACTGAAGCGCTACAAGAAAACTTAAAATCGAAAGTTCCGTTTTATATGGTTCCTACTGCTTACACACTGCTTACAAATTTTCCTTTGAACACTAACGGGAAAATCGATAGAATAGAATTACAAAAACTTTTACCAAAGGAATTATGAACGACTTAATAAAAAATTGTAGTTTTCGAAATGCGGAAATAAAAGATATTCCATTCATCATCGAAACAATAATTGAAGCAGAAAAAAGTGGATCTGATGTAATTCCCACTTGCAAAATTTTTGGTTTAACTGAAGATGAATACAAAAATATTTTAGTCGAAATCTTGGCTGAAAATTATGAAGATTATGATTATCATCTTTCAGGATATATCGTTGCCGAGTATGAAGGCGTTGTTATTGGTGCTCTTGGCTCTTGGATTGAAAAACTAAACGGCTTACCAAGTTCAGTTATAAAAGGAAATATCTTAATTCCATATCTTGATGAGAATAAAATTACCATGCTTCGAGAATCAACCAAGCATGTTCGCGAATTTATTTTTAAGCGCACAGACCACGCAGTGCAACTGGAGTATGGATATGTGAAAGAAGAGTTTAGACGAAAAGGTGTTTTCACTCGAATTGTTTTAGAGCATATCAAACGTGCTAAAACAAAATACTCTGATGCTGAAATGGTTGAAACAACTTTGATGAAAGCAAATTTCAAATCATTTGATTGTTACATGAAATTAGATTTCGATTTAGTTGAAGAGAGGAAAACTATTAATCAAAGTCTGATAAATATTTATCGACATAATACAAAAGTGCTGATTAGAGCAAGTGGAGAAAAATTTACTAACTTATTAAATTTAATTTAAAGATTGATTAATGAACGATTTTATTATTCGTAAAGCAGAAGAAAAAGATATCGATTTTATTGTTCATACAATAATCGAATCAGACAAAAGTAGTACTGATACAATAAGCGCTGTCAATATTTTTTCAATACCGTTGGATGAGTATCGAGAAGTATTAAGAAAAATTTTACTTGAAAATATTGAAGACAATGAATATTGGTTAAGCGGTTATCTCGTTGCAGAGTATGAAGGAAAAGTAGTTGGTGCTTTAAGCTCGTGGATAGAAGAGAGAGATGGACTTTCAAACGCACTAATAAAATCCAATTTACTCATGGAATTTGTTGATAAAGAAAAATTAGTAAAAAGAGGAAAAGAACTTGAACTAATTCAAAGTCTAACGTTTGAACGGACTACAAAATCAATTCAACTTGAGTATGGATTTGTAAGCGAGGAGTTTAGAAGAAGAGGAATTTTTACTAAACTGATTCAATCTCATCTTAAATTACGATTGAACGAATCAACTGAAATTGTCTGCGCCCAATCAATAATATATCCTGACAATATTAAGAGCTTTAACGCCTTGCTTAAAGTTGGCTTCCATATTAAGGTTGATAAAATTTATGATGATGATGCAATCTTAAAATATTTTGCATTCAAAAGAAAGGCAATGATGGAACTTAACGGCGAGCAATTAGAGAGCTACAAATAAGATGATTGATTTTCTTACACTAAAAAAAAATCTAAAGAAAGATTTTTCCCAATTTAAAAAAATCAAAATCGCACTGCTTGGTGATACTTCGACAAATTTTATTAATCAAGCCCTAAAAGGTTATGGTTATGAAGTTCAAAAAGATTTCGAAATTTATGAAGCAGATTATAATCAAGTTGAGAGACAGATTTTTGATCCAACATCCGAGCTATATAAATTCGCTCCTGAATTCGTCATCATTTATAACTCAAGTGCAAAACTTCAAAAACAATTTTATACACTTTCTGCAGCAGAAAAAAAGAATTTCGCTGACAAGACAATTGAAAATATTCAGGATTTGTATAACAATCTTACATCAAAATTAAAATGCAAACTGATCTTTTTTAATTATCGCGAAATCAATGACAACATCTTCGGCAACTATGCTTCAAAGGTTGAGATCTCTTATCCTTATCAACTAAGAAAAATAAATTTCGAGTTGATGAATCTTTCACAACGTTCAAAAAATCTTTTCATTCTTGACTTACTCGGATTGCAATCGCACGTTGGAAATAAAGGATTGTTTGATGCGATTAGTTACGTGAACGCTGATATTGTATTTCACATCGACTTTTTACCTGTTGTGGTTAAAAACATTACGGATATTATTTTAGCAATTAATGGCACAATAAAAAAATGTTTAATTCTTGATCTCGACAATACACTTTGGGGCGGAATAATTGGCGACGATGGAATTGAAAATATTCAAATCGGTAATTTCAAAATTGGTAAAGCATTTACTGATTTTCAACTTTGGATAAAGCAGTTGAAAGAGCGTGGAATTATTTTAGCGGTCTGTTCAAAAAATGAAGAACAGATTGCACGAGAGCCATTTGAAAATCATCCGGATATGGTTTTAAGTATTAATGATTTTGCTATCTTTGTCGCAAATTGGAATAGCAAAGTTGACAACATAAAATATATTCAAGAAGTATTAAACATTGGATTTGATTCAATGGTATTTTTTGATGATAGTCCTTTCGAGAGAAACGTTATTCGGCAGCATCTTCCTGAAGTTACTGTTCCTGAACTGCCTAAAGATCCTGCTTTGTATTTATCTTATTTACAAACATTAAACTTATTTGAAACCGCTTCCTTTGCTGAGGAAGATGAAATTAGAACTAAGCAATATCAAGAAGAGACGAAAAGAGCAATTGAATTAAAATCATTTACAAGTGAAGAAGATTTTTTAAAAAAGCTTGGGATGGGAACAAATATGCGTCCCTTCGAAAAATTTGATTATCCAAGAATCGCTCAACTTACTCAGAGATCAAATCAATTCAATCTTAGAACTGTGCGATACACGGAAGAAGATATAAAACAATTGGCTGAGTCACCAGAGTATTTTACTTTGGCTTTTAATTTAAGCGATAAGTTTGGCGACTATGGTTTGATAAGTGTGGCTATTCTTAAGAAGGAATTGAATTCACTTTTTATCGATACTTGGATTATGAGTTGCCGAGTTTTAAAACGTGGAATGGAAAATTTAATTTTGAATAAAATAGTTAGCATTGCAAATGAGAATGATGCAGAACAAATTATTGGCGAATATTTACCAACCCAAAAAAACGGGATTGTAAAAAATCTTTATAACGATTTAGGTTTTTTAGAAAAAGATAATAAATGGATTTTGGAAACGAAAAACTATCTACCAAAAAAACATTTTATAAATTTTAGTTAGACTAATTGAAAAATAATTTATAAAGGAATTGTAGATGGAGAAAGAGAAAGTTTTTATTGAAGTTCAAGTAATTTTTAATGATGTATTTAGTGATGAAAATATTATCATCACAGAAAACAGCTCCCCTTCCGATATTGAAGCTTGGGACTCGTTGCAGCATATTGTTTTGTTACTCACAATCGAAAAAAAATTTAATATCAAATTTCATTCATCTGAAACTCAAGATTTAAATTCAGTAAAATTGATATGCAATCGAGTTTATGAAAAACTAATTAGTAAAACAACTATTGTGAATTAATTTTTAGATTACAAATATTTATGAGCAATGTGATTACGTTCCAAGTAGCAGATGAAGCCGATATCGATTTTATTATTGATACAATTATTGAAGCAGAAAAAAGTGGTTCCGATAAAATTTCCTTCTGCAATATTTTTCAGATTTCGTTAGAAGAATTGAAATCAATTTTTAGAGAAATGATAAAAGAAAATATCCAAGGACAAGAATTTTGTTACTCCGATTACATAATAGCAAAAGTGAATGGCGAGACTGCAGCTTGCTGTGGTGGATGGGTTGAAGCCATTGACAAAATGCCGAGCAATTTTCTGAAAGCTAATTTATTTTTAAGTTTTATGGGAACTGAAAGAATTGAAAAATCTCAATTCATTTTTGATTCTCTGAGAGAAATCATCTTCAAACGAGAAGTCGGAACTCTTCAGATTGAAAATTGCTATACAATACCTAAATTTAGAGGAATGGGACTTGTATCAAAAATAATTACTGAACATATAAAAATTCATAAAACGAAATATCTTCATTTGGCAAAAGCTCAATTAAGTATTACAAAAAATAATTATTACGCAAAAAAAGCTTATGAAAAAATTGGATTCTCAGTTGTTGCAGAGAAAACAAGTAGTAACTTAGATTTATTAAATTATTTACCTGACATTTCCAGATTATTGATGGAAAAAACGATTTAATTCTTCCACGATGCCTAAACACTAATTCTGTTCTACTATAAATTATTTGAGGAATAAGTAATGTCAGAGACCATCACATTTCATAGAGCCGAAGCAAATGATATCGACTTGATCGTCGATACAATTATTGAAGCAGAAAAAAGTAATTCTGATAAAATTTCATTCTGCAATATTTTTCTAGTTTCGTTAGAAGAATTGAAATCAATTTTTAGGGAAATGTTAAAGGAAAATATTCAAGGACAGGAATTTTGTTACTCCGATTACATTATCTTAAAAGTAAATGGAACTGATGCAGCTTGCTGTTCTTCTTGGGTTGAAGGCACTCAGCAATTCTCAAGTGCAATCTTAAAAGCAAACTTATTGTTCGAATACTTCGGTGAAGAGAAGATGGAAAAAGCACAACCACTTTATGATTCACTAAGGGAACTCAATTTAGAACGTGAAATAGGAACTCTCCAAATTGTCAACTGTTATGTGAAAAATACTTTCAGAGGAATGGGACTTGCTTCTAAAATTATTTCCGAACTTATCAATATTCAAAAAACAAAATATCCCCTGCTAGAAAAAGCTCAACTCAGAATTACAAAAAATAATTTGAGTGCAAAAAAAGCTTATGAAAAAATTGGATTTTCAGTTGTTGCAGAGAAAACAAGCAGTAACTTAAATTTGTTAAATTATTTACCTGACATTTCCAGATTATTGATGGAGAAAAGAATTTGAGAATGGGAGAAAGGGCGAGGAAAAGCGAAAGGGGGATAAGGCGAAAGGAAAAATGGGCGAACACGTAGATTCGCCCCAACGGTTCAGATTCGCCCCAACGGTTCAGATTCGCACCAACGGTTCAGATTCGCCCCAACGGTTCAGATTCGCACCAACGGTTCAGATTCGCACCAACGGTTCAGATTCGCACCAACGGTTCAGATTCGCCCCAACGGTTCAGATTCGCACCAACGGTTCACTCCAATTACCCCAACAATTAGAACCAATAACGAGGGATAAGGCGAAAGGAAAAATGGGCGAACACGTAGATTCGCCCCAACGGTTAAGATTCGCCCCAACAATTAGAACCAATAACGATAAATCGTGAATAGAATTAAAATTTTATTTTTCGGATAAAATAGTATTTACTAATTCATGAAGTTCGTTTAATTCAAATGGCTTCGAGATATAATGCGTTAATCCATTCTGTAAAAATTCTTCTTTATCTTCTTCTCTAGCAAATGCAGTTACAGCAACAATTGGTTTATTGATATATTCAGGTCTCTGTTTTATTAGCTTAGCTAATTCCATTCCGTTCATTTCTAAACCCAAATTAATATCCATCAGAATCAGATCGTAACTATTCTCATTGATTTTTTGAAGCGCTGATTCTGGATTCTCTGCCAAATCAATTGAATAATATTTGGTTAATTTGAATTTAACTATTTCCCGTGCATTCGGATCATTTTCAACATAAAGAATTTTAAAATCAGATTTAGCACCATTTTTAATATCAAAATCATTTTCATTTGAATTTGTTTTTTTAGACAGAGTTTTTATTTTTTTCGATTTTTCTATCGGAATCTCAAAGAAAAATGTAGTTCCTTTATCCACTTCGCTTTCTAAATAAACATTCCCTCTCAATAACTCTGAATATTTTTTTGCAATAGTCAGTCCAAGTCCCGTTCCTTCAAAACTTCTGTTCAATCCTTCACTAACTTGTCGGAATTCTTCCCACACTAAATCTTGCTTACCTTTTGGAATTCCTATTCCTGTATCAACAACTTTAATCAACAAATGGTCACTGTTATCTCTATTTATTATGTCAACAAAAATTTCTATACCACCTTTATTGGTATATTTAACAGCGTTACTAACGTAATTTGTCAATATCTCTCTAAAGATATATTCATCAGTCTTGATTGCAAAATTTTTTATTTTGTAATTCTTTTTTAAGTATAATTTTTTAGATTCAGCAGATTTTAGATACAAATTATAAACGTCATCAACCACATTCAGAACATCGACATCCTGTATTACGATTTCGGCTTTTTTGAATTCAAGTTTAGCTGCTGCCAAAATATTATTCAAAGTATCAACTAACCTTCTTGAAGAATTTTGAATAGATGAGATCATCTCATAAACTTCGTGGTCTTTTAATTCATCTGCTAAAATTTCTGCATAGCCCATAATTCCAACGAAAGGAGTTCTAAGCTCGTGACTCATATTAGCGAAGAAATTAGATTTAGCTCTATTCATCTCTTCGGCTTCTTCTTTAGCTGCGATTAATTCAATTTCCATCTGTTTGCGATGTGTTATATCAGTGAACATTCCAATGGCGCCAACATATTTTTTATTTGCGTCTAAAACTGGAGATACGGAGATTAGAGTCCAAACTTCATTGCCATCTCCTCTCCTTAAACGTTTTTCGTAATTATCAGAAAGCCCGCTAATTCTCTCCGCTATTTTTTTTCTGTGCAATTCTTTATCTTCATCAAAAATAAAATTTTCAAGTCTCTTTCCAATAATTTCTATTTCATCGTACCCAATTATCTCTGCAAATTTTTTATTAATGAAAACAATTTTTTCACTTTCATCAATAGTGCAAATACCTTCATTTGCAGTTTCAAAAAGTGTTCTAAATTTTTCTTCACTGCTTTTAATTTTTAGTTCGGCTTCTTTTCTTTCAGTAATATCCTGAATAGTTCCAATCATATTTATAGGATTATTGTCCTGATCAAAAATCAACTCTCCATAACCATGCACCCATCTATCAGTGTTATCATTTTTCCGCACTATCTTATACTCTTTATTAAAATTCTGTTTTTGTGAAACAACTTCTCCTGAAAAATAATCGGTCATTAAATCCCGCCACTCGGGGTGAATAATAGAAATCCAACCTTGAACAGTTTTTTCATAGTTGTCATTAATTCCAAAAATTTTATTTAAATTTTCGGAACTTTTCCAGATACCATTTTTAATATCCAAATTATAGCTTCCAAGTCTTCCCACTCTTTGAGCTTCTCTAAGAAATTTTTCACTTTCTTTGAGAGATTTCTGTACTGCATATTTTTCAGTAACATTTGAGAATACCAAAACTACTCCAACTATTTTTCCATTAGTATCTTTTATTGGAGCTGCGCTATCTGAAATTTGATATTCATTTCCATCTAATGATTTTAATACAGTGCTATTTGCTAGTCCAATAACAAGCCCTGTTTCCAAAACCTTTTCTACGGGACTTTCCATTACCTCTCCCGTAACAGAATTATAAATTTTAAATATTTCAGAAAATTGTTTTCCTTTAAAATCTTCAAAAGAAGCACCACAGAGTTTTTCGGCGACAGGATTCATTTTAGTAATCATTCCATTAAGATCTGTTGCAATTACTGCGTCTCCGATAGAATTTAATGTAACTGCAAGATCTTCTCTACTTAATTTGAGTTCATCTTCTGCAATTTTTCTTTCTGTAATATCTTGGATTGTTGCAAAGGTTGCAGGTTTTCCGTTATACTCAATTATTTCGAAATTGACACTCACGAAAATTTCTGAACCGTCTTTCTTCAAATAGGTAGTCTCGTAATTATTAGGCAGAACCTCTCCAGATAGACGTCTTTTTTGTCTTTTGAAAAGTTCTCTTAATGCTTGTTGCGAAAAAATTTTAGCAAATGGGAGATTAAAAAGCTCCTCAACTTCGTAACCCAAAATATTTGCTAATTGTTTATTTGCATAAATGATATAACCATCCTGAGAAATTTCAATTCCATCGTGAGAGTTTTCTACAATAAGTCGAAATTTTTCCTCACTTTCTATGAGTTCTGCTTCAGCTTTTTTCCTTTCAGTAATGTCCCGCCAAACTGTATAAACGAACTGTTTTCCTTTTATCATAATCAAAGTCAATAAAATATCAACAGGGAAATCAGTACCATCTGCTTTTGTGTGAATCCATTCAAATCGATTGAATCCTTTTTCTTTAGCTAAAGAGATCATCTCTTCAGCTTTTTCTGAAGAAAGTTTTCCATCGGGTTGTCGCTCAGGGGAAAGTTCCCAAGGATTTTTATCGAGAACTAACGTTTTGGAATTATATCCCAACATCTCAACAGCTGCTTGATTACACTCCTTAAATACTGAATCCTCGATCAATAAATTTCCATCAGAAGACTTTTCGAATAATGCTCTAAAAGTTTCCTCACTTTCGTATAACGATTCTTGAATTCGTTGACGCAATACTGCAAGAGCAAAAACGGACGCCAATCTCTCCATTGCCTTTAATTCAAATTCAGAATAATCTTCAGATTTGTTTGCTAGTGTAATTTGTCCAATCAATTTATCCCCATCTATTGCTGGAACTGCCAAAAACTTATCAATTGGTAAATGTCCTTTTGGAATCCCTTCAGACCGAAAATCTTCATTTGGTCTATTTGTCAATAGAGATTTTTTATTATTTAATACCCAGCCCCACAATCCAGTAAATTTTTCAAAAATAATTTGTTTATCAGCAACTTGACATTGGTCCCAGATACCAGAAGTGAGTGTTGGAGTAATAAAAAAACCAGTAATTGGGTCAATATACCCGACAAATCCAAATTTACTTTTTGTTAAGTATAGAGCTTTATCAAGAGTAAAATCACAAACTTCTTTTATCGAATTAGCAGTCAGATATTTCTTTGTCAAGTCAGATATAGTCTCATTCAAAGTAAATTCAAGATTTAATCTTTCTTCCTTTTTCTTTCTATCGCTAATGTCTCTAACTACTGCAAGGATTCGATCATTTCCACCGATTTCAGTTTTCTTTAAGGATATTTCAGTCCAGAACAATTCATTATTATGTTTTCTCGAAAGCCACTCAAATGTAAGACTACCTTCGAGCTTAACTTTATTAATCAGTTCTAGCGCTCTTTGATTATCATAAGGAAATTCATTTGAGCTTAATTGCTCAATATTAGATCGAATAAATTCTTCTTTATTCTCGTAGCCATACATTTCTAAAGTAATAGAATTACAATCAATAACCTTTCCTGAATCTGCCTCGTGAATGAAAATTGCTTCATTAGTAGAATTATAAATTTCACGAAATTCTTCCTCACTCTTTTTTAAGGCTTCTAAAGCTTGTTTTTTATCTGTAATGTCCTCAACATATCCTTCAAGATAGAGCAAATTTCCTATCTCATCATATACTCCTTCTCCACGTTCCCAAACCCAACGTATCTCTCCATTTTTAGTACGAATCTTATATTCAAATTCAAAAATTCCTCTCTCTGCAAGAATTTTTTGCCACTTTTCCCATATCAATTGATGATGCTCTTTTAGTATTATATCATTATAAGCTATTGTTTTATTCTGAACAAAATCTTCAGGTTTATAACCGGTTATCTCAAAACATGCATCACTAATATAATGTGTTGTCCAATGTTCGTCGTTGGCTTGTCTGTATGACATTCCAGGCAAGTTACCAATCAAGGTTGAAAAAAGGCGCTCACTTTCTTTTAGTGATTGTTCAGCCCGTTTTTTTTCTATAGTTTCGAAAGTAATATCTGCGATGTAATTCACTATATCAATATCTTTTTCATCGTAATCGGTTTGCTTATTTCCAACACCGATTACAGCAACAATTTTATTCTCTCGAAAAATTGGAGTTACCAATTCCCTTATCACTGGAACATGACCTTCTGCTAGTCCTTTTTTGTTAGGAAGTGAGGCATAATCGTTATGAATTATTGTCTTTTTTAATCTAATGCATTCAGCCCACACACCTGCTTCACTAATATTGTGGTGTGACCCCTTTTTACCAATTGCATTACAAAAAAATTTTTCTGTATTAGTTGACCATGCTTTTAATTGATATGTTTCTTGGTCTTGCATTACAAAATGATAAAAAGCAATTTTACTTTTTGTTAATTCTTCAACTTTATCCAGCGATTTTGTTAATAGTTCATCTATTGAAGATGATTGTGCAATTTCAAACAATTCTAACCTTGTATTCAATAATTTTTTATTCAACCTATCTTTTGATTCGTCTCTAAATACAAGTACAACTCCTAAGATTTCTCCCTCTTCATTCTTTATAGGAGCTCCACTATCTGATATCGGAATTTCACTCCCGTCTCTTGAGATGATTAGAGAATTATTTGCTAGTCCTACAACATTACCTTCTCTTAATATCGCTTCTACTGGATTTTCTTCAACATCTCGATTGAGTTCATTAATAATTTTAAAAACATCATTTAGTCGTTTATTCTTAGCATCTTCTAATTTCCAACCAGTTAAATTTTCTGCCACTGGATTCATGTATTGAATAATTCCACCGGTATCAGTCGTTATAACGGCGTCACCAATACTGTCAATCGTAATATTAAATTTTGTTTGTAAAGCCCACAAGTTTTGATAAATCACTTTCTGGCGACGAGTGTTGATAAAAGCCATCCCAAAAACTAGAGAGAAAATCAAGATAGCTGCGAAAGCTAAAAACAAAATTACTCTTTTATAAACTTCACCATAAGTTCCAGCGATATCAATTTTTGTAACCAGAAACCAGTCTGTTCCCGGTACAGAGCTCAAATAAGCTAATACTTCGACACCCCTATAATCAATTCCTTGATGAGTTCCAGTCATTCCTGATACTGCTTTAATTTCTACTGTTTCCTTTTTCGATAACGTTAAACCCAAATTCAATGCAGTATTTTTTTGATATTTCAATTCATTCAAAAATAAAACAGAATCACCTGCCAACTTAAGCAAAATTGTTTCTGCTGATGGACTTAGAATTTGCCATTCACTAAGCAGAGGAAAAAGGAAATCAGCAGGATTTATTCGAAATACTAGAGCGGCGGATTTTTCATCCCCTCTTAAAATAATAGGCGCAATTATGTCGTAATAGATTTTATTGTTTAATTCATTTCGGTAAAAACCTGTATGAGTTATATTTTGATTTTTTATGGCTTTGTGTATCCGATTTGTAGTAGCCGAATCATCTTTTATTAAACTTGAGCCAACGCCTAACAAAATTTCTCCTTCTCTTGAAGTTAGATAAATCGCCTCAAAACCAAATTCAATTTGTGAAGATGTCAAACGGATTTCAATATCCCTTTTAAGTTCTAATTTACTTCTATCATCAAGCCATTCCCTAATCCCTCTTTCAAAAAATGGAGACTTGGAAACAACAATTGCTTCGGAGGATCGGTCTTTACGCCATTGAATCAATTGCTTAATTTTTAATTCTGAAATAGTCCGAAGTTGATTTCCTCTATCTTCAATAATTATCTTTGTTGAGTATTCGTAATATTTGTAAATACCAAAACTGAGTATAAGAGCAATTAAAAAAAACAAAAAAATAAACAACCGCTTACCAGCAAAATTTCCTCTATCTAAGAACTTCATCTTTATTCTACTCCTAATAGTGTGCTTTTCTTCCTATTTCAGGGATTTTTTCTTAAAATCAAAAACTATAATACCTAAGTTAATTACTTGATTTAAATAACTTAAAATTATTTTAAGAAATTATTTGTGCAATGTAATTTTGTCGAAACAAGCAATGTTAAAATCAATGATTTAAAACATTACTATTTAATTAACAACTTACCTTCAATCATTATCAGTTTGTCGTCCAAATAAACGGTTGGTTTTTTCACAACTCCATCCAAGTGAATTGGGACGTTCACATTTCCTCCCATCGATTTATTGTCACCAAGAGCAATATGAATGGTTCCCATAACTTTTTCATCTTCGAGTAGCACTCCGCTAAGTTTAGCACTTGGATTAGTCCCAATTCCAAACTCAGCTATGTTATAAGCGTCTTTACCAACATTATCGAGCATTTTAACTAATTTTTTAGCAATTGCTCCACCGGTTATCTTAGTTACATATCCATCTTTAACATCAAAATCAAGATTGATATTTTCTATTAACCCAAGTCCAGCCATTGAACCATCTACAATGAACCTACCATTAGATGTTCCTTCAACAGGAGCTAAGTATGTTTCGCCGGTTGGTAAATTTCCACTTTCTCCTTTTGCGTGGAACAAGCCTTTTGATGCGAAAGATTTTCTTCCTTCAATAGAGAACGAAATATCAGTTCCTAATTTACTAGTAACACGAATTTTTTTTCCTTTTTCAAGCACATCTTTTACTTTTAAAGATAATTTTGAAATGTATTTATAATCAGCATTCATTCCACGAATCATAACATCTTTTGTTATTCCAGGGAAGGTTGCAATTCTTGCTCCCTGAGCAGAAGCATTTCTTCTTGCATTGGTGTGGGTAACTGATTTTGTTAAAGGACAGAAAACGACATCAAACAATTTCATCATTTCTGCAATTTCGGCTGGTGGTTCTTCACCGTTTATTTTACCTGGCTTAATTTCTACATAGCGAGATTCATAACCAAGCGCCACTGCATTTTTGTGGAGTGCAAAACCAATTTCACTTTTGTCGTAATCTGATATTATAAGAATTTTTTCTGTGAGCTTTGCCCCCATGCAGTCTTTAATTGCAATTCGACAAGCATTATCAAGCTTTGTTATTTTCATTTTATACCTCAAATTGGGAAACCAATGTTTAATTGAATTACTAAATTTACACCACCACTTTTTATGAGATTCTCTCTTGTTTGCATTAGATTTTGTTCAGGATTGTCATAGAAAAAAACCTTTCCATTTTCGTCCGATACTTCTTTAATATTGAAAATCGAAAAACTTGCTGAACCTTCGAGCGAAATATAATTTTTGATTAGATGAAGAATAAATCCTGTTCCAAGGTTATAACCGAATTCAGGATTTTTATGTGTATAATATTTTATGCTGCTCTGCATTCCTGCAGGAGATACAGTTTCAATAATTTCAGCTTGGTAATAAATCAGAGAGGCTTCTATAACTTTCCAACTTAGTGCTGGAGTAATCGTTGTTCCTAAATCAATTCCGAGAGAATAATTTTTTAGATTAAGTTCTAACATATTGATTTGTTCACTTCCATTTACGAAAATTACTTGATTATCTTTTTCTGAAATATCTTGATAGGAAGTTTTTATTGTTACTATGAAACCACTAAAATTATTTCTAAATAAATTTAGACCAAAACGAAAGCCGCGCGCTTCACCAAATTTTTTAAAAGGATCGACCAGACTATTTTTATTTTTCTCGTTATAAAATTGAGAATAAAGATTCATAGTTTCGCTCTTATAATTTTGAATCTCATAACCAACGAATCCGCCAATCAATCCAAGACAACCAAAACCCAAATCTTGTGAAGATATCTTATCAATTGGTAAAAAAGTAACTACAACAAAAAGTAGAAAGAAATATCTATTCTTTACTGAACTCATAATTAATCTCTTTTTCCAGTCGGATTTTCTAGGCCATGTCTATTCGGTCCTGTTTCATTTCTTCTCAACATAAAAGCGAAGAAGAGTCCAAAGAATCCAAGGATTGAAAAAATCCAAAGACCTAAATTATATCCTTCAGGATTTGCAGCACTTGCTCCTTGTGAATCATTTGCGAAACCAATTAACCAATTCATTCCAGCCAAACCAACTTGTTGAATTAATGTCATCACAGAATAAGCAGTTCCCAATCTTTTTTCAGGGACGATATATGCAACAGAAGGCCACATTACAGCAGGAATTAAAGAGAATGCGATTCCCATCATTATAATTGGCACGAAGAGCGAAATACTTGAATAAGCAAAAATTAAAAAAACAGGCATTATTAATATTGAACCGAACATCATAAACAGAGCACGATTACCAACTTTATCAACAAGCAAACCAAAGAGTGGAGTCGCAATCATTGCAGAAAGTGGAAGAATACTGTTTAGGAATCCAGCAAATTCTCTTGTACTTCCGTGAGCTTCCATAAAAAATTTAATTGCAAAACTTCTGAATGGAAAAATTGCGGCATAAAATGTTAAACAAAGAGCAACAATAAACCAGAATGATTTTCCAAATTTGAAAAATTCTTTGAAGTTTATTTTATCTGTTTCTCCAGCTTGTCCAATTTGATATTTTTTGCTTGCTGAACTTTCTAGAATATAATAAGCAATTGCACCAACAACACATGCAAAACCAATTCCTGCTGCAAGCATTAAAGGACCTTCCCAAGAGGCGTAAAGCCCCGTTGCCCAAGTCGGAGAATTGTCTGCTGAGACTGAGCCCAAACGAGCAATCGTTAAATTAATTCCAAAAGCAAAACTTAGTTCTTTCCCTTTAAACCATTTGGCAAGTGCTGTTGTTACAGCTACTATCAACGGCTCTGAACCAATACCAAGAAGAAATCTTCCAACTAACATCATATTTAAATCGGCTGCAATTGCGGTTACAAATCCTGCCAAAACACATATAGCACCGAATAATAGAATCGAAAATTTTGTCCCAAATTTATCTATAATTATTCCTCCGACTAATAGAACAATTATCGCAGCAACACTATAAACAGAATAGAGTGAGCCAATATTTGCATCACTAAATCCTAAATCTCTTTTTAGAAGATCTGCGATTGGAGCAATGCTATCATAGAGATAATAATTCCCGAACATAGCGAGACTTATAAAAAAGAGCACAGTCCATCTTAAGATTGGAGATGGCTCTGGTTTCAGTATAGAATCATTCATAATTATTCCATTTTAATTGAAAGAAAAATTAAATTAGAAAAATAACCCCACAAAAAAATTGTGGGGTTAAAAAAATTGGACATCGATACTTCTGAATTATTATTCTCCGTCATGTTTAACTATGCAAAATATCTCGATTATAAAATTTAAAGAACCTGACTCCATTGGAATTCAGAGTCAGGTGACAGTTCAAAAAAAATATCAGTAGTTTTTTATTATTATTATTTCTTAGGTATATCCTTCAATACATTCTTCAACAACTCATAAAACGGTTCAATTGTTGGAATCAATAATTTTTCATCTGGAGAGTGAACGCCAAACATAGTTGGACCAAATGAAATCATATCCATCTTCGGATATTTTTCGCCAATAATTCCGCACTCTAGTCCTGCGTGAATTGCTTTGACTTCAGGTTCGTGACCATATAAATTTTTGTAAGTATTTTTAAAAACAGAAAGAATAGGTGAATGAATATTCGGCTTCCATCCTGGATAACCGTCAGTTTTATTAACTTCTGCCTGGGCCAATAAAAATATAGCGCCAATAGTATCAACTGCTTCTTTGATTTCTGATGCTACTGAACTTCTTTGACTCGTTACAATTGAAACAGTTGAATTTTCAGTTTTAATTATTGCAAGATTTGTTGAAGTCTCAACAAGGTTCGGAATATCAGGAGACATTTTCATAACACCGTGAGGCAAAGCGTTTAGTGCTAACAATAAATTTGTTTGAACTTTCATCTCCATTACATTTGAAGGAAGATCATTTTTAATTGCTGAAATTTTTAATCCATTTTCAATTGATGCTATTTCATCGCGAACGATAGCATTCATTTTTTCTATGAATGCAAGAAAATCTTTTTCGAATGATTTAGGAAGTGTAACTTGTGAAAAAGCTTCGCGCGGAATTGCATTATGTTTATTGCCACCTTGAATTTCAGATAATCGAAGTTGAAAATCTAATTCTGATTGCCTTAAAACTCTTGCCAAAATTTTTATTGCATTTCCTCTTTGTTGATGAATTTCTAATCCAGAATGTCCACCAACTAATCCTTCGATTTTTATTTCATACGCAACTGAATCAGTCGGAACAGCTTCATTCTTAAAAGAGAATTTTGCAAGTGTATTTTTTCCACCAGAGCAACCGATGTAGAGAGTTCCTAATTCTTCAGAGTCTAGATTTAAAAGTATTTCTGCATTTAAAATGTTTGTGTCAAGACTTGAAGCCCCAGTAAGTCCAGTTTCTTCATCAAGAGTAAACAAACATTCAAGAGGACCGTGAGCAACATTTTTGTCTTCAAGAATAGCCAAAGCCGCTGCAACCCCAATTCCATTGTCTGCACCAAGTGTTGTTCCTTTTGCTTTAATCCATTCTCCATCAATGTAAGGTAGTATCGGATCGTTATCAAAATCATGAATTACATCACGATTTTTTTCGGCGACCATATCAATATGTCCCTGCAAAACGACAGTCTTTAAGTTTTCATATCCTTTTGTTGCGGGCTTCTTGATAACAATATTTCCGAAAGCATCTTTAAGAGTTTCGAGATTATTTCTTTTACCAACAGCGACAACATACTCTGCAATTTTTTCTTCTTTTTTTGATTGACGCGGATATTTACAAATTTCTTCAAAATGTTCAAAAACTAACTTTGGACTTAAGTGTCCTAAAACTGAACCCATATTATTCTCCTATTATTTTTTAGCTCTATTTATTATTATCAGAAAAACTTAATTTTATTTTAGTCACTTCCTTCTTTCTTCAACTGTCATCATATTTAATCATTTAATTGAGAAACTCCTACTTATTGTTTACAACGAATAAATTATTTTGTGAAATTTAAAACTTTGTAAATTGTTCAGATATTCTGCGAGAAGTGAATATGAAAATATTTGTTTGCAATTAACTTTCTATTTTTACACATAAAAATAAAGAAAAATTAAGTATGATTTATTAAAACGCATAAAATAATTTTCACTATTTAAATAAACTTAGCTTTAACTTCGTTAAAATATTTTTCAATATAAGCAGCAGCTTTTTCTTGACTCACTGCTTCACAAATGCATCTAATAATTGGTTCAGTGTTTGATTTTCTGAAATGCACCCAATGATCTTCAAAATCAATACGTAGTCCATCATCAGTATTAATCGGCATATAGGCATAATCGGAAATAATTTTACCGATTACTTCATCTGGTTTTGCGCTTCCTAAATCAATTTTCTTTTTTGTAATAAAATACTGTGGTAACGATTTTTTTAATTCAGAAATTGGAGCACCAAAATCAACTAAATGTTGAAGTGTAATTAGTATTCCTACTAACGCATCTCTACCGTAATGAAGTTCAGGAAAGATAACTCCACCGCTTCCTTCGCCACCAATTATTGCGTTTGTCTCTTTCATTTTTTGAACAACATTTGCTTCACCCACAGGCGAACGAAAAACTTTACAACCAAATGAATTTGCAATATCATCAACTGCGCGAGTCGTTGAGAGATTGACTACAACATCTCCTTTTTGTTTTGATAAAATAAATTTCACTGCTTGAACTATAGTATTTTCTTCTCCAAATGGCTCACCTTTTTCTGTAATCAGAACTAATCTATCGACGTCAGGATCAACAACAATACCCAAATCAGCTTTAGAATTCACAACAGCTTTCATAGTTAATTGCAAGTTTTCTGGTATTGGCTCAGGAAGGCGTGGAAAAATTCCAGACCTTTCACAATTCAACTCAACAACATTGCAGCCAAGTTCACGAAGCATTTGCGGAATAACATGCACGCCTGCACCATTAACGCAATCTACAAGCACTTTAAATTTTCGTTTTTTTATTTTTTCTGAATCGATACATTTTAATTTCATCGCTTCATTTTTATGAAAAACTAAACCTTCCCTGAATACATTATGCTTCCCTAATTTATCCCAACTTTTAAATTTGTTTTTAGCCGAAGCTACTATTTTATTTAGCTCAATGTTTTCATCAGGCGTCATAAATTGTCCTGATGAGTTCAAAAGTTTGAGAGCATTCCATTCATTTGGATTATGGCTTGCAGAGATAGCAATTCCGCCGGCTGCATTTAAATTCTTAACATTGAATTGAACTGTTGGTGTTGGGCAAATTCCTAAATCAATTACATCAATTCCTTTAGCAAGTAAAGTTCCAACCACAATAGAATTGACCATCTCACCAGAAATTCTTCCGTCATTTCCAATAACAACAATTCCCTCTTTTACGAAATCTGCATAAGCTGAAGTATATTTCACCAATAAATCAGGCTCAAGACCATCGCCTACTATTCCTCGTATTCCAGAAATGCTAATCATAAGAGTGGGCATAAAATCTCCAAAAAATTATGCACAAATTTAATATTAATATTACTAAACCACTCTAAGATTTTCCTATTTTTGACGAATTATTATTACAAAAAAATTGTTGGTCTATTTATTATTTAGATAAAAATATTTAATACGAATTTTTTTTCCTTTACTAGTAGTAACTTTGTGAAGAACTTTGTGCAAAGTTATTTATTTATTGAATTTAGGGAACCTTAATTTTCTCTAAAGTTTCACAACCAGATAAAAATACAAAACACGAAAACGGTTTATACATTGCTCATTTTTGTTGAAAGAAAAAATTAGAATATGTCTGTAAATATTGTTCATAATCGGATTGAAATTTTTATATGTGGATAATTCTCTCTTTAATAAATCCGATAGTTGATGCTTCACGAAATGTGTTCAGTAAAAAAGCTTCAAAAAATGTTGACCCATTGTTGATCTCGTGGTTTAACAATTTAATTCCGGTTATCGTGTTTGGTGCACTGCTTCCTTTTGTTGAATTAAAATTTAATACCCAATTTTATATTTCTGTAATTTGTTCAGGACTAATAAACACAGTAGCATCAATACTTTATCACAGAGCAATTTCAAAGGGAAATTTATCACTCGTAATTCCGATGCTAAGTTTTACTCCATTTTTTTTAATTATTGTTTCACCATTTATGACAGGTGAAATAGCAGATTCAAGAGGGATGATCGGAATTATTTTTATAGTTTTGGGCTCATACATTTTAAATTTTGAATTGAGAGGAAAAAATTACTTAGAACCGATAAAATCTTTAGTTAAGAATAAGGGAACTAGATATATGTTGATAGTGGCTTTCATCTGGACCTTCTCGGCTAATTTTGATAAGCTGGGAGTTGTTTCAACTTCAGTAATTCAATATGGATTTTTCTTAAACTTAGTTGCGTTTTTTGGAATTTCAATTTTGCTATTTTCAAAAAGGAAATTCAATATTGAGCAGATTAAATTAGAGAGAAGAAATTTATTGCTACTTGGATTTTTAACTGCTCTCGGTTTTCTTGTTCATATGTGGGCATTGTCATTAACACTTGTCGCTTATGTAATTGCACTAAAAAGAACCTCTTCCCTACTTTCAGTTTTCTTTGGATATTTTTATCTTAACGAGAAAAATATTAAAGAAAGATTTGCCGGTGCAACATTGATGTTTATTGGAGTTTTATTAATAGTTTTGTAAAAATATTTTTGGAGTTTTTTTATGCGGTTTTGTTTAAATATTGATCACGTCGCTACTTTACGAAATGCACGAGCAGAAATTCAACCAGATCCAGTAACGGCTGCACTCATTGCTGAGCAAGCTGGCATTGACGGAATTGTAGTTCATCTTAGAGAAGACAGAAGACACATCAACGAGAGAGATGTTCGGCTATTGCGTGAATTAATTACTACAAAACTTGATCTCGAAATGGCAGCAAAAGAAGAGATAATAAAAATTGCTTGCGACGTTCAACCTGAACTTGCAACTATAGTTCCAGAAAAAAGAGAAGAACTTACTACTGAAGGCGGAATAAGTGTAATAGATAATATAACTCTACTAAAATCTACAATTAAAGATTTACATAAATATAATATCGAAGTTTCGATTTTTATTGAGCCAGAAATTGAAGAGATAAATGCTGCAGCTGAAGTTGGAGCTGATTATATCGAAATACACACTGGAACTTTTGCAAATGCAATTATTGAAGCTGAACAATTTGATGAACTCGAAAAAATTAGAATTGCAGCTAAGCTAGCAAAAAAATTGGGACTCGGAGTTAATGCTGGTCACGGCTTAAATTATTTAAATATGAAAATTTTCCGAGAGCTTGAAGATATTGATGAAGTAAGTATTGGGCACGCTGTAATTGCAAGAGCTGTCTTTGTTGGGTTAGATCGCGCTGTTAGAGAGATGATTGAATTAACTCGTTGATAGGATTTCTAAAAATATTTTTTTTATCAAGAAATTTTAGATTTGCAAAAAATATTTTACGTTGAAGAAGTGAATCAAAACTAAAATCGTGCAGAAAATAAATTCTAATATTGGCTCATTCATTATGAGAAATTAGTGATGGCTCACAAATTAAAAAGTAAACTCAATTTTCATTACACAAATTTTGATAGAACTACAATTGCTCCTGATCCACTTCAATTCCTGCATCAATACAGGGCGAAAGAAGATATTGAAATTGTTGGATTCATCTCTTCGATCTTCGCTTACGGAAATGTAAGTCAAATTAACCTTATACTTTCTAAAATATTTTCTGAGTTGGGAACTTCTCCTTATCAAAAAATTTTAGGAATGAACGAGAGCGAGATAAAAATTTTCACTAATAAAATTCGATATCGCTTCTATACGCCGCAAGATGTAGAAGAATTATTTTTAACTTTACAAAAAATTCTTACCGAAAATTTTTCCTTAAAAAATATTTTTTTTGAACGATACAAATCATCTGACAAAAATATTAAAACTGCGCTATCACATTTTTCAGAACAAATTCTAAAATACTTCCCTACTAAAACTCGTGGAATAAAATTTATGTTTCCAAATCCAAATGATGGAAGCACTTGCAAACGACTGAATTTATTTTTACGATGGATGGTGCGGCGCGATGAGCTTGATTTTGGCTTGTGGAATGAGATTGCAACTTCTAAACTTATTATTCCCGTTGATACACACATTGCAAAAATTTGTAAACAATTGAAGCTCACTAAAAGGAATTCTGTTAACTGGGCAATGGCTGAAGAGATTACTGAGAACTTAAAAAAAATTGATTCAGATGATCCTGTTAAATATGATTTTGCTTTGTGTCACATTGGAATGCGAAAACTAAAATTCTAATTAATGGAGTTTAATTCTTTTCTGAAGATATGAGTAAAGAGCTTTGTCAAATGATTGCGAAGTCTCAATTAAATTATATTCAATTCCATTATTAACACATTCATTTTTTATTAACGCAATAAAATCAGTCATTGCTTCTTTGTATGCTCGTTGAACTTGTATTGATTGAGTTGTCATTTCTTCGGCCGATTCTAAATCTTTGAATATTGCATCTCTTCCGAATGCAAAACTTCTCTCCAATGGATCTAAAATTTGAAAGACAATTACTTCGTTTTTCATAAATCGAAAATGTTTAAGCGAAGTTAAAACACTCTTAACATCATCAAAAAAATCTGAGATAATTATCACTAATCCTTTTCGCTTAATTTTTTCTGCTACAAGACTCAGTGCTTTAACCGTGTCGGTCTTCATATTAGTTTTAGCATTAATCAAGTGCGAAACAATTTCTCTCAAATAAATATCGGAAGCTTTTGGAGGTAAGTATTTTTCAATTGTGTCGGAATAGAAAGCAACACCAACAGCATCATTTTGTTTTATCATAATGTAACTTAGAGCTGCAGTCAAGAGTTTAGCATATTCAAATTTTGAAATTTGTCCTTCACTTGAAAACGACATCGAGTTGGAGACATCCAGTAAAATATAACTTTTTAAGTTAGTTTCTTCTTCATATTGTTTGATAAAAAATCGGTCAGTTTTTCCATAAACTTTCCAATCAATATCTTTGATAGCGTCCCCTTGCATGTATTGTCGATGTTGAGAGAATTCAATACTGAAGCCATGATAAGGGCTTTTATGAAGTCCAAGCATAAATCCTTCGACAATCAGTTTAGCTTTTAATTCTAGCGAAGAAAGCTTGGAAACTATCGAAGGATCTAAATATTTTTTAAAATCAGATTGGGACAAAGTTTTCAATTCAGTTTGATATTATCTTGTCCATCAGCTAATTTTTTTTGTAAAATATCTTCAGGAGAAAGTCCCATATAGTCAAGTTCATCTTGCGCAGCAGAAGCTAATTCATGATTTGGGTAATCACTCAGAAAATTATTGAAAGTGCGAGTTGCATCTTCAAAACGTTTAGTGTGATTTGCCTGAATGTATCCAACCATAAACAAAGCGTAAGGAGCTTCATTCGATTTCGGATATCTGTTCACAACTATTCCATAATGATCAAGTGCTTTGCTGTATGATTCTTCAGCAGAAAGCTCTTTTACTAATTTTGCTTGATAAATTTTTCCTAATTCAAAATGCGCTGCAGCACATGAATCACTTTTTGGGAATTTTGCAATCATCTCTTCATAACTTTTAATTGCTTCATTCACATTAGTATTTTTTAAATGTTCACGTGCATCATTCAAATAACTTAGATCGCTTTTTGTACAACCAACAAATAAGAATGCTAAAACGAGTGCTATCAAATAAGATTTCATTTTCACCTTTTATTTTTTATTATTGTTGTCAAAACTAAAATTTAAAGCGGGATATCACAAGTTATTTAATTAGATACTAAGTAAAGGTTTTTTTATGCTAAAATATTTTTTCGTTTTTCTAATTGGCGTCACTTCTCTATTTTCTCAAAATTATTATGTAGATAAAATTGCAATCCAAGTTAAAGATGCAAATCGTGAATTTTCATTTACGAATAAACGCTTCGGTCAATATTATGGAATGACAAATTCTCAATTTAACGACGGTTGGATGGGATGGACACTCTTCGAGCAACGGCTTTTTAACGACTACTCTTTTTCGCTCGGGAAAAATATTCTTGACAGAACAAAAGCCACAACTACAGTTTATCCGCATAAAATAAATAGACTTTACGAAAATGGAGTTGAAGAAAATTTTCTTTTCGCTGACACTTCAAATATTATTTTGATTGAATTAAAAAATCTCAATCGGCTTCCACTAACATTTCAATTAGATGGAGTTAGATTCGATGCTGCGCCAACTCTTGTTAATAATATAATTTCAGCTAACATAAATAGCATTGTAAAAGATTATTACTTTTTTATAGCTGCGAATAAAAATATTTCATTTACAAAAAATTCAGAGAACAAAATCACAATCAGTTTTGAAAATTTAGATTCAGTGCAAATTGCAATTGTTGTTGAGAAAGATGATAAAATTTTGAATTCAATTTTTAAGAAGTGGGATAGATTTTTTATAGACAAAAAAATGAGAATAGAAAAATTGTTGCGTGAATCGGAAGTTGAAACAGACAACGATCGATTCAACAAAGCTTTACTCTGGGCTGTTGCTTCGCTTGATGCACTGATCACAAAACAAGAGATGAAAGGAATTTTTGCAGGACTGCCTTGGTTCAATAATTATTGGGGACGCGATACATTTATTTCTTTACCGGGAGCGACTTACACACTTGGAAATTTTAATGATGCACGAGAAATATTATTATCGTTTGCTAATGCTCAAGATGTTGATCCAAGCAGTAAATATTTTGGAAGAATTCCTAATAGAGTAACACTGAACGAAAAAATTTATAACACAGTTGATGGAACTCCTTGGTTTATAATTCAAGCATATAATTTTTTTAACTATTCAAATGATTCCGATTTCATAAAAATAATTTATCCTAATCTTAAAATTGCTCTCGAAGCAGCGATAAAAAATCACGTTGACTCGCTTGGCTTTTTAACACACGAAGATGCAGAAACTTGGATGGATGCTAAAGGACCAAGTGGAGCTTGGTCGCCAAGAGATAACCGAGCAAATGATATTCAAGCATTATGGTTTAAGCAGTTAAAATATACTTCTGAATTAGCTTTAATGATGGGCGATATTGAAACATCAAAAAATGCTGACTCACTTTCTAAATTACTAAAACAAAATTTTGTAAAATATTTTGTTGATGCGGAGACAGGATTAATCTATGATCGATTGAAGGCGAACAATGTTCCTGATATAAAAATTCGTCCAAATTTATTTTTTGTCTTGAATACTCCCGAACTAATTCCCGATTTCAGAATGCGATTAAATATTTTATCTAACGCGATGAAAAATTTAGTTCTGCCTTATGGTGTTTTATCACTTTCACAATACGATGAAAACTTTCATCCTTTTCATCACAACAAACAATTTTATCCACAAGACGCAGCATATCATAACGGCATTATTTGGACTTGGAACACAGGACCAGTTGTACAAACATTATTAGGATTTGGATTTGCTGATAAAGCTTGGACACTTACTGAAGAGTTAACAAGACAAATTTTATATCAAGGTGCGGTTGGAACAATTTCAGAGTTGACTGATGCCCTGACACGAAAGGGTGAAACGGATGTTCGACTTAGTGGAACTTTTACCCAAGCTTGGAGTTTAGCTGAATACATACGAAATATTTTTCAAGATTATTTAGGAGTGATACCTGATGCTCCAAACAATAGTCTTTACTTAATTCCTAATTTACCAAATGATTTGAGGAGCGTTTCATTCAGACAAAAAGTTGGGAAAGATTTAGTCTTAGTTAAATATGATTTTAATAATGAGTTTTATCAAATTACTTTGGTCGGAAGTTTAATAAAAAATTATCTTGATATCGGTTTGGGCGTTTTAAATAAAGCGTCAGCGAGCTTTCAACTTAAGACTGATATTAAAGCGGGAGATGTTTTAATTATAAAAGTTCCTACATATTCAAAAAATATTGATGACCTTATTGTAACAAGAAATGGTGAAGTGATAAAAGTAAATTCTGAGATTTATATTGATCCGGTGGAAAATAAATTGCTTTATGAGAAAATTAAATTTGCGACTCCATTTCTAAATCCGAATTTGAAATCTCTCAAAGGACCCGATTATTTTTTATTCACAAATGACGAGATAAAAAAAGTAAATAAAAAAGCAAAAGTGATTTTTGATGTTAAAGATAAATTGAAGGATGAAAAATATCTTTATCCAACTAATCCAAATTTTCGCGATGGAATTTTAGATTTAGGTTCTTTTAAATTGTCAGAAGATTCTCAAAATTATTATTTCAAAATCAAAATGCGGAATCTTCACAATCCCGGCTGGCACAATGAATATGGCTTCCAATTGACATTATTAACGATAGCGATAAAAAATAATTCGGATGAAAAACTTAGTAAAGAAATTTCTGTTAATTCAAAATTCATCCTTGATGAAAAACGAAAGTTCAATAGATTAATTGTAGTTGGTGGCGGATTTGAAATAAAAGATTTCGGCGGCAACATTCTCGCTGCATACTTCCCCGCTGAAAGTGATATTAAAAATCCACTTGGAAACATTGAGCGAGATGAAATTTCTTTTGCAATTCCTAAAAGTTATTTAGGTGAGATAAATAAAAATTCAGTCATTACTATTTTAGCTGGAGCACAAGATGATCACGGCGGTTCTGGAATTGGTGTCTTCAGAGAAGTCAATGTTAATGCCTCCGAGTGGAATGGCGGAGGAAAGAAGAAATTAAATGAAGATAATGTTTATGATCTCCTTTTTATTAATTGAGTTGTTTGACTTTGCTCTACGCAAGTGAAAAGAGTAATTCAAATTTTTCTAATTTGTCTCAGAAAATGAACAATCTATTTTTGTCAATTTTTTTTATCATTTTTAGTTGAAAAATTAATTGTGATGTGAGTAACATATTTTTTATCTCGAATGCACAGCACAAAGTTTTTTCTTTAATTGATTTAAATTGGTTTCATTGATATTCTCTTAGAATTGCTGATTAGTAAATTATTTTTGTTTTTGGTGAATTTTTTAATTCTAAATAAATAACTAATTTTCAGTAATCGAAGCGGATATTTAATAGATTTTAATTTTATTATCTTACTCCCATAGGAGGGCAAAATGAAAGTTAAATTGATTCCATTTCTCACTGTGTTTTTCTTATTAACCATTTTTTCCTATACACAAACTCCTTCCATCAGGATAAGAGTTCAACCTGTAATGGTTGATGTTAATTTAGGAGGACTTGTTCCCGCAAATAATCTTCTGGGTGCGCCTCATCTCTTTACTGTCGAAATATTTCCAGAGAATATTGATGTAAAAATTCGTGGTAACGTAAGCTGGAGTGATTTCGGTCAAAACAATTTTAGGCAAGTTGCTGAGTTTACTACTCATGTTTTTCAATCACGAACATTTTCAAACAGTAATCTTGGATCAGATATAAGAATTGAAAGTTCAAGAACTGAGTCAGCGATAATTGATGAACTGATGGCAAGAGGAGTGGCTGCAGGCACTGTTATTATTCAACTTACACTACTTGATAGAATAGGAAATTCTTTAGCAAACACTTCGGCTGAAGTTCTATTTACAAGTGGAAGTCAGACATTATTTCTTTCATTACAAACGCCGAGCATATTTCAAAATATTGGGAATGTCTTAGTTTCGTGGACACCAGTCTCAGGCGCAACAGGATACAGAATTCGTGCAAACAAAAAATTACCAACAGACGCAACACTTGAAGCAGCTCTTGAAAAATCGGGGCAGCCATTAATTGATGATGCTGATCCAACAAGGCGTCTCTTAGCTACTGAAACTTCTGTCGATTTGAGAAATTTACTTCAGTATGATTGGTCACCGGGTGATAATATTGTTGCTGTGGTTTATGCCGAAGTTGAAGGCAAATCATATAAAGAAACAAAAAGTAATATAATAAATTTCACGATTGAAAATCCTGCACTTCAACAAAATATTGGAACACTTCCAAGCACACTTACGAACTTAATTGGACTGATGAACTTGCCCGATGGTACAGGAATTTTAAATTTACTCGCAAGTGGCGATATTGTAATTACTGGCTTCACAAATGAAGGGGGAAGAACAATGTCTCAAGAAGAAGTAAATCAAATATTGCAAATGCTAACGGCAAATCCTGCTTTGTTAGTAAATATTTATAGAAGATAAGGAGTTAAATAAATGAAAAAAATATTTTTTATTCTTTCCCCATTTTTATTCTTTGGAAGTATGTTTGGACAAGATGCAAATCGATCACCGGTAGCAATTGTAACTAAAGTGGTGCAAGTAGTCGATTTTAAAATTGAAGAAAATAATTGGAAAAAAGCTAATATTGGACAGACATTAACTACGGGAAATGAAGTAAAGACTGGGCAAAGATCACTTGCTATAGTTAAATTTATTGACAATTCAATTTTAAGAATTAGAGAAAATTCAAGTGTAATTCTGTTCGCTAACAGAGTTGAAAATGCAATGTTAAAAAATACAGAAATAAAAAATGGTAGATTAAATTTTAAGATTTCAGAACAAGAGAATGACGAATTTAGATTTACAACACCAACAATGGTCGCATCTATTCGTGGAACTTCTGGCTTCTTTGATGTTGATGCTGAAGGCAATACAGTACTCTTCGTCAACGAAGGAAGCGTTGAAGTGCGTGGAACTCAAGGAAATCAACAAACGAATACAGTTGGAGCGGGAAATTATACTGAAGTTACCAACGTGGGAAATGTGGAGGTGAAAGAAGGCGGTGAAGAGCTACAGAGTCAGTTCAACCAAAGCAATAAAACTAGAACTCGTCAAATAATAATTAAATCACCGCAAGGAGATATTGTGATTGAGTATTTAGATGATGAATTAGATTAGCATTGAGTCGCAACATTTAAATATTTTTTAAAACGTTGTGCGAAGAGAGACATTTTTTTTACGATTGAAGTGAGAGTTTTTTATCCTGATTTCGCAAGACATCCGATTCTTTGAGGAGTTAAGAGTGGCAGAGAAAAATATTTTTTGATGTTTCGATCATTTTTTTCTGAATAATTTTAGTTACTAAGAGTGTGTAAACCATAAATCATTTTCATTCTTATATTGGAGCAAGTGATGAACAAAAAAATTACGATTCAAACTTTTTTAATATTCACATTAATTGTTTTCAATTCATTAGATTTTTCTAACGCCCAAGTAAGCACATTTATTAGCGATGTTAAAACATCTTCTCCACGTGAAAATCAACCACTCACTTTTAATTTTTCCCTATTCCAAACTTCATCAATCGCAAAAATTGTGATGTATTATAAATCCGTAGATGATGTTGAATTTAATAATGTTGAACTCCTTGTCGAAGGTAATCGTGCATCAGTCACAATTCCCGAAAATTTAATTTCCGCTCCAGAGTTTCAATATTATCTGAATGTAGTTACAACTGATGGCGGAATGGAGACTTTCCCAATTTCATATAGTGTTGATGCAGTTCCGCTGAAGATAATGATTGAGGCAAAATCAGAGAAGGATAGAGAAATAATTTTTTTATCGCCTGAACCAGAATCTAATGTTCCGATTGATGAATTTTTTATCTCAATTTCGTTACTGCGCGCTGATGATGATGTGAACAAAAGTGCTACAAGAATCTTTTTGAGTAATAACGATATAACACAGTATGCTCTATTCGCCGATGAATTGGTTTTAATCGCACCTATGAACTTACCTTTCAATGTTGTGAGTGGAATTAATTCAATCAGAGTTGACTTGTACAAAAATGATAACTCTCTCCATCA
>PNNF01000009.1 GCA_013824085.1 Chlorobiaceae bacterium | reverse complement strand
TGGCTAAGGCGCAGCCCCTAACTACAATGCCGAACTTGTTAATATATTTTATAATTAAAAAAAACTTTCATAGCACGACTACCTTAAACAAGAGACTATAAACGTAATGACTAACTTTATAAATTGTAAAATGCCAAATTCGAGAACGCTGTCGCCTTGTGGCACGGGTTATATTGCATTTCTAATATATTTAGAATCTTAATAATTGGAATCTCAAACCAACTTCAAAATTAAGATGATTCAATTCAATTGGTATATCATATTCACTTGGAGCAAAGCCAACAGAATAAGTGCTGTAGTGAATTTCATTAATATTAAAAGCATTGCTATAATTTGCGCCTAATTTTAATTCAATTAAGTCTATAATATTATATGCAATACTTATACTTGGCTCTATTATCCAAAAATATTTCCCATCAAATGTTCCAGAAATATGATTATAGCTAGCATATCCGTATCCAATAAAAAATGAAGAGTATATCGAAACTTTTTCAGATAAAGGAAATTTGTAGCCAGGTTCAATTCCACCATAGAATAATTCCATTTCTGGTGAATCAGGATAAAATCTAAAATCAGTCGGAGTGATTACATTATTCTTCAAATAATTCAGTTTTGCTCCCATCTCATATTTATTAAACAAAACCCAATCTAGTTTTAAACCGATTAAGGAAGCTGATTGATCATTGAGTTGTGTTAATTTATAGATTGGTTCCACGACAAAGACACCATTATTTCGTTTGGATTCAAAATAAAATGAATCTTCTTGGCTAAAAGTATTGCCTATAGTAAAAGAAAGTAAAAGAATAAGAATTAAGGTTTTCATATTTACCTCTCATTTTGTTTGCAATATAACTATTACTTATTCTGCACTGAATTATTTGTTTAGGAATGATATACTGCGTGCAGTTGCTGGATATCGTTCCAATTTTTTCTTTTCCCGTTTATCATAACAGTATTTTTAAATAGGTTCTGCATAAAATCATTCCCGCGGTAATTCAGTCTATCACTTAGTAAGTTTTTTGAAAAAAGAATAACGTGAGATTGGCAACTGCTTCTCAGTGTTGTGAGGTCTGTATTTAGTAACTGAGTTCCCATATTCAAAAAACCTAAACCAAAGCCTTTCGTAAAGAGAATAATAATTACAGGGAGAAACATAAATATATTTTTTATGATTAGAAAGAAAATAAACTGATCGCATTGCCTCAAAAATATTGTAACCCAAGGCTAGTTTCTTTTGGGGTCGTTGCCTCAAATTACATGTAACTGAAAAATAATTATCGCAATAAAATTATCTCTCGAGTTTTATTTTAATAGTCATAAATATTTTCTAAAAATGGATTACTAATCTTTCTAAAAAAATTCCAATCTCTCAATCATAAAAATAATTCTTATCTTTCTTTTATTGTTTTAATAACTTTATAAAAATTTATTAGAAATAATTTTATACAACTTTTTGAAGATAATTTATAAATGGATAAACTTCTCAGCAAAGAAGAAATTGAAGAATTAGTAGAAGAAACTTTCGATCATTTGAGTCAAAATAGATTCAAAATGGGATTGTCTTCTGCACAGAATTTGTATGAAATAATACCAAGCGATTTCCGTTCTGCTACTTATCTTGCTTGGGCATACCTTGAAAATACTAAACCAAACTACGCACTTGAATATGCTGACTTATCCGTTCGTCTTGGGAAAGGAAATCCACTTCCCCACCTTTATCGAGGCTTCATTTTAATGCGACTCGGAATTTATAACAATGCACTGATTGACCTTGACCAAGTATTAAAAACAAGTATTGATTTTGCTGCAAGAGCACACCATCTTAAAGCAAGATGTTTTGCATCTCTTGAAAAATATTCCGAAGCACTTGATGAAATTGAATTGGCGTTAAAGTATGAAAGAAGCACTAATAAAAATCTTAACAAAACTCGTGAATGGTTTAAGAACGCTGCAAAATCTAAAGGCGGATTTTTATCAAAACTTTTGACGAAAGAAATTAATTCACTCATCAAAGAAGCTGAAGAGTCACTGAAGCTAAAAGAATTTTGGTACACGAATTGGTGTTTGAAGCAAATAAAAACTAACAACGTTAGTGTCGATGTAATTAAGAAAATAAAAATTTTAGAACTCGAGTTGATGTATTCCCTCTTTCAATTTAAGAACGCTATTCAAAAAGCTAATGAGATAAAAGAAGAACTTAAAGATGACCAACAGTTTCAAATTATTTTCAATAAACTTATTAAGGCAGAAAAGCAAATCGGTGAAGCTAAGAGAGAAGAAATAGTTGCTAATAATTTACCGAAAGAAAAAACGAATTTATCTCTTTCAAAAAAGACAGAATTGTTTTGCTATGAGTCTAAAATTAATGTGATAAATGTAAAAGTTTATGATTTACTCGATGAACTTCAATCAAAGGAAAGAAAATTTTTACTCCAATTTATGCAGGGGGAAATAAATTATATCGGAGTTGAAGTAATTATTTCAAATCCATTTTTCAATAAAGGAGATGGCGAACTAAAAGGAGAAATTATTTGGTATCTCAACAATGAAGTTATTGGTAGTCATCAATTAAATATTCCGATAAACTCTAATTGGGAAAATGTTTTGTTCGTTGATAGTTGGGGAAGTGATAATTCTGATTTTTGGCAAGCAGGACAAGGTAAAGTTGAAATTAAACTTAATGACCATCTGGTTTGTGAAAGATATTTTTTAATCGGGGATAAAAAAATATTAAACCTTGAAGATTATGTTAGTTCTTCTTTTACAAAGCAGAAAGAAGAGATGCAAAAAGATAAGAGTGAAAAATCAATAATTCAAGAAGAGCAAAAATCTCTCAAAGAACTTTTGGATGAACTCAATCATTTCGTGGGGATGCAATCTGTTAAACAAGCAATGAATGATTTTGTAGATTACTTAACTTTCATAAAAGAAAGAAAAAAACTTGGACTAAAAACACACGAAGGATTTTCTCTTCACACTGTTTTTATTGGTAATCCCGGCACGGGCAAAACTACTGTCGCAAGAATTTTGGGAAAAATTTTCTATGCAATGGGCTTGCTCGAAAAAGGTCATCTTGTCGAATGCGATAGAGTTAAGTTAGTTGGGCAATATATTGGCGAGACTGCACAGAAAACAGATAAACTAATTAGCGATGCAATTGGTGGAGTATTATTTATTGATGAAGCTTATACATTGGTAAAAAAAGGTGGAAGCGGGCAAGATTTTGGTCAAGAGGCAATTGATATTTTGTTGAAAAGAATGGAAGATCAAGCTGGTGAGTTCGCCGTTATCGTTGCTGGTTATCCCGATGAGATGAATGTTTTTTTAGATTCAAATCCCGGAATGAAATCACGCTTCACTCATTTTTTTAATTTCGAAGATTATAAGCCCGAAGAATTAATCGAAATTTTTAAAATCTTTTCCAAAAAAGAAGACTACTCAATTACGCCTGAAGGAGAAGAACTTCTTAAAAAAGAATTCACAAAGTTATATCGCAAACGAGATAAAAGTTTTGGTAACGCAAGACTTGTAAAAAATAATTTTAATGAGATAAAAATTCAGCTTGGGAAAAGGTACTTAAAGCTCGACGAAAAATTAAAAGACAAAAATGCACTCTCGTTTATAACTGATCAGGATGTTGCTGCAATTTTTGAATCAAGCAATAAAAAAAACTATCAAGTTGGAATTGATGAAGAACTGTTAGCAGCTAATCTAAATAAACTCAATAATCTTATTGGGCTTGATAGAGTGAAAAAAGATGTTAATGAATTAGTAAAACTCGTTAAGTATTATACAATGCTCGGTGAAGATGTTCAATCGAAATTTTCTGATCACATTGTGTTTACTGGAAATCCTGGAACTGGAAAAACTACAGTTGCAAGGATAGTGAGTCAAATCTATGCTGCACTTGGCTTACTTCCCAAAGGGCATCTTGTTGAAGCAGATAGACAAGCATTGGTTGCAAGTTTTGTCGGACAGACAGCAGAAAAAACTACTGCACTTATCAATGCTTCAATTGGTGGAACTCTTTTCATCGACGAAGCATACACATTATCCAAGGGCGGAGATACAAGCGGAAGTGATTTCGGAAAAGAAGCGATTGAAACTTTATTAAAAAGAATGGAAGACGACCGCGGCAAATTCATTGTTATTGCTGCTGGTTACACAGATGAAATGAAAAAATTTCTCGACTCCAATGTCGGGCTTCAATCTCGCTTTACAAAATTTATTCACTTTGAAGATTACACTCCAGATGAACTAATGACGATAACTTCAAATTTACTTTCTGAAAAAGAGCTTCATCTTGATGATGTTGCTGCTGATAAATTAAAAAATTATTATAACGAATTATTTAGAAGGCGTGATAAAACTTTTGGCAATGCGCGCTTAGTACGTAACATTGTTCAAATGATATTTCGAAATCAAGTATTAAGAATTGTCGATACTCCAAAAGAAAATCTTACCGAAGATATTTCTAAAAAAATAAAGTTGGAAGATATTCATGACCTTATTACTCCAAAGCCTGAAGCAAAAGAAATAAAACTTATTGGAGACAAGGAGCTCCTCGATCAACATTTACAGGCATTAACTAATCTTGTTGGTCTTGACTCCGTTAAAAAATCTGTTGAAAGATTGATAAGCAGTTTAAGAGTTGCAAAACTAAGAGAAGAAAAAGGATTAGTAGTAATTCGAAAAAATCTTAATTCGGTTTTTTTGGGAAAATCGGGAACTGGAAAAACTACAGTAGCGCGACTGATAAGCAAAATATATAAAGAACTTGGCTTACTCGAAAAAGGACATCTAATTGAAATTGATACTTCTGCTCTTATCTCAAATTATCAGGGACAAACAGCAATAAAAACTGAGGAGATAATAAAAAGTGCACTCGGTGGAATTTTATTCATTAATGAAGCGGATGCGCTTACTCGAATAGTAAATGGAGCGAGTAAAGAAGCAATTGAAACGCTTGCAAAAAAAATGAATGAATACAGAGATAAGCTTGTTGTGATCTTAGCAGGTTTTCCGAATGAGATGAAAGATTTTTTTGAATTAAATCCCGGCTTCCAATCTAAGTTTGAAAATATTTTTTATTTTGAAGATTATTCTCCACGCGAGATGCTCGAAATAGTTTCTTCGATTGCTGAAAAGAGTGGCTATATTCTTGATGAAGGTGCTTTGCAATTGTTCTTAGAAATTTTTTCAAACATTTATAAACGACGCGATAATAATTTTGGCAATGCTAAAACTATAAAAAATATTTTTTATAAAGTTATCAGTAATCAAGAAGAGAGAATCTTGGGATTAGAAAATCCAACAATAGCAGAGCTTGCAACTATTACTTATGAAGATCTTGAAAAAATTGACATTTCAGAATTTTAATTCTCCCACAAAAAAAATTACTTTAACTCTATGCTCACAATAAAGAATCTTTGCAAAAAATTTGGTTCATTCGAGGCAGTCAAAAATTTATCATTGCAATTAGGGTCTGGTGACTTCATCGGATTTTTAGGCCCAAATGGCGCAGGCAAAACAACCACTATTAAAATTGTTGCGGGGCTTCTCTCACCCACTTCTGGAGAGGTTTTTATAAATGGATTTAATAACCAAACTGATTCAATCAACTCAAAAAGATTTTTGAGCTATATTCCTGACCATCCTTTTTTATACGACAAACTGACAGGCCGTGAATTTATTTTTTTCTGTGGTGGGCTTTATGGAATGGCTGGGATTGAATTAAAACTGAAAGTTGATTCTGTAATCGATGAATTAAAAATTAGTAGTTGGATTGACAAACGAACTGAAAGTTATTCACAAGGAATGAAGCAGCGAACGGTTATTGCATCAGCTCTAATACACGATCCAAAATTACTTTTAATTGATGAACCTATGGTTGGGCTGGATCCACAAAGTGCAAAAATTGTTAAAGAAGTTTTTAAGAAAAAATCTGAAGAAGGCTGCTCAATATTAATGTCAACTCATAGCTTAAATGTGGCTGAAGAAATTTGTAACCGGATTGCAATTATTAAAGATGGCGAATTGATTTTTAATGACAAAGTTGAAGCGTTACATGAATTCAAAGAAAAACATTATGACAATCTTGAATCTTTCTTTTTAGAATTGACAAAGTAAATGAATGAAGTCCTACATATAATTAAATTCAAAATTAAGTCTGCTCTAATTTTCAATTTAGATTTTTCAGCAAAAGGAATAATAAAAAATCTTGCAACAATTTTTGTTTACGCTCTGTTTACTTATGGAATTTATAATGTAACTTTTTCTATAATTGAAAATATTTTAACTCAATATCGATTAGGCGAATTTCTTTTGCATCGATTTATCGCAATGATTTTGTTTGTATTTTTTCTTGCTGTTAATGCGGGAAATATTGTTGTTTCGCTTTCGACTTTATATAAATCAAAGGAAGTAAATTTTTTCTTTTCTACTCCAATCAAATATGAAAATATTTTTATAATAAAATTTCTAGATAATTTTTTCTATAGTTCAATCACTTTAATTATTGTTCTCCTCTCTGTAGTAGCTGGCTATGCTAATTATTTTAAGTTAGGAATTGATTTCTATCTCTTCGCTCTATTTCTGATAGTAATTCCATTCATTTTAATTGCTGCACTTTTTGGCGCGATAGTTTTGTTACTGTTGATAAAAGTTGCGAGCAAAATTGGTTTAAAAATTTCTTTAATAATTCTTGTTTCATTTTATCTCATTTCATTAATTGTATTTTTTAATAATCTCAACCCAATGAGCATGGCTAATGAAGTGCTCGCAAATTATCCATACGTAAATTTTTACTTTGGATATTTGGACACAACTCTTGTAAAGGTTCTTCCAAATTTTTGGGTATCGGAGGCATTGTATTGGTATTTGCGGAGTGATTATGAAAAAGTATTTTCTTTCACTTATTTAATTTTAAGTGCTGCGTTCGTTCTCTTTGTACTCCTTTTTTCTCTTGCAAAGAAATTTTACAGAGAAAGTTACTTCGCCTTTTCAGATCTTCGACTTACTAAAAGAGAAAACTTCACTTCAAAGAATTTTTTGAGTCTGTTAAATATTTCTAAAAAAAACTCACAAATCTCTGCAATACTGCGACGAGATTTTTTCACCTTCTTCAGAGAGCCGTCACAATTGGTTCATGCTGCAGTTATGGTTTTGTTAATTTTTATTTTTTTAATAAGTTTTACGGGAATTGATTTAAGATTTTTAGGAGCGAATCCTGAAATTCAAACAATGATTTATTTAATAATTTTTCTCTTTAATTGTTTTCTAATTTCTTCAATCACTCTACGCTTTGTCTTCCCTCTTATCAGTCTTGAAGGTGAAACTTTTTGGAAATTAATTTCATCTCCGTTCAACTTAAAAAAATTAGTTGTTACAAAATTTTTAGTTTATACAATAATACTTTTAATTGTTTCGTTGACTATAAATACCATTATTCATTTCGTGATTGACACAAGATTAATTCTTGTTTCTACGATAATAATAATTTTTGTTACAGTTACATTGACCGCAATAAATCTCGGCTTCGGTGGGTTGTTTGCAAATTTCAAAGAAAAAAATCCGATTCGTATCTCTTCGTCACAAGGCGCATCAACTGCATTTCTAATTTCGTTGGTTTATTTGGGTCTTGTTATTGGAATTCTCTTCGCTCCGATTTTTAATTACTTCTATTCTTTTTATTTTAATTTTCATAACCACACACCAGAAATAATTATTCCCGCCGTTGTTGCTATCGTTACAATCTCGATTCCCTTAATCATACTTTTTATAATAATGGCACTTAAAAGTGTGCGCAGAGATTACTAATATTTTTTTAGTTTTTAAAAAAAGAATGTTAACAAAAAAATTATCTTCCACTTAAAGTCGCTTCGTGAATTAATTTTTTAGAAAGATCTTTTCCTAAATATTTATCAATTGCGAAATGAATAAAATATAAAAGTGGTGTTAATAAGACAGCAATAATAAATTTGTAGATATAATTAACAACTCCAATTGCGAGTACTAATTTTAAGTCCCAACCAGCGCCAATATAAAAAGCAATAAACAAGACAACGAAGGAATCAATAAATTGAGAAACAATAGTTGAACCCGTTGCTCGCAACCAAATTTTTCCCTCACCTGTTTTTCTTTTAATGAAATGAAAAGTAAACACATCAATCATCTGTCCAATTAAAAACGCTACTATCGATCCAATTATTATCCAAAGCCCTTGACTAAAAACAGTGTTGAACGCTAAGTGCATATTTACTTCTCCCGCTGGTGTTTGACGAATAATCCAGAAGTCAGAAGGTGTTAGCGAGATAGCAATTGTAACCATAATGTAAGCGTAACTAATCAAAGCAACAGCAGTAAATGAAATTAGTCGAACTCCACGCTTACCAAAATATTCGTTAATGATATCTGTCATAATGAAGACGAGAGGCCACAGAAGCGTTCCAGCAGTTAGGTTGAACGAAAGATTATCAACACCGAACAATGAAATATCTATAGGAGTCAATCCTAAACTTTTTTCAAGAGAGAAAATTTTTATTCCAACAAATTCTGCAAGCAGAGCATTTGCTACAAAAAATGCTCCGAGAAAATAAAAAAGTTTTGTAGATTTTTCATTCATATTTTCTTACCTCTCAATTATTGTTTTTGATTAAAGAATGATAATAAATTTTCGAGTTCTTCTAAAGTTTTTTCATCTAAAGTAAGAGTTGCATATTCTGCGAAGTTATTTAAGATCACAAGTGAATTTATATTTGTGTCTTTTGTTTCTATCGCAGCAATTTTTTTTGCAACATTAAAATTTAGCAACCGAATATCATCATAAATTTTATAAAGATTTTTCATCTCCCAATCTGGACTCTCTCCCTGCCTCCATTTTACATACTGCGACAAAAGATAGAGCGAGAAGACACGCGCTTGGGTTTCTTCCAGACTCGCGAAAGGTAGATGAAATTTAACAAGCGATTTTAGATTTCTCATTACCGGACAGCCCGAAGTAACCATCAAGATCCCGAGCATACTACTAACGCCAACTTGCAATGAAGTATGAACGTGATAATCGCGATTATTAGTTTCGACTGTTACTTCAACTTTTTCAAACGAGAATGAATGGCAAAATTCTTTGAGCGGCTTTACAAGTGTTAGGGCAAGTGGACAATATTTAACTTCTGCTCCGAGTGTACAATGTGCACACCTAAAATTTTTCATCTCAGTCCAATCGGGATAATCAGTATTCCAATTTGATTTTAGAGAGTAATTATTTTCGTCAATTATGATTTCAAAATTCTTTTCAACACCATCAGTAAACTTAAAATTGTATTTGTAACTAAGCTCGCTCATAAAGAACCTTTATAAAGAGAATAATTTTCTGAAAAATAAGCATAAATCTTTTGAAGACAATAAATGAATTAATTAAGCCACTAAATTTAAAGATTGAAATTTTGATTCTAAAAAAATCAAAAATCTTTTTTACAGTTAGAAATTAAATAATTTTTTAAAAGCGTTTTGGTGAGATCAGTAAAGAAAAATATTATACGGCAAGCCACGTGAGTAATAGCGTAGATAAATCAGGCGAAAGGAATTTACTTAAAATTTAACAAAGTATTATTTGAAAGTGTTTAATAAAGTAAATAAAAAAAACTCAGTGGTTCTCTGTGGAATATAATTTTTGTTCTACTTCAATAAATATTTTTATTCTTGTTTAGCAAACCAAAACTAAAATTAAAATTGTTTAACCGACAAAGAAGAAACTCCGCCTTTTAGATTTAGGAAAATTTTCTTATTAGCTGTTTCAAAGTTAGAAGTACGATAAACGTTTTCAGATATTTTTATAAATCCTTCAAAATTTTTTGATGCGAGAGCAGTCTCTGAATTTATCTGTGCAGCGGCTGTTTTCGGCATTGAAATATTCACACTTGCAGCACCTGCCTCAATATTTACAAATGCGGAATCGCTTCCTATTTCATTTAAGATTAACTTCAAAGAAGCAGCGCCAATCTTCGCATCTATTTTTTGAAACCTTAGCGTAGTTAAATCAAGTTCGCAAGAAGCAGCACCAATCTCAAAATTGAAGTTATAAATCGGATTAGGATTTAAAAACACTTTAACTTCATCTATCTGAAAATCATCAACAATATCAACGTGCATCTCTCTTCGTTTGAGTTGAAGATTTAATTCATCTAAATTTTTTGATGTCGTAACTTCATAATTATTTAATAAGTTATTCGCCTTAATCAAAAATTGTTCATCCGTATTTCCCGACAATATAAATTTGCTTGCACCACCACCAATATCAAAATTTACTCTTTTTATTTTTGCATCAAATGGTTCTGAAAGTGAATCGATAACTGAGAGCTTCACTTCTTTCTCCTCACTATGGAAGAAATAACATTTTTTATCCCAATTGAATAAAGAAAAAACTAAGAGTGCAAGGAATATCGCAGCAATGATAGAGATTAAAATTTTTGAAAAATTATTCTTAACAATAAGACTCAAGCCAATCAATACTAATACAGCAGGCCAAAATTTGTGAATCTGACCAATCTCTATTCCAGTATGTAAAATGTTATCGAGTAAAAATAAAATTCCGAGTAACATTAAAAACGTTCCCCAGAAAATATGTCGAGTTTTCATTGAACTACCTCATTCTCCTTTTTTGCATTTAACAAAATAAATAATCCTAACCCAATTAATATTAATGAGATTACGAAATCAAAATCAAAAGATGGGAGTAAATTATTGAGAAGTAAAATTGCTCCGATAATAACTAAAATTGATCCGAATATTTTTCCCTTTCCATCAGCCTTTTGTGGCTGCACCAAATTGTCTGGATTAGGATTGAGAGTTGGATGAATAAATTCGGTGTCGATTTTTTTGGGAAGAATAAAGAGAGCAGCGATATAAGCAATAATACCAATGCCATGAACGAAAGTCAGAATTACAAAAGCAATTCTCACTAATATTGGATCAATGTCAAAGTATTCGCCGATGCCACCAGCAACACCCGCAATCATTTTATCTTTATTCGAACGATATAATCTCTTGTTCATCTATGCCTCCTTTTACTAAATAATTTCTATGGCGAAAGTAAATCAATTCTATTCCAAAAATAGAAAATTTTCTTCAATGGTTAAATGGCATTATAAATGCAACGATTTATCTTCAAATGGTAAAAGAATATTTCGTTTACTTTTAATGTTTATTCGAATTGAGAGTAATGTTGCAGAAGTTGCTAATCCAATTAACAAACCTAACCAAACGCCAATAACATCAAGCTCTAAATTGAATCCTAAAAAATAACCGATCGGTAAACCAATTAACCAATATGCCGTGAACGTAATTGCAGTTGGAATTTTTACATCTGTTAAACCTCGCAACACACCTAATCCAATTGCTTGAATGCCATCAAATATTTGGAATAGTCCTGCAATAATAAATAACGATGCGGCAATCTTTATTACTTCAATTTCAAAAACATAGAACGTTGGAATAATATTTCTGAAGAGAATAAAAAAGAGAGCAAAAATTATTTGGATAATAATTCCCAACGCAATAGCCGAGAACGCAGCAATTCTTGTCTCATAAATATTTTGTCTGCCAACTTCACTACCAACCCGAATTGCAGCAGCAGAAGAAACACCTAACACTGTCATATAAGAAATTGTTGCAGCTGATAATGCAATCTGATGAGCCGCCAATTGATTGGTTCCAAGCCAACCAATTATTACTGCAGCAAATGTAAAACATCCAACTTCAAAAAAATATTGAACACCACTCGGCACTCCTAATTTTAATATTTTATTTGTTATTACAGAATCATATCGATAAGAGCGAATGCTGAGATTAAAAGATATTAAAGATTTACTTGTGAAAACAAAATAACCCAAAGCAACAGCCATAAATAGACGTGAAATAAAAGTTGCAATTCCTGCGCCATCTAATCTAAGTTCAGGAAATCCAAGCTCTCCATAAATCAAAACCCAATTGACAAACACATTTACTACATTTGCGACAAGAGCAACAATCATCGCCGGACGCATAATTGACAAGCCTTCAATGAACTGTTTGAAAGATTGAAAAATCATAACGGGAATAATTGAAAGACCAAGAATCTTTGTGTACGAAATTGCTAACGCTTCAACTTCTTTCTCTTGATTAAAATATTTTATAAAATCTGCAACAAAAATTGTAACAATACAGAGAATAATTCCGACGACAAGATTAATATAAAATGATTGTTTAAAGATGAAACTTGTAAATTCTTTTTTTCCCGCAGCAATAGAGATTGAGACAAGCGGAGAAATAGCATAACTGATTCCAATACCCAACACAAGAAATAATGCAAAAATTCCTGAGCCAATTGAAGCAGCTGCCAAATATTTTGCACCTACTTTTCCAACCATCGCACTATCGACAACGCCCATCAACACTATTCCTAATTGACCAATGATTATAGGAATAGCAAGAAAGAAAGTTTCATAAAGATGTTTTTTAAAAGAATTCATAAATTAAATTTAAGAATAGATAAAGCGAGTAGGATAAAATTATTTATTATTTAAAACCCTATCAAAAAAATTAAAGTGATGAACTACAGCCCTTGACCAATATTCGTGAAAGTGTCCGCCTTCCATTTCTAAAAATTCACAAGAGATGCCGAGCGAATCTGCTTTTTCTTTAAACGCTCTCGTAACATCATAAGCGTAATCATCAACTCCGCTATCAACAAAAAGTTTAACATTTTTATTTGTTAATTTGTCTAAAAGATAGTAACAAGAATTCGCTTTCCAATTTTCGGGATAGGAATTGAATTCACCTAAATGTTGTGCTATAGTTGAGCGGTCATCGAATTTTGTTATGTCAAGAATTCCACTTGTGCTTGCGCCTGCAGAAAAAATTTCGGGATACTTTAAGACAAATTTTATTGCACCGTGTCCACCCATACTTAATCCCGTAATTCCAAGTTTCCCCTCATTAATACGATATCTTGCAAAAATTTTTGGCAGAAATCTTTCGATGAACATTGTTTCGTATTGCATCTCCTTGTCGAACTTACTGTTCAGATACCAGGAGTCAATAAATCCATCAACAGTAAAAATTATGAATTGATATTTATCTGCAAATTTTTGAAGGTCTGCAATTGTTTGCCACTGTCTGAAATCGCCTCCAAGTCCGTGAAGCATAAATATTGTTGGAAAATCTTTTTCAGTTTCTTGATAAGTTGCGGGAAAAAAAACAGAGTAACGAATAGAATAGTTTTGTGAAACCTTAACTCTATTGTCTCTCGGCTCTCCACAAGCAACAAAAGTTATGGAAAAAAATAAAAGCGGAAGAAATAAAATTGAAATTAGTTTTTTCATATTTTTTGATTTAATGTTTTGCGGAGAGAGAGAGATTCGAACTCTCGGTACCGTAAACGGTACAGCGGTTTTCGAGACCGCCCCATTCAACCACTCTGGCATCTCTCCAATATTTATTTTCGTTTATCCAACACAATTCCTATTGTGGTGGACATCTCTCCATTAATTAACTTAGTGCCTTGGTGGCTAATTATCTGAAAAAAATTAGAATAAAAAATTGAATGCTACCAAGACTCTAAGCGTAATTCATCATTCACTTATTCCATTCGTGCATTCGTGGCTAATCTTCAGAACACTTGCAAAAAGTTGAACCGAAAAACATTTTCCTCATTTCTGTTAGAACGCAGTTTGAAGATTGAACCGAATTCCGTCATTGTTAATGCTTGTTCCTTCTTCGCCACGAAAAATATAATTTAGTTGAAGTTTAGAATTATGTCCTTCAATAAAATAGTTCAGACCAATTGTTTTTTCAGTCACAGCATTTAATGGTGTATCGCTGTTGTGATCAAGATAGTCATATCTTAAAGCTAACTGCAAGTTTTTAAAAAAATTATACGTACCACTTAAGTAAAAATTATTGATATTAATTCCTGCATTTTTACCTGCAGCAAATTCACCATAAACTGTAAACTTATCTTGAGTGAACATCAATTCTACACCTGACCAGAGACTTCTTGTTTCGTTAGCCCCTGCCCATCCGTTGTAATGAGCAACTGCAAAATGTAAATGTTCAGTTGGGCTAACAACTAATCTGCCAATAAAATCCATTGACTCATTTAGATCCCATCTATTTAATCGTTCACCATTTAACAATCCAATAGTTGGTTGTATTTCAATACCGGCTAATTTTATGTTGTGTCGAATTGTAAAACCGATGTCTCTAAAATTTGCCCAATTTAATTTTGTTGTAAGCATCGATCTTTCTGCAAAATCAAGGCGTGCCGATGACATTAAGCCCTCCAAACCAAATGGAAAAATAAATTGTCCTGCACTTATTGTCCAATTTTCAAATGGAGTTAAAATAATTTGTGCATCTTGGAGTAAGGAGTTTCTCAGATTATCTTCCCTGATTGTTGCAGGGTCAATCATTACTGTCCAAGCGACTATTGGATTAATTGTTCCCGATAATCTTATTTCAGTTCTGCGAATTCTAAAAAAATCTTTTGGGGAACGGACATTATCATGTTCGTACCAGAATTGCACAAGTCCTTTGATACTCATTGTACCAAATCCTGATTTCACATTTTCACCTGCATTAAGTGAAGTGATGCCTAACGTCATTGCCGTTGCTAAAATAAAAATTATTTTTATTGTTGTAAACATTTTTCCTATCATAATTTTGTTTTAATTAGGAAACATTAAATTGAAAATCACTCGCTAATTTTTTTGTGAATTTGTTGATAGGTTATCTTCTCAACTCGAGAAAAAATAGAAAGCGTTTTTTAACAAGGAGAGAACTAATCACTGAGCAAACAATAAATTTTCACTCTGTTAAAATAATTAAAAGTAATGGATTATAAATTTTTGATGAGTTTAAAATTGTGGTGGACAGCTCTCCATTAATTAACTTAGTGCCTTTGTGCTTGGTGGCTAATTATCTGAAATAAATTAGAATAAAAAATTTGAATGCCACTAAGACTCCAAACACAAAATCATTTACAAAATATTAATGAACTAAAAGATGGACTAAATAAATCAACAACATACCGCCGCCAAAAGATGACAAGACCAATAGCTTATGGTTCTTCAACATCTCACCGAGAATTGCGTGAAGAGCGAGATAAACAAATCCACCCGCGACGTGAGCCATAATCAATCCTAAGAAGACACTACTAACTCCACTTTGCAAAAGAAAATATCCTGTAACTGCACCAAAAATTGTTGTTGACTGAATTAAGACGACATACAAAAGTATTTTTTTTCTTGAATAATTTGCACCAAGCATTAACGCAGCAAGTGCAAGTCCTTCGGGAAATTTGTGAGTCAATATTGCGGCAAAAATTGAATTTCCATCTGAGTGGCTATGTATATTTCCGCTCGTTAATGCTAAGCCATCCATAAAAGAATGAAATGACAATGCAGTGATTAATGTTAAAACAATTTCAGAAAATTTCTTTGTAGTCTGTTCATCGAAGTGGCTCGCAGAGCAAGCGGGACAGACATGAAAATAGTATTTGCTTATTCCCCAAAAGAGTAAGTAGCCAGTACCCGCACTAATAATTATTTGATAAATTGAGATTAGACTTGAAACTTCGGGGATGATTACAAAAACAGCTGCTCCAAGCAATGCACCCGCAGAGACAGAAATAATTGCGCAAAGTTTGTGATGATTTAATTTTACAAAAAAAACACTCAAAGCTCCAATGAGAGCAGAGAGTACAATGAGCAGAGATTTTAATAATATTTCAGGCAGCATATAGTTACTTCTTTAAAACTTAAAAATAAAGTTACTAAATTTCTGTTTGTTATTAAATATTTTCTTTCGTTAAAATTGGTGAACAACTCGGCAATGTCTATATTTGTTTTCTATTTTATTGAAACAGAGTTTTTAATCTTGGACGGGTGCAGGAGTGGCTTAACTGGCACGCCTGGAAAGCGTGTGTGCGTGAAAGCGTACCGAGGGTTCGAATCCCTCCCCTTCCGCAAAATGTTCTAATTTATTTTTTTAATCGAAAAGAAAATTCTGTCCCCACACCAACTTTGCTCACTACTTCAACTTTAGAAGTGTGAGCTTCAACAATATGTTTTACTATTGCTAAACCTAACCCAGTGCCGCCTGCATCTTTCGATCTCTCTTTATCTACTCTGAAAAATCTTTCGAATATTCTTGGTAAATCTTCGGGCGGAATTCCGATTCCCGTATCTCTAACAACTATCTTAATATTTTTGTTCTCTTCAATAAGCTCAATTGTTACTGAACCAACTTCAGTATATTTTATCGCATTGACGGTGAGATTGGTCAAGACTTGCTTAATCCTTGCTCTGTCACCGAAGACTTGAATATTCTTTTCAGTAGGAACAAAACGAAGTTCGATTTTTTTTTCATCAGCGAAAGGTTTTAAGTCACTTATAACTTCGTGAATATAATCTGAGATATAAAAATATCGAAAACTCATTCTCATCTCGCCCGTTTCAATCATCGAAATATCAATCAGATCATTGACGAGGTTGCTTAGATGAACCGTATGGTTATTGGCTTTTTCTAAAAAATGTTTGTTCACTTTCGTGTCACTAATTGCACCATTAAGTAGCGTTTCGATGTAACCTTGTATTGCAAAAATCGGAGTTCGTAGTTCGTGAGAAACATTTCCTAAAAATTCTTTTCTCATTCGTTCTAATTTTTTTAAGTAATCGATATCATTTTTTATTTGCGAATACATCTCACGAATTTCTGATTCGACCGGCTCTAAATTTGAAGTTAGATTTATATCAGAAATATTTTTCACTTCACCTTTTCTAATTGCAATCATCATTTTTTTTATTTCAGAAATTTCATCAATTCTTTTTCTGATTAATTGAAAAACAAAAAGTAGGAGTAGGATTAAAAAAATCAGAAGTGAAACTGTGAGCGAATAGACAAAATAATGCGTTACAACAATTGCTACAATTAATAAAAATAAAAAAAGAAAAAGTTCTTTCTTTATGAATGAAAGAGAATGAAAAATCAGCTTTACATTAATTGGGAGTTTTGATCCGATAACCAACTCCTTTTACAGTTTCGATCAAGTCAGAATAGCTTTCGAGTTTCTCTCGTATTTTGCGAATATGCACATCTACTGTCCGATCGATTACGTAAATATCAGTTCCCCAAATTTTCTTCAATAATGTTTCTCTTGTGTGAACTGTATCGGGATATGAAATTAGATAATACAAGAGTTCAAATTCTTTACGTGGAAAAACTTTCTCTTCTCCATCAATAATTACAACATATTTATTTCTGTCAATTGTTATGTCGCCGTGATTAAGCACAGCTAATTCCTTCTGATCTTTTGAATCTTCATTTTTTCGTAGATTAGAATTTACACGCGCAATTAATTTTGTTGGAGAGATTGGTTTTTGAATATAGTCGCTTGCACCAATTTCAAGCCCAATAATTTCGTCAACTTCGGAAGCTTTTGCAGTTAAGAAAATCACAGGAATATTTTTGAATTTTAGATTTGCTCTAATTTTTTTACATACTTCAAAGCCATTTAACTTAGGCATCATTACGTCTAATATTACGAGGTCAGGCATTAAATCCATTTTGTTAATAGCTTCTTCGCCGTTGTAAGCAGTGATTATTTCGATATTTTCTTTTTCAAGATTATACTTTAGAAATTCCACAATATCTTTTTCATCGTCAACCAACAATATTTTTTTTTTCATCTGCTTCATAATTTTATTTCTTCTTTTCTACTTGCAGACAAATACATTGCTTCAATAATTTTCATTCTTGAAAGTGCATTTTCTGCTGTTGATAAAACCGGATTGTATTTTCTAACCGCACCAATAAAATGTTTCAACTCGTTTTTAAAAGATTTTTTATACTCAAGAGTTCTGTTCTCATTGCTATTAGCAGAAATGTCGATGTATTGATTCAAATCTTTTTTATAAATTTTTAATGGATTCAAGGAAGCACTTCCTTTAGTTCCAAAAATATCGATGTAGAAAGAATCCTTTTCTGATTTAATCGACCAGCTTGTCTCTATTGATATTATTGCTTCGGACTTGCATCTAATCATACTTACAGAAGAGTCTTCAACAGTTTTAGTATTCAAGAAAAAATTTTTTGTAGTAACTGAATCAATCATCGGAAAATCTAAATACCATAAAGCGAGATCAAGAATAACAATTCCTAAATCAAAAATAACTCCGCCACCCGCTTGTTCCTTTGATGTAAACCATTTGCTATCACTGCTTTGTGAACTGAGCCAACCACACTTTATGTAAAATATTTCTCCAATGTCGCCTGAATTAATAATGCTTTTCAAGAGCATCACATCAGGCCGATATCTCATATTCATTCCCACCATAACGGGAACTTTATGAATTTTTGCAAGCTCTACAATTTCGTTAGTCTCTTTGTATGAAATTGCAATTGGCTTCTCAATAAAAGTTGGAATATTTTTTTTTATAAAAGCAGAAGCGATTTCTTTGTGAGTGTTCGTCGGTGTGGTAATAAACACAGCATCAATTTCTTCAGATTCCAAAAGCTTAGAATAATCTTGATAGTAAGTATCAAGCCCTAATTCCTTAGCCATTGATTCAAGTCGAGATTTGTTACTATCGGCAATTGCTGTAATTGAAACGTTGTTCATTATTTTTAGAATTGGTAAATGCATCAACTGTGCAATTTTTCCCAATCCAACAAGAGCAATTTTTAGATTTTGCATCAAATTAGAATTTCTTTTTTTTCAAATTTTTCTTGCAGAAAAAAACTTACTCGCTTGTGAATACCTTTAGGATCAATTTCAAGTTGAGCATGCAATTCTTCTTGAGTGCCATGGTCAATAAAATAATCTGGTAATCCAATCCGGAGTATGTCATTCTTATAATTATTATCGATAAAATATTCGGCAACTGCAGAACCAAATCCACCAACGATAGTATTCTCCTCAAGAGTAACAATTTTGTTAAATCGTTTTGCAACATCGTCAAGTAAATTAGTATCGAGTGGTTTCACAAATCTCATATTAATAATTTCAGCTTCAATACCATCGTTCAATAATAATTTTTGTGCCTTTAATGAATAGTCAACCATAGAACCAATTGCAAGAATAGCGACATCTTTTCCATCAATTAATTTTTCTGCTTTACCAATTTCGAGTTTTTCAAAATTTGGATTTAAAGGAACACCAATTGCATTTCCTCTTGGATAACGAAGAGCGATTGGTCCTTTTTTATATTCGATTGCAGTGAAAAGCATATTTCGTAATTCTGCTTCATCCTTCGGAGCCATAATTACCATATGTGGAATTAATCTCAAGTAAGTTAAATCAAATGTTCCGTGATGCGTAGGACCATCAGCACCAACGAGTCCTGCTCTATCAAGCACAAAAACAACATGCAATTTTTGTAATGCAATGTCATGAACAATTTGATCAAATCCTCTTTGTAAAAAAGTTGAGTAAACCGCAACTACGGGAATGATTCCTTGTGTTGCAAGTCCAGCAGCAAAAGTAACAGCGTGCTCTTCAGCAATACCAACATCAACATAATTTTTAGGACATTTTTCTTGAAGAATATTTAAACCCGTTCCATCTGGCATTGCACCAGTAATACCGGTTATCTTAGGATTTTTTTCTACTAACTCTACAAGAGCTTCTCCAAAAATTGTTGTGTAAGCTTTCGGAGCGTTTTCTTTTTTGTAAGCTTTGCCTGTTAATTTATCAAAAGGTGTTGAAGCATGGAGTCTTTGAATATGAGCTTCTGCGGGCTTATAACCTTTTCCTTTTTCTGTAATTGAATGAATAAGAATTGGGCCGGTCAAATCTTTAACGTGTTCCAAAAGATTTATCATCTGATGTAAATTATGTCCATTAACGGGACCAAAATATCTGAAGCCGAGCGACTCAAACAACATGCCCGGAGTTACAATTGATTTTAATCCTTTATCAAGTCTGCCCGCAATTTTTCTTAATCTATCTCCAAAGTGATCGAGCTTACCAGTTAAGTCCCAAACATAACCTCTAAATCGATTATATTCTGGATGAGAAATTAATTCAGTAAAGTAATTTGAAATTTGCCAAACGTTTGGAGCAATAGACATGCGGTTATCATTGAGTACAACAATTAAATTGCTACGCAAAATTCCAGAGTTGTTCATTGCTTCATAAGCCATTCCGCCAGTCATAGCGCCATCGCCAATAACAGCAACAACTTTTTTATTTTGATCTAAAATTTTTTGTGCGTGTGCCATTCCTAACGCAGCAGATATTGAAGTAGTTGCGTGTCCAGCACCAAAAGAATCATACTCACTCTCATTACGTTTTAGGAATCCTGAAATGCCATTCAACTGTCTTATCGTTGGCAGTCTGTCTCTTCTTCCCGTAATTATTTTATGAGGATACGCTTGATGACCAGTATCCCAAACAATCAAATCCTCTGGAGTATTAAAAACTTTATGCAGTGCAACGGTTAATTCAACAGTTCCAAGTCCACCTCCGAAGTGTCCACCCGTTTCTGAAATTACGTCCACCATGTATTCACGAATATCGGTACACAATTGTTTAAGGTCATTAATATCCATTTGTCTGAAGTCAGCAGGAACTTGCACTTGCGATAATATTGGATATTTGGTTAAGTCAAAATTCATTTGAATATATTCTCCTAATTATTTTTCTGAAGGGGAAACTAAATTAACGTTCGATTTCAATTCGGTAATTTTGAGTTCTGCATTTTTTAGTTTTTCGTAACAGAGCTTAGTTAATTCAACTCCCTCTTCATAAAGTTGAATAGAAATTTCCAAATCATTTTCTTCCTCGAGCAATCGAGAAATTTCTTCGAGTCGCTCTAAATTTTCTTGGAATGTTCTCGTCTCTGGTGATTGTTTTTTTTTCATTTTTTGATTTCCACATTGCCGTCATAAAAACGGAGTACAAAAGGATTATTTTCTGAGAAAATTATTGAACGCTGCACAAATTTATCTGCTTGCTTCACTAAAACAAAACCTTTTTTTAACACTTTCTCAATATCGTGAGATTCAAGTTTAGCTCCAATAAATTCTAATTTATTGTTACATCGATTTAACAATTTTTCTACAGAATTATTTACTTTAAAAAAAACATTATCTAATCTCTGCGAATTCTGATTAACAATATTTTCGGGATATTTGAAAGCTCGAGATTGTTCAATAGAATTAATTGTAGAAAAAATATCAGCCAGTTTTTCTTTCATCAATTCATAATTATTTCCATTCGTTGTAATTAGTGCTAAAAAAATTTCTGCTTGATCAGGCAGAGCGATTTCCATTGCTGCTGTTGGAGTTGCGGCGCGTAAATCTGCAACGAAGTCGGATATTGTAAAATCTATCTCATGTCCAACTCCACTTATTATTGGTATCTCAGAATTAAATATTGCGTATGCCACAACTTCTTCGTTGAATGCCCACAAATCTTCAATTGAACCACCGCCTCGGGAGACAATAATTAAATCGATACTTTCATCTTGATTCAATTCTTTTATTGCTTCTGCAATTGTTTCAGCCGCACCAGCTCCTTGAACTTTCACGGGAGCAATAATTAATTCAGTTATTGGCAATCTTCTTTTTGCTACGCTTATCATATCTCTCAAAGCTGCGCCATCAATTGAAGTTACGATTCCAATTTTTTCAGGGAATGATGGAATATTTTTTTTTGTAGATAAATCAAACAAACCTTCCTTCAACAATTTTTCTTTGAGTTTATCAAAAGCTAATTGTAGCTCACCTACACCAGCAGGTTGCATAGTGCGAACATCGAATTGATAATTGCCTCTCGGTGGATAAACAGTAACTCTTCCACGCACAATAATTTTCATTCCATCTTGTGGAGTGAAATAAACTGCATTGTTCAGACTTTTCCACATCGTGCAGGAAATTTGTGCGTTGGAATCTTTTAACGTGAAATACCAATGCCCTGAGGAATAAGGTTTGAAATTTGAAATTTCACCAATGATAGTAATAGCATCAAATTTTTTTTCAACTACGCTTTTTATTTCGTTGGTTAATTCGGATACTGTTAAAATAGCTCGCTCCTCATGTCAATCAAAACTACTATTTATTATTAAAATTAATTTCTCTTCTATGCAAAGATTATATTTTTTTCTGTAATTAAAAATTTACACTGAATCCAATTGTTGGAAGTATCGGGAACATATAATCGGTCTCTCTTTCAATTTCTAAATTTCTATTTATATCATAATCGTAATCAATAACATTTTTATGATTGTAAGCGTTAATCACATCAAGATAAAAACTCCAATCAAGATTAAATAATTTTACGAAAGCAGTTACTCTAATATCGAGTCGATGGTAAGCGGGTTTACGTGCATTAAATCTATCTTCGCGTCCATTGTCGATATCTAAAATTGCTTCATCAGTAATTGGATTTGCAAAAGTTCTACGTGTTGCTATAACTGGAGTTTCTACAATTCCATCTCCGTCTTGATCTTGCAAAATTATGCGTGGTCTAATTCCCACAGGAGTAGTGTGAGGAAAGCCTGAGCCATACTGCCAGCGTGCACCAACATCCCAAGTTTTATTAAATCGATAATTCATCACAACATTAAATGTATGTCGTTGATCCCATCTGAACGGAATTATTTCTCCGCGTTCATATCGATTTGCAAAAGCGTAAGAATAAGAAACCCATCCATTTAATTTTGAATCACTCGTAATATTTCTTTTCTCAAGTAAAAATTCTATTCCATAAGCTTCACCGAAAGAGCCATTGACAGGGATTTGAGTAAGCGAGTCTGAATATAAACTAACAGGTCGCGTCCAACTTGAAGCTAAACGCCGATCACGTCCCGGAATTGGTTCAGTATAATATTTTGAACCCGGAACACGTTTTTGAATTATCAAATCTCTAAAATCTTTATAGTATCCTTCAACTTTTACTTTCCACTCTTCAGAAATCCAACGCTCAATTCCTAATACATAATGAAGCGCTTGTTCTGCTTCCAGCTGTTCAGTAAATTTTTTAGAAAGATCAAAGAAAACATTTTGGTCAACTAATTTTTCATAGCCGGGCGACTGATAATAAACTCCCCAGACAGCTCGTAATGTTGTAAGTGGATCAATTGCAAATGAGAATGATAACCGCGGTGCGACATATGACTTAGCAAGAATTTCATAGTGATCAAAACGAAGTCCCGGTTGAATAAAAAATCTATCACCAATTGCGAAAGTGTTTTGTGCAAATGCTCTGAAACGATTGTAAGCTTTCACATCTCTGATACTACTAATTGCTGCACGCATCTCTGGATTGGCTGAAATTATTGCCTGCAATTGTGGGTCTAACTCAAACCGAAAATCGACAATGGTTTCAAGCCGATCATAACCAACGCCCGCTTCAAAAATATTTTTATTCCATTTGTAAGTAATTCTATCATCAACCGAAAATTTATTAAATGTAAAATCAGATTTGAATTTTATTCCAAGCAAATACATTTTAAGCGTATCGGAAATAGCTCCTTCAAATTCATCTCGATTAAGTGAAGGATCAAGAACTTGTGAATCGAAATCGGTCAAGCCAGCATTAGAATAATAAGATGCGGTGAGTTTATTCAAGAAATTATTTTCGGAAGCATAATGCCAAGCAGCACTGAAAACATTATTCTTCGTGATGTTATCAACGGAGATGCTGTCAGGTGTTTCTCGATTTTCTCCGCTTACAACATAAACTCCATCTTCGGAATAAATTGCATTAAATAAAAATCGATGTCCATCAAAAGGACCAAAAACAAATTTCGATTGAACGTCATAGAAACTTGGGAAACTAACATTCTCATCAACGAGTCCCGCTCTTTTAACAAATGGCTCAATGATTAAGTCGTAGTAAGTTCTTCGCGAATTAATCAGCCAACTTCCTTTTATTCCAAAAGGATTTTTTCCTTCAAAAATTACATTTGCATTAATGATTGAAGCATTCACTCTACCATCAAAATAACTATCGGTTGTTCCTTCGCGATTAGTAACTTCAAGCACTGCAGAGAGCCGATCACCAAAACGTGATGGAAAACCTCCGGTAATTAAATTCACTTCGGAGACTGCATCAGGATTGAACATACTGATTGCACCGTAAAGTCGATACGGATTAAATATCTCTACGTCATCAATAATAATTAAATTTTGATCAGGTCCACTTCCACGCACAACAAGTTGCGATGAAAAATCAGCGGGTGCAAGCACACCAGGAAGAGCTTGTAAAGTTCTTAGAACATCTTCACCAGCTCCGGGTAAAATTTTTGCTTCTCTGGGATTTAAGCTTATCAAACTTGTTCTTGGATCGCTTTGCTCTTGACCTCTGTCACCCAAAATTCTTACTTCGCCAATTTGAAATGCTTGTTCTTCGAGAACAACATTTAAGATTTTCGTTTCATTAGGTTTTATTTCTGTCTCGATAATTTCAGTGCGATACCCAATTAAACTAAATCTGATTTTATATTTTCCCGGCAACATATTTTCAATTTCATATTCACCTTCGCGATTAGAAATAACGCCTCGCGATGAATTTTCAATCTGAACATTTACTGAAGGAAGTCCCTCATTGTTGAAAGAAATTCTGCCTTTCAAATTTCCATTTTGCGAAAATGCAATAATCGGGAGTAATACTAAAAATAAAACTAACTTCATCTCTCTTCTCATCTATGATAAATACGTAACAATTTATTTTGCCGATTTACTCCATATTTTTTTCATATCGCCAAAAAATTCTTTGCATTTTAGCATTTACATAATTCATATAAAATGGAATTGGTCCAACCCAAGGAATAATTGCCTTGTTGTGTCCAATTTCTTTCATGTCATTCAAACATCTTTTTAGTAAGATTGAGCCAATTCCCTTTCCACGTGCGGCTGCAGAAGTACCCATTGGTCCAAACCAACCTGTTCCACGATTGTTAACTTCGTGCGCAGAGAAGCCTAACATTTCATCTCCATCCAATGCAATGTGAAGTGAGATAGGATTATTTTTATATGCTTCAGCAACTTCAGGAATCCATGCTTCAAAATTAATTTTCAACCATTGTGAAATTTTTTCTTTATCAGATTCATCTGCTCTTTTACAAATAATATTTTTTTCGCTTAATTCTTTTTCATCGTTCGCCGTATCAAAATCTTGAGTAACTAAATCGCAAATTAAATTTGAAGTATCACTAAATTTCTTAAATCCCATTCTCTCGAAAAAAGAAATTGCTTCTGTATAAAATGGATCAACTCCCGGCATAAAATAATTTGGGTAAGATTCATAAACTCTAATCAATTTTATTTTTTGTGCTTTTATTTTTTCTTCGACCGCTTCATAAAGTTTTTTTCCAATTCCTTTTCTTCTATAATCTGGAGCGACACAAAACAATTTCACATAACCAATCGATTCATCCTTGCGAGCTTTAACCACAGCTTGAATAAACCCAACCGGTTCAGAATTATTTTCAGAAAATGCAACTAAAGTCAGCTCAGGATTGTAATCTGGTTCGTGAAAAATTTTTTCTTCAAGTAAAAAATCGGGCATGATGTCAAGCTCCATACTCTGTCTGCAAAGTTTGGCAACTGGAGTTAATAAATCTTTGGTGAAATTTTTTATAATCATAAATCCTAAAAATGTAGAGTAAAAAATGATGAATAAAGACCAACTGAAAATTCTGTAAACTCGGAAGAAATATCACCAACCTTATAATTATATCTGCCTCTTGCATAAACCGTAAACATCTCGTAAAACCTGAATAAACCGAATGTAAGCTCTGGAGAGACTCCGTTGTAACCGAGCAGATTAGTTGTATAATTTAAACCGGGAGAAACAAACTCAATCGCTGGTATCTCAAAAATATGCTTGTAACCAAGTCGAAGATAATTTTTTATTGTAGCTTTTGGAATATGACTAAACTCAAGAGCCAAATAACCTGTTGGATAATTAAATCCTTTAAGATGATAAGAGAATAAAGATAACTCTTTAGTTATCATAAAATTATTTTTATCATCAACAATTGCATACCCAAACGATGGAGTAAGAAAAAAGAGCCCACCAAATAAACAATTAACAAAATAGTTTTTGTCGCTCGTAAAAATAAGCTCACTTGGAATTAGGAAATCAAATTTCTCACTAATAAAATTTTTTCCTGTTTCATTTTCTACTTCAACATAAAAATAAACATTTGGCGAGTCGAACTTTATTTTTGATATGTCAATTTCGGCTTTGTGGTTTTCAGAAAAATTTTCAGAAACAGAAAATGATTTCCCTTTTAATAATAATTTTGATTTTACAGGCTTACTTGTAAAGAAGGAGAGAATAAATTTGTTCGGATTTTCTGGAGGCACAAAGGAATCGATTAGATAGACTTCTACTGTATCAGAATTTTCTTCTTGAGCAAAAATTTCTGCCGATGAAAAATTAACGATAGCAAATGCGATTAAGAATAAAAAATTGTATCTCATATTAATATTTTTTCTTTTTTATAGACTTAAATATATCAATAATGTTTAAGATAAATATTTTTATAATCATCATTTAGTAGCGAAAATTTTATCTCTACGTTTATAATTAGATTTTTTTTATTCTATAATTTCACTTTATGTCCTTCATTAGATGAGACTTATTTAACAAGATCTATCACCTTAAGATTGCTGTTGTAGGCAATGTTGAAAATGAACTTTATAATTTAGTTGAAACCCAAGCTTATAATGCTTAAGTTGGGAAGTTACTTTTGAAGCAATAAATTATGTATAAATACTTTTTGAAAGAGAATTAAAACTAGAAAATGCAGAAGCGATGAGAGCAAATTATTGGAACTCCATTAATCAAGCAGCTTAATTTATGATTTTTATTAACCAACTATTATTTTATATTAATTGTAACTTTTCCCCTGAAGCATTACATTCTTATTGTAATAATACATTGCTAAATCATCTATGAATTCAACTCATAAAAACATCGTAGATGTTTTATTATTGTAAAGAATATAGAGGAAAAAACAACTGATCCTCGTAGAGGATCAATAACACACTGCCAAATGATTTATCACGTGGAGATGAAGAAAAATAATAATTGGCTTTAGCCAAACTCATTTCATCCTTTCCACGCCTTATAAGATGTGGCAATTGATTCGATAATTTTTATTAATCCTCTCCGAGGATTTTAATTTTCGGATACATTTCTTTTCTACAATAATTTATCTTCTACGAGGAAAAATAATAAATATAATAAATCATTGCAGATGATTTATTATTGTAAAACAGAATCACGCTGTCACTCTGAACGAAGAGAAGAGTCTCTGGTTTTGAATTATGTAAGAGAAAATAATTGCCACGAGATTTATCGCGTGGAATAATTATCAACAATACAACTCGGCTTTAGCCAAACTCATTTCATCCTTTCCACGTCTTAAAAGCCGGAGCAATCGATTCGATAATTTTTATTAATCCTCTCCGAGGATTTTAGCTTTTGGGTACATTTCTTTTCTACAATAATTTATCCTCTACGAGGAAAAATATTTTTATTTGAGTCATTGCAATCAAACAAATTCTGCGTTTCCTCTCTCCTATTGTCACTCTGCTCCGAAGGCTTTCGGAGGAAGAGTTTCGATTTTTTTAATTATGTAAATAAAAACAAATTAACAACATCGTAGATGTTTTATTATTGTAAAAAATATAGAGGAAAAAACAACTGATCCTCGTAGAGGATCAATAAATCATTATTACATAAAAAACAAAGGACTAAAACATATTTTCTATGCATTAGCCCTATTGAAAAAATTATTTCAACACCATCATCTTACGCTGTTGAACAAAATCGTTTACGCGTATTTCATAAATGTATAACCCACTTGATAGATTTGACGCATCAAAATTTAATGTGTAACTGCCTGCTGTTCGATGCTGTTTCTCAAGCAGTGCCACTTCTTTACCTAATACATCATAAACCTTTAACGTAACATATCCATCCGCAGGAATCTGGTAATTAATTGTTGTTACCGGGTTAAACGGGTTGGGGTAGTTTTGGGAAAGTTGGTAATATGTCGGTTGCTCTAATTCTATATTACTATTTACCGAAGTTACTATTAATGTATCAACAAATTTCATTATACCGTATCGTGTTGTAAGAAATATATTTCGCGGGTTATTACTATCAGAATATATTCCACTGTCATATATCCTGTCAGCATAAACTTTTCTCCAGCTTTTTCCATCATCTTCTGTAAGAAACAAACCTCCATCTTTTGAATAAATTGAAGATGGCACATCATGGTTGTCATATAATCCTACATATAAGCGACCGGGTTTATCCGGGTCAAGCCAGATACTTCTATAATTTAATGATTCATCATATAACTTTAATACTGAATCAATCTTTACCCAGTTCAATCCACTGTTTGTACTTTTATAAAGGTTACCGGTACGACCGCCGATACTACTGCTGAAAGGTCTCTGAATACAATAAAGTAATTCGGAATTATATTGAGAGACAGCAATATCCACCAGTCCATTAACATTACCATCACTGTCAGTTGCTATACCGTTTACACGTAATTCCCAGGTTTCTCCGGCATCGGTTGAACGAAGTATTTTCATACTACCGACTGCATAAAAAATATTACTATTGTTAAAGTCGGAGTATAATCTGTCAACTCCATATATAAAACCACCAAAATCTTCTACAATATACCAATTATCACCACTATCTGTACTTCGATGTAACCAGGCACTCCATATAAATGCACTTGATGATGCCGCAACAACAATATTTTCATTTTGCGGATGAAACATAACTGAATGGACATAAGGAAGTTTATCTAAATAGTACCAATTTTCTCCTCCATCTGTAGTTTCAAACAAGCCAATATTACCTGCCAATAATGCACGTCTTTTATTTGATGGATCATAAGAAATATCGCTCATATAACAGAGAGATGATTGGAAAATACCAGGAGGATGAAAAACCGGTTGAAGCCATTCTTTACCATTATTACTTGTCCTTAATATGCCCCAACCCGCTTGCAAACTTAAATATGACCCTGGGTTGTTAATATCTTCTATTACCTTATATATGCTATTTGTATTTGTAAATCTTGTCTTATTCCAGTTATTTCCGCCATTGGTAGATTTGAAAACACCTAATCCAGATAAACCCAAAAAAATAATTTCAGGTTCTTTCTCATTGATATATAATTCTGATGGAACAATTCTATTTAAACCTATATCATTTACTATACTAAACCAGGTATTACCACCATCTATACTTTTAACTAATTTACCTGTGGGGTAAGGCAAGGAAATTGTCCCGTATAAAATCAACGTGTCAGAAGGATGTAATTGATATTTTAAAAAAGCATCAAGATAATTAAAAGTTTTTCCTCCGTCTTCAGATTTCATAAGACTATATGAACTGCGAATAAAATAGAATGAATTTGGATTTTGCGGATTTATTTTAATTTCCCTTATTGTACCGTGTGAAACGGAGTTGTCGTGAGTCATGAACCAATTTGAGCCGCTATTGGTACTTTTGTAAATTTTACCCCCTGAACCTGCATACATAATCGAAGTATCCGTTTTTGCAATATCAAAACTTCGTAAACGTAAACCCATGCTAATATATTCAAATTGGTATAATAAAAACCAATCTTTACCTCTGTTGTTACTCCTCCATAATTCTCTTCCTTCAACATTCATATATATTATATCATTATTCAGAGGGTTTAATTTAAATTGTATATCAAATAAGTGAGCTGATGATTGATGTATAGATTCCCAATCTTTTCCCCTGTTACTACTCTTTATTGCACCGGATGAGATACTCGCAAAAATAATATTGGTATCGGTATCCGGAATAACAATCTGATGAACAGATTGATTTTGAAAATTGTTAAATATCGGGTAACCGTTTTCTCCCCCATCATAAGAACGTTCAAATAAACCACTCTGCCCTGTGTAAATTGTATTTGGATTTAATGGATTTATACCGATACTCCTAACAAAACCACCCGGCGGACCAATTAATTCTAATTCCTGTGTTAACACTGCATTAGAACAAAAAAGAAGTGTAATTATTATCGTAATTAATTTCATTATGTACCTTAAATATTTAATTGTCCCCGCATAATTTACGGGGACAAATGAAAATTATGATTATTACTTTGTAATTACCATTTTCTTTGATGAAATAAAGTCATTCACCTTTAGTTGATAAATATAAACACCGCTTGAGAGTAAAGAAGCATCAAATTGTGTGGTGTAATTTCCCGGTTCTTTGACTTCATTTACTGCAACAGATAATAATTGCCCCAATATATTATATACGCTTAGTGTAACCAACCCTGTTTCCTTAATAGAAAAGGAAATGGTTGTTGAGGGGTTAAAAGGGTTGGGGTAGTTTTGGGATAGGTTGTAATCAAAAATTTCACCACTTATTCCAGTATTAATTTTCCAACCTATATTCGCATTAACTACAACTTCATTTGATGTTATAGATTGTATTTGCTTAACGTCTTCAGATGTAACTCTGTACCGGTAGTAAGGAACACCACCGCCATCGACTGTATAACTGTTGTCAACCCAGGTATGGTTTTGTAATACTGAATTATGGTTTACTTCACTAACTTTTATAAATTTATAAGGTGCAGTACCTATTGAACGGTAGATATTATACTTTTCAATTATATCACCTCTTTTAAAAGGTAAAATAGTAGGCCAGGTCAAAACCGGGTGTTGATTTGGTATAGCAGATACCCGTAAATTATTGGGATATGGTGGTAGTACTTCCCAATTTTGAATTATAGCGTTCAATGCTCTATCTGCTTTTATTAAACCATTTCCAAATTTAAGTGGATCATTTTCCATGTTAGGTTCATAAACTGATGCATGTTTGACAATATTCTTAATATCCATAGGAATTAAATTTGGATGTTTAGATAATAATAATGCAGAAATACCGGCAACTTGTGGCGCTGCAAATGATGTGCCCGAACCAATATTGCCATAATTATCGGCATTAAATGTAGTAAATATATCTTCAGCAGGTGCCACTGCATCAATATCATCTGGTTGTTCTCCGATTCTACCTAAACGTGACCAATCTTTTAATATTCCGCCAATAGCAAGAACTTCTGAATATCTAGCGGGATAAGGCATTCCTGTACCACCATAATGACCAGTTGTTGAAATTAGTATGCACCCGTATTGATTATAAGCATATTTAACTGCAGCTTCAAGTGCTGCCGAAGGCGGTATAACAAAACTCATATTTATAACTTTAGCTCCATTTTCAGCAGCATAAATTATTGCATCATCAATAACTTCAAGGGCGTAAAACCTTCCTTCGCCAACTTTCAATGGCATTATTACAGCACCTGGATTATTTGGATACCATCCACCAGCAATACCGGAAATACCAATTTCGTTATTGGTTTTTGCTGCAATTATTCCTGCAATTGCAGTTTCATGATGTTGTTCAATGTCTGTATAAATTGGCCAATTCGGATTTTCGTTTAAGACATAATTATAACCAGATGTAAAAAATAAATCTGTATGTAACAGGTCAAAACCCATTCCTATCACAGCAACTGTAACTTGATTTGTTGATCCATTTTCTATATCCCATGCTCCTAAAACATCAATAGAAGGCCACCCTTGTTCATAATAATCAAAAAGATAATATTGTTCATTAAAAAATGGGTCGTTTGGATAATTGGTTTCTTCACTCGTTGATTTACCATAGCTGTTTAAGTGAATATTTTCAAAGAAAGCTTTGTTTTTTAATATCCCGTAAAAATTACGGAAATTACTATTTTCTGGTAAGTGAATGTCGATATATCCGAGTTTATTTTTTCTGATTATACTTATATTTTGTGCCTGACAAAAGTTTTCAAATGCAATATAAGGTATCTGTTCTTTAAGTTTTACCGTGAAAGAACGGGGGTTTATTTTGAATTTTTCACTTGTTGCTTCATCTAGAACATACCAATTATTATTTTCAAAATGAAATACTTGATTGTTGAAAGTATAGATTGAATCTTGTGAAAAAATGTTAACGGTTATTAAGGTAATAATCGAAATTGTTAAAAAAATCTTTTTCATTTTTGCCACGTGTTTTATGTTAAAAAATATTGTTTTATATCCTCCAGTTTCTCATTTATATAAAACCAACATAATATTCTTTTATGTTTTGTTTAAAATAATAAAAGGAAACGGCAATATTTTCCGTTTCCTTTTTATATAAAAACTCAATTAGGGTTAAAAATAATTTCCCGCCTCCCACGTGCAACAATATCCCGTAAAGACGATTGGGATCGGGAGAAACGATATGTTTAATAAATCGTTTCATTTTGTTTTTAACTTATTAAAAAAAAATAATTATGTCAAGGAAAATCGGGAATTAAGGGATTTAAGGAATGATAAGTGAAAATCTTCCTGAAAGAATCTTATAAATCCTCTCCGAGGATTAGTTTCATTCTTGGGTATTCGTTATTACAATAATGTGACCTCTACGAGGTCATTCTATATTAAACATCATAGATGTTTCTTATTGTAATAATACATTGCTAAATCATCTATGAATTCAACTCATAAAAACATCGTAGATGTTTTATTATTGTAAAAAATATAGAGGAAAAAACATCCGATCCTCGTAGAGGATCAATAAATCATTATTACATAAAAAACAAAGGACTAAAACATATTTTTATAAACGATTTTATTAATGCTGGCCGGCATCTTGTCAATCGGAATGCTAAAAGCAAAGTTTCGGGATTTTACATTTACAGATTAATCCAAGGAAATAAAGTTGAATCGAGAAAAATGCTGTAGATGAAATAACTCTCCATTTTTTTTATACGATAATTCCTTAGAAAGTCCCACTATATTTGGGGATTCTTTATTAATAAGGTTAATTTTCCTGCTAACTATTTTGTTCATATTTTACAAGTGTAATAAAAACAATTTTATTACGACTGATATCGAATTTTAAAAATAATTCTCGAATGCTGTTTAAATTTTTATGCTCAACACTAACACACCACATATTGCTAAACAATTTCTTACTTCGATATTTTTAAAATTCTTTTTTCTTTTATCAATTTTAATTTTTTTTTCTGCAGAAATAACTAAATCACAAAATTATGGTTTCTTTTTTTACAACGATGAACAAGGGCTAACGAGCAATTTAGTTAAAACTATCACTCAGGACTCTGCAGGTTTTATTTGGATCGGAACTGACGCAGGGCTTGTATTGTATGATGGCAAATCGTTCACTACAATCTCCGAAGAAATTCCTTCGTCATACATCAAAGCTTTGTACAACTCTTCCAACAATAGAGTAGTTGTTGCTTCAGATTTTGGCGTTGGTTATTTAAATAGAAAGCAACATGGATATCAATACGAACCAATATTAAAAGGCACAACGACAGCTTCAGATACCGCACTGACTTATCCTAAATCGATTTTTGAGGCAAGTGATGGCTCATTTTGGATTAGCGATATTAACGGAGTTATTCAAATAAAAAATGGAATCTATAAAAAATATAAATTCGATTCTACTTACGCTTCTGATAGTTACTTTAGATCTTTTGTGTTTGTAGAAGATGAAATGAATAATTTAATTGTTTCCTCTTGGACTGGTTCCCTATTCAGATTTGATAGAGCCAAAGATAAATTTATCAAACTTCAATACAAAGCCACTCTACCGAATAGTTTTATAAATCATATTTCATTAAATGGAACAAGAAGAATTCTTGTCGCAACAAATTTTGGAATCGAAGAGGTTCATTATTCAAAAGATTTTAAATCCATCACTTCTAAACTTCTTCTCTCGTTAGCTGAAGTTTCGACATTTCTAAAAACTCCAGAAGGAAATTATTTAATTGGGACTTGGAACAGTGGGCTTTTTAGTTGGAATCCAAAAACTAAATTATTAGTTAGGATTGCAGAAGTTTCATCGGGAACTATTAATAAAATTTTTAAAGATAGAGAAAATGGAATTTGGATTTGTAGCGATGATGGAATTGTTTTGATGAAGAAAAACATTTTTACTCAGGCACAATTTCGTGCTGATTTATCAAGCGTGGGAAGCATTTATATTAGAAATTTAATTGCTGATGAATCGGGGAATATTTACTTCTCAGACCAAGAAAACATCTACAAAGTGATTTATCAAAATGGAAATATTATTTATGAATTGATTCACAGAAGCCAAGGAAAAAGGGTTTTCTCATTCGATGTTCAAAATAATAATTTGTGGGTTTCATATCGCAACTCAGAATTATTTGTTAAAAAAGGTAACGATGAAAAAATTATTAGCCCACGAGAATTAGGCGGAAGAATCACTTCCCTCAATATCGATAAGGATGGAAATAGTTGGGGATTTGTCGAGTTGAGAAATAGAGTAATCAGGATTGATAAAGATTTTAAAATTATTTTTTATGACTTCCCTGTCTCCTCAAACAATTCCCAATTACTCTCAATTGATGAGCTCGGAGAAATTTATTTTATCTATTCCGATTCAACTTATAATTTATTCCACTACAACAAAAGCAGTGGAAAATTTTCAGAGATAGAAATCAGCAACCATGAACATTTTAAGAATCAGGTAATGATATTTGATTTTAAGTCGATTGGAAAGAATGAATTTTTTGTTGCTTCATCACGCGGCTTGTGTAAAATTAAAGATGGAGAAATTTCAAATTTATTAATCGCTGAGAAAAAATATCAACACTCTCCTATGAAAGCTGTAAGCCTTGACCATAAAAAAAATTATTGGATAGGTACTGAACAGGATCTGCTTTTCAAAATAAATAATCAGCTGGTTTCTTTTTCAAGTCACGATGGGTTAAAAAATTCTGTTGTTTCAGCGAACGGAATTGCAATCGATAAGTTCAATAGAATTTGGGTTGCAACATCAAACGGATTATTTTATTTACAAGAAAAAGAAAATCGGATTAATAAGACTCCAACGCCAACGCTATTAGGTATGAGAGTCAATGATGATCAGATTTATATTTCTGATTTTGCAACTGAATTTGTTGGAAAAGTAAATCTTGAAATTATTTTTGCATCGCTCACATATCCTAACAAAATCAATTATCAAATTCGTCTCGTTGGATTAATGGATGATTGGGTGGATTACAACTCCGATAATAAAAGTGAATTTTATAATCTTCCTCCAGGCGAATATATTTTTCAAGTGCGTGCACAACAATCAGGTAATTTTTGGAGCGAAATACAAGAGATTAGTTTTTCGATTCTTGCCCCATGGTATTTTAGATGGTGGGCTGTAACACTCTATGCGATAATATTAATTGTTGGATTCTATTTTTTGATTCAACAATTGCTTGAGAGAAGATTAAATAGACTTAGGCGGGAAAAAGAAAAATTGGAACTATTGGTCGCTGAAAAAACCATTGATCTGAAAAATGAAAAAGAATATGCTGAGAATTTATTGCGGGAGACTCAATTTTCCAAAATTGAAATTGAAAGAACAAATGAAGACTTGCAAAAAGTAAATGAATTTAAGAGTAATCTTTTGGCGATTGCTGCACACGATTTGAAAAATCCATTAACAGGAATTTTGGGTTATTCTGAAATGCTGCAAGATGAAAATTTAAGCGCGAGTGAAAGAAAACAGTTTGCATCTGTTATTTTAAAATCTTCATTAAATATGCTACACATAGTCACAGAAATTTTAGATTCTGCAATTATCGAAAGCACAAAGTTTCAATTAGCTAAAACTAATTTAAACTTAAAAGAACTTGTTGAAAAAATTATTTTTATTAATCAAACAAAGGCAAGTCTAAAAAAACAAAAAATTATCTTCAAGTATGATTCCGAAATATGGATTGAAGCAGACTTAAAATGGATTAGAGCCGCAATTGACAACCTTATAAGCAATGCTGTTAAATATTCTCCTTTAGAAAAAGAAATTATTGTTGAGCTTAAAATTGAAGAAAAATTTGCACTAATTATTTGTAAAGATTCGGGTCCTGGATTCACACTTAATGATAAATCAAAATTATTTGGGAAATTCCAAAGACTGTCTGCTCAACCAACAGGCGGCGAATCATCAACAGGATTAGGGCTATCTATTGCTCATGAAATTGTTGGACTACACAAAGGGAAGATAAAAGTAGAAAGCGAACCCGGTGAAGGAACTACATTCACAGTTTTCCTTCCTATTGGTGAAGGAAAAATAGAGCCATCTAAATAATTTTTTTTCCTTTCTATTTTATCAAAAAAATAATTCCTCAAATAAAAAAATAATGTGAGCATTGATTCTTTGTAGAAAATATTATTTTATTATTTTAACTCTATAAAAAAAAGGATTAATGAAAATTATGAAAGTTAAGTTTTGGGGTGTGCGTGGCTCAATTCCAACTCCATTAACTTTTTCTAATTATAAATCGAGTCTTCTCAAAATATTAGAAATTGCTGCCAGCAAAGATATTACATCTCACGAAAAAAGATTATCGTTTATTAATGAGTTAAGTTTAGAGAAGACCAATCTCATTGGCGGGAACACTACTTGCATTCAAATCGAAAATGAAAATTCGATGCTAATATTTGATATGGGTTCTGGAATAAGAGAGCTCGGATATTCACTCGAAAAAAAAATAAATAATAAAGAGCTCAATGAACTTCACATTTTTCTGACTCATACACATTACGATCACATTTCAGGATTTCCATTTTTTCTTCCCGCATACAATAAAGATGTAACAATTAATTTTTATAGCGTTCACAAAAATTTATTATCCAGTCTTGAAGCTCATCAAGATTTCCGATTCTTCCCTGTTTTGCTTGGGAATATGGCCTCGAACAAAATTTTTCATCAACTAATACCTGATGAAATTATTGAGGTGAACAATTTTCAGATTACAAATAAAGAACTTCATCATCCCGGGAAATCATTTGCGTATAGAATTGAAGCAGGTAATAAATCTGTTGTCTTAGCTACAGATGCTGAATATATTAATATGTCGATTGAGCAAATTAAATCTTACTTAAAATTTTACAATCAAACAGATTTACTAATCTTCGATGCACAATATTCTTTTGATGAAGAGATTCAAAAAATTGATTGGGGACATAGTTCAGCACTATACGGACTAGATATTTCAATAAATGCGGAAGTAAAAAAATTGGCGCTCTTTCATCATGCACCAGACCGAAGCGATGATCAAATTTGTGAATTGTTAAACACTGCGTTGATATATAAAAAATCAAATTATCCCGATTCAACATTGGAAGTTTTTTTAGCCCGAGAAAGTGCAATAATTGAAATTTAATTTTTTTTAAAATTATTCAAATAAAATTCTTAAATTTGACTAAATAAATTAATTGACCTTTAACTCTATTCGGAGAAGTAGAAAAGGATGAAAGAAAATACCGTTATAATAATTGAAAGGAACCTCTGCGGCTCATGGCCAAGGAGGATTTTTTGTTTATGAGAATAAAAGCAAAAATAATTGACGAACAAAATATGGCGAGAATCATTACTAGAATCGCTCATGAAATAATTGAAAAAAACAAAGGAACTCTAAACCTGATTTTAATGGGAGTTAAAACACGTGGTGAGTTTATCGCAAAAAGAATTCAAGCAAAAATAAAAGAGATTGATAATGTTGAGATTACTCTCGGCATTCTTGATGCAACTTTATACAGAGATGATTTTCGCAAGAGATTAAAGCAACCACAAGTATCAGTCTCAAATATCACTTTCGATGTGAGTGATAAAAATATTATTTTGATTGATGATGTGCTTTATACTGGACGAACAGTCCGCTCAGCACTAAACGCATTAATGGACTTAGGAAGACCAAATACGATTCAGCTTTGTGTCTTGGTTGATAGAGGACACAGAGAGTTGCCGATTAGAGCAGACTTCGTCGGCAAGAATATTCCAACTTCTATTAACGAAGAAGTGAAAGTAAAAGTAAGCGAAGTGGATGGCGAAGATGCCGTCTATCTAATTGATGTCAGTAACGAAATTAAGGAGATGTGATGCCACTATCAAGCAGACATTTATTGGGATTACACAATGTTCCTAAAGAAGATATAAATCTAATTCTCGATACCGCAAAAACTTTTAAGGAAATTCTTGAGAGACCAATAAAAAAAGTTCCAACTCTTCAAGGGAAAACTATCTTAAATTTATTTTACGAAAATTCTACTCGCACAAGAATTTCTTTTGAGTTAGCACAAAGAAGACTCTCGGCTGATGTAATAAATTTTTCAGTCTCTACAAGTAGTGTTAGTAAAGGTGAAACTTTCAAAGACACAATAAAAAATATTGAAGCGATGAAAATTGATATGGTTGTTGTTCGACACGCTGCTGCAGGAACACCATATTATTTAACTCAACTCTGCGATGCAAATATCATTAATGCAGGCGACGGGACGCATGAACACCCAACTCAAGCGCTACTAGATTTATATTCAATCAAAGAAAAAATTGGTTCAATCGAAGGAATAAAAGTTTGTATCGTAGGAGATGTCGCACATAGCCGGGTAGCTTTGTCAAATATTTTTGGATTAAAAACAATGGGAGCTGAAGTATCGGTTTGCGCCCCATCAACAATGATTCCGAAAGAGATTGAAAATTTAGGTGTGAAAGTTTATTACAACATTGATGATGCTATTAGAGACAATGACGTTCTAAATGTTTTAAGAATTCAGTTGGAAAGAAAAGCGAGAGAATATTTTCCTTCCATCAGAGAGTATCAACAATACTATGGAATAACGCGACAACGATTAGATCGTATCGGAAAAGATATTTTAATTCTTCATCCGGGCCCCATCAATCGTGGTGTTGAGTTATCAAATGAAGTTGCCGATGGACCAAATCAAATTATTCTTCCGCAAGTAACAAATGGAGTTGCTGTAAGAATGGCGGTTTTATATCTACTAGGAACAAAAAATTGAAAGTGAAAAATGATGAAAACTATTTTAAAGAATTTAATCTTAAATAATCCTGATCAGAAACTGAACAAAAAAACTAATCTAATAATTGAAGATGGAATTATTACAAAGATTGGTGCTATCACAAGTGATGATCAAAAAAATGCAAAAGTATTTGAATTCAATGATGCAATTTGTGCACCGGGATTTTTTGATATGCACGTTCATTTACGTGAACCGGGACGAGAAGATGAAGAGACTGTAAAGACAGGCGCAAATGCTGCTGCTGCTGGTGGATTCACAGGAATTGCTTGTATGCCAAATACTGACCCAACAATCGATTCAGCTGAAGTTATTCGTTACATTAAAGAAAAAGCAAATGGACATCTCGTAGATGTTTATCCCGTTGCTGCTGCTACAATGTCACGCAAAGGCGAAACACTCGCACCAATGATTGAGCTCTCTGAAGCTGGAGCAATTGCATTTTCTGATGATGGTGTTGCAATTAAATCTGCAAAAATTTTACGCACAGCGCTTGAATATTCAAAGATGCTGAACAAAACAATTATTGATCATTGTGAAGATGAAACACTCGCTGGTGGAGCTATGAACGAAAGCTTCAATTCAACTTTTCTTGGGTTGCCGGGAATTCCATCTGTCGCTGAAGATTTGATTGTGATGCGTGATATTATGATGGCTGATTATACAAAAGGAAAAGTTCATATCGCTCACATTAGCACCAAAGGTGCAGTTGAACTTGTACGCAAAGGAAAAGAGAATGGAATTAATGTAACTGCTGAAGTTGCTCCTCATCATTTTTCTTTGACTGATGATTCACTCAAAACATATAACACAAATTATAAAATGAATCCACCACTTCGAACAGCTGAAGATGTTGCTGCGATTATAAAAGGATTGGTTGACGGCACTATTGACTGTATTGCAAGCGATCACGCACCTCACGCACCTGAGGAAAAAGAATTAGAATTTGAATACGCCCCAAATGGAATTTTAGGATTAGAAACACAAATTGGGATTGCATTCACTGAACTTTATCACAAAAAACATTTAACGATTGAACAACTGATTGAAAAATTTTCGATTAACCCGAGAAAAATTTTAAATATAAAAGTTCCCAAAATTGAAGTTGGAGAACTCGCAAATTTAACAATCTTCGATCCTAATGAAGTCTGGACTGTTGAAGTAAATAAATTTAAGAGCATTTCAAAAAATTCTCCCTTTGACAAAAAATTACTTTCGGGCAGAGCGAAAGCCGCAATTAACAACAAGCAAATTTTTATTGGAGATAAATTTCTAAGTATCTAATTGGGATAATTAAATTTTCTAAAAATTTTTTATCGCTTTTTCATTAATTAATTTGAAACATTTTTTTTAAGATGTTCAGTTAAAATTTTAATCTATACAATGTTGTTTAGAAATTAGTACAAGAGACAATTTTCAGAATCATTTTTGTAGAAATATTGAGTTATTTTTTGGCATCTATTTTGAGTAACTGAATATAATTGATAAAATGGAGCTGACATGAAAAATTTATATTTATTATTCCTTACAATTTTTTCTCTTACATCCATAGGTTGTTCAGACGGACTTAATCATCACTTTGATGATACGCCCCCAAGTGAACCACAAAATATTTATTTAATCAATGGAGATAACCGCGTTGATTTAGCTTGGGATCGAAATAGAGAATCTGACCTTGCAGGTTACAACATCTATTTTAGTGATCGCTACGATGGTCGATATGAAATTATTGGTTCATCTCGAAATGAATTTTACACTGACTTCGATGCAGTAAACGGAGTAAAAACTTATTACGCAATTACTGCTTATGATTTTGATGGAAATGAAAGTGAACTGAGTCGTGATGTAATTTACGCAACACCGCGCCCTGAAGGTTTTGGTGAAAGTATTTTTGACTACAGAAGATTTCCAAATAACTCCGGCTATTATTTTAAGGGATTTGAAGTTCGTCCTTATGATGATAATCTTTCAGATTTTTTCTTCGAAAATTTTGAAGGAACTTTTTATCTAAATGTTTGGGATGATTCAGATATTATAGATATGGGACGAACATCAGATATTTACGATATTCCTTACGCTCCTACTTCCGGTTGGTCTGAAACAAAAGATGTTATTGCACGCGTTGGAAATACTTATGTTATTTGGACATGGGACAACCACTACGCAAAAATTAGAGTCTCATCAATTACAAGAGATCGAATAGTTTTCGATTGGGCTTACCAAACTGTTGATGGAGTGCGACAATTGAAGCCATCAGTAAAAAATCCAAGCGAGCGAAAGATGGATAAAAGTCGATTAAGAATTGGACGCACAAGTGAGTAATTTGTTTAACAAAGCTGATAAAAAGCAGACGATTGATTTAGATAAAATTAGAGATTTAGTTAAATTTGATAAGAGTCATTCATGAAAAAAAACATTAAAAAATATTTATACGTCTGCTTTTATTTTATTTTTTTAGGATCATTTTTACAAGCAGCAAATAATCCAAATCAGGTTTATCAAAAATCAAATGAAGTATTTGATGAAATTTTGTCTGGATTAAATTCAGGTTCTGTCTCTTCTTTCTCTAAGTATTTATCGAACCAAACTTTTTTAAGTTTATCAACTGGTGAATCTGGATACTTTTCTTCGAGTCAACTTTACAATATTCTCGATAATTTTTTCAACGTTCATAGACCAATAAATTTTAAGTTTGCGATAAGAAGAAGCGACAACAATCCGTACGGCTTCGGAACTTTAACCTATGAAAATAAAGGGCGGAAAGAGACTGCACAAGTTTATATCTCGTTAAGACAACAAGGAGATAATTATATCATTGCTCAATTAACTATAAAATGATTAAAAATAAATTAAAACATTTTTTTATTGGCGATAGAAAATATTTTTCATTTGTAGTTATACTTCTCACTGCAATACTGCTAATCGGTTTTTTCACACCACGAGTTATTGACTATAAAGAAAATAATTGGAGCGAAATTTCATTAACCAAACAAGTAAAAATTGAGAATGAAATTATTCGACTCTTTCAACAAAAACAAAAAGACTTAATTAACTCTTCCACTGAATTAATTTCAAAACTTAAATTGAAGAATGAGAAAAATGTTGAAGAAGGAAAAATATTTTTTTCAGTAATTAATGATAAAGAATATTCCGGTTTATCAATTCTTCTTTTTGATTCAACACATAATTTAATTGGATGGAATCAGAATGAGAAGATAGAATTTGAAACAATAGATATTGATACTTTGAATTTTGGCTCAACTGAATTTATAGAAAATCCGTTAAACGTATTTCTTTTCTATTCGGATACTCTATCAATCGGTGGAAAAAAATATTTTTTAGTTTCAGCAAAATTATTTGAACAAAAATATACATTCAGCGACAAGAAATCTGATCAGATAAGTTTTACAAAATTAGTGGAAGAGCAGTTCTCAGTCTCTGTTAAAATTGGTTATAATCATTTCAAGCCCAAATCACTCGACGGAAGAGAATTTTCTTTTTCATTATTAAATAATTTGAAAAAACAGATTGGAGTTGTTACTGCACTCTCCCCTTCTATAAATGCTGATATCAATACATTTCGTTCGACTGTAAATAAAATTCAGACATTATTAATTTTTATTGGATTTTTCTTTTTTATCGTTTCGTTAAAGAGTGATTTTAAAAAACTCAGCAGTGATTTACTCAAGATTTTATTAATTTTTTTGCTTCTCTTTTTCACTCGATGGTTGCTTTTTTCATTAAATGTAACATCGTTGTTTGTGGGCAGTAGCATTAATAATCCGAATTACTTTTCCTCTACTTTCGCAGGAGGAATTGTAAAATCGCCATTAGAATTTTTAATTACAAATATTTTTCTATTTACTGCTGCAATTATACTATTTCATTTTTGCAGAAAAAATCAAAATGCAATTAATGATTTTCTAAAATTTACAATTGTAAAAATTTCTGTTGCTTCAGTTTCCTTCTTTATTATTTTGTTAGGGATTCGCGGAATTTCAGCTTCGATTAAGAGCGTAATTTTCGACTCCACTCTAAGATTTTTCCGAGACCAAAATTTGTTTCCGCAATTTCCACTTTTGCTGATGAACATCAACGTTTTACTTTTTACAATTTCAGGATTAATTCTGCTGCTCTGTTTAGCATTGATAATTCAGAACGCTTTAAAGGATAAAATAAATTTCCGAATTAGATTCTATTTATTTTTAGTTGCAACAATTTTATTGATGTCATATTTATTCATTACTCTACAAAAAGAGCCACTGATAAGTTTTCCTTTGTTGGTAATTGTATTGATAATATTGGGGACAATTCACTTTATAATAAATTTGAATAAAAACTCACTCTTAATTTTAATTGTTTCATTAACGGTTTCATCATCATTCGTTTCGATAATATTATTAAATCATTTCAATCTTGAATTAGAAAAACAATCACTAAAAAGAACTGCTATTGAAATTAATAGACCTGACGAAAGTTATTTTACATTTTTATTAAACGAAACATTACTTCATACTGTAAATTCAGAACTCATCAGCAGTTATTACGCACAAGACAAAACTAATTTTAACTCAGCAGCTTTTGTAACTTGGAAAAACAGCTCGCTTGTGAATGAAGCATTTAATTCATCAATTTCTTTCTTAGACAAAAATCGAAATTTAGTTGGATCGTTTTCAAAAGGCGTTGATGAAAGATTTATTGCACCAAAAATATTTTTTGCAATGAAAAATTTAGAACTGCAAGTGCTGGATATAAGCGAAGAAACTGAATCTGAGAAAATTATTTTCAGTGGAATCACTCCCATCATTTCTCGTGGAAATATTCTTGGGTACATCGTTGCGACAATTAAATACGATCCAAATTTGCTAACAACTACTAATCCCATCTATCGCACAACTAATGAAATAAATGATGTGATTCGATTGAGTGATTTAGGAATTATAAAAATTAGTGATAGGTATGTGAGAGTTATTGCTGGAGATTTTATTCCAACTGAAGATGATATTTCAAAAATGTTAGAATCAAATTTCACAGCTGAAAATGAAGTTTGGATTGAGCATAATATTAATCACGAAAATTTTATTATTTATATTCAAAAAGAAAAACTTAATGATTCATTCTACTATACTGCTGTGTTTCAAAAAGAACGAGAAGTCGAATGGATTCTATTCAATTTTTTCAAAATTAGTTTTATACATTCAATAATTTTACTACTTATTTGTTTGACGTATCTTCTCTATAATTGGAAAGAATATTATAACATTGTAAATAGTTTCAGGTATCAACTACTATTTATTCTACTACTAACTTCGATCCTCCCAATTCTTGCACTCGCTATCTTCAATAGAATCAACGTTGAAGAGAACACGAACGAAATGATTTACTATTCTCTAAGTGAAAAATTAAATCTGATTGAGAGTCATGTCAAGCAACAACTTCAGGATCATCCAGAGCGTGAGTTGCAAACTGCACTCTCCAAAGTAGATGAAGAGTTGAATATTTCCTTCAATGTTTATAGAAATCAAGTTTTGTATTTTTCTTCAGAAAACTATTTAAAGAGTGCAAATGTTATTGGGAGCATTATTAATCCCGCTGCTTATTCTTCATTCTTTTCTAAAGGTGCTTTAAGTTTTTATGAGCAAGAATTTTTTGAAGGATTTCCAAACATAGTCTATTACAGAAAATTTATTATTGACGATGAAAATTATATTTTTTCTATAAATGATTTATTTAACGAAGTCTATGTTTCATACAATCCAAATGAATTTGATATTTTTCTTTTTGGTGTTTATTCATTTGCGATAATCATAATTATTATTTTTAGTTCGATAATTGCGAATAGATTTTCCAAGCCTATTCGACAGCTAACATCAACAACTCAAGCAATTGCACTCGGTGATTTGAATATTCAGATTGAAAATAGATCTAAAGGTGAGTTGGGTGATTTAATAAATAATTTTAATAAGATGACGAATGATCTTAAGCGAACTCAAAAAGAGATTGCACAGTTGGAAAGAGAGAGCGCTTGGAAAGAGATGGCAAAACAAGTTGCACACGAAATTAAAAATCCGCTTACACCAATGAAGTTGATGATTCAACAATTGGTTATTTCTTACAAAGATAAATCAAAAAATTTTGATGAAAGTTTTGGAAAAATTACTTCCACGCTGTTAAATCAAATTGAAACTATGAATCAAATTGCATCTGAGTTTTCCCGATTTGCGAGAATGCCAAATTACAACTCCGAAATTTTTGATTTATTACAAATAATTAATGAGATTGAAATTCTCTTCAAACAAGAAAAAATTGAAATTACAACTGAGGCAAAAAGTAACGCAGTTTTTATCAATGCTGATAGAGACCAAATAAGAAGAGTGTTTATCAACTTGACCAGAAACTCTATTCAAGCTAATGCAAATAAAATTGTGATAGAAGTTTCGGAAGATGAAAATAAATTTTTTATTTCGGTAAAAGACAATGGGAGTGGTATTGATGAGAATGTTAAGGAAAAAATATTCAATGAAAATTTCACAACAAAAAATAAAGGAATGGGAATTGGATTAAAGTTGGCTGCGAAATATTTATCTGCAATTGAAGGAAAAATTGAATTGTTTAATTCATCTTCAACTGGCACCACTTTTCTATTAACAATAAACAAATCGAAATAATAATTTCACAATTCTAAATTTCATACTAATTTTTAAATCATAAAGAAAATAAAAATGTGATTAATAAATTATTTTTTCTGCTTGCACTAACTTTAGTTTTTATTGGGTGTAGAACTCAAAGAATCGAAGTCTATTTTGATGTTCCCTTTGAGCTTCAGGATACTGCATCATATAATAAATTTTTTGATCGCTTCGAGAACCATATTTCAAATTACACCTATTTTATTGACGCGGGACACGGTGGCGAAGATAGAAGAAGTGTTGGACCCAGAAAATTAGCTGTCGAAGCAGATGTTAATCTTTCTGTCGCTTTATACTTAAAAAATTTTCTTGAAGAAGCTGGTGCAAAAGTTTATATGACGAGAACTGCTGACTCAACCGTTTCCCTCAGTGAAAGATCCCGATTAGCAAATCAAAGTAGTGCAGATTTTTTTATCAGTATTCATCACAACGCACCGGGACGAGCAAATGACAATTGGACAAATTACACTTCGACTTTTTATCACGCACAAGAGACTGATTATGAATACGAGCCGATGGAGAGAGACTTAGCCCGCTACATACAACGTGATCTTGCATATGCAATGCGCAACTCTGGCGGCACTGGATCATTCGATGGTACTTATTCCGATTATATTATTTTTCCAAAACGTGGATTCGCAGTTTTGAGAGAGACAAATATTCCCGCAGTTTTAGTCGAAGGTGGATTTTGGACTCATCACATCGAAGAGTTGCGATTAATTGATACAACATTTAATAAAATTCAAGCTTGGGGAATCTTTAGAGGAATCGCGCGCTATGTTTCAAATAGTATTCCGAGAATTGAACATATAAAAACTATTGTAACTGATGATTCAACTGCAGTTAAATTCAAAGTGAACGATGTCATAAAAATAGATAGCAACTCAATTACAGTTTTCGTTGATTCTGTAAAGCAAAATAATTTTTTGTTTGAACCAAAAAAAAATGAATTAATTTTGAATTTTAATAATGTTGAAATTAATTCACCATTGATAAAAATATTTTTAAAAAATATAAACAATAATCATTCTTTTCCATTTGAAGAGACAATTCATTTATTAAACAATTGAGGTTAGAATGCTCAACTACGTTTGGTTAGCATTGATTGTACTTGGCTTAGCGGCTGCTCTTACAACTGATATTTCTGATAAAGTTACAAATAAATTCCAATCAGGAAATCAGATCCCATTTTACATTTCTCTCAACGAAAATTTTTCGGTTGATAAAAAACAGGTTGACGGTGTAGCGATTCTAACGAAGGAAAATTTAAAAAATTATTTTAACATCGCTTCAGAGAAAGATATTGAGTTAAAAACAAAATTCACTCGAGTTAGTGATAATCAACTTTCTTCTGTAATGATGGTTAATGAAAGTACTCCTACAACAATAAAAAAAATTGCAAGTGCGAGCGGTAAAGAAGATGATCTGTTTGCACAGGTTACAATTTTGTCCAAAAGTGATTCACTGACATTCAACACTCAAATTAAAATGGAAGACGCTTCTTTTCTTAAGCTGAAAGAAATTACGAATTCTTCTTTATCGTCAGCGGAAGTTGCTGTAAAGATAGCATTAGGACTGATTGGAATTATGGCTCTCTGGTTAGGCGTGATGCGAATAGCTGAGCAAGCCGGACTAATAAATTCAATAGCGCGAAACGTTCGACCACTTACAAAACTTTTATTTCCAGATGTTCCACACGACCATCCAGCAATGGGATCAATCGTGATGAACTTGTCTGCAAATTTTTTGGGATTAGGAAATGCTGCAACTCCATTCGGCTTAAAAGCAATGGAAGAGCTTGATAAATTAAATCCAGAAAAAGGAACTGCTACAAATGCAATGTGTACGTTTCTTGCTATCAACACTGCAGGACTTACGTTAATTCCAGCCACAGCAATAGCTATCAGAGCATCTGCTGGTAGTGCTGAGCCTGCGATCATTATAGGAACAGCATTGTTTGGATCTTTTTGTGCGACAGTAACAGCAATTATTTCAACAAAAATTCTTGAAAAATTTCCATTTCAAAAAGGTGGAGTTGGAGATTGGTTTAAATCTAACTCAAAACTTTTCGGAATAATTCTCGGCGTAATTTCTCTCATTGCAATTATTTCATTAAGTGGACTCGGAAGCACGATTAAATCATTTTTGTCTTTCATTAATCCTGAATCATTAAAAATTGTTATTACAATAATTTCTTCGCTTGCAATTCCATTATTAATTTTAACTTTTGTTACTTTTGGCTTTATCAAGAAAGTTAAAGTTTATGAATGTTTTGTTGAAGGTGCAAAAGAAGGCTTCAATGTTGCTGTTCGTATAATTCCTTTTTTAGTTGCAATGTTAATGGCGATTGGAATCTTCAGAGCTGGTGGAGCAATGGATTGGTTAATATTTGTTTTGCAACCAATTACTTCGTTGATTGGAATGCCTGCAGAGGCGTTGCCAATGGCTCTGATGCGACCTCTTTCAGGAAGTGGTTCATTAGGCATTATGGCTGAAATTATTTCTGTTCACGGACCAGATTCATTTCTTGGTATTTTAGTTTCTACGATTTACGGTAGCACTGAAACTACATTTTATGTGCTTGCAGTTTATTTCGGTTCAGTTGGTATTAAGAAAACCAGACACGCACTTCCAGCTGGATTGTTAGCTGATATGGCAGGGATTTTAGGAGCTTTATTTATTGTTAGATTATTGTTTGCATAAACGATGGGCAAAAAAAAAGGTCATTTATTCAATGACCTTTTTTTATTTAATGCAAATTTATTTACTTGCTTAAAACTTTAAATTCAATTCTTCTATTAAGTGCTCTGCCTTCTTCTGTATTATTATCAGCAATTGGTTTAGCTTCGCCGACGCCTACAGTTGTTAATCTTCCAGCATCGATACCATTTGCAACTAAGAAACGTTTAACTGTTTCAGCTCTTCTTGCTGCTAAATTTCTGTTGAAAGTGTCTGAGCCAATATTATCAGTATGTCCTTGAATTTCAACTTTTATTGAAGGATTATTTGAAAGAACTTCAATAGCATTTACTAATATTGGGAAAGATTCTGGTCTTAAAGTAGCTTTGTTAAAATCATAATTAACTCCGATTAAAACCCAACTATCTTTTACAGGAGCTGCGCCATATTTCTTTACGATATCTTCAATTCTATTATAGTCAATTTCGACAGGTTTTTGTTGATATCTTCTAACTATATCTTCAATCTTGCTATAATCAATTTCTACCTTTTGAGTTATACCATCATATATTTGGCAATATTTTGAAGGCTCTCCTTTTTCAAAATAATAAAGTGCACCAAGATTAAAAGTCATATATGAAACGTAAGGACCTCCAAGCATTCCGCCTATTCTATCAAATCTACCATCAAATCTTCCAGTAGAAACAGTATGATAAGCTAACTCAGTATTAACTTTCCAATCAGCATTTAAATTAAAATCAACACCGAACAAGAAATTTACTTGATAATCAGCCATCCACTCCCCATCTTTTATCGAAGTAGTCGTAGGGTTATTGACCTGATAATACAACGGACCAATACCGACTCCAAAGTATGGAGAAACAGCCTCACATGGAACAAAACTATAAAGAACATCAAAGTCTCCAGAGAAATGAAGAGTTTGAGTAGAGGGGGTGACTGTAGGAATATATTTTCCTCTTAAATCTTTAAAAGCAAGCTTAAATCTCATTCCAAAATGCTCAGAAAATTTTCTCTGTGCCGAAGCATAGATACCATAATTTCCCTCATTGCTTATAATATCTGCTCCGACAAAACGCGGGTACACAAACCCGAATCCAACTTGCCACGAATCTTTATATGCTTGTGCGATGGAAAATGTCCCCATTGACATCGCTATCGCTAAAAACAGAAATAATTTTTTCATATATTCCTCAAATTAATTATTGATTATAAACGTACTTATAGAATTTTTTTAATAAAATACTTCATCTCTTCACAAAAATTAAAGTATTCTTTCATAAAATACAAATTAAATATTGAATTATTTAAATATTTAACCTTTACTTAATCTACCTTCATTCAATATAATTTTCGTCTTTACTAAGTTTTTAGAAAAATTTATTTAAAAAAATTCTACAACTTTTAAAATTATTTCTCTTTGCAATCAACATCATTCATACCTTAGAGCTTCTATCGGATCTAAGTTCGCTGCTTTGTATGCAGGATAAGTTCCAAAAATAACTCCAACTAAACCACAGATAACAAAGCCAATGAAAACCCAATCCCAAGGCACAGCCGTAGCGGCATTCAGAGCCATACCAGCAATGTTACCAACAGCTACTCCGAGTAGAATTCCAAATGCTCCTCCAATAAAACAGAGTGAAACTGCTTCTGAAAAAAATTGTAATAAGATATTTATTTTTTTTGCACCAACTGCTTTCCTGATTCCAATCTCGCGCGTTCTTTCAGTAACTGACACAAGCATAATATTCATAATTCCAATTCCCGCAGCAATCAATGCAATGAATGAAACTACCATTGCGCCTATTTCTATGCCTGATGTTATCTGTCCAATCTGTGCAATAATAGATTCGTTACTAAAAATTTCAAAATCATTTTCATCGCCCGGAGGAACTTTACGAATTGTTCTAAAATATCCAGTGGCTGTTTCAATTAGCTGGTTGTAATCAAGCTTTGAATATGACATCACAGTAATGTTTATGCTATTTGATCGTCTGCCATAAATTGTTTGAAAATAAGAGAGCGGAAGGACAACAAAATTATCTCGACTCTGTCCAAAAAATTGTCCCTGAGCTTCGAGCACTCCAATCACTTGTAGCAAGTATCCATCGAGCTTGATGAATTGCCCAATAGGAGAAATATTTGGAAACAATTTTTCTTTAATCTCTTTTCCCAGTATTACAACTGGATTATTTCTAAAGACATCATTTTCTCTGAGTGTTCTTCCGTCTTCAACTATCCAATTGTTTGTTAACATTGCCTCAGCAGTAGCTCCTGAAACAGAAATATTTGGATTGGTTTGCTTATTCCGAAATTCAATAATTTTTCCGGATTCCCATTGTTCAGCTCCCACGTGTTTTGCGTATGAGAGAACTTCTTTCAATCGTTCATATTCGTCGAGTGTGATATCGGGGCGGCTTCTATATCTTGCTCTTGAGCCGGGACCACCCATCTGAACTGCAGGCATTTTTTGTATTTGAAAAGTATTTTTCGCTAATTGTGAAACGCCGCTTTCGATGCTCGTCTGCAATACTGTTAATACTGTTTTGATAACGATTATAGAAAAAATGCCAACAACAATTCCTGTTATCGTTAGTATAGCCCTGAGTTTATTGGCTCTGAGCGAATGAAAAGATAATTTTAAGTTTTCAAAGAAATTCATTATTCATACCTCAATGCTTCAACAGGATCTAATTTTGATGCAGTGTATGCAGGTGCAAAGCCCGCTATTATTCCCGTTAGTAAAGATATTCCTATGGCAATCATAACAATATCGACTTGTATTGTTGTTGGTAAAAATTGCGCCATCAGTTGACTGAGCAAGACAGCTAACAGTAATCCTATGAGTCCACCAAGTAAACAAATTAAAGATGACTCAATCAAAAATTGTGCAAGTATTGTTCTTCGTTTTGCACCAATCGCTTTTCTAATTCCAATTTCTTTCGTTCTCTCTTTCACCGAGACGAACATAATATTCATAATGCCAATAGCTCCTACGAAAAGCGAAAGTCCTGTAATAAAATATCCAGCTATTGAAATAACTCCAACAGTCTGATCATAATTGGTTGTTAAACCTTCTTGTTGATTGACTGAAAAATCATTCTCTTCACCAAATTCTAATCCTCTAACTTTTCGCATCACTGCAGTTGCTTCTTCTTTAGTCGCTTCAACCATGTCAGGATTTTGTGCACGAACATTAATTGTGATGCTTCTAATTCTATCTGAAATAAAATGTTTAAAGATAGTTCCGATAGGGACATAAACTTGTTTATCAGGATTAAAATTTCCTAAAATAAAACTTCCCTGTTTTTCAAGAACACCAATTACTCGATAAGTTACATCACCAACTTTTATTTCTCTATCGATTGCACTTTCTCGTGGGAAAAGACTCTCAGCAATTTCACTTCCAAGAACGGCTGTGTATCTTGAGCCTCGGCTTTCAACATCAGTGAAAAATCTTCCCGCCGAAAATGAAAAATTTGTTGTGCTCAAATAATCGCTTGTTGTTCCAGTGACAAAAACATTTTCAATATTTTTATCATCACGTTTTACTTTATTAATTATCCAGAGTGTTGGTGCAACAGCTTTAGGAAGTTTAATTAAATTTTTAAATTCTTCGTATTCTTCAATTCTAATATTTTTTCTTTTTCTAATTTTCCACCAATCTTCATTCGAGAACCAAGCCCATTTGTCGATGTAAAGAACATCAGCTCCGAGTGAACTAATTCCCTCTTTAAATGAAGTATCGATTCCTCTAATTGCAGTAGCCATTAGCACAACTGAAGTAACACCAATCACTATTCCGAGCGTTGTTAATGCTGCACGAATCTTATTTGATCTGATTGCTCTAAATGCAATTATCAAACCTTCTTTCAATTCAAACAAATAATTTTTCACACCGTTCCTACAGTATTAATATTTTTTGAAACTGAATTTGGAATATATCTTCTTTTAACTGCTTCATCTTTTTCTATTAACCCATCTTTAATTCTAATAATTCTAACAGCGTGTTCAGCAATATATTCCTCGTGTGTAACTAAAATAATTGTGTTCCCCTGCTCATAAATATTATTAAACAATTCCATGATTTCTTCACCCGTTTTTGAGTCAAGATTTCCCGTTGGTTCATCAGCCAAAATCAATGATGGCTTTGTTACCAATGCTCTTGCAATTGCTACTCTTTGTTTTTGTCCACCCGAAAGTTCATTTGGTTTATGATGAACTCTATCTGCAAGTCCAACACTTTTTAATGCTTCGTATGCGCGATCTTTTCTTTCTGAGCTTGATACACCCGCATAAATTAATGGAAGCTCTACATTATGAAGTGCATCAGAGCGTGGCAGCAAATTAAATGTTTGGAAGACAAAACCGATTTCTTTATTTCTTATAGTTGCTAAATCATTATCATTCATCTGACTCACATTTTTACCATTGAATTGATATAGACCATGAGTAGGTGTATCAAGGCATCCAAGCATATTCATCAAAGTAGATTTACCAGAACCAGATGGTCCCATAATTGCGACATATTCGTTCTTATCAATTTTCAGTGTTACATCTCTAAGAGCGTGTACTTGCTCCGAACCGACTTGATAAATTTTCGCGATATGTTCTATATTTATTATTGTCATTATTTATCCGAAAGTTAAATTATTTCTTTTCAGCTTGGTTAGTTTTTTTCTCTTCTTTAGTTACTAACGAACCATCTTTCAATTCTCTTGATATTGCTCGATAAGTACCAGAGACAACTTCTTCACCTCCACTCAAGCCAGAGATTACTTCTACATATGTATCATCGCTAATTCCGGTTTCGATATTTGCTGCTTTTGCTTTTCCATCAACAATAATAAAAACTATTTCTTGAATTCTTCTTTCGCGTTTTTTTGCGCTAGTAATTAATTGTTCTTCTTCGGTCTTAGGTGCTTCTACATCTGTTCTTGCAGTTACACTTTGGATCGGAACAGCTACTACATCTTTTTTAGTCTCAGTTTCAATTGTTCCGTTGCAAGACATTCCAGGACGCAGATTAATATCAGTATCAAGTAATCTTACTCGCACTTCAAAATTTGTTACTTGCTCTTGTGTGCCGAAGCCAGCAGATTTTGCACTGTTACCAATTTGTGTTACGATTCCATTAAACACTCTATCTCTGAAAGCATCAACTTTTATTCTTGTCGTATCGCCTACTGAAATAATTGTTACATCATTTTCATCAACATCTACAATTGCTTCCATTTGTGATAAGTCAGCGACTGTCATAATATCTGTACCTTGAGTAAAGCCGCTGCCAAGAACTCGTTCCCCAACTTCGATATTTAATTTTGTTATTGTACCATTTATTGGAGATGTGATTACAGTTTTATTTAGTTGTTCATTTGCTTCGCGCAATGACGCTTGTGCTTGCTGAACCACTGCTTGTGCAGATTCAAACGAAGCAACTGACGTGAGATATAGACTTCTTGAAGCTTCAATTTCAGCATCGCTTGATAGTCTCTTTGCGTGGAGATCTTTTACACGATTATAATCTCCTGTAATTTTATCGAGTTGAGCTTTTTGGATACTCAATGAAGCCCTTGCAGATTGCAGGTTTGCTTCAACTCTTTCTTTTTGAGCTAAGTATGTATCTGCTTTTATTCTTAACAGAACTTGCCCTTTTTTAACATCATCTCCTTCTTTAACTGTTAAAGCCATAACTTCACCTGTAACTTCAGGGGTTATGATTACGCTAAACTCTGGCTGAATTTTTCCAGTAGCAGTAACATTTTGGGTGATATTTCTTTTTTCTACTTTTTCAGTTTGGACAGTAATAATTTCTTCTTTACTACCTTGAATTATAACCAATAAAATCAATCCAAGTACAAGTACGCCAAGCCCACCAAATACATAGATTTTTTTCTTTGAATTCTTTTTATTATTTCCGTTTGCCATTATCTAACTCCTAAAAAAAAATTTATTCATATTTTGAAGAATCAAGAACACCTAAGTAATAATTAAGTTGTTCCTTTAATTTTAAAAATTCAAATTGTGCGTTTATTAAATTTGAAAGCGCCATAGTATATTCTGAATTTGCAATTAAGACATTTAATAATGTCGTTGACCCAAGTGAATACTTGCTCTCTTCTATCTTTCTATTTTCCTCTGCAGCCACAATATTTTTTTGTGATAAATCAACTCTCTTTATTGAAGCTTGGAGATCCAAATAATTTTTTTGCAAATTCTTTTTGATTTCTCTTTCAAGATCAGTTAAATCTAATTTCTTATTCTTCGCATCTACTTCAGCCATCTGAACTCTATTATCGATACTCCACCCAGAGAAGATTGGAATATTTAACGCAAGTCCAACTGTGTATGTTTTATTTTTTAAAATATTATCAAATTTATCAGTGCGTGAATAAAAACCGAAAGTGTTTGAGATTGAAGGTAAGTGCCCAGAATTTGCTATCGTGATATTTTTATTTGCATTCTCAAGATTTAATTGAGCACTTTGAAAATCTGAACGAGTGTTTAACGCCTTATTTATCAATGCTGTTAGCTCTTCGGCTAAAATAAATTCTGAAGCATCATGAATTGCTTTGTCTGATTCTAATGTTGGGTCGATAAAATTATATGTTTCTAAAACATCCAATCCAAGATTAAACAAGAAATTACTTTTTCCAGTTTCATAATTATTTTTTGCTCTAATTGCATCAAGTTCAGCCGTGCCAGTTCTTACTTGCTGTGAATAAACATCAGCCAGAGTCACTTGTCCAACTTTATTTCTTTCTGTTACCATTTCAAGATTTTTTTGATTCCACTTCAAATTATCTTCAGCAACTTCCATCTGTTTTTTCAAATTTATCACATCGTAATAACCGCTCACTGTTTGGAATATAACTTCCTGCTTTGCTCTTTCGATCTGCAGTTTTGCAACTTCAAGTTCATTTCTACTTTTCGATAATTGATTATAGTTTGCAAGCCCATCAAACAAGGTCCAACTTCCACTAATGCTTGCGTTATAATTTCTTGTGTCAGATGTTGATTGCGGAATCGGAATCACTTGCCCAAAAATAGTTGCTGTTCCGCCTACATCTTCTGATCGAGTCCAACCCCATGATGTTGAAGCTGCTACGCTTGGCAAAAAATTTCCATATGAAGTAAGTAGATTTGATTCAGCTATTTGAATATTATTTGAAATTTTTTGTAGGTAAACATTTTTTTGCAAACCTATTCTAACCGCTTCATTCAATGTTAGAGTTTCTTGAGCATCTAATTGAAATGAAAATATAATGATAAAAATTGTTACGAGGAGATTTCGCATTCAACACTCCAAATTAAAATTTTATAAACAACTGAGTCTAAAATAGTTTCAGCGTTATTTAGTTTTTGCTTTTATTTATGAACGGTAAAAATAATTGATAAAAAGTAAAATTTCTGATTTGTTGGTTATAAAGAAAAATAATATTCCACTCGGTTCAATGAACAACAAAAATTTATCAATCATCAATCGTCAATTAACAATCATCAATCATCAATCATCAATTAATTTATAATTCAAATTAAAATTTTTAGATTCGATTAAATATCCAAAAAATTATCTTTAATCTTCATTAAATATTCCAAAGCCGCTTCATACTCATTGGGGATTTTGCCTTCAAGAATTGCTTCTTCAATAGCTTTTTTTATTTCGCCAACTTTTCTTGATGGTTGAAGATTACAAATTTTCATAATCTCTTCTCCTCTAACTGGAGATTGAAATTCTCTAAGTTTATCTTTCTCTCGAACTTCAAATACTCTCGCCATTACTCTGTTATAGTTTTCTAAATATTTAGAAACTTTATCTTGATCCTTACTTGTAATATCAGCACGACACAAAGTAATCAAATCATCAAGGTCCTCACCTGCTTCAACAATTAGTCTTCTGATTGCAGAGTCAGTTACTTCTTCTGATGCAAGAGCAATAGGTCTTAAGTGGAGTCGAATTAATTTTTGAATATATTCTATTCTGTTGAGTGGAAGTTTTAATCGTCTAAAAATACCTTTCATCATTCTTGCACCAATCTCATCGTGCCCATGAAAAGTCCAGCCAATTCCTTCAACTAATTTTTTCGTTTGAGGTTTTGCGATATCATGAACAAGGGCTGCAAAGCGTAACCAAATATTTTGTGACATCACTGAAATATTATCAACCACCAAACAAGTATGATAAAAAACATCTTTATGGTGATAGTCTTTTCGTTGATCAACTCCACCCATTAAATGAATCTCGGGAAAAATTGTTTCCATCACTTTTGTTTCATAAAGTAGTTTCAACCCAATTGATGGCTTTTCACTTGCGAGTATTTTAAATAACTCATCTGTAATTCTTTCTTGAGAAATTATTTTTAATCTCTCTTTATATTTCTCGGCTACTTTTTTTAATTCTGGGTGAACAGAAAAATTTAATTGTGCAGCAAAACGAAAAGCTCTTAAAATTCTTAACGGATCATCATCGAAAGTAATTTCTGGATCAAGCGGAGTTTTGATAAGTCTATTTTTTATATCTTCCGCTCCGTTAAACAAATCAATAAGCATTCCGAAATTTTCTTCATTCAATGAAATTGCGAGAGTGTTGATCGTAAAATCCCGTCTGTTAATATCATCTTCAAATGTTCCTTTTGTAACTATTGGATTGCGAGATGATTTATTGTAAGACTCAACACGCGAACCAACAAATTCAAGGTTAATCTCTTGATATCGAAAATGTGCAGTTCCAAAATTTCTATAAATTGAGATCTGTTCTATTCCCAAACTTTTTGCGAATTCTGAAGCGAACGAAGGACCATCACCAACTACTAAAAAATCTATTTCGTTGCGTGGTCTGTCTAAAATTAAATCTCGTACAAATCCGCCCACGATAAATAAAGGCACATTCATTTTTTTAGAAATCTGGCTTGCAACAGAAAGAAATTTTAAATGATTAATTTTTTCGGAAAAGTTCAAAGTAGTAAAGCTCTTAATATTTTTATGTTTTAAACAATTAATTTACTCCATAAAGTTCAATTATCATATTAGAGAAGAGCACATCGCAATTAAACAGAACTACTCTTAGCCAAAAATAAATATTTATCGAATATTCTATTTCCAAAGAAAGCAAGCTGAAGATTTAACGAAAACTTAATATAGATTTAACGCACCTGAACTGGCTACTCTCTAAATTGCGTACTAAATATTTGAGATAGTTTTCTACAATTTTTATTGAGTAATAAATAAACTTTATAAATTCATTATGGGAAAGAAAAAAAAGTTAACTAGTAAAAAATTAATTTTTGATTCATCTCTTCGAGATGTTGAAACCCTTTTTATTGCTGTCGATAAAATTGATTCTGTTGAAGTTTTGATCTCTCTATTTTCTGAGAATAAAACATTGCCCGGAGTAATTGTTGTTGTTGAAAAAAATTTTTATAGCATGATTGCTAGAAACTCATTTTATCAAATAATGAGTAAGAAATATAGTATCGAATTATTTTCAAAAAGAAGCATCGCCGAGTATCTAGAAGAAAATCCATCAAATAATATTTTAGTTTTAGAATCTGAAATTACCGTACTTGATGATACCACATTAGCGCTGGATAGAATTTCGGGAAGTGTGTTTGACCCAATTGTTGTAAGGTTTGAAAATAGATTTGGGATAATAGATATTTACCAACTGCTAATGAAACAAGTGAATGTCCATCTAAGAACATTAGACTCACTGCATAAAGCGAATGAATTAAAAGATGAATTAATGAACATCACTTCGCACGACTTAAAAAATCCAATTCATGCTATTTTTGGTTTAACTGAAATTTTGAAGGACAACTCTGATAATCCCGAAATTAAAGAGATCTCAGCATCGATTTATTTGTCTGCAAAAAGAATGTATGAGATTATAACTCAGATTATGAACTCATCGAGAATTGAGGAAGGAAAAATGCACCTTGAAATTTCTAATTTTTCAATTTCAGAATTAGCAAGGAACGTTTATGATTCATTTACAATTTTAGCTTCTTCAAAAAAACAAAAATTGATTTTGAAAAATGAATTAAAAGAAAATTTAATAATCACTTCGGATAAACTAAAAATGACCGGAATATTGGAAAATTTAATTTCTAATGCTCTAAAATATTCTCCAATTGAGAGCACTGTGATTATTAACCTTTCACAAAAAAATAACAAAATTAGATTTGAAATAATTGATAGTGGACCGGGATTAACCGAAGACGATAAAAAAAAAATTATTCAAAAAATATTCAAAAACTTCAGCTACTCCAACCAATGGTGAATCCTCAACTGGATTAGGTCTATATATCGTTAAAAATTTTTCCGAAATGTTGCATGGTCAATTATGGGCTGAAAATAATGAACGGAATGGGGCAAGATTTTTTTTCGAACTGCCAATAAATATAAAAGAAAAAAAATTAGCTATTTGATTTTAAGCAATTAGCAAGTTTGAATAAATATTTTTTCATGAAAGCACCGTAATTTACTTCTAGATTATTTTAGTAAATTTATAACTTCATTGTTCATCTCCTTCATAAAACTTTCTCAAACTTTGATGCGAAATGACTCTACTGAGATAATTATTTAAATAAATCCTTTACAATCTCGTTTTTATCTTCTAATTTTCAATGTGAACAATATATTTTTTGGAACTTATTAGTTCATTGCAGATTTTTTGAAACAAATAGTAACTATGAAACATTATGTTGCTTTCTGATAAATTAAAGGATAATATTTTAGATTCAATTGGTGAAGGTGTTTTTACTGTTGATAAAAATTTTAAAGTAAATTTTTTTAATAAAGCTGCTGAAAAAATTACTGGTCACTTAAAAGAAGAAGTATTGGGGAAATTTTGTAAACATATTTTCCGCTCGGAGCAGTGCTTTTCTGATTGTCCAATTGCCACCGTCCTCAAAACCAAACAAAATATTTTTGATTATACTTATTCAATCACCACAAACAAAGGCAATAAGTTACCAATCAAAATAAATGCTGCTGTTCTTTATGATGATAATAATGACCCAATAGGCGGAGTGGTTTCGTTTAGAGATTTATGTGAATTTGAATTGTTGGGAAAAAATTTGATGACGAAAAAAATATTTCAAGGAATGATTGGCTATAGTAAACAGATGCAAGAAATATTTGAGTTGATAGATGAAATTTCTGAATCGAACGCTCCTGTTTTTATTCATGGTGAATCAGGGACAGGCAAAGAATTGGTTGCAAATGCAATTCAAAAAACAAGCTCAAGAAATGAATTTCCTTACTTAAAAATAAATTGTTCTGTCTTTCCTTCACATTTACTTGCAAGCGAATTATTCGGACATGTAAAAGGCGCCTTTACTGACGCTATCAAAGATAGGCAAGGGAGATTTGAGATTGTAAATAATGGAACAATTTTTTTGGACGAAGTAGCCGAGATGCCTCTTCAGATGCAAATTCAATTGCTTCGAGTTTTACAAGAAGGAACATTTGAGCGAGTTGGTGAATCAATAACTCGATATTCTGATGTAAGAGTAATCGCAGCCACTAACCAAAATATTCAGGATGCATTAAGGCGTGGAACTTTTCGAGATGATTTATTTTATCGTCTAAATGTGATCCCAATTTATATACCGCCACTTCGAGAAAGAAAAGAAGACATAATTCCTTTAGTAAAGCATTTCTTAAATAAATTTTCAATCTATTATAAAAAAGAGATATTTGAGATTGAAGAAGCAGCAATTGACGTAATATCTGATTACAGTTGGCCGGGAAACATAAGAGAGTTAGAAAATGTTATTGAATATGCTTTTGTTAGAACCACAAAAAAAGATACAATCGAAAAGATAAAATTACCTAACACTTTGTTAGAGTACAAAACTACTACTCAGTTTACGAAAAATATCACTCCTGTCAGTATAACAAATTCTGAAAAATCTGAACTATTAGCAATATTAGAAAAAAACAGATGGAACAAGGCTTTAGCTGCTAAAGAATTAGGAATTGGGCGCACAACACTTTGGCGGAAACTTAAAAAATATTCTCTAATTACTTAAAAATAAGATCGCACCCTCGAATTCTTCCAATTAACCATTTTGTTTCAAAAACGTTCAACTGTTACTGAAACATCGAAACGCATTGTTTCGCATTATCTGTAAAATCATCTAATTCTAACCATTAAATTTGGCATAGAATTTGTTTATCTTCTACAAATTGAAGGAGAACTATGAAACTTAAAAAAATACTAAGCTCATATTTATTAGTGCTGTTTATTATCGTAATTGGTGCAGGTTGTACTGAGAAAAAAGAAAAAGATCCAACTACTCCAACTGACGATGCATCAATCGCATCTTGCGAGGGATGCCACACTAATTATGAAACTCTAAAGCGGGTTCATACTCCGGATCCGCCATCCACTACTCCCCCAGGTTGCGGAGGAGATGCTCCAGTAATTTTTCCATATGATAGAGTATTTATTGGTGGTGAGGGTTATACTGAATTTAAAAATTCTGTGCACGGCAGAATGCCCTGTACTGCTTGCCATGGTGGCGTAGATAATACTTCTGATAAAAAAGTTGCTCATTCAGGAAGTTTTATCCCTAACCCATCAGATTATGCCGAGCAAAAATGTGCTTCCTGCCATACTGACATCTATTTGAGAACAAAAAATAGTTTACATGAACAAGGCTGGGGACAAAAGTCGATGGTTGTTATTCGTTCAGGGCTACCAAATATTCCTGAAGGATTTGATAGATTATCTGCACAAATGAAACAAGGTTATAATGACAATTGTGCACGATGCCATGCAACTTGTGGCGATTGCCATGTGAACAGGCCCAAAGCAGCAGGTGGTGGACTATTGCGAGGACATGCTTTTTCCAAACCTGATATGAAAGATAATTGCATTGCTTGTCACTCAAGTCGTGTTGGACACGCTTATCTTGGGCAAGGAGCAGGCACACAACCAGATGTTCATTTAACTCAGAATAGATTTACTTGTACCAACTGTCATACCAAAAATGAAATTCATGGTGATGGACAAATTTATGACCAAAGATACAAGATGCCACTTTTACCAAAATGTACTGATTGTCATCAAGGTGTTCAAACTAATAATATCTATCATTCTGCACACTTCAATTCTTTTAGTTGCAATACTTGTCATTCTCAAGATTACAATAATTGCGGAAGTTGTCATATTGGTGGAGATGGCGCACGAATTGCTTCTTATCAAGATTTTAAGATTGGAATAAATCCAATACCTGAAACAAAGCCGTACAAATTTGCTGTATTAAGAAGAGCGGTTCAAGCACCCGATAGCTGGAAAAATTATGGAGTACCTCTCTTATCAAATTTTAGTGCTCGTCCTACTTATAAATATGCAACACCACATAATATTATTAGATGGACAGACAGAACAAGAGTGAGTCAGGGACAATCTTGCTATGAAGCGTGCCATATTATTAGAAATCCTGATGGAACTTATAAAAATAGAGATCTTTATCTTTTTAGGAGTGACTTATTATCTTGGGAATTAGAAGCTTCAGCTCCCGTTGTGGTTGATGGCAAATTACCAAATAGTTGGAATGTTCCTTAATAATCAAATAACATAATCAAAAACGGAGAAATATATGAACCTACGAAAAATGTTCTTACTATTTATGATTCTTCCACTACTTTTTGTATTCACGAGTTGTACAGAAGAAGAGTCGATAGTAGAACCATCAATTAATGAAGCTGAAGTTTTAGTTCAACATCTAGAATCTACTGGTGACTATCTTAATACGCTTCTTCCTGCAATTATGGATGTTCAAGCAGTTAGAGACCTACAGTTGGTAAACCCTGCAAAACTTCACATCATCGACATTAGACTTGCAACAGATTTCACAGCTCGAGGTCGAATTGAAGGCGCTGTGAATGTCCAATTGAAAGATCTGTTAGCACATATGAAAACAATTAATCCAGCTTCCTTTGATAGAATAGCTATTGTTTGCTATTCAGGACAAACTTCTGGATACGCAACTGCAATGCTAAGACTTCTCGGACACGCTAATGTTTTTTCAGTAAAATTTGGAATGTCTGCTTGGAACTCCGAAGTTGCAAATAGTTGGAATCCTAATATTGGAAATAACTTCACTAATTTTGTTACAACAAATTTCCCAAAACCTGCTGCTGGCTCATTGCCAAATTTGAACACAGGCAAAAAAACTGGTAGAGAAATTCTTGAAGCAAGAATTGACCAATTATTAGCATCTACTGATCCATGGGCGGATATTAGAATTACTTGGCAGACAGTTACTCCAAGTTTATCAAATTATTTTTTAGTGAACTATTGGCCAAAAGCTCATTATGATTTAGGACATTTAAGTGGTGCAATTAATTACATTCCACGCAGTGACTTGAAGCTTTCAGCACATTTGAAAACTTTACCTACTGACAGAACTATCGTAATTTATTGTTACACTGGTCAAACATCAGCTCAAACTGCTTTTATCTTAAAAGTTTTAGGTTACGATGCAAAATCTCTATTGTTTGGAGTAAATGCAATGAACTATGACTGGATGAGAACAAATGGTTTGACAACTTGGCACGCAAGCGAAATTAAAAATTTCCCCTTCGTTAGATAATTTGCTTATTATAGGTTGTCTAAAATATTTGTATTATTGATATAGATAAATAGATTTTGCTTAATTTTAGACAACCTTTTTTAAATAATTTTGGGTATGAAATGAACGAGATGCTCGGTAATCAATATTTTATTGCAAGAAATTTCCTTGCCGCTCAACACTACTTAGAAGAAGCTTTGATAAAAGACCCAAACAATAAGTTTATTAGCCGGAAATTAATTATTTGTCACGCACAGACGGGTAGAATTTCTGAATCATTTAAGCTATTCAAAAATATAATTGAAACTGACATTGAATTTATTGTAAATATAGATCTTTTAGATGAAGATTGCCCCTGCCCAGAAATACTAAAGTTAATTGAATCTCAAAAGGAATTAAATGAAAGCTCCGTCGATTACAAATTGATGTTAGGAATAATCTGGCTTTTTTGTGATATCAATAATTCAAAAAAATATTTTGATGAAGCAAAAAAAATTGTCCCCAATTACCCCGACTTGGAGAGAGTTATATTTTTGATAGATAAACATATCCAATCGATTAATTCAGTGTTTTCTGACTAATAAAAATTCTTCTCATCATATAGCTACGATTTTTCAGAATAATACCAAAAATAATTTCTTTCGAAAATATTCTTCATTAATTTTTGTAACACAAATAACAATCTCAGCCACCAACATTATTTGTGATGGTTGAAATCTATAACTAAATTAATTTTAATTACTTGTCAATATTCGTTATTTATTATCACCTTCAACTCATTTTCTTTTAGGAATTAGATATCGATAAAATTGAGTAAATTAGGTTTTCGTTGAAAGCCGATTCAATTCAATAACGATTGCCTCAAACGATTTATTTTTTATTTTAGTAAATTAATTATTTGGAAGCTTGAATCATGAAAAATTTATTTTATTCAGTTGCTCTATTCATTCTACTTAGTATAAATATTTTTCCTCAATGGTCAAATATTTGGATCTCAAACTCAATCTCTTATCAAACTGTTTCAGGTTGGCTAAATTTTGAGAGCAACGGCAACTCTTGGAAATCCAGATTGTTTCTTCTCGACTCGTTAAAATTTCAAGTAATGGGAGATGGATTTTCTAACACTCCGCAATACACGTATGTTTTCACAGCGGCGGAGAGACTTGCTGGTTCACAAATTTATTCGCTTATAACTGATTTGACTAATGATAAGATAACCGAATTTTATGTCTTAGCTTATCATGGAACACCAACAAATTATCGTCAATCGTTTAAGATTTTAAACATCGTAAATGGTGCAACTGTGTTTGAAAGAAATGACCCACAATTTTATTTCTCATATCCATCACTGGTTGATAGCGACAATGATGGAAGACTCGAGTGTATTGTGACGAGATATAATTATCCTGATTTCGCGAATTATTTTTATGAAATATTTTCAACTGGAGTAACAACAAATTTAACGAATCATACCCCAACTGATTTTATATTGTTTCAAAATTTTCCCAATCCATTTAATCCATCAACGAAAATAAATTATTCACTCTCACAATCAGAAAATGTAAAGCTACAAATTTTTAATGTTCAAGGAGAAGTATTAAATACTTTAGTTGATCAATTTCAACAAGCTGGAACGCACGATGTTACTTGGGATGGAAAAAATGGGAAAGGAATTTCTCAACCAACAGGAATATATTTTTATAGACTGACTGCCTCTGGAAACAACTCAATCAAGAAGATGATATTATTGAAGTGATTTTTTTTAGTCAAAAAAAAATAATGAACAAATTGAAAATTATTTTTCTTCGAATGTAACATCCATTTTGTAATTCCATTTGTCGAAATAAAGATTTCCACCTCTCCACTCAACTTCGCCTCTCTGGAAGTCAACAGTTTCGCTTCTTGGAAAAATCTTACTCGGAAAAAACGGTTGTGAAAAATCATCATTAACAATAAAATGATAATTATCTGTATTACCTAAGAAAAAATATTTTACTTTTTTCTTCTCAGATTTTTGTAAACCAAAATCGACATCAATCGGAATCCATCCAATACTGTTTGCATAAACTTCAGCCCAATCGTGCAGATTCAAGTTCCCCGGGTGTAACATCCAACCGCTTTGCCATTTTGCTGGAATTCCATTTAGACGTGCAAGCGTAACAAATAGCATCGCTTTTATTCCGCAATCACCTCGTCTATTTTTTTCACAGTAGCCTGAGAGACTTGGTATTGTTGAATACTCGAGTGCACTTGTCCAAGGAATATTTTTGCTAATCCACGTAAATATTTTTTTCAAAATTCTGTAATGATTTTTTTCATCTCCAACAATTTCATCGGATAATTTTTTTATCTCATCAGAAAAAATAATATGCGGCGCTCTTTCCTGAGTGTATTCTATTGTAATTGAGTCATCTGGAACAACAACAAAATTTTCTTCATTAATAGAATTGAATTCTGCATAACTCAAAAAACTATATTCAACATTAAACACTGTGGGTTTATCTTTAATTGATTTCTGCTGTAAGAAAATTGTTCGTTGTAAAAATTCATCAGGAGCAACAATAGCGTTCGTTGGACTGGATGAAATTAATTTTACTTCTGTTTGTCTTCTTCTAGTTTCTTTAGGAAAAGGTAACCAACATTTAATCATCTCTCCATCGGGAACGACATTTGGTTTTACAGAAAGCGTGTAGTTAATTTTCACTTTGATGGGATTAATTAATTTCTGTTTTTCTGTTTCATGTTGTACTACCAATTTCGGTAAATATGATGAAAGAAATTCTGTTAGTTTGTTCGGAACAATTCCATCGATACTTTCTTTAATTTTTTTTGCATCATTGTCGATTCTAAACAGATTTGCCACAGCATTATTGAAATATCTTCTCTCCCCATTTATCATTCTCATCTCAAGCGAATTATTTACTTCCCATTTTCTTAAATCTTCTGATTTTATATTCGGATAATATTTCCTCAGAGCGTTCAGAACATCTTCTTCAGTTCGCTTAAAATCTAATTTAACTCTATCCATTAACTCCAACTTAAAATTGAGATTGTATCTAACTTCTGCAGATAAATTAGCCTCACAAAGTTCACTGTGAATTAATTCTTTAGCTTTGTTAAATTCACCGGAGTTAATTAATGAATCCACTGTTGAAATTTTTTCTTGAGAATACATAATGGCAGCAAAAAATATTATTGTAAAAAGGGAACTAACTATTTTCATTTGGATTTTACTTTCGATATTTCAAAATCATCTCTGCAACTTCTCTGAAGACACCTTTACCGCCTTTTTTGTCAGAAATGTAATCAACGATTTTTTTTATTTCTGGTAATGCATCTTTTGGTGAAACACTAAATCCAACAGTGCTCAATATTTCTGTGTCATTTACATCATCGCCAATGAATGCAATCTCTTCATAACTAAAATTATTTTGGCTGCATATCTCATTTAAAATATTTTTTTTATCGAGTGCTCCGATATAAATAAAATCTAAATTTAATCTCTCACCTCTTACTTTTGCAATTTCACTTTTGTCGGAAGTAACTATCCCAACCTTTATTCCTGCCGCCCTTAGTATGTAACTTCCCATTCCATCTTTGACATTAAATTTTTTCATTGTCAAACCAGAATCAGTGTAATACATTCCGCCATCAGTTAGCACTCCATCAACATCCGTGAGTAAAACTTTTATTTTTTTTATTTTTTGTGAAATTTTTTTTGAAATCTTTTGCAATCTTTTCTCTCTAACAAACTTTATTAATTAGTAATTTGTCGAATGACATAAACAGAAATTATCATTTATATTTTGCTTTCTAAAAATAAACATTTTTTCTTGTTGACTAAATTAATTTATTCAAAAGTATTGTTAAGAAAATTAAATTTGTTTCTCTTAATTTTACTAATCTTAATTATTTAAATAACTGGATTTTAATATGAGTAAAATACATCTTATAGAAAATCTTGCTGTTAGTGATTCAGGATTTCTTTTTCTGCACACAACAGGAGAAACTTTTACACTCAATAAAACAGGCTCAGAAATAGTTAGAATGCTGCGCTCAAGAAAATCAAAAGAAGAAATCTTAAAATTCTTCACAGAAAATTATATAGTTGATACGAATACGATTGAAAAAGATTTTGAAGAGCTTGTAGCACAATTAAAATTTTATTCTTTAGTGACTGAAAAATGAAAATAGCAGTTACTGGATTAAATGCTATTGATAGCCCTGGACCTGGAGTTCCTGTTATCAGAAGTATAAAAGACGCAAAAGATTTCAAAGGTGAAATAATCGGATTATCCTATGATTCGCTTGATCCCGGTTTATACATCGAAAAGTTGACTTCCAAATCTTATTTGATACCTTATCCATCAAGTGGTTTGGAATATTTTTTAGAACGACTTTTAGCAATTCATAAAATAGAAAAACTCGATTTCATTATTCCCACTCTCGACTCTGAGCTTTATGCATTTATAAAAATTCAAGATAAGCTTTTGGAAGCGGGAATAAAATTATTTCTACCAACGTTTGAACAGCTTGAAATAAGGTCGAAAGATAAGTTGTTTAATTTTTGTACAAAGCAGGGAATAAAAGTTCCAAAAAATATTTTAGCAACAAATATTTCTAATCTGCATTCTATCCAAAATAATTTTTCTTATCCCGTTGTGCTCAAAGGAATTTTTTATGAAGCGTATATCGTAAATAATTTTGATGAAGCAGTTGTTGCATTTAATAAATTGAAACAGAAATGGGGCTTCCCAATAATAGTTCAAGAATATATTAAAGGTGATGAATTTAATGTTGTCGGTTTAGGTGACGGCACAGGCAAAACGATTGGTGCTGTGGTTATGCGAAAGCTTTACATAACTGACAAGGGAAAAGGTTGGTCGGGAGTTACGATTTTAGACAAAACTTTGCTCGGAGTCTCAAATAAATTTATTCTAACTTCTAAATGGAAAAGTGGTTTGGAGCTTGAATTTATTAAGTCCGCTGCAACTGGTGAATATTTTTTACTAGAGATTAATCCTCGATTTCCTGCTTGGGTTTATTTAGCACCAAACGCCGGACAAAATTTACCTTGGGCATTAGTGAAGCTTGGAATGGATGAAAAAGTTACTTCGTTTAGCAATTATGAAATTGGGAAGATGTTTGTTAGGTGTGCTTGGGATTTAATTACTGATATGAAAGTCTTTGAAAAAATTAGTACCACTGGAGAATTAAAATTATGAAAAAAAAATTAAGATATGAGCGACCAACAATCACTAAGCAGTATTCTGGTCTGATGAATAAATTTGGGAGCAGTTCCTTATCAAGACCAACAGTTGATATTGATGGAGTTTCAATCAAGTCTTTATGCGAAGGATATGGTTCGCCGTTGTTCGTAATCTCTGAAAAAAAAATTAGACAAAATCAAAAAAATGCTTTTAGAATTTTTAAGAATCGATATCCTAAAGTTCAATTTGCTTGGTCATACAAAACAAATTATTTAGACGCTGTCTGCTCTGTTTTTCATCAAGAAGGTTCATGGGCTGAAGTAGTTTCAGATTTTGAATATGACAAAGCGAGAAAACTCGGCGTTAAAGGTGAGCACATTATTTTTAATGGTCCAGCAAAAAGTGAAGCGGGACTTTTGAACGCGATGAAAAATAAATCCAAAATTCATATCGATCATTTCGATGAATTATTTTTGATTTCAGAATTAGCTGAGACAAATAATATTAGAGCAGAAGTTGCGATTAGAATTAATATGGATGTCGGAATCTATCCTATTTGGGATCGCTTCGGATTTAATTTTGAAAACGGCGAATCTTGGCAAGCGATTAACAGAATAATTCAAAATAAAAACTTAAAATTAGTCGGGCTTCATACACATATCGGAACTTACGTTATGTCTGCTGAAGCTTATAGAATTGCTGCTTATAATCTTGCTGGTTTGTGTAAAAGAATAAAAAACGAATTCAATGTAAGCCTTGAGTATCTTGACTTAGGCGGCGGTTTTGCTTCTCACAATACACTCATTGGACAATACCTTCCTGCTGAACAACTCGTACCTTCAGTTGAACAATACGCTGACGCAATTACAAATGGAATTTTTGATGTTTCATTTAAGAGTGAAGATTTACCAACTCTTATACTTGAAACTGGGAGAGCATTAATTGACGACGCAGGATTTTTAATCACTTCAGTTATTACTAACAAAAGACTCACATCAGGAAAACGAGCAGTCATAATTGATGCGGGTGTTAATATTTTGTTTACAAGTTTTTGGTACAAGCATAATATTCAATTGTGTCAAAACTCTGGAGTGCATACTGAAGATACTGCAATTTATGGTCCGCTTTGTATGAACATCGATTGCATAACTGAAAGCATCAATCTGCCTTCGATAAATAGAGGTGACAAACTACTTATCAAATATGTTGGTGCATATAATATGACGCAATGGATGCAGTTTATTTCTATGCGTCCAAACGTTGTGATGATAATGGAAAATGGCAAAGTAGAATTAATTAGAAAAGCAGAAAATCTTGATTATTTATTAGAGCAAGAATTACTTCCTAAAAAATTAAAATTGATTCCTGTTTAAGATGACAATTTTTTTTGATTCGATTTTATATTCTTACGCACAAATTTTTTTTTCTAACAGAAGATGGTTGGGAGGAATTATTTTAATTGCCTCACTCATTTCACCTGAGATTGGTTTGCTAGGATTATTGGGAGTTGTGATTTCTAATTTAATTGCCACTCTACTTAAGTTTGACGAGAAGAAAATCAGATCTGGTTACTATGGATTCAACGGAATTTTGTTTGCCGCAGCAGTTGGATATTACTTTGACATAACTCTTTTTATTTTGTTAATACTTCCATTATTTATTTTAATCTCTTTTTTGATTAGCGCTGTTATTGAAAATTTTTTTGCAGAATTATTTAATCTTCCCGGACTAAGCATTCCATTTGTTTTATCTTTAATTATTTTTTTAGTCTTCATCGGTAATTTCCCAGAGACAAAAATTAATATAGTTTCGGTAAAAGATTCTTCCCTCATTGCATTTCTTCCTGATATTGTAAAAAATTATTTCAGATCATTTGGAATGATTCTTTTGCAGGCAGATGCACTTGCGGGATTATTAATTGTGATTGGAATTCTTATATTTTCACGATTATTATTTATGATAAGTGTTTTTGCGTTTACGTTCAACTATCTTTTTTTAATGTTGCTTGCTCCACATCTGTTTGATCAACTTTTTTTGATTACAAGCTTGAACTCAATATTAACAGCCTTTGCGTTAGGTGGAAGTTTAATAATTCCATCTAAAAAAAGTTTTCTTCTTATGTCAATTTCAATAATGATGGTGGTCATATTCACTCTTTTTTTCTATCAATTATTACCATCAGCAATTTTAATACTTGTTTTACCTTTTAACTTTATTGTTCTGACAACTTTATATTCATTAAAATTCAGACAAGATCAATCTGATTTAGTCTTACTCTATTTTTCTCCCGGCTCACCCGAAGAAAATTATTATTATCATCAGAACAGAAAATCTCGCTTTGATCGATTCAAATATTTTTTTGCAGAACTTCCATTCTTCGGGCGATGGCTTGTCTCACAAGGATTTAATGGAAAGCACACACACAAAGAAGATTGGAAGTACGCTTGGGACTTTGTTGTTGTTGATTCGGACAAAAAAGAATTTAGTAATTCAGGAAATTCAACGAGCGATTATTTCTGCTTCGGTTTACCAGTCGTTTCGCCCGCAAACGGAACGGTCGAAAAAATTATCGATTACATTGATGACAACAATATCGGGGAAGTGAACGTTGAGAATAATTGGGGAAACACCGTTATCATCAATCATGGCGAAGGTCTCTTTTCTTCAATCTCTCACCTCAAAGTTGATTCAATAAAGGTTAAAGAAAATGATAATGTTAGAAAAGGAGATTTAATTGGCTATTGCGGAAACAGTGGAAGATCTCCAATTCCACATTTACATTTCCAATTTCAGTTGACAAATAAATTAGGCGACAAAACTTATAAGTATCCATTCGCACATTTTATTGTAAAAGAAAATGAGAAATTAAAATTAAAATTATTTGACTATCCCGAAGAAAATTCTCTCGTACAAAATATTGAAACACATAAAATTGTTAAGCAAGCATTCGATTTTAATTTCGGTGATAAATTTGAATTTGATGTAAACATAAATGGAAAACAAACAAAAGAAACATGGGAAGTGAAAATTGATATGATGAACAATCTTTATATCGAATCATCGAAAGAAGATGTTGTCTATCTTTATAAAACAGAAAAAATATTTTACATTACTAATTATGTCGGGAAGAAAAATTCAGCATTATATTATTTTTTCCTTAATGCGTCTCAAATTCCTTTAACATTTCATACTTCGTTAGAGTGGAGTGATGAGATTTCTTTTTCACTAATGCCAAATAATATTATTAGATATCTATCTGAGTTTTTTATATTATCAAAAAATCATATTGAAGTAAAGAAGTTTTCATTTTTTAGTGAACGATTAGAAGATGATAAAAATATTGTAATAAAAAATAATCTTAACGTATTAGGAAATAATTTATTTTTGTTCTATAAAAAATCTTTTACTGGAACTATTACGATTTCTGAAGATGGAGTGGTAAATAATTTTTCTTTTTCAGATGACAAGAAATTAAAAGTAAGTGTTAATAAAATTTAGGAGAAAATCATGAAACGATTTGTGGCTTTGAGTATAATTTTGACTGCAATTATTATGTCAATTTTTTCGTATGCGCTTATTTCTAAAAGCGAAGACCCAAAAGTTGCAGCATTTAATAAATCGATTGAACACTCAACTTTAGGTGATAATCAAAAAGCATTTTCTGAATTGGAAAAAATTTACGAAAAAAATAAAGAGAATTATTTAATTAATCTTAGACTTGGTTGGCTCGCATTTATACTGAATGATTTTGATAAATCTGAAAGTTATTATAGAAATGCCGTCAGAATTAGTAATAGCAGTATTGAATCTCAACTCGGCTTGACTTATCCTTTATCAGCAAAAAATAATTGGGAAGAAATTAAAAAGATTTATAAAAGTATCTTGAAAGTAGATTCCGAAAATTATTTTGCAAATCTTGGTTTGGGACAAATTGCACTTTCCGAAACTAATTATAATGAAGCAAAAAAATATTTAGAAAAAGTCTTCAAGAGTTACCCCGGCGAATATTCAGTCAATCTCTCACTTGGTTGGACATATTATTATCTCGGAAATTCTGCCAAAGCAAAAGAGCTCTTGACCAACGTACTTATGCTTTCAAAGGATGATGCGTCTGCATTAGAAGGGTTAAATCTCCTGAAATGAAGTTCAGATTTTTAGTAATTCTATTTTTTATTAATTCGTTTTTTTCTTTTTCACAAGTGAGTGGAAATCTATTACAGTCTTCTATTTTTTATACAAATGCTAATTACGATAACGAAAACAAATCGAATTCTTTCGCATTTTATAATACATTAGAAATATCAAAAAATATTTTCCTTCTTAACAGCTATGACAATTTGACTATTGATAATCCTGCTTGGGATTACAATCAGCAGATGTTTTTAGGCGGTGTTTCAACTAGCTTTAGCAATGTTTTCTTAAAGTTTATTTATTTACATCTTAAAGGAAATTTTAATTATAACGCTTCTGAATTATTCAATTATTCGGACTTCACAAATCTTTACTCATTTGATTTTATTTTTCAGGACAAAATAAATTTTTATGGAATTGCATATTCTCATTTGAATGCGACTGGTGTTTTAAGTCAAGATAGTCTCCCGAAACAAACTGTGAATCAGTTCACTTTAAGATATGAACGAATTCTTGGAGAAAGATTTTTAATTGCAGTTAGACCAAATTTTTCCTTATTGCAAGATGGACGAAATCTTTTTTCTTTAGGTGGCAAAATTCATTATCTCCCTTTCTCGCAGTTGTTAATAAAGGTTGGTGGATTTGCAGGAAAGCGAGCATATTATTTTGATAATGATCTCTTGACCTTATTTAATCAGAATGAAACTCAGAAAAGTCAAATCTATCTACAAGCTGAACTGAATCTAATAAAACAAATTACGTTGATAGCATCTTATCAAAACACAACATTTGAAAACTACGAAATAAATTATTTTGTTATTGGCATTCGGTCACGATTTTATTTGTGAAATATCTTTCTAAATAATTTATTTTCCTCCATAAAATTTTTTTAACTTATGAAAAAACAAAAAATATTAATTACTGGTGGTAGCGGTTTTCTTGGAGAATATTTAAATCTCGAATTCTCACATCAATTTGAATTGCTTTCATTATTCAATAGCACAATCGGTAATTGTTCAAATTTCAATTCAGTAAAAATTGATTTGAGAAATCATTCCGAAGTAAAAAATATTTTCTCTTCATTCAATCCTGATATTGTCATTCATACTGCCGCAATCACTTCGCCAATAATTAGTACTGAACATACTACAAAAGATTACTATGAATGCAATGTAAAAGCGACTGAAACTCTTGCACAATTGTGCGAACAATTTAATTCAAAATTAATTTATACTTCTACTGATTTAGTTTACGCGGGCTACAGAGGGAATTTCTTAAAAGAGGATTCGAAGCTAAATCCACTTTCAATTTACGCTGAGACAAAACTCTTAGGAGAATTGGCTGTAAAAAAATATTCCCCAAATTATTTAATATTAAGAACTGCATTATTGTTCGGTTATGGAATAACGAGGAGTAAAAATTATTTTAGGCACATGATTGATAACTTACAAAAATCTCAGCCAATAAATCTTTTTACTGATCAATTCCGAACACCAATATCAGCTCGCGATGTGGCAACGATAATTAATAAATTGATTATCAAAGAGATCAAGTGCGATATAATCAACATTGGTGGAAGTGAAAGAATTTCTCGATTTGAACTTGGCGAAAAGCTTTGCGACATTGGATCTTTCGACAAATCACTACTCAATAAAATTTCGATGTATCAAATTCCCAACTATCCCGCAGTTGAAGATGTCTCATTAAATATTGACAAACTAAAACCACTTGGCATATCACCAATGTCAATTGATGAATCTATCTTAAAATCTCTAAATGAAAAATTATAAAAATGATTGAACAATTAATTGGTGCACATACTTCCATACAAGGTGGAGTTTCAACAAGTATTGATCTTGCAGAGAAATTAGATTTTAATGCGATGCAAATTTTTACCAAAAATAATACTCAATGGAAATCAAACCCATTATCTGAAAAAGAGATTATTTTGTTTAAGCAGAAATTAGCTAAATCAAAAATAAAATTTGTAGTTGCTCATGATTCTTACTTGATTAATCTATGCGCTTCTGAAAATGTGAATCTTGAAAAATCGAGAATAGCTTTTATTGACGAACTTGAACGATGCGAACTTCTCGAGATTCCCTACTTAAATTTTCATCCCGGAACACACGGCGGACAAGGAGAGGATGAAGGAATAAAAATTATTGCTGAGTCGATAAATATTGCTCATAACAAAACACCGAAGTATAAAGTCAGCAGTATGCTTGAAGCAACTGCAGGACAAGGAAAATCTATTGGTTATAAATTTGAACATCTGAGAAAAATTATCGATTTAGTTGAAGATAAAAATCGTATGTCAGTTTGTATTGACACGGCACATATTTTTGCAGCAGGTTATGATATTGCAACAAAAAAAAATTATCTGAATGTTATTAAAGAATTTGACGAAATTATTGGATTAAACTACTTAAAATGTTTTCACTTTAATGATAGTAAGAAACCGCTTGGAAGCAGAGTTGACAGGCATGAACACATTGGTAAAGGATTTATTGGATTGGAAGGATTTCGTAATATTTTAAACGACAAGAGATTAGAATCCATTCCAAAAATTCTTGAAACTCCTAAAGGGAAAGAACAATTAGAAGATAAAGAGAACATTAAGATATTGAAGAGTTTAATTG
>PNNF01000008.1 GCA_013824085.1 Chlorobiaceae bacterium | reverse complement strand
TTACCTCAAAAAAGGTTACAGCAAAGAGTGGATTAATCAACGACTAAAAAGTATCGAAGTGCGAAAAGAGTTGACTGATGAATGGGATGAAAGAGGCGTAAAAAAAGGAGATGAGTACGCAATTCTAACCGACGAAATTACTAAAGCTTGGAGTGGATTGTCTGTAAAAATGTATAAGAAATATAAAGACCTTAAGAAAGAAAATTTAAGAGACAATATGACCAATTTAGAATTGGTTTTGAATATGCTCGCCGAAGCAACTACTACTGAAATTAGTAAAGAAAAAAAACCGAAAACTTTTGACGAGAATAAAACTATTGCCAAACAAGGCGGAACTATTGCAGGAAATACTCGAAAAGAAATTGAAGAAAAAACAGGGAAAAAAGTTGTTACAAATATTTCTGCAAAAAAAATATTGGAAGCGAAATCCAAGCAACTGAAGAAAAAATAATTTTGAATTTTTCATGAAATTAATTTTATAAGTATTAAAAAATTTGCAAGACTCAAAAAAGATTTCAATTCGTGAAAGACAATTAGTGAATTAACTCCTCAATATATTGCCCTAAAATCTCGAATTATATTTTGTAAATTTGACATCATAAAATTCTGGAATCCAAATGCTGTTTCGATTTTTTACGTTATTCTTTTTTACTTCAATATTTTCCCTTTCATTGTCGCAAACTACGTATGAACCACTTTACAGTGATGTTTATAGATTCTTATCCGTGGCAGCACAAAAGGGAATAATAGAAATTAACGACGAGATAAAACCGTTGAGCAGAATTTATATTTATAAAAAATTGGATGAACTTAACGATAAAAAATTTGAGCTTACAGAGATCGAAAAAGATGAACTCGAATTTTTCTTAAAAGATTTTCAAAACGAAAAAACATTAGTAACAAGCAACACTTCATTATTTCAGAAACCAACTTTTCTGCGGCAGGATAATCTCGGGCGATTGAGATTTTTTTCTTTTAACGATCCATTATTCAAAGTCTCATTTGAACCAATTCTCGGCTATACTCTTGCAAAAAATTATGGAACAAATTTCTTTCATCAATGGAGCGGCGTTAAATTCAAAGGCTATCTAAGTGATTGGCTGGGATTTAGTTTTGATTACAGAGACAATATTGAAAGAGCAGACTCAAATGATAAGATGAGAATTTTTACTCCTCATACTGGAGTTAATCCTTTGTTTAAGGCAGCTAACAGAATTGAATACAGCGATGTAAATTCAACAATTTCTGCTGCGTGGAGCTGGGGAAATTTTACAATGGGAAAAGATCATTTGCAATGGGGACACGGACTTGGTGGACAATTAGTTCTTTCACAAAAAGCTCCATCATTCCCGTTTTTCAAGATTGATATTAATCCAACTGAATGGCTGAGCTTTAATTATTTTCACGGCTGGCTTAACTCTGATGTTGTTGACTCGGCAGAAATGTATGTTACAAAAAATCCTTATGATTCACGCTACTTGTACAGAGAAAAATATTTAGCATCTCACACCATAACGATAAGACCCACAACTGGATTGAGCATTTCGTTAGGTGAATCTATTGTCTATAGCGATCGGCTGGAGTTTGCTTATTTGCAACCAATAATATTTTTTAGATTAATCGATCATTACTTGAGCAAAACTTTTAACAGTGCTGGAGGAAACGCACAATTTTTTGCTTCCGTAAGTTCAAGAAATCATCTTCCTAATTCACATTTATACGGAACAATTTTCATTGATGAAATTACGATTAGCGGACTATTTGATAAAAAGAAACAACGCAATCAACTGGGCTTTACACTTGGTGGAAGCGTTGCAGACCCATTTATCGAGAACTTAATTGTTACGCTTGAATTTACAAAAATTTATCCGTTCGTTTATCAACACTATATTCAAACGCAGACTTACGAATCATCCTCATATCAGCTTGGTCATTGGATTGGACACAATGCTGATCAATTTTTTGCACAAATCGAATACAGACCGATTAAAAATATGAACGTAAAATTGTGGGGAGAATTTATTAGAAAGGGAGGAGATGGAACTCTTGATGACCAATATAATAAGCAACCGCAACCACATTTTCTTTTTGGCGAAAGACTTGATTATAAACACTTTGGTGTTCAAATAAAATATCAAGTAATCCACGATCTGTTCGCTGCGCTCAGTTATGAATATTATGATATCGCTGACGAAAAAGTTTCCAGATTACCTTCGATACAGTTAGGAAAAAATAACAGATTGGCTTTTAATATTTATTACGGAATGTAGTTTAGAAAAATATTTTTTAAGGGCAGCAAACTTTTGTAATCAAATAAAGTAACACGAAGTTTTTCAGTAAGTAATTAATTCGTGGAACTTCGTATTTTGTTCTTTACCTGCCTAGGTAGGTGAAACTTTGTGAAGTAATTTATTCTCAGATTCCCTTAAAGAATTAATTCGTCTATTTTTTTTAAAGAATAAAAATATTTTTAAGAAGCGTTAATTTTTTTAACAACAATATCTGAAATCTTATTTCCAATACTTAATGCAGCTGTCGCAGCGGGCGAAGGTGCGTTGAGGACATGAACCATATTTTCAGTTTCCTTAATAAAAAAATCGTCGAGCAATTTTCCATTCATATCTAACGCTTGAGCACGAACGCCGGCGCCACCTTTTTCAATATCATCAGAAGTTATTTCAGGAATTAATTTTTGAAGTGCAGCGACAAATTCATTTTTCAAAAGCGATCTCTTGAATTCATAGTAACCCATTTTATAATATTTCTTTACCATTTTCCAGAAGCCGGGGAACGTAACCATCTCGCCGAATTCATCTAAGCTAAAATCACTTTTTGAATATCCTTCTCGCTTAAAGGCAAGCACAGCATTTGGACCTGCTTCCACTCCACCTTTTATCATGCGAGTAAAATGAACTCCTAAAAATGGAAAGCGCGGATCTGGCACGGGATAAATTAAATGATTAACCAAATATTCTTTCTCTTTTTTTAAGCAATAATATTCACCTCTGAATGGAATTATTTTCACTCCCGCATTTACTCCCGACATATTTGCAATCTTGTCAGAATAAAGTCCCGCACAGTTGACTAAAATTTTTGTTCTGTATTCTCCCGAAGTTGTTTCTAAAATTATTTCTGTATCATAATTTATAACTTTCAAAAGTTTAGAATTAAAAAAAATACTACAATCATTTTCTAAAATTTTCTTTCCGAGACAATTAGTAACTTCCTTAAAATCTACAATGCCCGTCTCATTTATTTTCAATCCCATCACACCTTTAACGTGTGGTTCATACTCAAGAATTTCTTCTGACGATATTTTTTTTATATTGACTAATCCATTTGCACTTCCTCTTACAAGCAGATCGTCCAAAATTGGAATTTCATCCTTTGAAGTTGCGACAACAATTTTACCACAACGCTCAAACTTAATATTGTTCTCTTCGCAAAATTTGTATAAAAGTTCTCTCCCTTCAATACAATTTTTTGCTTTGACTGATCCGGGCTTGTAATACAAACCAGAATGAATAACGCCACTGTTATTTCCTGTTTGATGTTTTGCGAGTACTGCTTCTTTTTCAAGAAGACACAACTTCAATTTTTTCTTCTGAAGCAAATTAAAAGCTGTTGCTACTCCAACAATTCCACCGCCAATTATTACGACATCAAATTTATTAGCATTCATAAATATTAAAACAAACAAAATATTATTAAATTACTTACCTAATTTATTGAAATAAAACATTTTCAACTGGGTTTAAATGAAATCTAATTATAAAGAAAAAAAAATTTTTATTGCTGGACACAAAGGAATGGTTGGCTCTGCAATTGTTCGTTCATTAGTAAAAAATAATTACGCAAATATTATTACTCGTGACAAGCTTGAATTGAATATGATTCGACAAACTGAAGTTGAAAGTTTTTTTGAACAAGAGAAACCAGATGTTGTTATTATTGCCGCAGCAAAAGTTGGTGGAATAGTTGCAAACAATACTTATCGAGCTGATTTCATTTACGAAAATTTGATGATTGAATCTAATTTGATTAACGCAGCTTTCAAGAATAATTCTGAAAAATTAATTTTTCTCGGAAGCTCTTGCATCTATCCGAAATTAGCACCACAGCCACTTAAAGAAGAATATCTTTTATCTGATTATCTTGAATATACAAACGAACCTTATGCAATTGCAAAGATTGCAGGAATAAAACTTTGTGAAAATTATTTCAAACAATACGGATGCAATTTTATCTCTGCAATGCCGACAAATCTTTTTGGAATTTATGATAATTTCAACCTCGAAACTTCTCACGTTCTTCCTGCATTGATAAGAAAATTTCACGAAGCAAAGAAAAAAGAAATTGAACTTGGTGAGAAACAACCAGTAACGATATGGGGTTCAGGAACTCCGAAAAGAGAATTTCTTTTTGTGGATGACTTAGCAGAAGCGATTGTTTTTCTTTTGGAAAATGTGGATGCAAAAGATCTTTATTCAAATGGAATATCTCAATTAAATATTGGAACTGGCGAAGATTTAACAATTTCTGAGTTAGCAGCACTTATTGCTGATGTTGTTGGATATAAAAATGAAATTCAATATGATAAAACAAAACCTGATGGCACTCCAAGAAAATTGATGGATGTTTCAAGAATTAATAATCACGGTTGGAAATACAAAACTTCTTTGCGAGAAGGAATTGAGAAAACGTATAAGTGGTTTGTTCAAGAAGATGAAGCAGGAAAATTTAAATAAATATTTTTAATAAACGAGAAAACAATTAATTATGAAAAAAGCATTAATCACTGGTATTACAGGACAAGATGGAAGTTACTTAACTGAGATTCTTTTAGAACGTGGATATGAAGTTCATGGAATCATCAGAAGAAGTAGTTCATTCAATACTCAAAGGATTGATCATCTTTATAGCAATCCAGAAATCTTAAATAAAAAATTATTTCTTCATTACGGTGATCTTGTTGATACGAGTAACTTAAACAGATTATTAGAAAAAATTGGACCCGATGAAATATATAATCTCGCTGCACAAAGTCATGTTAAAGTTTCGTTTGAAATTCCTGATTACACAGCCCAAGTAGATGCCTTAGGTACATTAAGATTTTTAGATGCAATCCGCGAAGTCGGTTTGAAAAAAGTTCGCTTCTATCAAGCCTCCACAAGTGAGTTGTATGGCAAAGTTCAAGAAGTTCCACAAAGTGAGAAGACCCCGTTTTATCCGCGCTCGCCTTATGGTGTCGCAAAACTTTATGGCTATTGGATTATAGTTAATTACAGAGAAGCGTATGATTTATTTGCTTGCAACGGAATTTTATTTAATCACGAATCACCGAGAAGAGGCGAGACTTTTGTAACAAGAAAAATTACTCGTGCCGCTTCGCTTATTGCTGCAGGCTTACAAAAAATATTAACTCTCGGAAACTTAAATTCTAAAAGAGATTGGGGCTTTGCACCCGAATATTGTGAGGGAATGATAAAAATTATTAATCATTCTACCGCAGAAGATTTTGTCTTTGCTACAGGAGAAACACACACTGTTAGAGAGTTCGTTGTACACGCATTTAATCATATCGGAATTGAGCTGGATTGGATTGGTGAGGAAGAGAATGAAAAGGGAATAGTCAGATCAATCAATTTTGATGCGGGCAAGAGCTTGATCGACTTTGAATCAAAAAAATCTGATTTGCGATTTGACTTCACTACTTCGTTGAAAAAAGGTGATGTTGTAGTTGCTGTAAACCCAAGTTATTATCGCCCAACCGAAGTTGATTTGCTTATTGGTGATCCTACAAAAGCCGAAAAAATTCTGGGTTGGAAAGCAAAAACAAAATTTAGTGACTTAGTAAAAATTATGGTTCAATCAGATTTAGAAAAAGTGTTACGTAGAGGATTTTAATTAATTTATTTTATATGAGGTTTTGTCTGTGACTATCATTTACTTTATCCTTGGTTTAATTGCTCTTGTTGTTGGTGCCGATTTATTAGTTAAAGGGGCTTCAAAATTAGCGGCTGCTCTGGGTATTTCAGCTTTAGTTATCGGGCTTACTGTTGTTGCTTATGGCACAAGTTCTCCTGAACTTGCCGTTTCACTTCAATCTTCATTAGAAGGAAAAGCCGATCTCGCAGTAGGTAACGTTGTTGGAAGTAATATCTTTAATGTACTTTTTATACTTGGTGTTTCTGCACTTATTATTCCACTTGTAATTTCAAATCAATTAATAAAAATTGATGTGCCGATTATGATTGGCGCAACTATTTTGTTGCTGCTATTTTCTCTAAATGGAAAAATTTCAAAAATCGAGGGAATTATTTTTCTGAGCATTGCAATGCTTTATACTGTATTTGCATTAAGACTTGGGAAAAATACTTTAAGTGAAAAAGAAAAAATAGAAGCTGCAGAAGCCTCAACAAAAGAGAAGAGAGTTAAAAATATCTTTATCGATGTTGGCTATATTATCGTTGGCTTGGCTTTTTTAATTATTGGTTCGGATTTACTCGTAGATAGCGCAGTTATTTTTGCAAAATATTTTGGCGTTAGTGAAATGATTATAGGATTGACAATCGTTGCTGTGGGCACATCTCTGCCCGAAGTCGCAACTTCAATTGTCGCAGCAATAAAAGGTCAAAGAGATATTGCAGTTGGAAATATTATTGGAAGTAATATTTTTAATATTGTCTTTATCCTTGGTGTTTCTTCTATTGTTTCTATCTCAGGCTTAAATGTTAATGTTGCTATGATTAATTTTGATATTCCCTTTGCACTTGCAATTGCGATTGCTTGTTTACCAATTTTCTTTCGAGGCAATTCGATTGGAAGAATTGAAGGATTCGTCTTCTTGATGTATTACATCGCTTACACTATATTTTTAATCTTGAAGGCAACTGAACATGATGCTCTTGGTGCTTATAGTACTGTTATGTTTTGGTTTGTAATGCCTTTGACTATTTTAACTTTAGCAATAATTACTTATCGTGGATTTGTAAATAACGGAAGGAATAAATTGTTATGAATAAGAAAATCTTTGTAATCATTTTTCTCCTCACATGCTTTGGCATAGCACAAACAAAGCGTCCGGTTTATCATCCATTCACTGGAACGCTTGTCTTTACCGTTGATGGTGGCGTAAATTATGGGTTAACTGAGTATAAGGATTTTGCATTAGATTATTATGCCAACGCGGGTTTAGAATATTTTTTTCCAACTTATGCAAAAAGTTCTTTTGGAATTAGAGCATTCGCAAGAACTGGTTTCTTGAGAGGAAAAGATGAATCTCATACTCCAAATGAATTTAGAACTGAGTTGAAAATGATTGGCGGTGGAGTAGTCTATCTCCTCTCTATCGGCGAAGCAGTTTTTCCTTATCTCTTTTTTGGGGCTTCAAATGTATGGTTTGATCCCAAAGGACCACTTGATATTAAATTACCAAATAATTTACTCGGGGTTTATAAGAAGCAGCAAATACTTTACAATGGTGAACTCGGTTTAAGAATTATGTTGGCAGAAAATCTTACTCTCAACGTGAATGGAGGCATTAATATTGCTTCAAATGATTATCTCGATGATGTTATTGGTGGAACTCAAAATGATTTATTTTTTAATGGTGGAGTTGGATTGTCGTTTGCATTCTTTGGTGAGAGAGATAGCGATGGAGATGGAATTTTCGATTCAAAAGATAATTGTCCCGAATCACCCGAAGGAGTTAGAGTTGATAAATTTGGTTGCCCAATAGATACAGACAGAGATGGTGTAGCTGATTTTACTGATAGATGTCCCGACACGCCTGAAGGTGTAAAAGTTAATCGTGATGGTTGCCCGATTGATTCTGATTCTGATTTAGTTCCAGACTATTTAGACATTTGTCAGAATACTCCAAGGAATGTGAAAGTTGATGAATATGGTTGCCCGCTTGATTCTGATTACGATGGCATTGCTGATTATTTGGACAAGTGTGAAAATACTCCACTCAATGTGCAAGTTGATAATAAAGGCTGTCCAGTTGATACTGATGGAGATACTGTTCCTGATTATCTTGACAAATGTCCAAACACTCCAAAGGGAGTTCAAGTTGATAAAGAAGGTTGTCAAGTAATTACCGAAAGGGAAGTGATTAAAGAAGTTCCTGTTCAAGTGATTAAAGAAGTAGTCTTGAGCGCCGCAGCATCTTTTCAGATTGGTAAATTTGTTCTGCTTCCCGCTGCTTATTCTGAACTTGATAAGTTAGTGAAAGATATGAAAGATGATAAAAATAGTAGATGGTTGATTGAGGGACATACTGATAATACTGGCTCGTATGAAAGTAATAAAAAACTTTCTCTCAATCGAGCAAATGCAGTTCTCAATTATTTCGTCTCAAAAGGAATTGATAAAAAACGATTTGACGTAAGAGGATTAGGACCAGATTTTCCTGTGGGTAATAATAAAACTGAAGAAGGAAGAGCACAAAATAGACGAGTGAAAATTATTAGAATCAATTAAAAAATAATTTCACGCGCGGTTAAGTCGGTTACAAGATTTTCATATTTAGTGAATTGAATTGCATCCCAACCAATATGGATTGCTGCATCAACATATTCCTGAATATCATCAATGAATAAATGTGCTGAAGAAATTTCTTTTGAATGTTTCTCAACTTCACGATAAATTTTTTCTTCTGGTTTAACTGCAAGAACTTCATGCGACAAAATCAAATGATCAAAATATTTTAAAAACGAATAATTCTCCCATCCAAATTTTTTATGAATAGAATTTGTATTTGATAGCAGAAACAATTTGTAATTTTTTTTCAATTTAGGTAAGAGTGAAACAACATCCTCATTAACAGTAAATATTTCAGAATAGATTCTGCAAAATTCATCCGCTGAAATTTTATGATTGCAAACATTTAACATTATCTCAATAAATTTTTCTTCCGAGATTTCTCCCTTCTCAAAACTTCTGTGAACTGAATAATTTTTTTTATAAAAATCTAAAAATTTCTCTCCCAGATTATTTTCAATTTTATTAATTCGTTCAATTGCAAAGTCATAACTAAATGGAATTAGAACATTCCCAAGATCGAAGACAATTACTTTTGTTTTTTTATTCATCATAGCCCGAAAAATATATTGAAACTGAATTAATTAATTTGGATTTTACAAAATAAAGAAAAGGGAGAATTATTTTGAAATTATCTTATCCTCTTTTTAGCTTTATTTTATTGGCTACTCTTAACTTTGCTTCAGTAGAGTAAGTTATATTTGTAGGTAGAGAAACTGAAACTTCAGCGGTATTTAAATTTAAAACATTTGGTGTTCAAGATGCGAAAATTAAATATTTTTTTTCTTCAGATTTTATCTACTTAAAAAAATTGTCAACGCAAGAGTTCAGTATTATTTTTACAAAAATAAATTCCTCAAATCTTGTCAGAAAAAAAATATGATGTACAATAGTTGATGTCAAACCTGATTGTAAAATTCACGCGTTAAAAATTTTTCCCAAAGAGATTTTAAAAACGGCGATGAACAGTTGCGCAGCTAAGGGGGAAAGCATTTACATTTTAAGCAAGAGGTCGGTTGTTAGAGCCCAACCATGCTCACGAAAAATCCTAAAAACTACTCTCGTGAAAAACATATCTGAATATTCTGGGTTGTTACCTCTTGCTTAAATTAAGGAATCAGAATATTCCCTATTTTTTAGGGTCAATTATTAGACCGCCTTTGTTATTTTTTTTATCTCTTTTAGCAGCTTGCTTTTCCTTCATGGTTTTAGCAGGCTCTTTTTTAGTCCCTTTTTTTGCGTCTTGACCTTTGCTCATTGTCGTCTCCTTTTTGATTACATAATTTTAAATTGTTGCGAGTGCCAACAACTATAAGAATCTTCACATCAACATACAAACTAAAAAGATAATCTTTGCTTTTTGTTTTGGGTGAAATAATTTTCTCAGCCGATTTTCAATTTCGCTGAAAAGCTAAAAAATCATTTAACTTTTCTTACAGATTTTACAGGTTCTTTTATGAAATTATCAGCCTTCCTACTCATTCCCATTTCCTTCTGATCTTTGGCGAACTTTTCAGTTTTTGCTTTTTCCATTTCAATAATTTTGGCTGTTTCTGATTCTTCTTCTTTAAATTCAGAGTTAAGAACTACAATCTGAGCTTCCATAGCAGCGCGTTTCAGCTCAATACCAGACTGTCTCCGTTCAATTTCTTGTTGACGCAATAATTGTTCAGCATCGTTTTTCGATTCTTGTGACAACCGCGCCGAGCCCGTCAGAACGCCTTCAGGACCAACATAGACATCGAGCAATTCAATTCCTTGATCAGTCAGTATGAACTCACGGATCTGATTTGAATGCGCCATACCTCGCGATTTAAGAATATACAATCCTCTATTACGCTCACCACCAATTTCAATGTCACGCAACAGTAGCCACGTATCTATTAAAGATGATATTGAGATATCTGTGAACTCCTGAACATCGCTTGCACCGGTAAGACTTGCAAAGAATCCAGTGATATTCTTCATCTTCAAATAATCTACAAGACGGAGTAACATTATTTTTACTTCGGTTTGATTCGCACCGATTACGAATGCATCAATAGGGTCTAAAATTACTATATTCGGTTTAACTTTATTGATTAATTTTATGGTAGTTGTCAGATGATGTTCCAATCCAAAAAGTGTAGGGCGTGTTGCATGAAATTGGAGCAAACCTTTTTTTACCCAGGGTTCCAATAGTATTCCAATTGAAGACATATTTCGCATAAACTGACTTGGGGATTCTTCGAAAGCAAAATAAAGAACCCGCTCCCCACGTTTGCATGCTGCTTCAACAAATTGTGCTGCAATGCTGGTTTTGCCTGTACCTGCAGAGCCCGAAACAAGGATTGTGCTGCCGCGAAAGTAACCTTTGCCTGAGAGCATAGTATCAAGACGCGGAATTCCGGTTGAAATTCTTTCGCTGGATGAGATGTGACTCAATCCTAGCGAAGTAACAGGCAGAACAGAAAAGCCATCTTCATCAATTAAGAAAGGATACTCGTTTGTACCGTGCGTTGAGCCGCGATATTTAACAATGCGCAATCGTCGTATAGATGATTGATCAGTAACTCGATGATCCAGCAGAATGACACAATCGGAAACGTATTCTTCCAAACCCTGGCGTGTTAACGTACCATTACCTCGTTCACCTGTAACTACAGCCGTAACACCTTTCTTTTTTAACCAACCGAATAATCGGCGGAGTTCTGCTCTTACAGCAGTTTGATTGGGCAGCGCTGAAAAAAGAGTTTCAATAGTATCCAGTACCACGCGCTTTGCTCCTACTTTCTCTACTGCACGATGAATGCGAACAAACAAACCATTTAAATCATATTCACCATTTTGCTCAATCTCATTCCGCTCAACATGAATATGTTCAAGCCAAAGTTTTTTTTGTGCTACCAAGCTATCCAAATCAAATCCCAACGAAGCAACGTTTGATGTAAGATCTTTCTCTGTCTCCTCGAACGAAATAAATACGCCCGGTTCATTGTGAATTGTTGCACCCCGAACCAGAAACTCCATTGCAAATAGAGTCTTTCCGCAACCCGCACCACCGCAGACAAGTGTCGGTCTTCCTTTTGGCAATCCTCCGCCTGTGATTTCGTCCAAGCCCTGAATGCTTGTAGGCGCTTTTGGAAGGACTTTACGTTGCGATTGAACTTCTTTTTTCTTCATGATATTATATTTCCAAATATTATTTTTTTTCTTCTACTAAATTTTGTTATACTATCAACAATTGAATTTGACTCTATATGTTAATTTCTTATCAGTGCAAAGCACTGCTAAAAATATTTCATTTATCAAAATTGCTACGATATCACAAACAATTATAGACAAATAATGGAAGCAAAAAAATAGTCCAAAAGGATGAAAAATGAACTTCTTTTTAAAGTAGGTTAACGAGACGTAATTACTCGCTGGTTGATGAAGTTGTGTCCTGCGTATTTTTATAAACACCTGAAATATGAGCATGTTTGGCAATTTGAACTCGAGTGTGTAATGCTAATTTATCAAGTATATTATGAACGTGGCTCTTTACTGTGTAGGTAGAGAGATGAAGTTTTTGTGCGATTTCTTTATTGGAAGAACCATCGGCAATTAATTCAATCACTTGCCGCTCGCGTTTTGTCATACGCACCGATTCAACTATTTCGGAAGGTTTGGCGACGGTAATTGCATTTTCAATGATTTGAGAAAATAGCGATCCGGTTAAGTGTGGTGGTAAAACTTGAGCACCACTAAAAACTGATCGGATAGTTTTATAAAATTCAGCAACGTTTGCATCTTTGAGTATGAATCCTGATACTCCCGCCTGAACAAATTCGAGAACATCTGCCTGAAGCGGAATAAGATCCATCACTATCACTTTGCTTGCAGGGAAATGCTGCTTACATAATTTTACAATGTTCAGACTATTTTGATTTCGTAAACCGAGATCGAGAAGAACGATACTTGGCTTGTACTTTTCTATAGTCAGTAAAATATTTTCCCCATTACTGACAGTAGCTACAACTTGCATATCAGACTGCTTTTTAAGCATCGCAGCTATTCCATTACGCAGAAGTCGATTGTCCTCAATAAGAAGTATCCGGATTTTTGTCATTCGCGTATTCCAGTTTATTTATAGATTAGGCATAAATTTAAATTTAAATTTTAAAATATGCAATGGAATATAACAAATTTTTTTAACTTTTGTAATAGCAAGATAGAAAAGTCAGTAAAACGAAGCATAGAGAGAGCGTAAAAAGAGGAGAGGATACGATGGGTTACTAATTCACAAATAAATATTTTTTTTAGATTAAAGCGAAATACCAACTTGTGCTGCAATTAAAAATCTTGCACGTCTTCCAATAGGGAAGAACGGAGCCAAATCCAGACCGGCAGTAATTGTTTCAGACAAGTTGACTCCAACCATCCTTGTTATTTCAGCCACATTAAAGAATATTGACAAAGCAAATCCGCCTTGTCCCGTGTTCACATCTATTGGAGAATTGACTCCATACGTTCCGACACCCAAATTAATTGGGAATCGATGTCCGGATAATTTGCTCACTAAATAAAATCGAATCATTGCACTATAGCTCCCATAATTTGTGGTGTCTTTTGCTTGTGTGTCGAACAAAACTTTTGGAATACCCAGGGAAAGACCTATTTCAATTTGTGGACCTCTTACATGGAAATATCGAGAAAACGAGTTGGAGCGATCGTACCCTCCAATTTTAATTTCATAATCTGGCTCAACATTTATTTTGATGATAGCCCAATCAGGCAAGGAATCAACATTAATTTGTACTTGTTCAAATTCCTCAGCTTTTATATCTGCGAAGGGCCCGTAAGCCTTGCGGTATTGCACTAACATAAGATAGTCCCTGTTTGGATCGTTGTCGCTTCGAAAAGTTAACACACGCCTTTCAAAAGTTTGTCCGATAGTTCCATCTCGCAATTGAACCGTTGTCGTAATTTTGATGAACTGTGGACCCATTTCTAATCCAATACTATCACGCCTGAATACTACACGTAGGTTTCGTATTTGGCTACGGTCAAGTGGTACGGCTGAACGTTCATCCACGCTGCCGGTGTCGGGCTGTATGTAAACAAATCTGCTTAACCGTTCAATTGCCTGATGTTCCTCAACATTAATAATGCAATCTGTTTCATAAATATAACGCCTTCCTTGAGCGTCCAAAATTCTGAGGCGGACTCGATAGAGACCGGGGGAACAATTCAGCGGAATTACCGCACTGAATAAGTTGTTGCCAATTGGTTCTAGAGTCGCACCCTCCATAATTAGAATTGGAGTTGCAACAGCAGTTGCAGTAATACTATTTAGTTGAACTTTTATGTTGACAGTATCGCCGGGGAAGTAAACGGGTTTGTCGATAGAGAGAATTATAATTTCACTCTCAAGTGAGGTGCGGATGAGAGTTGGGAATCTCTGTTGTGCTTGTGAAATTTCCGCAAATAAAATGTAGAAAATTATGAGATATAGTAATTTGAATTTTAGCATTTACTTTATACTTTTATAAAAAATGATTTCTGGTTCTTTAGCCATTTCTAAAATAATTCGACAGCAATAGTTTTCACATTTACATCACTCTTCTCAATCGTAATTTTTCTTGCTGCTATGTTTTCTTAGGAGTTGCGATCTCAGTCAAATTTTCTGATCCGAGCAGAATAGCAATCCATCGAGTGCTTTCAATATTTTCAAATGCAAACTTACACGCCATCGTCAACGGAATAGAAAGAATTGCCCCAATCCAACCAAGCAGACTTCCCCAAAAAATGAGTGAGAGAAAAACTATCAGAGTTGAGATTCCAAGTTTACGCCCCATTAACCTTGGTTCAACCATGTTGCCGAGTATAAAATTAACTGCAATGTATCCTGACATTGCAAGCACAGCACTGCCCAACCCAAGTTGAATAAGCGCAAGAATAACTGCAGGAACGGCAGCTATAATAGAGCCGAGATTAGGTATATAGTTGAATAGAAATGTAAGGAAACCCCAGAGCAAAAAATAATCTACTCCAAGAATGTACAACCATAAACTTACGAGAACTCCTTCGACAAAGCTAACGACCGTTTTAATTACCATGTAGCGTTTTATATCAATGGCAAAATTTGTGAACTGAGGAAATACCTGTTTAGGATTGCCGAGAATTGCGCGAAGTTTTGTGGGAAAGCTTGAGACTTCAAGTAAGATAAAAGTTGTTGTAAGAAGGATCAGGACAGTATCAGAAAGTAAAGAACTCAATCCCGATAGAAAGCCTGCCGTAAGTTTCATAATAGTTTCAGGATTTACATATTCCAGAAAATAATTTTCATTGACGATAATACCTTTGCTCGCCAAGAGTAAACCAAGCTCCAAGACTTGCTCTCGAATACGTGATTGCAATGCTGGCAGTTCACCTAAAAATGCGTTAATGGATGTGCCAATTTGTGCTCCAATCAGAATTAGAATAGTTATCATTACAGACATAACTATCAAAACTGCAAATCCGGATGGAACTCGTTTTTCCTTTAGCCAGAGCACAAACGGGGTTCCAAGCAGTGAAAGAAAAACAGAAACAAGAAAGAGAACAACAACAGATTGCGCAAGATTAATCCCTGCAATTATGACTACAAGAGCTGCCGCTATAACAAGTAAGCGTGTACTCTTTAGAGAATTATTAATTGTTTCAATGCTTTTCATGCTTTAATTAATAAGCTAAAGTGCCCGCCGACCACTAATAATTCTTACCAGAACCACAATAACTGCAATTACAAGTAGAACGTGAATAAAACTTCCTATCACTGGGAAGGCAACAAATCCAAGAAGCCACAAGACAATCAGAATAACCGCTATAGTGAATAACATTGAAGTATCCTTTCAAACTAAGTTTAAATGTAATAACCGCTGCATTAAAGTATTATAGTAGCTGAAGAGATACAATCAATCAAAGGGATGAAAAAGGGACTACATCCTTTGGGTGAAATGGTTCATCAGCTTAGAGCAATAAAGTGAAAAAGCCAACTAGAAAAAAAATAGATTCACAATAAAAATTTGTTCAACAAAAAGAGTTAGCTCCATGTCTTAATTTTATAGCAACTTTCCGTGATGAGGAAAGTTCAGTTGAATTGAATCACTTTGTTTAGAAATTCTTTTCATTGCCAGAGTAAATTATTGTTGGAGCCGTTGCCTGCAACGACAACACTGAACATTATTTGTAACAGATTTCTATTCATCTATTATTTTTTTAGATAAAATATTATTACCGTTCTGTTCCAAATGAATCACTTTGGAACAACAAAATTAAGCGTCACAAGTTATGGTTATGCCATCTGGTGACGTAACGAATTAGTTCAGTCCACCTTTTTCAGCAACTTTTTTGAGTTTCTCATTTGCAAAAACAGCAATCTCGACTCTTCTGTTCATACGTTTTCCGACAGCGGAATCATTAGAAGCTACTGGCTCGCCTTCACCGAGTCCAACAACAGAAAATCTTGAAGCAGGAACTCCTTGCATTGTGGCATAATCCGACACAGTTTTAGCTCTTCTTGAAGACAATGTTTGATTGTGTTGCTCTGAGCCGTCAGAATCAGTATGCCCGGTTACCAAAATGTTAGTATCGGGATATTTATTAAGTATGACAGCAAGTTTAGAAATATTTGTTTTGGCTTGAGGTTCAAGCGTTGATGAGTTAGTTGCAAACAAAATTCCTGAATCAAAAGTAATTTTTATACCTTCGCCAACTCTTTCTATAGATGCGCCCGCAATATCTTCTTTCATTTCAGCGGCTTGCTTATCCATATAGTTTCCGATTAAAGCTCCTGCGGTACCACCAACAGCAGCACCAATTATTGCGCCCAACACCGTATTGCCGGCATAATTACCAATTACTCCGCCAACCACACCACCGCTAACTCCGCCAATAGCTCCTCCTTTAACGGTATTGCTTGCGGCACAACCGTAAAGAAAAATAGACATTACTAAAGCTGAAATTATCATTATTCCTTTTAACCTGATCATTCTGTTTCTCCAATCATTTTTTTTATGTTTCTTTTGTTAGTATTAAAAAAGAGAAAAGCAGCTTTGATGTTGCTGCTTCTCTCATTTCTATCAATACTATTTTAATAAATCTACTTTTTATCTTTTGAGAGGACTTTTATCTCAACTCTTCTATTCATAGATCTTCCTTCAACTGTATCGTTTGTTGCAATTGGATTATCTTTACCATATCCAACTATATGTAGATTTTTTCTTTCAACGCCTTTGCTTAATAGGTAATCAACAACTGATTGAGCTCTTTGTCTTGAAAGATTTTTATTATAACTATCTGAACCGATTCCATCTGTATGACCACCAATTTCCCATGTGAAATTAGGATTTGCCTTCATCGTTATTACGAGCCCGTCAAGAGCTGTATAAGCGTTGGGTAGAAGTTTTGACTTATTAAATTCAAAATTTGTATCGCCGCTAAGCACGAGAGATTCTATTACTGCTGGTTGTAGTATAACTATGGTTTCTTTCTCAAGTGGACAACCATGAGAATCCACCTCTACACCTTTTGAAGTGTTTGGACATTTATCGAGAGAATCCGGAACGCCATCACCATCAGAATCAACTACACAGCCGTTGGCATCAACTGTAACGCCAGTAGGAGTGTTAGAGCACTTGTCGAGATAATCTGGAACACCGTCACCATCAGTATCAATTGGACAACCGTTTGCATTAACTTTAACGCCGGCAGGTGTGTTAGAGCATTTGTCAAGATGATCTGGAACTCCGTCGCCGTCTGCATCAAGTGCACAACCATCAGCATCAACTTTAACGCCAGCAGGTGTGTCAGAGCATTTATCGAGATGATCAGGAACACCGTCTTTGTCGGTATCAACAGGGCAGCCGAACTCATCTACTTTAACTCCCCAAGGTGTGCCTTGGCAAGCGTCATCAGTATTTGGAACGCCGTCACCGTCAGAATCGGATTCTCTACCGATGTAGTAAGTCAAGCCGGCAGACAATGTGTAAAACAAATCATTATTTAGACCAGCTTTAATATCATCAAGGTAGTCTTTGCTTGCCACAATTACACCACCAGCAAAATTGATGCTCATATTTTTGGCAACAAAAATTCTTACACCTGCATCGCCGTTATAAGCCAGCATATATTTAGTATAGCTTTGAGCAGCATAATTTGGTAGAGCATTTCCGTTTGCATCTTTCGGATAAAACCAAAGGTTGGAAACGCCCGCTCCAATCCATGGGTAAACAGCATCACCCATCGATAGAGCGTAAATTACTCCACCGCCGTACATATCAATTTTTGTAGAAAATTCATTTGTTGGATTCAATGCACCTTGTCCAGAAATAAATCCTGTTTGTCCGAAGATTCTTAATCCAAGATTTCCTGCTCCAGAGGCGGGGAAGTAGTATTCAAGAGATGCTTTAGCACTGTAATTAAATTTCTGGGTCTCATAGTCAGTAAATCCGAGAGTTAGCCCGCCCTCAGCCGTAATTCCAAATACGCCTGACATTGCGTTTAGCTTAGGGGTTTTAGCCACATCTTGCGCCAGACTAAACTGGGTAAAGCTCAAGAAGAGCAGCGAAATAAAGAGAAACATTTTCATTTTAATATCCTTTTTTTAAAAAATTATGCACAAATATTCTTCTCTTATTGGAAGAAATATCGTATTCCCAGCCCTGCATCAATTCCAAACCCAGTCCCCGGCGTAAGTTGAAGCACGGGCACTAACTCAACAAAAATATCAATAGGGGTATCTCGTGGAAGCCAAACTATACCAATCACGCCTCTTACTCCAAGTGAAGCCTCGTAACCCCCACCACTGTTAAACCTGCCACCGACTCCATAATAGACTGGAAATCTTTCGGTTGAACTTATTGCATTGAATGAGTGCCATAGATAATCCATATGAAAACGGACGCGGCCGTCACCATCGTAGTGGTGCCCGTTTGAGATGCGGTCGCCACCAACTGACAAGCCAAGACCGAAATCAAAAGCATTAACTCGTGAAGTCCAGAGTTTAGCACTCAATCCCGTTGGCTCTCCCAAAATAAATCCAAGTCCAAATCCGCGGTCCTGTGCGCCAAGTGGTTTTGTAAGTATCATCAACATCACTAAAACCAAACCGAATAAAACAGATCTTCCCACTGTGAAACTCCCTACTTTATGTGTGGTAATTATCCTAACCATTTCTGATCCTCCTTAACTAATTAGTTCGTAAACTTTTTTTGAACACAACCTAAACTATGAAAAAGGAGAGGGGTAAATCAATCACCTAATAGGATGAAAAAGGAACTAATCCTTTAGGATTAGAACAATTTGTTTTTGCGAAAAATAATTGCCAAGAGGAATTCTTTTTTTTTGAATTGTCTCCCCATACTTTTTTGTGTTATTTAAAATCAGAAGAAGTTAATGCAAAGTGTCATGTAAAAAACATTAGCATGAACCAGATGAGGCTGTTAATACTGCTCGAAATGAATCTGATTTTTTTTCTCCTCAAGTTTCAGTTTTGAACTTCCCAACAGTTCGGCTTAACTTAATCTTTGAAGAGTATTTTATTGATTGGTGAACCGGTAAATATTTCTTTTAATCTGGCACAAGAGTTCGTTCTAGTTTTCACTAACATTGTGCTGTCCAAATTTACCGGCTATAGTTTGAAAGTTTATCTATTAAGATTTTAATCGGGATATAAAAATATCTAAATCAAAACTATTTTTTCTGATTACCTTGTCCGCCTTTTTTCTTGTTGTCATTTTTTTTATCACGATTCTGTCCTTTGGCATTTTCTTTATCATTCTTTTGTTCCTTTATCCATCTACTGTGTTCAGGATGATTTTTATTCACAAAGTATTTTGAATCCCGACTATCTCGAATTGATTTTTGGTCGTGACGATCTTTGTATGCGTAATATTTTTTCTTGTATGATTTATGATTGCGCCAGGGCTCGCGCTCATTCACGACTACTTTATAAGTTTTAAAGAAGTTAAAGTTACCAAAACGTGAAGGCAGAGATGACCTGTAAATCCATCTTCCTTGGTCATAAAAGTAATAACGTTGTAGCGGGACATTGTAGTAAACATCGATATCGGGCAAGTAATAATATTCTACATAATCATAACCGGTGGGTCCCCAAACTGGTTGCCTGTCCAAGTTGAAGTTAACATTAACTTGCACTTGAGCAATTGATGTGCTCAAGAGTAACAAAGCTGCGACTAAAACAATAAAGTAACGCATAATTTTTTCCTTAATTTAATTATCTGCTGTTACATTCAACTTAAAGAAGAACGAACAGCAATTATCTAAAAAATTGATTAGCTTCGTAAGACTTTCAATCTTCCGAAGCTAATTTTTCACACCTACTCCTGTCAAAATATTTGTTATCTATCTACGCGAAGAGACGGAGGAGTGGTCATTTGAATAACGATTGTATATTCCTCATCATATATCGCAAAGAAAGTAATTGTAGGTGATACAGACTCATTTTGAATAACAGCAGTTGCGGTAATATTTCCTTCTGCAGCAGAATGAAATGCCGTTGCTTGTCCGGGTTGAACGTCGTTAAGATTAATCGTATTTCCACCAGTTGTCTGAATCTGAACATTAGCTTTAGTTGATCGTTCATTGAGGACACGGAATTTAGGGTTTGTTTTGTCGGTGCAACCAGTGATGGCAATCATAAATACCAAGCTAAGAATGCCGATAATTATATTTCTCATCTTTTCTCCTTAAGTGATTATTTTGTTTCATTCAATTATTTTTAATGAAACGGTAATTGATTAATTAATTATTGATCATCTAAATACTCTTTGAAATTGTTTTATGAGATTGATCAGCGTAAGAATATTTTGCAATTTCCAACCGCGTGTGTAGTGCAAGTTTCTCCATTATATTATGAATATGACTTTTAACCGTATAGATGGAGATGAGAGTTTTTTGAGCAATCTCTCTGTTACTCATTCCTTCACCAAGTAACTCGATAACTTCTTGTTCCCGCTTTGTCATTCGGACTGCCTCTTTCAGTTTTGGTTTACCCTCTCTCACTGCGTGTTCTACAATTTTGGAAAAGAGGGAATCAATCAAGGGAGGCGGAAGAACAGTTGACCCATCGGCAACAGTTCGAATTGTGACTAATAAATCATTAAGTGATGCATCTTTTAGGATAAAACCATTTGCGCCTGCTTTCACATACTGTAGGATATCGGCTTGAACGGAGGCAAACCCCATAATTATAATTTTTGCTTTTGGAAATTCTTTCTTCACTAATTCCACTACGTGCAAACTGTTCTGACTTCGCAATCCCAAATCTAATAGAACCACATTAGGTTTTAACTCTTGAATTTTTGCAAGAGTGCTCTTAGCGTCTGCTGATGCCCCAATAATAACAATATCCTTTTGAGGTTTGAGAATAGCAAGCATTCCATCCCTAAGAAGACGATTGTCCTCAATGATTAGCAAACTGATTTTTTTCATAAATACTTTAATACTCGTTAAAATTAATTATAGACCAAAAAGAAAACCGACGGAGAAGAGATAAAAATCGCTATTCTTTTCACCAATACCCGGTATGCTGCTAAAGTCGTAATCTATAAAAACATATCGGAGATCTGCTGTGAATTTTGAATTTGAACCTATCGGTAACTCCACACCGCCGCCAAAATGCCAGCCAAATTTTTGTTGGGTTTCATCAGCAACAAGCTGAAACGGAAACTTACTCTGATCAAAATCGAAAGTTGTGTTGTACCATCCTGCGCCAATTGCCCCATAAACTATTGGGATTGGATAATATAAACCAGTTATCATTACAGGCCAGCTCTTAACTGTCAAGGCGCCATCGTAATATTCTTCCGCACGATAATTAATGGAAGCTTCAACGCCAAGATTCGGAGTCAACTTCAACCGCATTGCTGCACCACCAAAAAATTTCCCTTCATCTGCATCCCTGGCTTTTTGATAACCGATCTGTGGTCCTAGATTTATGCTTTGTGCATTCACTTGGGTAAGCATCATTAAAATTATTCCTATTATTATCATCAAATTCTTAAACATAAAATTACCTTTCTTAAATTAGTGTTTTACTCCTCTACATAACCTTCAAGCGAGCAGAGCGAGTTTCATTATAACATCTCAAATACTACAAACCGAACAAAAGACTTACCTTGAACAGTACCGAGTGAATATTCCGTGCCTTTGAAACGAAATGACTATCGTCACCAGCAGAATAAAGGGGGTCTTGCAAGTCATTCAAAGAAAGATAGGAATCAACTCGGCGATTTATCTCCGGATTTACATCTGTCCATTCAGCACCGGAAACATTCATTAAGTTATACGAGAGATTAAAGTCAAGCGTTAGTAACGGTCCTATGCTCACTTCTGCTCCCGCTGTGAATCCGACACCAATACGTGTCGCAGCATTCACGCTGTATGTTGCACTCGGAACTCTTGGAACACCTTGAAATGTCGTCTCACCAGTGAATGAATTCAATGCGAGGTTTGCGCCGATGTAAGGAACGATCGGCAACAAAGGTAAACTTAGGCGAAATTCAGGTCCCAATTTTAGCGACAGAATTTTTTGCGAAATATCAATTTTCCCTTCACCTATTTCAGAATTTCCACTGTTACTTAACGACGAGTAATCAATTTCTCCAGTGAGGTTTAAGCCTAATAACCCAACCTTTCCTTTCAAATGAATGTTAAGACCACTGCTGAGTCCATAGTTGGAGCCGTTATAATATTCAATGGTTGAGCCGCTTAAGTCTGAAGCCGGACTCATTACTCCGAAACCGCCGCCAAGTTTAAAATTTATTTGCGCTACCGATTGTGTGCTCATCGATATTGTGAGCGCAATAATTACAACTGAAAATTGAAACCACCGGATAATCAGTTTTGCGATACTCTCTGTAATTGTATGATTTATATGTTTCATTAGTGCAGCCTTTTTAATTTGTTTTGATAAATGTGAAAACGCTTCAATGGTCTATTATTTGCAAACAAAATATAGAAAATATTAAAAGAAAGATAAATAGGGCAAAGGATTGAAAAGGGAACTACATCTTTTGGTTGATAAAGCCCTCTGATGAAATCGAGGATACAGTGAGAAATTAAATGTATCTTAATCATTGTGAATACCTTTACAGTCTTTTTTAGAATTACTAAAGTGAAAGAAAAATTGGCTTCGGCAAACGCTACTGTAATGTTAAGTAGCTTTTTGTTTTTTCGCCTGCCTCTTGCAGATTTAACAACCTGCTACAGGGTTACCATTGGCGCTGTGTAAGTAAAAATATTTGGAACTAGGTTTCTCCATTTTCCATCTCACATCTTTCATTGCTGTTTACCGCAGCATAAAGCGTCGGCTTATCATTATTGCATCATCACAGTTATTGATCAACAGCCACTGATGGTGGTTTGTCTCCACTAATGACAATTGTGTAGCGAGTATTTTTTTCAGCAAGGAATGATACCGACTCGTTCCGAATAACATCTGTCGCTGTAATATTTCCTTCCGTTGCAGTTTGATACGCCGTAGTTTGTCCGGGTTCGACATCGTTAATGGTGATTTTATTCCCTAATGAGGTTTGTATTTTTACATCTACTTTATTCGCCTGTTCGTTCCGGATACTGAATTGAGGATCTGTATTACGGGCACAACCATAGATGAAAACAAATAATACTAAAGTCAGAATACCGACAAATATTTTTTTCATATGCTCTCCTTTTTTAATTATTAATTGACTACTGAAATAAAAACAATTCTATTTTTTCTAGAATTTTTGTGGAAAGGGAAGTCAATAATTTCTTTGATTGAATGAGAACAAACAACCAAAAAAATATTTTTTCCTTTTCATAACCTCAATCTCCCAGTCTTCCAAGAGATTGAGGTTAGCATTTACTTATTTACTTAATCAAGATAAACTTCTTCGTCGAGACGAAAGAACCTGATTCTAAACGATAGAGATAGACACCACTTGAAAAATTCAGATTTTCTTCACTCGCGTAAAACTGAACTGAGTAACTTCCAGCTGCCTGCCGGGCGTTTACGAGAGTAGCAACTTCATTTCCAATAAGATTATACACTTTAAGTGTTACCAAACCGGCATTCCCAATTGTGTATTGAATATTTGTAGAGGGATTAAAAGGGTTCGGATAGTTTTGGTACAGAACAAAAAATAATGGTACATTAAAATTAACTTCTACTGTTTTCGAGTATTCGAAAGCGCCGTCAGTATCAATCTGCTTTAATCTGTATTGTAATATTCCGACTTCTGGATTTTTATCTTTAAATGCATATTCTTTTGGTGAATTACTATTCCCATGTCCGTGTACAAAGCCGATCTTATTCCATTCACTCAAACGCCCTCTTTCGCCATTTCTTCCATTCTCATCTTCCTTAACAAATCTACTTTCAACATCAAATCCGAAGTTATCTACTTCTGTAGCTGTGCTCCAATTTAATACTACTGCACTGTTATTTAATGATGCTGTAAAAGATGTTAATTCCACCGGTAATACAGAGGAGTTTATTGTAACCGCACCACCATTAGCCAAAAATTTTGCTGTTACCTGAGTTGCGTCGGCATTCAGCGTGATTGATGTAACAGCGAGTATGATTCCATTGAAAGTTACACCACTAAAAATAGTCGCTGAACTGCCGACATACCAAAAGACGTTTGACCACACAGCGCCGCCGGTTAAGGTCACGTTGCTATTAGTATTGATATTAAGTGAAGACGCAGCTCTTATGATGAAGACATCGGTTGCACTTCCATTGAGTGTTAAAGTCGTTCCCGATGCAAGATCAAGAGCACCGCCTTCATAGACACCACGTCCTAAAGTAAGTCCACCGAGCGCATTCCCGCTGATAGTTTGATTATTTACTCGACCGTTGGCATTGGTCAACGCGGCACCCAAGTCAGTTTGGGCTTGTATAACATGAGCGGTGCCCACACCCCTGTTAATTCCTCCAGTGACTGTTATGCTTACGTCTATCGATGCAGTTGATGTTCCAACATCTCCATGAACAGTTGCATTACCGGTTATCCCCGAGTAAGCTAAAGCCCCATAAGTTCCGGCAGTTAAAAGTGGTACTGGTTCCGGGTTGGCAAATGGTTGTGAAAAAGCAATGGCAGGCATCATCAATGCTACAATCAGCATCGCGCCGATAAATCGCATACATTTGCTCATTACACTTGTTGAATTAATTGTTTGAATATTCATAATAATCTCCTTTAGATATTTGTTTCTTAAAACTGAAAGGAATTTAGGGGAAGGTGTGGTGTAAATCAATCGCCTAATAGGATGAAAAAAGAACTAATCCTTTAGGATGAGAGCAATTTTTATCTGCTAAAAATCTATTCCAAGAGAGATTTTTTTGCTTTGTGTCTCAATATTTTTTTTTACTAATCAGAACAAGACTAATAGATTCGTCATATCGAAAACATTAACCATAGAGAGATGAGGCTGATAAAATTGCTCGATAGGAATCTGATTTTATTTTTTATTTTCTCAAGGTTGGGCTGAGAATTTTCCCACAATTCGTCACAAGCCACATCGTTGAAGAATCTGCTATGGTTGGTAAATCGGCAAATATTTTTTTAAGCTTGTTGAAGAGGTCGTTCCAGTTTTCTATGAGATTGTTCTTTTCCATTTCTACTGCTTTTATGGTAATCAATTAAGATTAATATTAACAAAATTGTTTCTTACTGCTTGTCGAGAGTGAAACAGAAGCTTTGTTAGTATGGAAATAAAGGCTTGACTCTCGTCAAGCCTTAAAATTTAATCAGCAATACCGTCTTTATTATTGTCGCGGAAAGCCTTTTTGAAAGAGTCTTTTATGTTATTGTCAATATCGTTTTTGTTACTGATATTATTGGGATCAAGGACTAAAGTATCCTTATAAAACCAAGAATTAACATCAACCGAAAGGGTGACAAAAGTTTTAACATCTTCAGTTATGTTTATTGAATTTTTAAAATTCACTTCTTGAGTTGCCGTCTTAGTTGACTTGTAAATAAACGGAACACCGTTGAATCTTCCTTTAACTATTACGGAGTATCTTAGATCTCCACTGGAGCCCGCGATAAATTCCGGATCAAGAATTACATCGCTCTCTTCAGGTTTATGCAAGCGAAATTTAATCTTGGAATAATTGCCAGCAATAACCAAACCAGCTGCAAATTCTGTTGGAACGCCATTCAAATTCAAGTGCACAACCATTGGTCCGACTTTTACATTTGATGAATCGCCGACGGCTTGCCTGAATTTAATATCTTTGAGTAATATTTTTACGGAATCCAAAACTATTGGGTCACTTCCAGTTTTATTTAGTCCCTTGTCAAAAGCCAATGCTACGGAGATGTTTTCTCCAGCCTGGGGATTATTCGTGCTATCCGAACATCCGGTGAGCAAGTTTACAGAAATAAATAAAAGAAGAAGATAAATGGATAATTTCATTATTTAACAACTTTCTTTGTAAAATGATTGTAGTATTAACTACATTTTGTTATAATTTCGCAATTAGCTTGCGTATTTGTTCTTTGGTTTTCCCAAGCTTCTGCTGAAGTCTTCCCCACAGTTCTTCCTCTTTGCCCTCTTTGAAGAGCAAGTCATCGTCTGTCAGGTTGGCAAATTTTTGTTTAAGCTTGCCTGCAAGTTCGTTCCAGTTTCCTTTTATATTTAACTTGTTCATTTGTAATTCCTTTTAGATATATCGTTTTAGCTTATTGAAGTCCCTGTAGCTTTAAGATACAGGGACATTCGTACTTCTAAGTTTTTTTATTTAATAATTCTAAACACAATTCTTCTATTCATTGCTCTGCCTTCTTCTGTCTCGTTGGTTGCAGCCGGATTCCCTTCACCGAAACCGATAGTTGAAAGTCTGTTTTCCGCAATTCCTTTTGACACAAGATAATTTTTAACTGTATTAGCTCTTTCCAATGAAAGTTGGTAGTTGTATTCAGGAGTGCCGATACCATCAGTATATCCTTCAATCTCAACATTAATACCAGGATTATCATTCAGCAAAGTTACGCTTTTATCAAGTACATAGTATGATTCAGGTAAAAGGTCTGATTTATCGAATGCAAAATTAACACCAACCAGAACCAATCTATCTTCCGAGATAGCTAAAATATATTTATCGACAACAACTTCTTTGATTACTTCTTTAGGAATGTGCTTCTTAATCATCTCCTCGATTTTGTTATAGTCTGTCATATCTTTCATATCCACTCGCAATCCAGGGCAAGGCTCACAAATTTCTGAGGTCTCACCTTTGTGGAAGAAATAATTGAAACCAAGACTAAGCACTATATAAGAATCGCGTCCGTTCACTTCTTTCGTAACATCAGTGATAATAGCGCCATCAAGCTCTGAGTTGTTGGTTTGATGATAACCGAACTCTGTGATGAAACTCCAACGCGAACTAATTTTGAAATCGGCACCAATACCAAGGTTTAATTGAGATCCGAATTTGCTATCATCAGAAAATGGAGTTTGTTTATTAGTTAGAGATTTGTAATGTCCGCCAATTCCTGCAAAAAGATAGGGCGAAACCGGTGCGCAGGGAACGGGATAATAAACTAAATCAAGATCTGCTGTAAAAAAGTTTGTCTCTGTTGTAATTAGGGTAAAAGCTGCATCTGTCCATTCTCCTTCAAGGTGTGCATAGCCTCCTCTAAGTCTTAATCCAACATGCTCTGAAAAATTGCGTTGGACTGAAAGATATGCGCCGTAATTAGAATTTAACGAGGTTATATTTGCTGAGTAAAATCTGGGGTAACTTGCACCGAATCCAAACGTCCAGCTATCTGTTACTGCTTGTGCTTGAGAAACACCAATGTTAACAAACAACATCAATGCAAGCGTTATTAAAAATTTTTTCATTTCATGTTTCCTATTTTTTTTTGAATTCCTATTTAACTTTATTTATTTCAGTTCTGTTCTTTGTTCATTCATCGTGAAAAATGTAGTGAGGAGTTAAAATCCTCCTCACTATTTTTTTCTAATTTATTTTATCGTTTATCTACAATATTAGCTTCTAATGTTACTGCAGCAATCCGTGTCAATGCTCTACCGCGCAATGTTGCACCAGTAGTTAGTGTAATGGATTGATCAGCCAGAATATTTCCATAAAAGATGGAGTTAGTTCCAAGTGTTGCTGAAGTACCAACCGACCAATAGATGTTTTGCCATTGTGCACCACCGGCTAGAACAATACTAGTGTTGGAACTAGTTACGAGCGTGGATCCCATCTTAAATATCCATACTGCATTTGGGTTGCCTCCTGCATCAAGAGTTAAAATTGCGTTTGGTCCAGTTCCTGATATACCACTGGTTGATGAGTTAACATAGAGTCCAGGGGCGAGGGTTAAACCACCTAATTGACCTGGCAATGAGATAGCATTTAATGATCTACTTTGGGCGTCGTTAAAAGCAGTAGTCAAATCGGTTTTTGCTAGCCCTACTATAGGATTAGCTGTCATATAAAGCGTTCCAACCACAACTCCGGGAGGGAATCCATTAATAGTGGAAGTTGGAAACGATCCGACATCGCCATAAATTATAGTAAGACCGATATTGGAGACTCCAGAACCAGCCAGAATGGCAAAGTTACCTGCAGACCCAAGATCTACGCCAGCCGGACCAGATGGAAGTGTTGTAAAGTTGGCTACTAATGTTCTGTTTTCACTAATTGTGAAGATATAACTTGCATTTGTAGAGACGATAGTCGCGCCTTCTGTCCAGTTAGTAAATGAATATCCAGCATTTGCTGTTGCGTTTACAGTTACTAAAGAGCCTGAATTAAATGTACCTGCTCCACTTGTAGTTCCGCCTGCAGCCGGATTTGATGAGAGCGACACTGTAAAAGTTGGAACAGCGGTTGTGAAGCTCCAAACAAAGTTGCTTGTCATTGCAGTACCTGTTAAGTCCCGAGCACCGGTTGTAATCGTGGCTGTGTATAAAGTGTTAGGCACAAGATTACTGGACGGTATAAAAGTTGCTGTCGTACCAACATAGCTAACAGTGCCGGACACAAATGAGATACCTTGCATTAATGTAAATGTTGCTGTGGTAATGGTCGAAGCATCCATTGTCTTGCTAAAGGTTGCGGTAATTTGTTTGTTCAAAGCCACGCCTGTTGCAAGATTAACTGGGTCTGTTAAGATTACTGTTGGCGGAGTGATAACCACTGCCGCTCCTGTTGTAAAAGTCCATACATGGTTACTTACCAGAGCATTGCCTGCTAAGTCTCTAGCCCCGGTTGTAATCGTGGCAGTATATAATGTACTTGGCAATAGGTTGCTTGCTGGTGTAAAAGTGGCAGTTAAACCTGTATAAGAGACGAAGCCTGAAACTGAAGTTGTGCCTTGTCTCAATGTAAATGTTGCTGTAGTAATAGTTGAAGCATCCATTGTTTTACTAAAGGTTGCTGCTACTCTCTGATTCAATGCAACACCTGTTGCAAGATTAGCAGGGTCTGTTGAAATTACTGTTGGCGGAGTGATAACCACTGCCGCTCCTGTTGTAAATGTCCAGACATAATTATTTACCAGAGCATTGCCAGCCAAGTCTCTAGCTCCGGTTGTAATCGTAGCTGTATATAATGTGTTCGGTAATAGGTTGCTTGCCGGTGCAAAAGTAGCTGTTAAACCTGTATATGACACAAAGCCAGAAATTGAATTTGCACCTTGATTCAATGTAAATGTTGCTGAAGTAATAGTTGAAGCATCCATAGTCTTACTAAAGGTTGCTGCTACTCTCTGATTCAATGCAACACCTGTCGCAAGATTAGCAGGATCTGTAGAACTTACTATCGGTGGAGTGACTATCACTCCTGCACCTGTTGTAAAATTCCAAACATAGTTACTTACCAGAGCGTTGCCTGCCAAATCCTTAGTCCCAGTTGTAATCGTGGCTGTATATACGGTATTTGGCGCAAGATTAGTTGATGGATTATAAATTGCAGTTGTACCTAAATAACTTACGGTTCCAGAAACAAATGTAGTTCCTTGCATAAGGGTAAATGTTGCTGTCGTAATAGTTGAAGCATCCATTGTTTTACTAAAGGTTGCGATAACGTTCTGATTCAACACCACACCTGTTGCGGCATTAATAGGATCTGTAGAACTTACTGTTGGTGGCGTAACGACAATTAATGCGCCTGTTGTAAAGCTCCAAACATAATTAGTTGCCAGAGTATTGCCTGTCAAATCCTTAGCCCCGGTTGTAATAGTGGCTGTGTATAATGTGTTCGGTAATAAGTTGCTTGCGGGTGAAAAAATTGCTGTTGTACCTGAATAGGAGACAAAACCTGCAACAGGAGTTGTACCTTGATTCAAGGTAAATGTTGCCGCTGTAATTGTTGTGGCATCCATAGTCTTACTAAATGTTGCTACTACTTTTTGATTCAAAGCCACGCCTGTTGCAAGATTAGCGGGGTCTGTGAAAGTTACAGAAGGCCGAGTAATGACTACTGCTGCGCCTGTTGTAAAACTCCAATTGTAGTTACTCACTATTGCATTGCCTGCCAAGTTTTTAGCGCCGGTTGTAATCGTGGCAGTGTATGCGGTATTTGGTGCAAGATTACTTGACGGTGCAAAAATTGCTGTTGTACCTGAATAGGAAACAAAGCCTGATATTGGCGTTATACCTTGTAGTAAAGTAAATGTCGAAGCTGTAATCGTTGTAGCATCCATTGGCACACTGAAGGAGGCTGCAATTTTTTGATTGAGTGAAACACCTGTAGCAGCATTAGCCGGATCCGTTGAAGTTATCGTGGGTGGCGTTATAGCAGCTACTAAACCTGTCGTAAAGCTCCAGACATAGTTGTTTGCCAATCCACTACCAGCAAAACTCCGAGCCATAGTGGTTATCGTTGCTGTATAGTGAGTATTTGGTGCGAGAAAACTTGACGGTGCAAATATAGCAGTTGTACCTATGTAAGATACTGTACCTGATACAAATGATGAGCCTTGCATAAGAGTAAATGATGCGGTTGTAATGGTTGCAGAATCCATTACTTCGCTGAATGTTGCTGTAACACTCTGGTTAAAAGGAACACCTATCGCTGCGTTACTTGGATTCGTGCTGCTCACTGTTGGTATTGTGATAGCAGGTGGAGAGGTGATCCCGATTCTATCATCGCAGCCTGTCATTATCATAAATAGCAGCAATGGAAAAAACCAGATTGTATATTTGTTTTTTATTTTGTTCATAACAAAGTAACTCCTTTTGTTAACATGATTTTAATTAATATCTGGCATTAAGATAGACAGCGACTGTGTTAGTGTAAATCGGACAAAGGGATGAAAAAGGAACTAATCCTTTTAGATTAAACAGTAATCAGATGAAGAGGAAATACTGTGGAATATTATTTGAGTTGTTACTATCTTACCAACAATCCTAATATTATCTTCGGACTTTGATTCTTTCCTTCTTTTGAAAATACTCCTATACGAAATTCATCTTCTTCGGAAGCTTCAAAATAAAGTGTTGTAACATCATAAAAGGCTAGTGTTAATTCACCCTCGAATAATTGAAGTGCTGATTAAAAATTATTTGTCGGACTGTTTGTTTTTTTTCTCGCTTAAGTTTGACTAAGTGTCGATGCATTTGATCGACCTCAATATCAAGGTTTCTTAACTCCTCAAGTATTCACAACTCCTTAGTTTACTCAATGGGAATATTATTCGGCTTATTACTGAATGTCTAAATAATTCTTTCTGAAAAAATCTAAAAATTCTCACCGAGTTTTTTCTTTCTTGCATTTATCCTTCAATTGCAACATCACAACTAAAAGTAATCAGAACATTCCCAAGATCGAAGAGAATTACTTTAAATTTATTATTCATCATAGCGCGAAAATTTAATGATAACTTAATCTTAATTAATTAATTTTGGGTTAACAAAATAAAGAAATGGGATTATTTTTATGAAATTAACTAGTGCGACTTTGGTCTTCATTTTATTGACTACTCTTAACTTTGCACAAGTAGAGTATGGTCCGTTTGTTGGTGGAGTAACTGAAACTTCAGCTGTCTTTGTATTAAAAACATTTGGAGTTCAAGAAGCAGAAATCGAATATTCTTTTACGCAAGATTTTAAGTATTCAAAAAAAACTCTTATTCAATCTACTGACTCAGTATTTTTTTATACAAAAATTTATCAATCCAATCTTGTCCCCAATAAAAAATATTATTATCGTGCAATAGTTGATGGCACACCTGATTGGAAAATTCACTCGTTCAAAACTTTTCCCAAAGAGAAGAGAACAAATTTTTCTTTTGGCTTTGGCGCTTGTCAACAATCAGGTTATTCGCAATGGCAGCCAACAATTTTTCCAGTTATGGCGAAAGATTCTTTGAGATTATTTTTACAATTGGGAGATTGGACTTATCCCGACACGACTGAAAGAAGATGGAACTATCGCTTCAACGAAAGAAAAGATTTGCTTGCAAAAGCTTTTGATTCTCGTTACTCTTATGATTATCCTTTCGGAAGTTTGATCCTTTCAAAAACTCCAATTGCTTATACTTATGATGATCACGATTTTGCCGCTAACAATCCCGATGGCACCGACAAAGCAAAAGCCAACACGATTGAAATTTATAAAAAATTATTTCCTCATTATCCACTCGCAAATCCCGACAATGGCATTTGGCAAAAATTTCAGTTTGGTGATGTAGAGTTTTTTGTGCTCGATCTGCGCTCACAAAGAAATATTAATGATACCGTGAGTGTGAGACGAGGTAAATTTTCTCCACCTAAAGGACATTCAATATTGGCGGGATTTGAAATAACCGGACAAAATCAGCGAGATTGGTTAGCAGAGTCATTAAAAAATTCTACTGCAAAATGGAAAGTAATTGTCTCATCAGTTATTTTTAATCAACGATATATCGAAGTGTTTGATAATGATTCGCTCAAAAATAAATTTCGATGGATTACAAATGATGCTGTTGACAAGTGGGCGGGTTTTCCTGAGGATCTTCAATTCGTAACAAGAACTATTAAAGAGAATGATATTCAAAATGTAATTTTTGTTACCGGCGATTCTCATTCATCTTACATTGATGATGGAACAAATTCTATTTTTCCAGAAATTAGTTCTGCAAATCTTGATGTTAGAAATTCCAAGCTTGACCAACGAATGAGCAACGAAGGATTAAAAATTTGGAATAAAGGAAGCTATGCTGGAGATGGATATGCTTATGGCAGAGTAAGATTTTTTTATGAAGAAAAAGATTTCGCAATCTTAGAAATCGTTGATGATAAAGGGGAAATTGTAGTTAGTCACAAAATTTATGCTAAGTAAAAAAAAAGGTTGTCTCATTGTTGGGACAACCTTTCTTTAATCATTTTACCGAACAAGTTACTTTGTTATCACAAATAAGTTATCACTCAAGCCAGTGTTAATCAATACAGAATCGACTTTCATTTCAAAAACCATTGGGCCTAAATTTTGTTTTACAACTGACGGAAATTTTATTCCTTCAATTTCTTTGTAATCAGAATAATCAGTTGAGATTGACATTGGTCCTTGTGGAGTTTCTACTTCTTTAACATCGCGAACTTTTAAACCAGATTCAACATCAAAATATTGAGCTACAATTGTTCCGAGTGGAAAGACTAATTCAATTTTGTAAGCATCTTTCCCACCAATTTTTTCCATACTCTTTAACTCAGCTTTAACATTGTGTTTCTCGAGATCGAGTAATAAATCCATTGATGCTTCAGCTTTGAAAACTTCTAACTCTTTTCCAAGCACTTCCTGCGTGCCCATCATTGTTTTTTGAATTCCTCTTTCGCCATCAAAAATTGTTACTTGTTCTTGTCCAGAAAATGATGTTGTCTGTTTCAATTTATTGGGTGCTTTTTGGAGAAGTTCAATATTCAATTTCATTCCATTGAATGTTGTACTCATCTTAGTTGTTTTATCTTTTATCTTCAAGATATTTTCTCTTCCGCCAATTGCTACTAAATGCCTATCAATAACTTCTTTGGCTGTTAGTCCTGCGGGAATTTTCAAAGCAGCAATATCAACTTTGTTTCCGTCAGCATCGTAATAATCTATCTTGGTAACAGAAAATCTTTTAAGTTTATCAGCTATCTCAGCAGCTTTTCCAACAACGATAATATGAGAATTATCGGGACGAATAAATTTTGCAGCAGCAGCTTTAACATCCTCCGAAGTAATTACAGAAATATTTTTCAAATAATCTTTATAAAAGTTTTTCGGAAGTTTGTAGCGATCAATATTCACAGCAAAGTTTGCAATTGTCTGAGGATTTTCTAATGATAATGCAAAACTTCCCGACATATAATTTATTGCTTTTTGTAACTCATCTTCAGGCACCGCTTCATTCCTAATTCTTTTCATCTCAAATAAAATTTGCCCGACAGCACTGTCAGTAACTTCATTTCTTGTACTTGTAAAAACAGAAAAATGTCCGACCAATTCATCTGTTCCTAACATCGAGTAAGCACCATAAGTATAACCATGCTTCTCACGTAAATTTTCAAAAAGTCTGAACACTCCACCACCGAGAATCGTATTTGTAACTGAGGCTTTTAATACATCGGGACTATTTCTTGGAAGATTAATTGGATGTCCTACAACGATAGTTGATTGAACTGAATTTGGTCTATCAACTAAAGAAATTTTTGAGACTATTGGAGCAGTAGGCTGATTGAAACTAAATTTGGGAACATCTTTCGCTTCCCATTTTGAAAAATATTTTTCAACTAATTCTTGCGCTTCTTTCAAAGTAATATCACCAACAACTGCTAAGTATGAAATGTTAGGTCTGAAAAAATTATTGTAATAATTTTGACAAAGTTCCAGCGTAATATTTTTTACACTGCTTTCAGTTTCAGATTCTGAGTATGGATGCCCTTCACCATAATAAACTTTTTTCCGAACTACTTGTGAAATCTGATCAGGATTTTCTTTTCTTGCAGCTAAACCAGATTTAGTTCTCTGCAAAATTTTGTCAAGTTCATCTTGTTTGAATTTTGCGTTAATAGTAATATCGGACATTAGTTCCAAAAGTTTGGGCACATTTTTTTTCAACGAAGAAGCATAAATAGAACTCGAAGAAGCATTCAACGTAGCACCAATCAAATCAATCTCATTATCGATTTGATCTTTTGTTCTTGTGGTTGTTCCTGTTCGCATCAACTGACCCGCAACACTAATGTAACCTGCATTTTCTTTTTCCAAAATCGGATCACGATCAACAATCAAGTTAAATGCAACAAGAGGGAGTTTATTATTTGGAACAACAAAAACTTTTAATCCATTTTTTAGTGTGAATGTTTGTGCATCAGGAATATTAATTACTGGTGCTGGTCCAGGCTGTGGAACAACGCTTCTATCTAATTTTTGAGCTACTGAAAAACCACTTATTAGGATTAATAAAACAGCAACAATTTTAAAATTTAAATTTTTCATTGTTGAACTCCTTTCTGATTCTTAGGAAGATAGTAAAGCACTGTTCTATTTTCTTTAGTCAAATATATATTTGCAACTCGCTTTATATCTTCGCGTGTAACTTTCATAAATCGCTCAAGCTCAGTATTAATTAAATTTGCATCACCAAAGAAGAGATGATATTTAGCAAGTGCTTGTGCAATTCCAACAACTCTATTTTTATCCGAAATAAATTCGGTCTCTGTCTGATTTCTAATTTTTGTAAACTCTTCTTCAGATATCAATTCAGTTTGAATTTTTTTTATTTCATCTAAGATTGCAGCTTCAACTTGATCAGGTTTAACGCCCATATTCGCGATGCTGTATGCAATGAACAAACCCGGATCTTCAAGTGCAATTGGGAATGAGCCGACAGCAACTGCTAATTTATCATTGTCGATTAATCGCTTATTCAATCGGGAGCTTTCGCCTGAAGAGAGTAAAGTCGTTAGCATGTTTAGTGCATAATAATCATCCGTGCCTTGTTTGGGAATGTGATAAGCTTGAATGACAGCAGGCAATTGGATATTGTCAAATATTGTATCTCGTACTTCTTCGGTTTTTTTTGGTTCAACAATAGAAGGTCTGAAAATTTCTTTTTTTCCTTTTGGAATATCAGCAAAATATTTTTCAATTAATTTCTTTGTCTCTGGAATTTTTATATCACCCGCAATTGATAACACAGCGTTATTAGGCACATAAAAAATATTATAAAACTCTATGAACTCATCAATAGTTGCTTTATCAATATATTGAAACGAACCTATTGGTGTCCATCTGTAAGGATGTTTAACAAAAGAATATTTAAAAATATTTTCGAATAATGAACCATAAGGTTGGTTGTCAATTCTTTGTCGGCGTTCTTCCTTTACAACACTTCTTTGAGTTTCAACTCCTACGCTATCAATTTTTAGATGTAACATTCTTTCAGACTCAATCCACAAGCCTAACTCAAGTTGGTTAGATGGAAGTAGAAAAAAATATCCTGTTTCATCAAATGAAGTATAAGCATTAAGCTGACCACCAGCATTTTGAATAAGCTGATCTATTTCTCCGCGCTTAATGTGCTTTGATCCTTCAAACATAAGATGCTCAAAAAAATGTGCGAAGCCAGTTCTATCCGCTTGCTCATTCTTTGAACCTACGTGATAAGTAAGAGTAACTGCAACAACAGGATTTGAATTATCTTGGTGAAGAAAAACAGTCAACCCATTCTCAAGTTTGTATTGAGTGTATTGAATTTTTCTTGTTTGAGATAAAGCAATAACGTTGAAAGCAATAAATAAAATTATCAGCAATTTAAGTTTCATGCTAAGTCCTTAAATTTTAATTATTAAATCGTTTTTCTTCTCAAAAATAATTATTTAATATTAAGTATTCGTTAAATAAAAAAATTATTTTACCGCTTATCATTTAAGAAAATTTTTATTGGTCATCCTTTAATTCCAATTCAACTTAGCTTTGCTTGGAAATTAAATTATAAAGGAGAAAATAATTTCAGAATAGGATTTACAACATTAATTATTGAGGAATTGTGAAAAAAATAAAATTAAAAAATTGTAACAAAGAATTTACCATAGGTAAAATAGTATGTATCGGTAGAAATTATCTGGAACACATTAAAGAACTTGGAAATGAAATTTCAGAAAAGCCGGTAATTTTCCTAAAACCTTCTTCAGCATTAATTTTTTCAGGAGAGAAAATATTACATCCAACTTTCTCAGAGAATATGCATCATGAAATTGAGTTAGTTTTATTGATAGGGAACAGAATAAAAAATGCTTCACTACAAGAAGCTGAAGAATCAATTATTGGTTACGCTGTCGGACTTGATATGACGCTTCGCGATCTGCAAGATAAACTCAAATCGAAAGGACATCCTTGGACAATTGCAAAATGTTTTGATACGTCTGCGGTTGTTTCTGAATTTATTTCAAAAGAAGATTATCAGATTACACTTGAAGAAAAAATTTCTCTTAAAGTAAACGATGTGATAAAACAAGATGAAAAATTGAATTTAATGATGTTTAAGCCCGCAGAAATTGTTGAGTATCTCTCAACTTTTATGACTCTTGAAGAAGGAGATTTAATTTTTACTGGAACTCCAAAGGGCGTTGGCAAAGTCGTAAGAGGCGACAAGCTCGTCGGAAGCATTGATAATATTGGGCGATTAGAAGTTACCGTTGAGTAAATTAAGATCAAAATTCTGTTCAATTTCTAACGGATAAATTGTACCATTTGTACTAAAGTTCCAGCAAATAAGAGGATAAAAGATTGATAATTTTTGGATTTTAAAAATTATGTGTTATTCGACGTTTGACTTTTTTCTTTTCCACTAATTAACACTGATTTCATATCAGATTAACACAATTACAGATAGCGCCTTTGTTGCCTATTCCGAAAAACAAATTTAAAAAGTAATTATCGCTTCAAGATTTATTCAAGCTCATCAGTGACTGTCTAATTAAATCCTCCAAACCTAAATTTGGGTTACCAGCCAAAACTTCTTTAATAATTTTTTCTGCAATTTTAATATTGTAACCCAGTGTAGTTAATGCTGATATTGCTTCTGTTCTTGAACTTACTTCAGTGTTAGTTTCAGAGCCAGAAATTATCTCATCAACTTTTCCCCTCAACTCAATTATCAAACGCTCAGCAGTTTTTCTGCCAATTCCCGGAATAGCAACAATCCTATTTATGTTTCCCGTCTCAATTGCATCTTTCAAACTATCAACTGTAATGCCTGATAAAATTGATTGCGCAGATTTTGGTCCAATTCCATTCACAGAAATTAAAAGTTTAAACATCTCTTTTTCAGATTCTTCATAGAAACCAAAAAGTGTAATTGAATCTTCCTTTACACTCGTGTAAATAAAAAGTGAGACTTCATTTAACTGAGAAATTTTTTCAAATGTGCTAATTGAAATCTGAACCAAATATCCAACTCCAAGCACATCAATAATTAGCTGTGTTGGTTTGGAAGAAATTATTTTTCCTTTTAAGTATCCAATCATAATATTTCCAATAATTTAATTAATTACTTTTTCGGGAAACATTTCGATAAATGATTTCCAAGACTTTGCTTTTCTTAATGGAACTTTAGCTTTGAAGCAATGACAAATTGCAACTGCAAGCGCATCACTTTCATCAAGTTTAATTTTTTCTTTCTTTAAGTTAAGAAGAGTCTTTATCATAAAATTTACTTGCTCTTTAGATGCAGCCCCACTTCCAACTACGGATTTTTTAATTTCTCGTGGAGAATATTCATTCACTTCCAGACCATTGTGGACTGCAGCCAATATTGACACGCCCCGCGCATAGCCAATCTTTAAAGTCGATTGAACATTTTTTCCGTAAAATGCAGTTTCAATTGCATATTGGTCAGGGCGATATTTTTTAATCAAAGCACTAATATTGTCATAAATGATTTCAAGTTTTTGAGGAATATTTTTTTTGGAGGGAATGCTGATTGTCCCAAAGTTTATTGAAGTTAAAAAATCATTTTCATACTTAATAATTCCATATCCAGTTTTTATTGTTCCGGGGTCAATACCAAGTATTATCATAATTTTTCAATTCTTAATTGGGATGTATTTTTATATCTTTTATTCTGAGTTGCGGAAAAACTTTTCCTTCTCTACTCATTTTATCAATTGAAAATACTACATCAAAAGTTGTTTTATTTCCATTTAAACTCTTTGCAAATCTACCTAAGTCAAATCCAATTGCATCAAAATTTTTGTTTGAATCTTCTTGCCTTAATAACATCAACAAATGATTATTCCCCACGATGCGATATGAAGAAGCTGTTACATTTTCTGCAAGAAATGTTGGTCTTAAATTTCCCGGGCCAAAAGGGGAGAACTGATCCATGATTCTTATAAACTTTGCATCAATTTCTGTCAACCTAATTTTGGAGTCGATTATAATTTCGTATAATTTATCTTTGTCAAGCAATCTGCTCTTTACAACTTCATTAAATTTAGTTTTAAATTCTTCTAAATTTTTTATCTCCACTGCTACTCCTGCAGCTGCTTCATGTCCACCAAAATGTAGGAGCAAATCTTGACACTCTCTTAATGCATCATAAATATTAAAATTGGAAATACTTCTTGCAGAGCCTTTAGCAACGCCATCAATAGTGGTTAACATAATTGTCGGTTTGTAATATCTTTCAACTAAGCGAGAAGCAACAATACCAATAACACCCGGGTGCCAATCTTCTTCGTGCAAAATTATAGCTTCGCATTCAAAAAGTCGGGATGTTTCAACAAGATCGATAGCTTTGTTAAGAGTTCCTTCATCAATTTTTCTGCGTTCAATATTTTCAGTTTCAAGTTGTTTGGCTAATTCCAACGATTCATTTTCATCTTTTGAAATTAATAACTTCACTGCAATTTTTGCGTCACTCAATCTACCAACAGCATTTATTCGAGGAGCCAAAGTGAAGACGATTTGTCCACTCGATAAATTTCCCAACTCAACTCTTGCAGATTTTATCAGAGCTTTTATTCCTGCTCGAGGAGAAGAATTCATTAGATCCAAGCCAGCTTTTACAAGTGTTCTATTCTCATCTATCAGTGGAACAATATCTGCAGCTCCAGCCAATGCAACCAAATCCAAATACTGAAAGAGCAAATCATTTTTTCCAATTGTTTTACAAATGCCCTGCGCAAGTTTAAATGCAACTCCCGCTCCCGACAAATACTTAAAAGGATAATTGCAATTAGGTTTTAGCGGGTCGAGCAGAGCAAAAGCAGCGGGAAGAATTTCTTTTGGTTTGTGATGATCGCAGATAATTAAATCGATACCAAGTTCATTTGCATAATCTGCTTCGTCTCTTGCGGTCACTCCGCAGTCAACAGAAATTATTAAGTGAAAATTATTTTCTTTTGCATAATCAACTCCAACCTTTGTTAATCCATATCCTTCCTTTATTCGGTGCGGAATATAATAATCAACATCGGCATTAAGTTCTTTCAGAAACATGTAAAGAAGTGCAGTGGCGCAAGTTCCATCTACATCATAATCACCATAAATTAAAATTCTCTCGTTATTGGTCAAAGCTTCAATTACTCGTGTAGTTGCTTTTTCCATATCCTCCATTAAAAAAGGATCGTGGAGATTATCGAGTGAAGTACGAAAGAAAGATTTTGCTTGATCGAAATTTTTGATGTTACGAAAAACAAGAAGTTTAGCGAGGACGTGGGAAATGCTCAAAGACTCAGCAAGAAAATTAATTTCGGTCTCATCAGCGACTTCTTTAATTTTCCAATTCACATTCAGTTTTTTAGCTTGCATAATATTTGGTAGAAGAAAATTAACTGGTGAAGTCTATAAGCCGAATTTTGTTGCTCGAAAAACGAGTGCAATTATTTCTCTAAATTCAAAATTACTTTTGAACTTTAGCGGTTTACCCGAAAACCAATCGCAGCGAGCAACTGCGTCCTTTACGGAAGATTTTCCTATTTAACCTTGCTCCTGATGTGGTTTGCCTTGTCCCAAAGGGATCTTATTAAAAGACCACCGAGATTACTCTCGATGCGGTAGGCTCTTACCCTGCCATTTCACCATTTCCCCGAATAAATCCGAGGTTGTATATTTTCTGTGGCACTTTCAGTTATTATAGATTTTCATCTACAACACCCGGGTGTTACCCGGCATCACGCTCTAAGGAGTTCGGACTTTCCTCTATCTGGAATTCACCAAATAGCAATTGCGCAACTTTACCAGTTATTTTTCTTAATTAATGAAACTTGTTATAAAAATTTATTTACTTGATTGGAATATAATAAATTTTTCGAGCAAAGGTTAGTAAAAGAAAAAACTCTTACCATTTTTTATTATGATAAGAGCTTTTGATTAATTTTTTTCTACGTCTTCAGCAATTTCAGCAGAGATTAAAATTCTTCCGCAATATTCACAAGTGAACATCTTGTTGTTGCGTCTAATTTCAAGTTGTCTTTGTGCAGGCACAACATTAGAACAACCCGAGCAAGCTCCTCTTTTTATTGAAGCAACGCCTTTTCCTCTTTTTGCTTTTCGAATACGCAAATAAATTGAGACATCAGTTTTTTTTACTTTTGATTCAATTTTTGAGCGTTCCTCGCGGAGCTTTAATTCTTCTTTTTCATTTGCTTTTATTATCTGTTTCAATTCTGATTGACGCTCTTTTAATTCCTCTTTTAGATCATCTAATATTGGAACTAACTCTTCTATATCAGCAGAAAGTTTTTTGCTTGATTCTTCAACTGAATCTTCTTCCATCGTAAGTTTTTTAATCGTATCATCGATATGATCTATCTCTTTAGTCAAGGCATCGTACTCTTTATTATTCCGGACTTGAAATAATTGGGACTTAAATTTTTTTTGATTCTCCTTGAAACGTTCAATTTCTTTTTCGTTCGTTTTTACTTTTTCAAGTGATTCCTTTTGTTCCTTTTTCTTTTCACTAATTGTTTTCTCAAGGTGATCGATCTTTTCTTCAAGAATTTTTACATTAACGGGAAGATCTCCGCGCAATTCCTCAAGCTGGTCTAATTGATCATCAATCAATTGCAATTGGTAAAGAGTTTTCAGTCTTTCAATCAATTCAATTTACTCCTTTTATTTTTTAAAAAATTTTACTGGGTTTGTTCTCTTTTCTACGATACAAATTTTTGATTCACTCTTATTTGCAGTAAGAATATTTTCGATAAATTTTTTCATCTCATCAAGAACAAAAATTTCAGTTTCAAAATGTCCTGCATCAATAAGTATTATTTTATTCCACGCTTCATGAAAAGCATGATATTTTATGTCACCCGTTACAAACACGTCCGCCTCTTTATTCATAGCGGTTGAGAGCAACTCACTTCCAGAGCCACCACACAAAGCAACGCGACTAATCAACTCAGATTTGCCATCGCAATAACGAAAATTATTTAAGTTCAATTTTTCTTTGAGATAAATAAAAAATTCGTCTTGTTTCATTTTGTGGGGAAGGTCGCCAATAGTTCCTATTCCAAAATTTGTATTTTCATTTTCGATTGAATAGACATCGAATGCGGGCTCTTCGTAAGGATGAGCTTTTATCATTTCAGAAATTGCTTTTCCTAAATTCCATTCATCAACAATTACTTCAAGTCGAATTTCTTCAACTGATTCAAATTTTTCTTTTGTTCCGACTGATGGATTTGTTTTTTCATCTCCTAAAAATGTTCCTTCTCCTTCGAGCGAAAAACTACACTTAGAATAGTTCCCAATTATTCCCGCGCCTGATGAATAAAGTGCTTCCGATACTTCATCAAAATTATTTTTTGGAACAAAGACTACAATTTTCTTTTTAGTTGATTTTAGGTTTGATAAGAATTTAATATTCGTTAAGCCAAGTTGGTTAGCAAGAGAGAAGCTTACACCGTTATTTGCAAAATCTAAATTAGTGTGAGCAGAGTATAGAGTGATATCGTGTTTGATTAATTTTTGGATCAGAATAGAATTGTCATCATCGTCAAAATTTAATTTTTTTATTGGGGTAAAAATAAATGGATGATGTGTGAAAATAAAATTTGCGTCATTCAAAATAGCTTCGTCCAAAACTTTGGTAGTTAATTCCAAAGCTAAAACTATCTTCTTCAATTCATTATTCAATGAACCTACTTGCAAACCGACGTTGTCTTTTTGCCAAGCAACTCCTTTTGGAGCCCATTTTTCAATATGTTTAACTAATTCGTAACACTTCATAATAAAAAAAAATGCACTCCGTTAGGAAGTGCATTTAGATTTTTAAACCGTAATCTTATAGATGATTATTGCGCGTTTGTGTGATAACCTATTTCTCTTTAAAACATTCATATTATGATTTCAATTTACTCACTTTTTCAAAAAAATCAAAAAAATCAGAGAGGATTTTTCCAATTATTATCTTCTTTTATTAAATCGATCAATTCATCAACTGCGTTTTCGGACTCAATATTCTTCTTAACGATGTTTTTTCCTCGATAAAGCGTTATTTTTCCAACTCCTGAACCGACGTACCCATAATCTGCGTCAGCCATTTCGCCGGGACCATTAACGATACATCCCATTATTGCAATTTTTAATCCCTTCAAATGTTCAGTTCGTTTCCTGATTTTATCTGTCGTCTCCTGCAAATCGAACAATGTCCGCCCACACGAAGGACAAGCGATGTATTCAGTTTTTGAGATTCGGACACGAGCAGCCTGAAGTATTCCAAATGCTATTCGGTTCACGTCGCGATTTTCTATTTTTGGATTTTCAGTACTTAACCAAACACCATCTCCAAATCCTTCAATCAATAACGCACCAACATCAGTCGATGAGTAAAGACGAAAATTTTCTAAATCAATTCCTATGTAATGTTGTTTAATGATTACCGGATGTTTTAAGTCTTCTTTTAATAATTCAAAGAAAGCTCTTCGCTGTTCAGCCATTCCATGTTTGTTAGAAGATTCTAAAATTAAGATTACAGTTTTTTCATTTTTTAGAAATTCTAAATTTTGATTTTCTAAATCAGATAAATTTATTTTTACGAAATTGAATAAGCCAGCGCTGACCAAATTCGTTTTGTATTTTTCGATTGAATTAAAATAAGGATAACTGCTAGTTTTTTCGGAGAGAGAATTCCATTTTTCAAAATCATAAATTACTCTTAATCCATAAGGAGTATTGAACCCGACATCATTCATGCCCGCATAAATAAAGTCTGGAGCCAGATCATTCATAAACCATTTGTCAGTTTCAGCGTTATAAAAATAACCGATTTCAGCAAGTTGAGATTCTTCTTGAATATTATTTTTGCTCAAATCAATAATTACTCTTGGAACATTTCCCGTTCCAATTCCAACTAACTCAATAGTTTCTCGGCGATTATATTCAAAAGGATTATTCGGTTGTTCATCAATTTTTTTTATTTCAGAATGTGGGGATCTATCGTTATATCTTTTAACAATTGAAATTGCAACAGGTGCTTCAAACTCGGGGTCTTCAGTTAATGAAACTCTGATAGTATCGCCGATCCCATCTTCTAATAAAGTTCCAATTCCCATAGCTGATTTAATTCGTCCATCTTCGCCATCGCCTGCTTCTGTTACTCCGAGATGAAGCGGGTAATTCATCTTCTCTTTTTCCATTTGATTGATGAGCAATCTGTAAGCTTGAATCATAACGTGAGTGTTGCTTGCCTTCATCGACAAGACAATATTTTTATAATCGAACTCTTCTGCAATTCTTAAAAACTCCAGAGCTGACTCCACCATTCCAAGCGGCGTGTCACCATATCGACTCAAAATTCTATCCGACAAAGATCCGTGATTTGTTCCGATGCGCATTGCAGTTCCATACTCTTTACAAATCTTAACAAGTGGAATAAATTTTTTTCTTATTCTTTCGAGTTCGGCTTGGTAATCAAAATCAGAATACTCGAGCAATTCAAATTTTTTGCGATCAGCATAATTGCCGGGATTGATTCTAACCTTTTCTACAATGCGTGCAGCAAGCTCCGCAGCGTTTGGAGTGAAGTGTATATCAGCAATCAACGGAACTGTGTAACCACGTTTACGAAGTTCTTTTTTTATCTCATCAAGATTTTGTGCTTCCTTTAAACTTGGTGCAGTTATTCTTACATACTCACAGCCAGCATCAACCATACGTATTGTTTGCTCAACAGTTGCAAGCGTGTTCATCGTATCAGTTGTTGTCATCGATTGAATTCTAATCGGATTATTTCCACCCAGCGGAATGTCACCAATATTTACTTCACGTGTTTTGTAGCGTGAATAAAGGGTTAAACTATTACAATATTTTTTTACGTTAAAAACTTGTTCTGATAAATTCATGAAATTTTCTAATTTTTCTTTAAATATTCTATTATTGCTTCGGCAAATAATCCACTTGCTAAAGGATTAGATGCAGTAATAATATTTTTTGAAATAACAACTTCTTGATCTTTAAACTCAACTCCACTTGCTTTTAGTTCCACTTCGTCAGTTTTGTAACACGTTGCTGAATGTTCTTTTAGTATCCCCGATTTTGCAAGCACAATAGGAGCCAAACAAATTGCTGCAATTAATTTTTTACTCTTATAAAATTTATTTATGATCGCTCTTAATACTTCACTATTGAAATAATTACGCACTCCTTCGCCGCCAATAATAATTAACGTAGAAAAATTTTTTTCATTCACATTTAAAATTGAAATATCATTCTTCACTCTCGCACCGCAATTACCAACACAATACGTATGACTATCAGATGCAATGAATAAATTATATGTGTGTTTTTGAAGAAAAAGTTTTATTGTGAAGTATTCTTCCTCATTAAAATTTTTTTGTGGAAGAAAAACTAAGACGCTTTTTTTTTGTAGTAGATTCAAAATATTAATCATTTAATAAAGTCTAATATAATAAAGTGCAATATTACTTTTCTATCAAAAAATGGTAAATGATTTTTTTTATATTTGAATATGAGAATTCCAGAACAAAAAATTGACGAGATAAGACTTAACACAAATATAGTTGACGTAGTTTCAAATTATATGCAGTTAAAAAAAAGAGGCAGAAATTATGTCGGACTCTGCCCATTCCATAACGAAAAAACACCTTCATTTTCCGTAAGCGATGATAAACAAATTTATTATTGCTTCGGTTGCCACAACGGAGGAAATGTTTTTAAGTTCTTGATGGAATACAAACGCATCTCTTTTGTTGAAGCTGTGCAAGAGCTTGCAAGAGAATTGGGAATTATTATCGAAGCTGAAGATCAATATGAGGATTCGATAAAAAGTGAAACGGAAATTTTGTATGACTTAAACGTAGAAGTAGCAAGATATTTTTCTGATAATTTGCTGAATGAAAAAATTGGAGAGAACGCAAAAAAATATTTTGAATCGAGAAATATAAAATTAGCCACTATGAGAGCCTTTGGATTGGGCTATGCAAATTTTGGGAGAGAATCATTAACAGAATTTTTTAAGACAAAAAAACTTGATCTCGAAAAAGGAATTTATTTAGGCCTTCTTCTCAAATCTGAAAGCGGAATTAAAGATCGATTTAATGGCAGAATAATGTTCCCAATTTTTTCTCCGAATGGCAGAGTGATAGCATTTGCAGGAAGAATTTTGGAAGATAAAGCTGACACTGCAAAATATGTAAACTCACCAGAATCTAAAATTTATTACAAAGGAAAAATTCTTTACGGCTTATCTCACGCGAAAGATGAAATAAGAAAAAACGATATTGCATTGTTAGTTGAAGGTTACATGGACTTGATTTCACTGCATCAAAATGGAATTAAAAATGTTGTTGCTATCTCAGGCACAGCACTTACTGATGATCAAGTTTTGTTGTTGTCTCGTTATACAAAGAATGTCGTTTTGTTTTTTGATTCAGACAGCGCCGGCGTTAATGCTTCAATGCGCAGCATCGACATTTTATTGAAACGCGATATGAATATTAAAGTTGCATCTTTACCAAATGGGGAAGACCCTGACACGTTTATCCAAAAATTTGGGAAGAAAGAATTTGAAGAAGAGATACAAAACGCACAAAATTTTCTTGAGTATCAAACCGAAATATATTCACGCAAAGGTTTTTTTAATGATCCAATAAAAACTGTTGAAGCAATCAGAGAATTAGTAAAACCAATTTCACTAATTGCAGATGAACTAAAGCGCAGTGTTTTGATTAAATCATTAGCTGAAAAATTTAGTTTGAGAGAGAAGCTTATTGAATTAGAACTTGAAAAAGTTTTTGCAGTAAATAAGAAAGAAGAAAACGTCGCTGAAAAATTTAGAGTTAAGAGCGAAGCTAAAGAACAAAATGTTGAAGAGAGAATCCTAAAAGAAATAAAAGTTGAAAAAGAATTAATAAAATTACTTTTAGAAGGGGAAGAAAAAGTTTCAAAGTTAATCTTAGAAAAAATAAAACCAGAAGAATTTCAATTGACAATTCATCAAGAGATTACTAGCGTAATTGAAAAATTGTTGGATGAAGAAAAAGATGTTTCTCCTTCTGTTGTGATAGACCAAATTCAAAACATAAAAACACAGCAATACATTCTTGAAATTACTTTTGATAAGTATCGAATTAGTGATGAATGGGAAAGCTTAAAACCTTCTGAAGGAATTTCTATTCTGATTAAAAGTGCAAAGGACGCAATTAAAAAATTTAAAGGTCAGAAAATTGATTTTGAACTAAAAAATAATCTTGAAAAACTTAAAACAATTTCGGATGAAGAAACTAAAATTGATTTAATGAGACGCAATAGTGAATTAACAAAAAAGAAAAAAGAAATTGAGACAGAAATTTTATGAATTACAGAATGGCAAAAACAGGAAAGTTGATGATTGAAATTCTTCCAAACAAATGTGACTTCTGTGGTTGTTGTGTTGGTGTTTGTCCCGAAGATGCTATTGAACTTAAGGAAGCTGAAATTTCAATAATTGATGAGCGTTGCACGAACTGTTCAAAATGTATTTGGAGTTGTCCAATTGAAGTTATAAAATTTAATAAAAATGGTTTACCGAAAGTTGTTAGTTATGAAAAATGATTATGATATAATTGTCGTGGGCGCAGGACCAGCAGGCTCAATAGCTGCAAGGTCAGCAGCAGAAAAAGGCGTTTCAGTTTTGATGCTTGAAAAAGATAGAGATGTTGGCTATCCCGTTAGATGTGGTGAAGCAATTAGTAAAGCGGGAGTTGAAGAATTTATTCAGCCAAATGAGAAATGGATTTGTGCAAAAATTTCTCAGTTCTGTTTCGTTGCTCCTGATAAATCTGAAGTATGGATTGAGTTCGGTGATGCGGGTTTTGTGCTCGAAAGAAAAATTTTTGATTATGAATTAGCTCAAACTGCCGCAGCCGCAGGCACAGAAATTATTACACGTTGCTATGTCTATGATCTTATAATTGAAAACGGAAAAGTTTGTGGCGTTAAGTATGAATCACAAGGAGAAAAAAAAGAAGTAAGAAGTAAAATCGTAATTGCTGCAGACGGCGTCGAATCTCGCGTTGGTAGATGGGCAGGATTAAAAACAGAAATTGATTTTCGGGAGATGGAATCGGCAGTTCAAATAACAGCAGCAAATATTCCAATAAATCAAAATGCACTTTATTTTTACTTCGGACAGAACGTTGCACCTAATGGATATTTTTGGATTTTCCCAAAAGGAAATAATTCTGCAAACATCGGCTTGGGAGTTAGTGGAATTGTAGGAAAGAAAAAATCGGCACTCTCTTTTCTTAATGATTTTATGAATGAACATTATCCCAACGCACCAATACTTACTCAAATCGCTGGTGGTGTGCCTTGCAGTTTAACTCTTGAAAAAATTTCGGCACCAGGAATTATGCTAGTCGGCGATGCTGCGAGACAAGTAAATCCATTGAGTGGTGGTGGCATAGCAAGTGGAATGATTGGTGGAAGTATAGCAGGTAAAATCGCAGCCGAAGCAATTTTGAAAAATAATTTAGATCATATTTTAAGTTATGATAGAGCTTGGAATGATAGATTAGGAAAAAGACATGAAATTTTTAATCGAATTAAAAATGGAATTTATAATTTTTCAGATGATACATTTAACTCACTTGCAAAGACATTCATAAAAGTTCCATTAGAAAAAAGAACTCTTGGAAGATTGTTTACACAAGCATTAATAAATAAACCGTCACTACTTGTAGAAGTAGCAAAAGTTTTTGTTATTTAAGAAAGTAGAAGTTGTTTCTCCTTTCTTTAAAATTCTAAACTTACTCCAATTGAAGGTAAAATTCCGATCGAAGAAGATCTGATTGTGGATTGAGTTCTCTGGTCCCATCTTATCAAATTCGAATTATTTCTCCCGTAAACATTTTGTATATCGATGTAAGTAATTAAAGTGAAGTTATCATAAAACCATCTTTTGTCAAGACGCAAATCTAAGCTGTGCATCGGTTGTAATCTTTCACTATTGAAAAGCGAAATAGATTGCGTTCCATCAGAATTGAATGGTGTCCAAGGTCTTCCTGAAGCATATCTAAATTTAGCACTCGCTTCCCATTCTTCGTTTATTTTATATCCACCACTAATATTGAAAATAAATCTTTGGTCATAACTTCCTGCTCTCTGAATACCATCAAGTCCAATAAATTTAGATTCGTTTAAAGTTAAACTCATAATTCCATAGAAAGGAATATCCGATAATTTTTTCTGAATCGAAAGCTCAATTCCTCTTGCAAAGCCACTTCCTGCACTGACCAATGGTTCTAATCCGAAAGAAGAAAAATTATCTTCTGAACCTGAATAACCCGCACCAGTGTTGGCTAAAACTAAGTATGGTCTTAATAAACTTGTGGGATAATCATTATAATCTTTATAATAAGTTTCCAATTTTATTTGAGTATCATCTCTTAATTTAAAATCCGTTCCAAGTACAAATTGATTTACTCTAATAGCACTTAAGTTTTTGTTTAAATCTCCCGTTGCTAACCAAATGTAAGAAGGGAATTGATAAAATATTCCTGTACTAAAATTAAAACTTAGTTTATCACTGAAAAGATATGAAGCAGAAAATCTTGGACTAAAATAATTTTTATTATTTATTTGATTGAAGTGATCAAATCTAATTCCTAAGTTCATACTTATTCTATTCGACAAGCCTTGCGAAACATTTAAGAATGAAGAATACTTTAAGAAATTATTTTTTGTTTTAATACTGTTGATGGGAAGAATTTCTCCAAACGTTGTTTTAAAATTTGGGAAGAAAATATCCGCATTAAATTTTATAAATTTTACGTCTCCACCAAAAGTTATCTCAGTTGTTTTTAGCGGATTATAAATCACTTCGGCTTTAATTCTATTTTCTGCTTCGAGCGATTCATTCTTAAAAATTGGATTGAGTAAAGAATCTCTTTGAGAAGTATTAAAATCAACGTGAGTTCGGCTAAAGATCAGTCGAGCAAAACCATTATTAAATAGATGTCGGTAAGTTAATCCAGTCATATATTGAAGTTGGTCGCTTCCCAAAATTCGTGAATTATCATATCGCTGGTCTTCGGTATCATTGAAGTATCTAACATTATTTAGTGCACCGACATAAATATATGAGATCGAATTTTTGTTGTCTAAATCCCAATTAAATTTAGTTAGTAAATCCCAATATTCAGGCACGAACCCGAAACCCGCGGCTTTAAAAATAAAATCGAGATAACTTCTGCGCAATGAAAATAATAAATTAGAATTTTCAGAAGTTGGTCCTTCTAGATTTAATCCAAATTGTGAAGCCGAGATGGTTGCCTTTCCACCAAGTCGATCATTTCTACCTTCTCGTAAATCTATTTTTAAAACAGATGAAAGTTTATCTCCAAACATCACAGGAAAAGCTCCTGTTGAAAAAGTAGTCTGATTAACAAAGTCAAGATTAATGAATGATAAAGGACCGCCCGTTGCACCTTGAGTTCCGAAATGATTAATGTTTGAAACTTCAATGCCTTCAACTATAAAAAGATTTTCTGACGGAGCACCACCGCGAACAATTAAATCATTTCTTCCTGCTTCTGCTTGTGCAACTCCGGGCAATACTGAAAGTGCTCGTATAACATCTTCAAATCCACCCGGCGCTCTTCTTATCTCTTCATATCCAAATGAACTAACACTCCCAATTTGTGTCGGATCTTTTGCAAAATAATCTGATGTTACTGTAACTCCTTCTAATTCTATTGTCGATTCTTGCAATTCAAAATCTACAATTGAAGGTTTCACATTACTTACACTTATATCAGTTTTTGTAACGGTGTTGTAACCAATTGCGCTCACACTTAATCGGTATGTGTTGGGAGGTAAATTTTCAATTTTAAATTCGCCTTCAAAATTTGAAGCAGCTCCAAACTGAGTTTCTACAACAACAACGCTTGCAAAAGGAATAGGTTGCTTCGTGCTTTTATCAATTACTCTTCCCGAAATTATTCCGCGATTCGTTTGACTAAAATTTGTAGAATTAATTAATACTAATAAAAGTAACAACAATGATGTTTTTATTCTTCTTGACATATTTCCCTAATTAAAAAAATTATAAACCAAATAGATTAAAAAAAAGTTCAATTGAAAATTTGATTAGATTCAAAACCAAAAATAATTATTTTTTATTCTTTATATTTCTGAAAATAATATGAAATTTCTTTAACTAAATATAGATTAAAACGTGATAGAAGATTATTCTAAAATTATTCTCGAAAATATTAATGGCTTTATTATTCTAACTGATTTTCAAAAGCCTGCTGAAAAATCCTTCATATCCGATGGGATAAAGGAGATAACAGGTTATGACAAATCTGAAGTTACTGTCTTTGCAGGTGGCTTGTTAAATATAACCGACAAAGATGATATCCCCGACGTACTAAAAGCGATGAATGATTTTTTTAATGATCCCGCACAAACAACAACTTCAATTGATTATAGAATTAATGGAAAAGAATCTTCTACTAAATGGATTGATCAAAATATTAGAGCTATTAGAGATAGAGCAGGTAAAGTAAATTTAGCAATTTCTACCTGCACTGATATTACCGAGTTAAAAACTTCTGAATTAAATTATAAAAATAATAACATCGAATTGAAAGAGATTAACAAATCAAAAGATAAGTTTATAAATATACTCTCACACGATTTAAGAGCACCATTCACAAGCATTCTTGGCTTTGCCGAAATTTTACTTAACGAAGAAAATCTTCCACAAAAAGAAAAAACAGAATATCTGACCTACATTTATGAAGCTGCACAAAACCAATTGGAGTTAATTAATTATCTGCTCGACTGGTCACGCTTGAAAACAGGAAATTTAAAAATTCAACCACAACGGCTAAAGGCATCAATATTAGTTTACAATAGCATCTCAATTTTGACTGCCAATTCTGTGAAGAAGGATATTGAAATTCAAGTTGATATTGATGAAGAGATTTACATACAAGCAGACGAAAGATTAGTGAATCAAATTTTTGTGAACCTAATAAATAATGCTGTCAAATTTTCAAAACCAAATTCTAAGATAGAAGTTGTTGCAAATTATTATAATGAAAAAGAGATTGAATTTATTGTAAGAGACTATGGAGTTGGAATTTCTCAAGAGGATCAACAAAAATTATTTTCAATAGAAAAAGCATTTACAAGAGATGGCACTAAGGGAGAGAAGGGAACGGGAATTGGGCTTGTGCTTGTAAAAGAAATAATTGAAAAACATGGTGGAGAAATTTGGCTTTATTCTGAAAAAGCAAAAGGGACAGAAATTCATTTTACTTTACCAATACCTTCAAACGTAATTTTAATTGTAGAAGGAAACAATTCTGAAAATGACGAACTCGCTTCCTTCTTCGAAATTGAATTTTCTGATTTCAAAATGTTGAAAGCTAGCAATGCCTATGAGTCATTGGTTATGCTGCAAGATTGCACACCAAGCCTCATTATCTCTAATCACAATATGCCGTTAATGAACGGTTTGCAATTTGTTGAAGCAATAAAAAGTGGCGACACAAGTGTAAAAGTTCCAATTCTGATTTATGACGAATCCCTAACTTCTGAAATTGAATTGAAGTATATTAAACTTGGAATTAAATCGATTCTTAAGAAACCATTTAATCCCGAAGAATTTTCAAAAATCGTAAAGCAATTATTATTATAGATGAGCGAAATAAATTTAAATACCGATATCGATAACAAATATTGGTTTGTACTTTATACAAAACCGAGACAAGAATTCAAAGCAGCCATACAACTTGAAGCAAACCAAATTGAGTATTATATGCCCGTAATTACTCGTTTGAGTAAATGGAGTGATAGGCATAAAAAGATAAAAGAACCATTGTTAAAAAGTTATATTTTTGTAAAAGGAGAAGAGAGAGAAAGAGCTGCAGCGGTTGAGCTTCCTTCAATTGTTAGATCTGTTTATTATTGTGGCAGACCTGCAAAAATTCATGATTATGAAATTGAAAATCTAAAATTTTTTGTTAAAGAAGGACATGATTATATCGTGCAAGAAGGATTAATAAAAGGGACAGCAGTAAAAATAAATAATGGGCCGTTCAAAGATGTGACGGGCATTGTGGTAAATGATCTAAACAAAAGAGGAATAGCAGTTTCGATAGAATTATTAAACAGAACCGTTATTGTATATTTTTCTAATCAATATGAAGTTAAAATCTTAAAGGAAATTATCTAAAAAATGTCTAATCAAATAAATCTGAGCGAAGTATCAAAAGGTGAAAAGTTTGAATTGTTTTTGTTAATCCGCAAGGTAGAATTTAAACAGAACAAAAATAATAAAACATATGTCGCACTTGAGTTAGGAGATAAAAGCGGATCCTTGCCCGCAAATCTTTGGGATAATTTTTCTTCTTTTGTTAATTATTTAAAAATCGGTGAAATTCTTTTTATAGAAGGGATGATTGAGGATTATCAAGGGCAAAACCAGATAAAGGTTGAAAAATTTCGACTGAGAAAAGATTCCGAAAATATTTCTCCTCAAGATTTTTTACCAGTCTCATTGCGTGATGCAAAAATCATGAAAGCTGAATTTTCTGAACGTGTAGAAAAAATTACTAACACATTTTTATTAGAGCTGATAAAAAATATTTTTACTTCTGAACGATTTGAAAAATATACAAAAGCGCCTGCAGGCAAAGCTTGGCATCACGCATATATTGGTGGCTTGTTAGAGCACACTCTGGAGATGGTTAAACTTGCTGATACTATTTCTGATTTGCATCCCGACTTAGACAGAGACTTGCTGATAACAGGAGTTCTGCTTCACGACTTAGGAAAAACTATTGAACTCAGTTACGAGACTGCGTTTGAGTATAATGATTACGGTCGCTTCTTGGGACACATCTATATTGGGGCTTCTCTCGTTGAAGAAGAAATAAAAAAAATTCCAAACTTTCCTGAAATGTTGCGACTTAAAATCATCCACTTAATCTTGGCTCATCAAGGGAAATTGGAACACGCTTCTCCTGTAACTCCAAAAACTGTTGAGGCAATTGCACTTTATCACATCGATGAATTAAGCGCAAAAGTTAATGCTTATAAAAATGCAATAAAATCTGATACGGGTATGACTAAGTGGACAAAATATATTCACTTGGCAGAAACAGAACTTTATAAATTGAGTAAAGATCATAATTAAAAAATCATATTTAACAAAAGGGCTAAATTTATGTTAAGACAAAAAATGTTTTTCATCTTTATTTTATTGATGAGTCTCTCATTCACATACTCACAAAAGTTAGATGAATTATTAGACCAAGCTGATCATTTTTCAATGAAGACTTTTGAAAATCAAAAATCTTTAGACGTGATTATGCAAGCGAATAAACTTTTTCCAAACAATTGGGAAGTGAATTGGAGAATAAGCCGAACCCTCGTAGAAATTGCAGATAAGATGCCGAGCAGCACTGATCAGCAAAAAGATGCGCAATATAAAAAATATGAAGAAGCTTTTGAGTATGCAGATAAAGCAGTAAAATTAGCTCCAAATCAATCACTCCCTTACATCAGAAGAGCAATTGCAAATGGAAAGATCGCACTCTTCAAAGGTGTTTTTTCTGTAATTGGAATTGTGAATTCAGTTAGAGAGGATCTTGAAAAAGCAATAAAATTAAATAATGGCGGTCCTGAAAATCAAGCAACAGCTCACTACGTTCTCGGAAGAACTCACACCAAAGTATGTGAAAAATCTTACTTAGTTCGTTTGCCCTTGGGACTCGGCTGGGGCGATATGGATGAAGCAATAAAAAATTTTACTATAGCAGTTGAACTTCGTCCAGATTTCAGAATGATTAGACTCGATTTTGCAAAAGCTTATATTCAATTAAAAGATTTTCAAAATGCAAAAGATCAGTTATTTAAAATTGAGCACATCGCAGTTAAGCATCAAGACGATGCACAAATCCTAGTTGAAGCTAAACAGTTAATCGAAAAATATAAAAACAAATAATAATTAGATACAAAACATCTGCTTCGGCAGATGTTTTATTTTATAGATATGCAAAGAGAAAAAATTTTAGAAAAATTACTGAGTTCAAAAAAAATTGTTTTCTTTACAGGTGCCGGAATTTCTGCCGAGAGTGGGATTCCAACTTTTAGAGGTGAAGGTGGACTTTGGAAAAAATTTAAACCCGAAGAACTCGCTAACTTCAACGCATTCATAAAAAACCCAGAACTCGTTTGGGAGTGGTATCAGTATAGACGTAAAATTGTAAAAAATGCTGAGCCTAATCTTGGACACAAAACAATCGCGCTGATGCAAAAATATTTTGACGTTACTGTTGTTACTCAAAATGTTGATAACCTTCATATTCGTGCAGGAAGTAATTTAGTCCATGAATTGCACGGAAACATCGAAAAAAATTATTGTATCAAATGTAAAAAACGATACGACTATGTTGATTTTAATGACGACGACAAAATTTCCAAATGTGAATGCGGCGGACTTATTAGACCTGATGTAGTTTGGTTTGGTGAAATGCTACCTCAAGTTCAATTTTCTAATAGCGAAAATGCAGCAAAAAATTGTGATATGATTTTTGTTGTTGGAACTTCTTTTTTAGTTTATCCTGCCGCTGATATTCCAATTAAAGCAAAAATTTCTGGAAAATTTCTTGTCGAGATAAATCTTGAAGAGACTGAATTAACACGCTTTGCAGATGTTTCATTATTCGGAAGCGCGGGAATAATTCTTCCGCAGTTGTTAATAGAATTTGAAAAAATAAAATTAAATGTCTAAACTCAAAGTAAAATATATCTGTTCAAACTGTGGCTTTGAAACACTACGCTGGTTAGGCAAGTGTCCACAATGTTCAACTTGGAATTCATTCATTGAAGAAGTTTTTGAAACAGGTAGAGCAAAAGAAAAAATTTTAAAAAAAGAGACGAAGTTTTATAAGCTCAATGAAATTTCATCTAACAGAGAAGAAAGAATTAAAACTGGAATCTTAGAGTTTGATAGAGTGCTTGGTGGAGGCTTTATTGAAGGCTCTGTAGTATTGATTGGAGGAGATCCCGGAATAGGGAAGTCAACATTAGTTCTTCAAGCCGTTGGTAAAATAAAAGAGAAAGTACTTTACGTTACAGGCGAAGAGTCAATTGAACAGATAAAAATGAGAGCCAATCGTCTAAAATTAAAATCAGAAAATATTTTGATTCTTCCTGAAACTGATCTCAATTCAATTCTTGCAACAATAAGAACTGAAACTCCAATTGTAGTTGTAATCGATTCCATTCAAACTGTGTATGATTCAAACTATGATAATGCTGCGGGCACAGTTACACAAATTAGAGAATGCACTTCAAAATTATTAAGTGAAGCGAAGAAAAATAATTTTGTTGTTGTAATAATTGGACACGTTACAAAAGAAGGAATGCTTGCAGGTCCCAAATTACTTGAACATATAGTCGATACTGTAATTCAGTTTGAAGGTGAAGGAAAAAATTCTTATCGAATTTTAAGAGCAACAAAAAATCGTTTTGGTAACACGAATGAAATTGGAATTTTTGAAATGCAGGAGAGCGGATTAGAAGAGGTCAAGAATCCGAGCGAATTATTTTTAAGTGGTCGTGATAAAAATATTTCAGGCTCTGCAGTTACAGCCAGTATTGAAGGGACAAGACCACTCCTGATTGAAGTACAAGCATTAGTAACGCCTTCTCATTTCGGAAATCCACAACGAGTAGCAACGGGTTACGATTATAGAAGATTGTCGATTCTACTTGCTGTGCTTGAAAGAAGAGCCAATTGCAAAGTCTCTTCACATAATGTTTTTTTGAACATGGTGGGCGGAGTTAGAATTGATGAGCCTGCTGCAGACCTTGCAATTTGTTCTGCGATTGCTTCAAGTCTGTATGATAAAACTTGTGACAATAATTCAATAATAGTTGGTGAAGTTGGATTAGGCGGAGAGATTAGAAGCGTTGGAAATGTTGAGAAAAGAATTTCTGAAGCTGCTAAACTCGGATTCAAAAGAATAATTATTCCTGCATCAAATAATAAAGCAATTAAAACATCCAATTCAATTCAAGTGATCAGTGTCGATAGCTTGAGTGAAACAATTTCTTTAGTATTGAAATAAAAAAAAATTATAGCGAATTTATTTTTAAATAATATTTCAACTAATTTTTTTCTAAAAAAAATTATACAAAAAAAACACTTCTAACACAATGAGAAAAATATTTCTCAACTTCTCAAACCAAAACTTTTCATTAAAAAAATGTAACTTCGGTTGCAAAAAATATAAAGTGGTATAGATTTAATAGAAGATTAATCAAAAAAAAATAAAAATTCTTTTTTGCTATCTGAAATAATTGCCTTATATTTCTATAGGCAAAAATGCCATTGTGTTATTTAATCATTTTCGAGGTTATTTTGAGTACTAAATTGTTCGTTGGAAGTCTTCCTTGGTCAACTACAGACGATTCTTTAAAAGAAACATTTGCAGCTTTTGGTAAAGTTGTATCTGCAAAAGTAGTAACAGACCGTCAAACCGGTAAATCAAGAGGTTTTGGATTCGTAGAAATGGAATCTGATTCTGATGCATCAAACGCTATTAAATCGCTAAACGGTTCAGAAATGAATGGTCGTGCGATAGTAGTTAGTGAAGCTAAGCCTAAATCATAATTGATTGGCTTAAATTGATCAGTTTGGGCGTTCTTTTTTAGAACGCCTTTTTTTTAATTCAACATTTCTCTGTTGGAATAAACATTTACCTTAATTTTGGATCATTGAATCCAGAGTTAGTGTTTTGTCTTCTCCTGAAATTATTCAGTTTGTTTTTTTTAGAAAATCATAATTGAGTTCTATCCTCTTTTTTGAGATCATTTTTTTTATTTTCAACTCATCAGTCCCCATTGACATTTTGTTCGTGGAAAATGTAATTCACTTAAAAATCATTTTACTGCAAAGTCACGAAGAATAGAATAAAGCAAATAATAATTTTAAAAATTATTATTGGAGTAATTTGGATCTAAAATAATTTTATTGCAAAATAAAATAATCGAACTTTTAAATAGAAGATTGAAAATAATTAGTTCACAGGGAATAAAGCAAATTTAGACTCTGTATAAATGATAATCATAATAATTATTGGAATTAATAATTATTGACTAAAGCATCAGTTACATTAGGGATTATTTTAGCAACTCGAAAGATAATTATATTAATAGGAAAAACGAAAGATTAAGTGTATCTTTGTTAAGAGCAAAAATGCTCGTGTGTTATTTAATCATTTTCGAGGTTACTTTGAGTACTAAATTGTTCGTGGGAAGTCTTCCCTGGTCGGCTACAGATGATTCTTTAAAAGAAACATTTGAAGCACATGGAAATGTCGTATCTGCTAAGGTAGTTACAGATCGTCAAACAGGTAAATCAAGAGGTTTTGGGTTCGTTGAAATGGAATCATCCTCAGATGCATCAAGTGCTATTCAAGCCCTAAACGGTGCACAATTGAATGGACGTAGCATTATCGTGAGTGAAGCAAAGCCTAAATAGTAAGTTTTTCGGCTCATGAAATAGTATTGGCGTTGTTATTATGAACGCCTTTCTATTTTTAAACCTAACCTCTCTTCTAAAAATCAAACCAAAGTCAGCTCAAAACAAAAATTTTAGTTCGTTTTTTTTTTTCTGAAAGAAAGAAAAATAAAATTTTGAATTTTTCCAGATGGGGTGTTATGATCTACTGAAAGAGATTTTATTTTTTCAAATGATGAAGAAAATATTTTTTCCAAACTCAATTCATTGTACTGCTTAATTTCAAGTCCACTACATTTTTTAGGACCGACGTCAGAAAAAGTTCCAATCACCAAAATTCCCTTTGCATTTATTTTTTTAGAAACAATCTCTGAATATTTTTTTATCTCCTCATCTTCTGTTAAGAAATGAAAGACTGCTCTGTCATGCCAAAAATCATATTGTTCAACTTCGTCAAATAAAGTTACATCCGAAACAATCCATTTTACTTTTGATGAATTATTCCCAAGTCTATTTTTTGCACGACTGATAGCAGCTTCAGAAATATCCAAAACAGTTAAATCCAAGAAACCTAACTCAATTAAGTTGTCAACAAAAAAACTATCGCCACCACCAACATCAATTATTTTTGATGTCCTTGAAATTTTCATTTCGTTGATGAATTCGAGTGATGTTGTTGGAGTTGACTGATACCAACTGAAATTATTGTTGTTAGTTGTTTGGTAAATATTTTCCCAATGTTTTTTTCTATCGATACTTTGCATTTAAACAGAATAAAAATTTATAATACGATCTGAAAAATTATTTAAGTCTTTTGTTCTTTTTTCTTTGCAGCAGGGAATAAAATATTATTAAGAATTAATCTATAGCCGGGAGAATTTTTGAACAGCGATAAATCTGTCGGCGGGTCACCAACAGCGTGTTGATAATCTTCAGGATCGTGTCCGCCGTAAAAAGTAAAAGTGCCTCTTCCAAAATTTCCGTGAATATATTTTACTTGTTGTGTGTTTGGTCGCTCGCCCAAAATAATTACAGAACTCTTAATCAAATTTTTTCTGAACATTGTTGTTTGTCCCATAAAACCTTTAATTACAGAGGCATGACTTTGAGTTAACATTGTTGGGACGGGATCGAACTTTGCTGAAAAATCGAAAAGAGTGAAGTAGTCATTCTCTTGATTACCAACTTCTAATGGTTGAATGTCGATATCTGAAAATTCATAGATGAAAGGATTCATCTCTAACTTAAAATTATGAAAAGCGAGCGTGTTAGTGAAATCGAGTTTTTCTTGAGCATCGGGGTCAGCAGCATCTCCATCAAAAACCTGAGCGCATATGTCAGTGTTGACCGCAGCCAATGCTATGTCGTATGAATCAGTAGCCGAACACATCGCAAATAAAAATCCACCTTGACCAACAAACTCTTTTATTCTCACAGCAACTTCTCGTTTCATCTCAGAAACTTTTCTGAAGTTTAATTTCTTTGCATTAGTTTCATAGCGTATTTGTTGCTCGATGTACCACTGAGCATTAGAAAAACTTGCGTAAAATTTTCCATACTGTCCCGTAAAGTCTTCGTGGTGTAAGTGCAGCCAATCATATTTTGAAAGATTGCCGAGTAAAATTTCTTCATTCCAAATTTTGTCGTAAGGAATTTTTGCATAATCAAGCACCAACGTAACCGCATCATCCCAAGGCTGAAAACCGGGTGGAACGTAAACCGCAATCTTTGGAGATTTTTCAAGACGGATAACTTCCATATTATTTTCTTCGGATTGCACAGTAGAATAGATCTGAATAACATCAGCTTGATCAAGGAGAGAAAAAGAAACTCCTTCGAGTCGCATTTCAAGAGTTAATTTATCTGCATAGTCAATCATAAATGAACCGCTCTTATAGTTCAAGAGCCAATCAACTTTCAGTCCTTGGTCAAGTGCTCTGAACGCAACACCATAAGCTTTGAGGTGATCTGTCTGAGTTAAATCCATTGGTACAAATATTTTTGCTTGACCAAACAAATTGAAAAAAGAAAAAAATATAAAAAGCAAAATTTTCATTTTTTATTTATGCAGATTTTCTTTTTTCTTCAATATAAATTGGTTCTTTTTTTGATTCAATGACATCGCGCGTAATGATACATTTTGAAATATTTTTTTTTGATGGAATCGAATACATAATGTCAATCATAAAATCTTCAAGTATTGATCTAAGAGCACGTGCGCCAGTTTTTCGTTCAACAGCTTTTTTAACTATTGCGTCTATTGCGAATGGATCAAACTCAAGCTCAACGCCTTCCATCGCAAACAATTTTTTGTATTGTTTAATGATAGCATTTTTAGGTTTGAGTAAAATATTTTTTAGAGCATCTTCACTCAAAGAATGTAGCGGAGCAATAACAGGAAGCCTTCCGATTAATTCAGGTATCAATCCAAATTTCAATAAATCTTCAGGGCGTATTTGTGCAAAAAATTCATCATCAGTAAAATTCATTTTTGTTGACGTCTCAGATCCGAATCCCATTCTATTTTGATTTACTCTTGAAGCAACAATTTTTTCTATTCCGACAAATGCACCACCAACGATGAACAAAATATTTTTCGTATTTACATTAATCAAATTTTGTTCAGGATGTTTTCTTCCACCTTTGGGAGGCACGCCCGCTATTGTTCCTTCAAGTATTTTTAACAATGCTTGTTGAACTCCTTCACCCGAAACATCGCGAGTAATTGAAGGGCTATCACTTTTTCTTGCAATCTTATCAATCTCATCAATATAGACAATTCCTTTTTGAGCACGTTCTAAATTGTAATCTGCATTCTGTAAAAGATGCACTAACACGGTCTCAACGTCATCTCCGACATAACCAGATTCGGTAATAGTTGTAGCGTCAGCAATTGCAAAAGGGACGTCAAGCATTTTTGCGAGAGTTTGTGCGAGTAGAGTTTTTCCAACTCCTGTAGGTCCAATTAACAAAATATTACTTTTATCAATTTCTACATCTTCAAGTTCGAAGAAAGAATTTTTTATATTAATTCTTTTGTAATGATTATAGACAGCAACAGCAAGCACTTTTTTAGCACGTTCTTGTTCAATCACATATTCATCAATACTATTTTTTATTGATTCAGGAGTGAATAGATCGGCTTGACTCTTAACATTTTTTGCACCACTGTAAGCAGCAAGGTTCTGACGAATAATATCAACGCTATTGCCTACGCACAAGTCACAGATATAAACTTCTGGACCAGCAATTAAGCTACTAACTTCGTTATTATCTCTTCCACAGAAAGAACATTTAATTGTTTTGCTACTACTATTTTTTTTGCTCATTTTTCTCTCAGCTAATTTTTTTCAATTTTAATATTTCGTCTCTAACTTTATCAATAAAAAGGGAATTTGGAAAATAGATCATCAAGTCTTCATATGCTCTGATTGCTTTGGGAAAATCTACAAGCCCGTTTTGATAAATCTGCCCAAGCAAGAACTGAAGATGATCGGAAAAAATATTTTTTTGATTTTCCAAAAAACGCTTATTTGAATCTTGCAAACTTAACTCAATTTTTTCAATTGCGGAACTATAATTATTTACCGCAATTAAGCATTGAACAACTCTCAACTCAGATTTACTACTCAAAATAAAAAGCTGATTCAATCCGGTTAGTTCTTCAAACAATTTTTGAGCTGATGCAAAATTTTCTTTCTCCATTTCAAACTCTGCCCTTGCAAATTTTGCCAATGAAATAGAATCTACAATTGAAGTACTTATTAGAAGCGAAAGCTCTATTGCGTCATTAGATATTTTGTCTTGAGTTTGTTGTGAAATAATATCCAAATATTTTTTTGCTTCAGAAAAAGCTCCATTATAAAAATTTATTTTTGCTTTGTATAAAATAATTCTATTGCGATCTTCTGAAGAAATTATTGGATTAATCTCAAGGCGTGAAATCAATGCAGAAGCTTGTTCAACATTATTTTTCTTTATGAAAATATCTATTTGATTTAACGCAGCCGCAACAAAATATCTTGACATTGAAAATTTTTGAATAACTTCTGAAAAATATTTTTCCGCTTCTTCCAAGTTGCCTAATCTATTTAAGTAAATTTCTCCGATTCTTAATATTGATTCAATTGCAATTTCTGAGTGCTGATAAGTAGAAATTATTTTTTTATAATTCTCAATAACTGAATTATATTTTTCTTTGTTAAAAACTGTGTATGTAAAAAAATCTTTCCAAGTCGGATTATTTTTTATGAATTCGTAATTCAATTCAGCTTCTAAATTTTTTGCATAATTTAATCTAAAGTTTGAGATCATATTCGAGTATGGATATTCTGAAAGGAGATACTCGAATGAGTTTGAGGCAAGTCGATATTGGTTCAAACCACTCATTCTTGTTGCAAATTGAAATACTTCTTGTCCATTCAATGAGAATTTTTTGTCGAGTAATTTTAATAACTCGAATGCTTCAACAAATTGATTATTCTCAACATAGAGCGCAGCGAGAAGATGACCTAATCCGCTATTCTCCTTAAAATTACTTTTTTGAAAAACTTGAATAGTTGGGACGAGTGCTTCGGGTTTGTTGATGTAACTTAATATTCGCGACTGAATTACAATTATTTGATTTGGATCAAAGTTAATTATTTCGATATACTCTTCAGCGGCTTCCTTAAAGCGCATAGTTAACGAGTAGAGATGTGCGAGATCGTAAGAAAAAATTCTTGCCTCTGCGGTGTTGGCTTTTCCTTTTTGTAAAATATCAATTGCTTTGTCGAACAAGCGAAGCTCAAGAGCATAATTAGCAAGTATCCGATAATAGATCAAGTTTGTGGGCTGCTCTTTTAATGCATCGTTCCAAAGTTTAAATGTCTCTTCTTCTTTGCCGGCTTGATAATACGTAACACCGAGCAATCCGATTGATGTGATATCATTTGGGAAAATACTTAAACGATTCTGAATTATTTGAATCGATTCGTTAAAGAGTTTTAGCTTTAGATATACTCTATTTAAGGATTCAAAAAATTGGAAATTATCTTTTTGAATAAAATAAACTTCCTCAAAAAGTATTCTCGCTTTTTGTAAATCGCCCATTTGCTCATAACTTTGAGCAAGCAAAAATTTACTATTCAAATCATCGAACTGCGAATAGGTTTGAATCGTGAATAAGAGAGTAAAAACAATTATAAAATTTTTCATCATTGTTAAGATAATAAATAGAAATTTCGATTCAAGTTATTCTAAAATCCATTTTCATTTAATATAAATTAAAGGAGATCAGTATGAAACAATTATTTTCGCTCATTGTCGTGGCTCTTTTTTTCGTAGGATGTGCAAGTCAAAAAGAGTTGCAATTATTGCAAACAACTTATTCCTCTTGTCTGAATGAACAAAAACTCTCTTCTCCCGCTGAATTTTTAGGCGAGACCGCAGAGAACTTAGTCGCAACACAACAAGGAGCACAGCTCAACTTAAATTTTGATGTAAGAACTTTGTGCAATGCTCAATTAAATTTAGAGATTAAGCACAAAGATAACCAGATTACAATTACTGTGGTAAACAATGTTAGAGAAAGAGTTGAGTGCGCCTGTGTTAGAAAAGTTTCTACTTCTGTAAGTAATTTAAAATCGGGGAACTATGAAATCCTTGTCAAAAATTCAAGAGGCGATTTACTAACCTCATTGAGCAATGTTTATTTTAAGTAATAATTATTTTTTAGAATTGATAATTAGTTAAATCGTAGCTGTGAATTAATTTTAATCATCAATTCTTTTTCAGAGATTATAAGGTAATGAGAGACTACTGTTTTTCTTTGTATAATTTTAAATTTAGGTGTAAATGAAAACCTTTTTAACCAATAGGTTTATTCTTAAATTGCAGAGCTAAAATTATTTGTAACGAAAATTTCCGGAGTAAGTTAATGTTAAATCTGATCAAGAAACTTTTTGGTGATAAAAAATCTAAAGATGTAAAACGATTAACACCATTAGTTGAAGAAATTAATGTGCACTATGAAAAATTAATAAATCTGACTGACGATGAGTTAAGGGCTAAGACTGTTCACTTCAAAGAAAAAATTCAAAATGAAACATTGCCTTTGCGTAATCAAATTGAAGAGTTAAATCTTAAGTTACAGTCGAACGAAGAATTTGATCGAGAAGTTATTTATGCTGAATTAGATAAATTGAATGAAGAACTTGATGAACAATATGAAGCTATTCTTGACGAAATGTTACCCGAAGTTTTTGCGGTTGTAAAAGATACTTGTAGAAGATTAATTGGAAAGCAATATACCGTCATTGGTCACAAAACTGTATGGGAGATGATTCCTTACGACGTGCAGCTTATGGGAGGCATTGTACTTCACGAAGGAAAAATTGCTGAAATGGCAACAGGTGAAGGAAAAACTTTAGTAGCAACTTTACCACTTTACTTAAATGCTCTCACTGGCAGAGGCGTTCATCTCGTTACTGTGAATGATTATCTTGCTCAAAGAGATTCTGAATGGATGGGAGAAGTATTTAAATTTCACGGAATGAAGGTCGGAGTAATTCTAAATTCTATGAGCCCCGAGCAACGAAAAGAACAGTATGCTTGCGATATTACTTACGGCACGAATAATGAATTTGGTTTTGATTATCTACGCGACAATATGGCAATTGACAAAGAAGGACAAGTTCAAAGAGTTCATAATTTTGCAATTGTAGATGAAGTTGATTCGGTATTGATTGACGAAGCTCGAACGCCGTTAATTATTTCAGGTGCTGTTGAAGTTGATGATCAAAAGTATGATGAGATGAAACCCGCAATTGAAAGACTGCATAAACTCCAATCTAACTTAGTTGCAAAACTTGCGCAAGAAGCTGAGGATTTATTACAAGCAAAAGATAAAGATAGTTATAGAGAAGCGGGAGTATTGTTATTCCGTGCTTATAGAGGCTTACCAAAAAATAAAAAACTCTCAAAAGTTTTATCTGAACCTGAATACAAAAAACTGATGCAAGATACTGAACTCGAATTCCTTCGTGAAAAAGGAAAGAATATGTTCGTTATTGATGACGAGCTTTATTTTGTAATCGATGAAAAACATAATCAAGTTGATTTGATGGAAAAAGGACGAGAAGAACTTGCAAGAGGTTCGCGTGAAGATAAACAATATTTTGTACTTCCCGATTTAGGAGCTGAAATTGCGAAGCTCGAAAATGATCCAGCGCTAACTCACGAAGATAAAGTGAAACGCAAAGATGAATTGTACAAAACCTATTCAGTTAGAAGCGATAGAATTCATACGCTTCATCAACTCTTAAAAGCTTATACTCTGTTTGAAAAAGATGATGAATACGTTGTAACTGATGAAGGAAAAATTGCAATTGTCGATGAATTCACCGGAAGAGTTTTACCCGGAAGAAGATATTCAGATGGACTTCATCAAGCGATTGAAGCAAAAGAAAATGTAAAAGTTGAAAGAGATACACAAACTCTGGCAACAGTTACGCTGCAGAATTTTTTCAGAATGTATAAAAAACTTGCGGGTATGACAGGAACTGCAGAGACCGAAGAGTCGGAATTTTTCTCAATTTATAAACTTGAAGTTGTCGTTGTTCCAACTAACAAACCGAATGTGCGTGATGATATGGATGACGCAATTTATAGAACTAAAAGAGAAAAATATAATGCTGTCATGCTTCAGTTGGAAGAACTTAAAAAAGAAGGAAGACCTGTATTGGTCGGAACAACTTCGGTTGATGTTTCAGAAACTATTTCGAGAATGTTGAAGAGAAAAGGAATTCCTCACAACGTCTTAAATGCTAAACAACATCAACGTGAAGCTGAAATTATTGCGTTCGCGGGACAACCGGGAGCAATCACAATTGCAACTAATATGGCGGGGCGAGGAACAGATATTAAACTTGGTGCGGGAGTTCGTGAAGTAGGTGGACTTTTTATTCTTGGTACTGAGCGTCATGAATCGAGAAGAATTGATAGACAGCTTAGAGGACGTTCAGGACGACAAGGAGATCCCGGAGCAACTAAATTTTTCCTTTCACTCGAAGATGATTTGATGAGATTGTTTGGAAGCGATCGAATAGCTTCAATTATGCAGAGAATGGGAATTGAAGAAGGAGAAGTTATTCAGCATCCACTAATTACTAAATCTGTTGAACGCGCCCAAAAGAAAGTTGAAGAAAATAATTTCTCGATTAGAAAAAGACTTCTTGAATATGATAACACTATGAATCAACAGCGAGAAGTAATTTATTCAAAACGAAATAGAGCTTTGCTCGGAGAAAGATTAAAAAGCGAGATACTCGAATATGCTAATGAATTTGTTGCTGAGATAGTTGAAAGACATATTGAAGAAGTAAACCTCGATAAAATAAAAGAAGAAGTCCTGCAAAATTTCTTAGTAGATGTAAAGGTTACTCCCAAACAAGTTGATGACTTAGGTAAAGAAGGTGTTGTTGATATTATCTCAAACGCAGTTTTAGAATTCTATTCTAAAAAAGAAGAGATGATTGGGACGGACTTGATGGCAAGACTTGAACGCTTTGCATTCTTGAATGTTATTGACAATCGATGGAGAGAACATTTACGCGAGATGGATGATTTGAAAGAAGGAATTGGATTAAGAGCTTATGGTCAGAAAGATCCTTTGGTTGAATACAAAGGTGAAGCGTATCAATTATTCTTAAAACTATTAGACCAGATTCGAAATGAAACTGTTTCTTTCTCATTCAAGTTTTTTCCACAAGCTCCTGAAGAAATTCAAGACAAACGAAGAAGACCCGCCAAAAGAATGGTTGAAACTAAACAGAGCGCCATTGGAATTGGATTGCAAGAGAGTGGTCCGCAACCTGAACGAGCTGGGAAAATTCAGCCAATTATTGCTGAACAAAAAATTGGTCGCAATGAACCTTGTACTTGTGGAAGTGGAAAAAAATATAAAAATTGTCACGGAAAAACTTTATGAAAAAAATCGAAGCTATTATTCGTCCATTTAAAATCGACGAAGTAAAAGAAGCATTGATTGAAGAAGGAATAAAGGGGATGACTATTACTGAAGTGCGTGGTTATGGGAGACAGAAAGGACACAAGGAAACTTATCGCGGAGCCGAATACAGAATTGAATTTGTTCCGAAAATTAAAATTGAGATTGTTTGTGATGATGAAAAAGTAGATAAAATTATCGACGCAATAATCAAGTCTGCAAAAACGGGACAGATAGGCGATGGCAAAATTTTTGTTTATAATGTGCACGATGTAATCAGGATTAGAACTGAAGAATCTGGTAAGGATGCATTATAAATAGGAATTATTTTTTGGGTTTTTCATTCCTTGCTTTAATCTCATTTTTGAGTAATAAATGAATTTTAAAAAAAACATGAAAAGTTTTAAGCTAACTATTTTATTCCTTTCGATTTTTATTTTTTCTGGCTGCGGGCTTTGGGAAAATTTTACGACTTATTTTAATCTCTATTACAATGCGTCTGAAATTTTTAATAGAACTGAAAAATTAATTATCCAAGAACGCAAAGATATTTTCTCTTTTACAGAGCCGAATATCTCTTCATCATTCATTGGTGAATTAGAAAAAGTAATTGAAAAATGTTCTAGAATAATGCAATTTAGTGGAGAGAGTGCTTTTGTTGATGAAGCACTTTTTTTGATTGGGAAAAGTTTTTATTATCAAAAAAATTATGTGAGAGCTAATAGAAAATTTAGAGAGCTTGTTGTTAAATTTCCTGAGAGTGAATTATCTATTGAAGCTGAGCTTTGGATAGCTAAGACTGAACTTCAAATGCGTAATTTCGACTTCGCCCTTAATATGCTCGATCAAATTAGAACTAAAGCAAAAGAAAATGAAGACGATGAGATTTTAACTCAAACTTATATTGAGCGAGTTAAATATTTTATGCAGATGCAGTCATACTCTAATGCGATTATTGATTTGAATGAATTGTTAATTGTCTCTAAAGACAGTGAGCTTAATGCTGCAGCGTTGATTCAGTTAGGCGAATTATATTCAAAGTTAGATGATTATGAGAATGCAAAAAAATCTTACTTAGCTGTTTTGAATTATACAAAATCTTTTGACACAGAACTTTTAGCACGCGTAAAATATGGAGTCTCATTAGTCCAATTAGATAGATACAACGAAGCACTCGATCTTTTTATTGATCTCAGAAACGATGATAAAAATAAAACATCATTTGATATCATTGAGTTAAATATTGGAATTACTTATCGTGCACTTGGTGATTTTGAAAACGCACTTCATTCTTTTAGAACTATTGATACTACATTTTCAACCTCTATTCATGCGGGTGGAGCTCGCTATGAACTTGGAGAACTTTTTGAGGAAGAATTAAATAATTTCGATAGCGCACATTTTTATTATCAAAAAGCATTCACTTCAAGTTCTTCAATTGACTACATTCCACTCATAAGAAAAAAGCAAGCAATTTTTTCAAAGTATCAATCGCTTAGAACTCAGCTAAATAATAATCTTAGAGATTTTAATTACGCTACTGATTCTCTTGCATTTATTAGAGATTCGATAACTTATGCGCTCCACTTAGATTCATTAGAAAAAGAAAAAGCAACTACAACGCCCAATGTTGAACAGGGTGTGCAAGGGCAACAAGCTACTGGCAGAGGTAGAGATCGTGAACGATTATTTGCTCCAACTGAATTACAACAACAAGCTCAACCACAACAAGTTCAGTTACAAATGCCGCAGAGACCATTTCTAAAAGCTGATTCTTTGCGTTCACTAATTATTAAAAATAATTTTGATCTCGGTAATTTATTTTTTACTGAATTTGAACTACTCGATTCAGCTTATTATTATTATTCTTATCTCTATCAAAATTATGATACAACTTATATGCGTGGCAGGATTTTGTTCTCGCTTGGAAATTATTATTTAACCGTTGGAAATAAAAATCGGGCAGATAGTATTTTTCATTACATCTACGACAATTTTCAGAATGAAAGTATTGTAAACGCAGCTGCAGTTCAGATTAATAAGCCACTTATTCAACTTGATTTAGATTTAGCAGAAAAAGACTTTGTTGATGCTGAATCGATAATGAAAAATAATGAATATGAAAAAGCAATTGGTCTGTTTTATAATATCTTTTTAGAACATCCGAAATCACAATATGCACCAAAGGCATTGCTCGCTATGGGTTTTGTGCTTCAAGAAAAATTGATGTTGAAGGACTCCGCAGCCTCTATTTACGATACTCTGATTAGTCGTTATCCATCATCTCAACACGCAGCAAGTGTAATTTTAAAATTTCAAATGTACAAGCAAGAAAGAATTAAAGTTGAAAGAGCTTTGCAGGATTCACTCGCAAGAATTGAGCAAGAAAGACTTCAACAAAAAATGATTGATTCAATTAAGACAGCAGAACAAGAATTACAAAAGCATGAGCTTGAGCAACAACAACAGATAACTTCAACAGAGAATTTGCCAGATAATACTCAACCAACAGACTCTTTATTTTTGGAGATGAATCAAGAACCAATAGATACGCTTCGTCAAGAGCCGCCAGAAGAATCTCCACCGGAGATTTTATCGAAAAATTATTATTTCTATGAAGTTCCCGGTAAAATTCAAGAACAGTTTCATCTAATTCTTTTTAATCGACAGACTTAAAAAAAGATCATGGAATATCAATTTCCTAAGAATGAATTGGGAATTTATTTTGAGAAGCTTCTTTCGTTTTACAAAAAAAACAAGATAAAATCAATTCTACTTTACGCAATTTTTATTTTGTACTTCAGTTTACCGGGTTTTCAAATTCCTTTTCTTGAGTATGGTAGTTTCCGTTTTACTTCCTTAATGGATCAACGATTAATAGAAAATTATTTTATTTTTTTTCCAAAACAGTCGTGGGTTGATGTTGATGATGTTAATCCAAATTTACTTCGTGCAATTATTTCGATGGAAGATGGTTCATTTTTTCAACACAAGGGAGTTGATTGGGATGAACTTGAAAAATCTATAAACCAAAATGTTAGAAGAAAAAGGACTATGAGAGGCGGAAGTACAATAACAATGCAGCTTTCGAAAAATTTATTTTATACTACAAATAGATCTCTCTTTAGAAAAGCAAAAGAATTACTTTCAACTTTTAGAATGGAAAAAGAAATTTCAAAAAAAGCAATTCTTCAAAATTATATTAATGCAATTGAGTGGGGTGATGGAATTTTTGGAATTGAAAAAGCTTCCAAAATATACTTTAACAAAAAACCATCTGAACTTAATATAAACGAATGTTCTAGACTAGCAGCAGTTATTCCTGCACCCTTAGTTTTTCAACCAAATAAAAATTCAAGATATGTTTTAAGGCGGTCTGGAATTATTCGTGCAAGAATGTCAGATATACTTTTGTTTCCAGAAAAATGAGACGTAAAGAAATTGTTCAGTTGATTGAAGAAGGGGAAAGTCTAATTTGTGAATTCAAATTAAAATTTTCTTCTCATGATAAAATTGCGAAAGGATTAACTGCATTCGCCAATACAAAAGGGGGGGTTATGATTTTTGGAGTAGATGACAGTAAAGCGATTGCTGGAGTTGCAAGTGAGAAGGAGGAGACGGAATTGATAAATGAGACTGCAAAAATTTATTGCGAACCTCCTGTAGAAATTTTCTTTCATTATTTTTCTATCGAGAATAAAGAAATAGTTGTAGTAGAAATACCTGAATCAAAAACTAAACCACATAGAATTCAAGATTTTCAAGAATTTGATATTAATAACTCGATAGTCTATTTGAGAGTCAATGATAAGAGCGTTCAAGCCAGCAAGGAAATGATTAGAGTTTTACGCTCATCATCAAATAACAAAGTATTGGAAAAATATTTTATTGGTGATTTGGAAAAAATAGTTTTTACATTGTTTCAACAAAATGAGATTATCTCAGTAAAACAATTTTGTGCGGTAGCGAATATTTCAGAAAGAAGAGCATCCAGAACTTTAGTTAAAATGGTAAGGGCGGGATTGTTGTTCATCCATACAAAAGATAATGGAGAAGTTTATTTTACTTCATTGGGATAAAAGAAATAATTTTCTAAATTCATAAATCACAATTCCATAAGCTACCGCAACATTAAGTGATTGCTTAATTCCAAATTGAGGAATTTCAATTGCAAAGTCACATAAATCTAATAACTCTTGATTAACACCAGATATTTCATTTCCGATTATTAAACAGATTGGAAAATCTAAATTGGTCACTTCAAAATAATTTTTACTATTGTCAGTCAATTCTAGCGCACAAATTTTAACTCCCTGCTGTTTCAATTTATTTATAACTTCAACAGGATTTTTTACATATTCCCATTTCACGCTTTCAGTAGAACCAAGTGCAGTTTTTAAGATTTCTTTTTTGGGAGGTGCGGGCGTAAATCCGCATAGATAAAGTTTCTCTATCATCGCACCGTCTGAAGTTCTAAAAATTGAACCGACATTGTAAGTGCTTCTGATACTGTTTAAGAGAACATAAACAGGAAGTTTTTTTACAGTTGAGAGAGTTTCGAGTGTGCTTCTATTTTTGGAAATTTCTGAATGACTAAGTTTTTTCACAGCACTAAAATTTTATTGCAAGTTGTCCACAAGCTGCATTTATATCTTCGCCCTGAGTGTCACGCACCATTACAGTTACGTTAAAACTTCTTAAGCGATTTGCAAAATCTTCAATCTTTTTTCTAGTAGTTGGAATTAATTCGCTAGACAGTCCTATAGGATTCATATGCTGAAGTGAATTAAATGGAATAAGATTAATCTTCGAAGGAATTCGTTTCGTAAGTTTTACTAACATATTAATATCTTCTTCACGATCATTCAATCCTTTTAACATTACATATTCAAAAGTGATTCGTGTTTTATTTTTCTCGTAATAATATTTCAATGCTTCAATATTTTCTCGCAGTGGATACTTTTCATTGATTGGCATTATTTTACTTCTAATCGGTTCAAAACAAGAATGAAGTGAAAAAGCCAGACGCACTTTTAATCCTGAATCAGCCAACTCTTTTATTTTTGGTGCAATTCCTGCGGTTGAGATAGTTACCTTTTTAAGTGAAATTCCCTTTGTCATTTCTTCTTTAAAAATTTCCAAAGACTTTAGAGTGTTTTGAAAATTTAATAATGGTTCACCCATTCCCATATAAACAATGTTAGTAATTGGTCTATCAAAATTTTTTTGTGTGAGCAAATATTGATCAAAAATTTCTCCCGCCGTTAGATTTTTTTTGTAACCCATTAAACCCGTTGCACAAAATTTACAATCGAGTGGGCATCCAACTTGTGTAGATAAACAGAGCGTTACTCTTTTGAGTTCAGGAATTACTACCGACTCAATTTTATTTCCTTCCAAAGTTGAAAAGAGAAATTTTTTTGTTCCATTTTGTGAAGATGTTTTAGTCGAATGTATTTCAAGAGTATTTAAGAGAGCGAACTCAGCTAATTTCTCTCTCAATGATTTCGAGACATTCAACATTTCATCGAAAGAAACAGCTTTATGATTATACATCCAATTGAATACTTGCGTAGCTCGGAACTTCGGTTCATCAATTGAAACGAAGAAATCTTTTAACTCATCAAGAGTTAAACCTTTTAGTGGCATTTTTTTTGTTTTAGTTTCCATAGTTGCAATATAACAAAAAGAAACTTCCTCTTTTAAAGATTGCTAAGATTGTTTTATGTTTCAATGAACTTATTCATTATTTTTTAGATAATAAATTTTATTTCTAATCAGAAATTATCAGGATAATTATGACATTCAACTTTTCAGAAGAACAACTTATGATTCAACAAACTGCGCGTGAATTTGCACAGTCTGAAATTGCACCAACATCAATTGAAAGAGATATTAATGCAGAATTTCCGCATGTGATTGTAAAAAAACTTGGTGAACTCGGTTTCCTTGGAATGATGGTTTCGCCTGATTATGGCGGGGCGGGAATGGATTCAATAAGTTACGTCCTTGCAATGTCAGAGATTTCAAAAGTCGATGCAAGCGTTGGAGTGATTTTATCAGTGAACAATTCACTGGTTTGTTGGGGATTAGAAAATTATGGCTCAGACTTTATCAAACAAAAATATTTAATTCCACTTGCCAAAGGAGAGAAACTTGGTGCGTTCGCTTTGTCGGAGCCAGAAGCAGGAAGCGATGCTACTAATCAAGTTACTGAAGCAAAGCAGGAGGGTGATTTTTTTATTATTAATGGAATTAAAAATTGGATCACCAACGGAAAGTATGCCGATTATTATTTAGTTTTTGCGCAGACAAATCGAGAAAAAGCGCACAAAGGAATTACCTGTTTTCTTGTGGAAAAAGGAACAGAAGGTTTTGATCAAGCAAAAAAAGAAGATAAGCTTGGAATCAGAAGTTCAGATACTTGTTCTCTAACTTTTACAAATTGTAAAGTGCCACGAGAAAATATTATTTGGGAAGAAGGAAAAGGTTTTAACTTTGCAATGAATACTTTGAATGGCGGAAGAATTGGAATTGCTGCACAAGCATTGGGAATTGCTGAAGCCTGTTTGGAAGCTTCAGTTAAATATTCAAAGCAACGCAAAGCATTTGGAACTGAAATTTCAAATCACCAAGCAATTCAATTTAAGCTCGCAGATATGGCAGTTAAAATTGAAGCTGCAAAACTCTTAACTCTGCAAGCAGCGTCATTAAAAGATGCTCATAAATCTTACACTAAAGAATCCGCAATGGCAAAATTATACGCGTCAAAAATCGCTGTTGAGTGCGCCCTCGAAGCAATTCAAATTCACGGCGGATATGGATACGTGAGAGAATATCTGGTTGAAAGATATTTACGAGATGCAAAAATTACTGAGATTTATGAAGGAACCTCTGAAATTCAAAGAATAGTTATTGCACGTCATCTTCTTTCAGAGAATAAGTGAAAATATATTTTTTCAGCATATTGTTTTGTCTAATTCATTTTAATGTTTTTCCCCAAACTGAATTTGAAAAGTGGGAAGGGAAAAAGATTTCTTATGTATTAAATGAGAACTCAACTTCAAGTGAACTGAACTTTGATGCTGAAAATATTCCAGAACTTTTTTTGAAATCATTAACGAATCTTTACTGGTTTTTTATCTCCGATGTTGACGGCGACAACTGTCCCTTCAGTCCGACGTGTTCCGCTTTTTTGATTGGGTCGATTGAGGAGACGAATGTCATCAAAGGTGCTCTGATGTTCGCTGATCGGTTTACGCGAGACATTAATTTTTTTGACAAAGCAAACGCATATCCTTTTGTGACGAGGGGGAAATTTTTTGATCCTCCTCAAAATTATACTTTGAATCGAGAAAGTATAAAAGTTTTCGAATCGGGTAAATTTTTATTTTTAGAATGAAAAACTATTTCGTTTACGCGATTATTTTTTCAGTTATTTTTTTTGGAAAATCGTTTCCACAAAATTCATTTCACACGCAATCAAACATTCTAATTTTTGCAGATCATCTTTTCTGTGAAAAAGATTTTTTAAGAGCTATTGATGAGTATTTGAGGATTGAAAATAAAGGGGATTCTACAAAACTAAAACTTGCATTCTCATATCAAAAAATAAATAATTTTGATGCATCATCATTTCAATTCTTAGAATTAAAAAATACTTCAGTTGCAGATATTGCAAGTCTGAATTTTTACAAAAGCTCTTATCTCGCAGAAAATTTTGTATCACTTATTAACAATTTTGAAAATGAAAATTTTATTTCAGAAAAATATTTTTCATTTATTTCCAAACTTTATTTAACTGCGAGGATAAAGGCGAATCACAACATTGATAAAAATTTTGATTTCGGTGCGTTTGAAAAATCGGAACAAGAAACTGTTTCAGTTTTAGTAAAAAGACAACTAAACCCAAAGTATAAATCTGAAACTATGGCGGGAGTTTTATCAACTTTAATTCCCGGACTCGGAAAAATCTACACACAAAATTATGGCGATGGAATTACTTCGCTTATTGTTACGGGACTTTTGACTTATCTAAGTGTAAACAATTTTGATCACAATCATCAATTCAAAGGCTGGATTTTTGCGGGGTTGAGTTCCTATTTTTATTTAGGAAATATTTATGGCTCAGTTGCTTCAGCTCAAATCTTTAACGCAAATTATAATCGAGTTACTCAAGAGGAGATTGATAAATTCATCTACGAGAATAATTATTTTCTTCCCAAAGAAGCTGATTGGAATTGCAAATGAAAATTTTCACAATTTTTTTTATTCTGATTTTTCTTAGCGGGAATGAATTTCTTTTTGCACAAGATGAATTAAATAATCAATTTCAAAAAGCTGAAAAATTATTTAAAGAAGAAAAATATTTTGATGCAATAACTGAATTTAAAAGAGTGATTTTTTTTGATAGTGAAAATAAATATGATTACGAGTCGTATTACAAAATTGCACTTTCTTATAGAGCGGGAAATAAATTGAGCGAAGCAATCCGTTATTTTTCACTCGCAGAGCAATCAGCCCAAACTCGAGATGAAATATTAAATGCAAAATTTGAAATTGTAAAACTAAATATTTTAAGGAGGACAACTTCATCAGCATTGAATCTATTAGATAAAATTGAATCTGAATTTCCCGAAAAACAGAATGATGTTATAAACTGGAGAGGTTGGGCTTTTATTTTTAAGGACGATTGGGAGTCGGCGGCAAATGAATTCAACAAAATAGATAGCTTAAAGTGGATTGCAGATTTTTGTAAAAATATAGAAAACTCAAAATATTCGGTTAGATTTGCCAAAATTATTTCATATTTTTTGCCTGGTGCTGGACAATTTTATAGTGGCAATTACTTGAGTGGTTTTTTATCGCTTGGTTGGACAGGACTCTGGACTTATTTAACAGTAAATTCATTTGTAGAAAAAAGAATTTTTGATTCGGTTATGATTGGCAATTTTCTATGGCTCAGATTTTATAACGGTAATATTCAGAATGCTGAAAAATTTGCAATTGCCGAGAATCAAAAAATTTCTAATAATGCGCTTGAGTATCTTCAAAATAATTTTAAAGGAAAAAAACCTTGAAACTTTCGGACGACAAAATTAGAGAAATAGTTCTTGAAGCTATTGATACACTTGGTGAGAAAGCAACTCCCGACACTGTAAGAAAAGTTGTTGAAGAAAAATTATCATCTTCTATAGAAATTAATGATTCAAAAAAAGATCTCTCTTCAGGAAGAGTTATATTAACTTCTTTCGGAAAAAATACTACGGGAATTGTGAGCACAATTTCTAGTTGTTTGAGTAATAATAATTGTGACATTCTTGATATCTCGCAAAAAATTATGCAAGAATTTTTTACGATGATAATGATGATCGATATTTCAAATTCAAAAAAAGATTTTAAAGAGATTCAAGAAGAACTTTCAAAAATAAGTGAACAAATAAAAGTAAAAATTTATTTGCAACACGAGGATGTGTTCAAGTATATGCACAGAATTTAATAATAATATTTATTTAGCAAATACTTTCAAAAAAAAGTATTTGCATTATCAATTTTTATAGAAAGAATAAATGCCTTACGAATTTGAAGAAATTTTAGAAACAATTAAGATGTCTGAGATCGAACATTTTGATATCAGAACTGTTACAATGGGAATCTCACTTAGAGATTGCTCCGACAGAAACATTTCAGTAACTACACAAAAAATATTTGAAAAAATTATGCGATACGGTTCGCGCCACGTTGAAAATGCGAGAGAAATCGAACGCCGCTATGGAATTACAATCACCAATAAAAGAATTTCAATAACACCAATCTCAATTGTGGGCGATGCATTTGGTGTAGATGAATTTTTATTAATAGCTGAAACTTTAGACAAAGCCGCAACAGAAATTGGGATTGATTACATAGCTGGCTACTCGGCGTTAGTCCAAAAAGGCTGGACGAACGGTGAATACAATCTGATGAAATCTATTCCGCAGGCAATGGCACTCACAAAAAAAGTTTGTTCAAGTATAAACATCGGTTCTACAAAAGCGGGAATTAATATCGACGCAATAAACTTGATGGCGGAAGTTATCAAAGAAACTGCAGAACGAACAAAAGAAAATGATTCTATCGGTTGTGCAAAAATAGTTGTATTTTGTAATGCGGTTGAAGACAATCCATTTGTTGCAGGTGCGTTTCACGGAGTTTCAGAACCCGAAGTTACGCTCAATGTTGGTATTAGCGGACCCGGCGTTGTGCTCGAAGCAATTCGCTCAGCAGGATTTGTGGATATGCAAGCACTCGCTGAACTAATCAAAAAAACTGTCTTCAAAATTACTCGTGCTGGTGAATTAATTGGAAGAAAAGTTGCAGAAAAAAATAATGTCCCATTTGGAATTGTTGACATTTCACTTGCTCCTACTCCTGCTGAAGGCGACAGCATTGGTGATATCTTAATTGCAATGGGAGTTGAAGATGTTGGCGCACCCGGAACAACTGCGGCGTTAGCACTTCTAAATGATTGCGTGAAAAAAGCAGGCTTGATGGCAAGCTCTTCAGTTGGTGGAATGAGTGGAGCTTTCATTCCAGTTAGCGAAGACCAAGCTATGATTCGTGCAGTCGAACGCGGACACTTAACTCTCGAAAAACTCGAAGCTATGACAGCAGTTTGTTCAGTTGGGCTTGATATGATTGCTGTTGCAGGTGATACGCCCGCTTCTACTATTGCAGGAATAATTGCAGATGAAGCTGCTATTGGTGTAATTAATGATAAAACTACTGCAGTTAGAATTATTCCAGCTTATGGAAAAAAAGTTGGCGATTATGTTAATTACGGTGGCTTACTTGGAAGAGCTCCAATTATGCCTGTTAGTTTGTTATCTTCTGCTAAGTTTGTAGGACGTGGTGGCAGAATTCCTGCCCCTGTAAGAAGTTTAACAAATTAATTCTATTTTAGTAAAGTTATTTCGAAAAGAATTCCGGAGGAATTATGAAAAAAGGATTGCTAGTTGGATGTGTGGTCGGCGGGGCGATCTTAGTAATACTATTGATGGTAGTATTCTGGTCTATTGGAGTTTACAATAATTTAGTAACGCTTAATGAACAAGTAGATCAAAAGTGGAGCCAAGTTCAAAATCAATATCAAAGACGATTGGATCTTATTCCGAATCTTGTAGCTACTGTGCGTGGTGTTGCAGATTTTGAAAGACAAACTATGACTGATGTTGTTGAAGCAAGAGCAAAAGCTACTGCAATGCAGATTACTCCCGAAGTATTAAATGATCCTGTCGCATTCCAAAAATTTCAAGCAATTCAAGGCGAAGTCAGCGGTGCTTTGTCAAGATTACTCGTAACAGTTGAGAATTATCCTCAGCTAAAAGCGAATGAAAATTTCCTTCAACTACAAGCACAACTTGAAGGAACAGAAAATAGAATTGCTGTGGAAAGAAAAGGATTTAACGAATCAGTTCAAAGTTACAACACGAGTATTAAAAAATTTCCTACTTCATTTTTCGCTTCTATTTTTGGATTTAAAGATAAACAATATTTCGAAGCGACTGTTGGAGCAGAGACACCACCGAAAGTTGAGTTTTAAATTCTGTGAAAAATTTTATTCTTCTTTTTTTTATAGCGAATATCTATTTGCAGGCTCAGGTTGATGTTCCGAAGCTTACTCAGTATGCAACAGATTTTACGAATACTATTTCGCAAAATCAAATTCAGCAGCTTAACAATCGTTTAAAAATTTTTGAAGACTCCACTTCTAATCAACTTGTGGTCTTATTGATTCCATCTCTCGAAGGAAATGCGATTGAAGAAGTTGCACACCAAATTGCAACTGAAAATAAAATCGGTACAAAAGAGAAAGAAAATGGAGTTCTCTTTTTGATTTCGAAAAATGATCGGCAAGTTCGAATTGAAGTTGGCTACGGACTCGAAGGAGCGTTACCTGATGCAATTTCAAGTTCCATTATTAGAAATGAAGTGATTCCATATTTTAGGCAAGGTGATTTTGCAAGTGGTGTTTTCGCTGGTGTGAACGGGATAATATTGGCTACAGCGGGTGAATATACTCAGATTAAAAGAGACGATAAAAAAGGGACAGGAATTCCATTCAACACAATTATCTTTATTATTATTTTTATTTTGTCAACGCTAATGCGGGGCAAAAGAAGAAGAGGAATGTTTCTTGGCGGTATGGGTGGGCTTGGTGGATCAGGTGGCGGATTTGGTGGAGGTGGTTTTGGTGGCTTCAGTGGCGGTGGCGGTGGATTCGGCGGCGGTGGTGCAAGTGGTAGATGGTAATTATTTTTTTGCATTTGACTTTAAATTGAACTAGATATTTTGATTAGAAAATAAATAATTCCTAAATTAGCAGAACTTATAAAATTATATTATTTCAGAATAAAGGAGATTTAATATGGCAATAGTGATAACCGAAGAATGCATCAACTGTGGTGCTTGCGAACCTGAATGTCCAAATGGTGCTATTTATGAAGGTGGCGCAGAATGGACTTTAGCAGGCAAAACTTATGGAGAAGGTGATACTTCGCCTTTGGGAGCTGATGGTTTTTACTCAAGTGATTTCTTTTATATTGTTCCCGACAAATGTACAGAGTGCAAGGGATTCCACGATGAGCCACAATGTGCTGCTGTTTGTCCAGTTGACTGTTGCGTTCCTGATCCAAAACATGTTGAGAGCGAAGAGATTCTTTTAGCAAGAAAAGATTATCTCGAAAGCGTAAAGGTTAAATAATTCTAATGCAAATAAAATAAAAACATAACTTGTTAATCATGCGGACGCCCCCGCATTGTGGCTGGCTTTATTCGGATTGAGCACTTGTAAAACTATTTGCGTAGTTTTTCGGTTGATGTAACTTTGAAAAATAGTTCTGTAAAATATATGTTTTTGTCGTTATTGGCTACTCCATTAGTGCAAAGCCAAATTGAGTTTAATAAGATAAAATCTACAAGCTAGAAAGATGTTATAGATGAATCTAGTCTCTATTTCAACAATGATATTTTTATCAGTTATTCTTGTCCAAGCCCAACAACAACCGACACAGATACTCACGGTCGTTCCTTTTGTTGACATTAATCGTTATGTTGGAAATTGGTATGAAATAGCTCGTCTTCCAAATAGGTTTCAGAAGCAATGTATCGGAGATGTGACTGCAACATATATTTTACAATCTGATGGAACAATAAAAGTTATTAATAGATGTCAAAATGCAAATGGAGAATTTGAAGAAGCCGAAGGGCAGGCAAAAAAAAATCGTGACGACAAGTCAAATGCTAAGCTTAAAGTTCGATTTGCTCCTAAGATTCTCTCATTTCTTCCTTTTGTGTGGGGGAATTATTGGGTTATTGATTTAGCAGCAGATTACACATATGCGGTTATTGGTGAGCCTGATAGAAAATATCTTTGGATTCTCTCGCGGACTCCGACAATAGATGAAGATAAATTACAGATTATCCTAGAAGGAATAAAAGCGAAAGGATACGATCTTTCCACTTTGAGTAGGACAAAGCAAACTAAAAGTTCTGAGTAAATTAAATTTTAAAACTGTGCCCTCACGTGCAACTACTTGTCAACTCACTCAAGTAGCAGGTGTGAGAGTTAGACCAAAACGTTGAACAAGAATGAGTAAATATTTTTTAGGATCAATAATTCTTTATTTAAAAAATTGTTATGAAAATTCAGCGGAACACAAATCGACCGAATAATAATTAGGCTCTTCACGAAAAATTTTCTTTAATCTGTTCAAAGTATCAAACCAAAAATTTTTAAAAAATTAATGTTCAGATCGAAGCTTGTAACTTTTTTTCCATATTTTTTTTATCATAATGTGCTTATATTGTATCAGATTTATAGAACCATTTCAGAGAAGAGTGCTTATTTAATTAAACATTTAATAAGTTTTAAACAATGTCAAAAAAATCAATAATAAACGAAACAAACATTTAATCACAAAATAAGATTAATCATATGAGCAATACAAACGAGAGTAAATGTCCCCATAATCATGGGCAATCGAGACAAACAGCAGGCACGGGCACATCAAACAAAGATTGGTGGCCAAACCGCTTAAACTTAAACATCTTACGTCAACATTCTAACTTGTCAAACCCTATGGATAAAGGCTTTGACTATGCTGAAGAATTTAAAAAATTAGATTTAAAAGCAATCAAAAAAGACATCTTTGATTTAATGACCAACTCGCAAGACTGGTGGCCAGCAGACTACGGACATTATGGACCATTATTTATTCGAATGGCATGGCATAGTGCGGGTACGTATCGAATTGCAGATGGTCGTGGTGGAGCAGGAACGGGGAATCAACGTTTTGCACCTGTAAACAGTTGGCCCGATAATGGAAATTTAGATAAAGCTCGTTTTTTACTCTGGCCTGTAAAACAAAAATATGGAAATAAAATTTCTTGGGCTGATTTAATGATATTAGTTGGCAACTGTGCATTAGAATCGATGGGTTTCAAAACTTTTGGATTTGCAGGTGGGCGTGAAGATATCTGGGAACCAGAACAAGATATAAATTGGGGTAAAGAAACTGAATGGTTGGGCGACAAACGCTACTCAGGCGATCGTGAATTAGACGATCCTTTAGCTGCTGTTCAAATGGGATTAATCTATGTAAATCC
>PNNF01000007.1 GCA_013824085.1 Chlorobiaceae bacterium | reverse complement strand
CCATTTGTTCCGAATCGTGCAAACCCCATTACATAATCGATGCTACCAATTACAGGAATTGAATATCCAAATTGAATAGTCGCCATTATTCCATTCATATTTTGTATGTATGAAAATGTTGGGAGTGGTTGCCCGCTTCTTCTTCCATCTTGATTTCCACCTGGCTCAATTGGGTTGTCATCAACTATATCGCAACCGACAAAAGAAAAAATTGCGAAGACGAATGAGACGACGAGAAGAATAATATTCTTTTTCATTGTATAAATCCATTTAAGATTAAACCAAAAAATAGTAAAACTAATTTTAAGAATCACTGAAGTTTTTTTGGGATCTAAAAATAATTGAGTAGGAAATTGTGCTTTGTTGTTTTGGGACTTTAGGGACAAATGGGACAATTGAAAGAATAAGAACAGATTGAGAAGTTTGTGATTCTATTTTTATTTATCACATTTCGTTGGCTGAGTAAATCGAAGCCAACGGTGGCAATATTAATCTTTTTTATTTTGTTTGATGAGAAAAAGTTTGTCGCGTTCTCTAACTTGAGTTGGAATTTTTATTGTAAACTTATCCCCTTTATTTACAACGTTTTTTTTCTCTTCTTCAATAAATAATTCTTCAATTTCAAATTCAACGACACCAGTTGTGCTGCCAATTATCAATACTTTGTCACCAATTTTTATTTCGCCTGTTTCTAAAAGTATGAAAGCGACATTCTGGTTCTTATAATAATTTAATACTTTCCCTGCATAAACTTTTGTAGTTATTGCAAGACTTCCTTCTGCATTTGCAAAATCATTTCCATCAGGAACACCGAAATAAAAACCGCTTGAAAATCCTTTGTTATAAACTTTTGACAATTCAATTTTGAGAGAAGACTTTTTTTCTTCAGTTAAAGAATCAGTAAAATAATTTTCAATCGCTTCTCGATAAACAGAGACGGTCTTCGCTACATACTCGGGACTTCTTTTTCTTCCTTCAATTTTGAATGAATCAATTTTTGCTTCTATTAATTTATCGATGAATTCAATTGTGCATAAATCTTTTGCCGATAGGAGATAATCTTCACCCAGCTCAAATTCAAATTCATTCTCTACATCTTTAATTATATAGTTTCTTCTGCACGGTTGCAAACACTCACCTTTGTTGGCGCTTTTACCAAAGACATCGTGACTCATAAAACATCTACCACTCACAGCTACGCACATTGCACCGTGAATAAAAACTTCCACTTCAAGATTTACATTATTTTTTATCGCAACAATTTCTTCAAATGAACATTCTCTTGCGAGCACAATTCTTTTTGCACCGAGCGACTCATAAAATTTTGCACTTTTTAGATTCGAGATTGAAGCTTGTGTAGAGATACAAATTGGAATGTCAAGCTCTCTGCAGCCTTGAATAACGGCATTGTCCCAACAAATGATCATATCAACATCTGTTTTTTTTGCTTCTAACAAAATTTCATCAAGGAGAGAAAGTTCTTTGTTTTGAATGATAGAATTAATTGTGAGATAAGCTTTTACGTTTTTTGAATGACATGCATTTACAATTTCTGATAATTCATTTATTGAAAAATTTTTTGCGGCGGCACGCATATTTAATTTTTCAATTCCAAAATATATTGCATCAGCGCCATTTTGAATAGCGGCGTTTAACATAGCCCAACTGCTTGCAGGAGCCATTAACTCTGGTTTGAAATTTGTTTTAGACATTTTGATAATAAGAAAAAAACCCCCGAAGAATTCGAGGGTTAAATAGAAAATTATTTTTTACTGATATGAGTTCAATACTTTCATGTAGTTCGCACGTTCGTATTGTGAAGAGTCAGAAGAATGAATATAACTCATACTTCCTCTCATCTGCTCAACTGATTCATATTCTTTCACGTCCATCCAATATTGGAGTTTCGCCAAAATATCTTTTGTGTGAGAAATTCCATGTCTCAATAAACAAGAAAGCAACTGCGTAACTTTAGCACCAGCAAGCAACATTTTTATCACGTCTTCTTCAGTATAAATTCCGCTTGTTGCAGCAATGTCAGCATTAATTCTTCCGTATAACATCGCAGTCCAACGCAATGGAATTCTCATTGAAACTTGTGTACTCAATAATAAATTTGGAACTACTTCGAGAGTGTCTAAATCGATATCGGGCTGATAGAATCTATTAAACAGTACCAAACCGTTTGTTCCGATTTCATCTAACTGATGAGCCATGTTTGCGGTTGAAGTAAAGAAAGGATGCATCTTTACAGCTACGGGAATATTCACGACTGCTTTTACATTCTTAACTATATCAATATAATTTTTTTCAATTTCTAAACTGGTAATATTTAGTTCTGTCGCAATTCTATAAATGTTAAGTTCAAGAGCATCAGCTCCAGCGTCTTCAATTTTTTTTGCGTAATCGATCCAACCACCAATTGACTTTCCATTCAGACTCGCCATGATAGGAATATCAACAGCTTCTTTTGCTTTTCTGATATGGTTCAAGTATTCGTCTGGACCCATTTTAAAATCTTTAACACTTGGAAAGAATGTTGTTGCTTCTGCAAAACTTTCATTATGTATTGATGTGAAATGATCAAGCTCACGTTGTTCATGCTCGATTTGTTCTTCAAACAACGACCACAAAGTAACTGCAGAAATTCCGCAATCTTCCATTTTACGAATCTGATCTATCTCTTTTGAAAGAGGGCCAGCAGATGCGACAAGTGGATTTTTTAAATCTAATCCTAAATATTTTGTCGTGATATCCATTTTAACTCCTTTAGTTAAATATTTATTTTTTCAAACATTGTTTTCTACTTTTTTTCTAAAAAGTATTTCATTTATAAGCACTACTCAATTAATATTTTCTTCACTCACTAAATAATTTTTTTTGAATTCTTTGTTTGAAAAAATCGTATGACTTCATAAACAAAATTTTTCAATAGAACTAAAATCAAAAAAGCTAAACAATTTCCAAAAGTTCAATTCATTATGATAAATAATATTTGAGTTCGAGTTTATTATTTAAGAAAAATGTGAATTCTGAAAAATCCGTTTCACGAAAAAAAAATTAAAAATATTGTAGAGCATTTAGACAATGAAGTGAAGAACCTTTTTTTGATTCTTCACTTCAAATCATTTTTATTTTACTTTACAAAAAATAAATTACTTTTTGTCTCCAGTCATAGCAGCGAGTTGTTCATAGAATTTCCATTTCTTAGTCACATCATCTTGAGCTTTATCCATCAAATCTGTAGCGATTTCGGGATGAGTTTTTGTAAGCATTTTATATCTTGTTTCCATGTAAGCGTAATCTTTAAATGGAATTTTTAATCCTTTAGATTCTAACTTAAAAGGATTGTTTCCTTGATCTGTCCAATCTGGATTGTATCGATACAATGGCCAGTAACCTGAATCAACAGCAGCTTTTTGATTTCTCATTGCTGTTTCCATATTTATTCCGTGAGCAATACAATGACTGTAAGCAATAATAAGTGATGGGCCGTCATAAGCTTCTGCTTCAACAAAAGCTTTGAGAGTTTGGCTATCATTAGCACCCATTGCAACTTTAGCTACATAAACGTTTCCATAACTCATAGCCATCAATCCGAGATCTTTCTTTGCACCGGGTTTACCAGCAGTAGCAAATTTAGCAACTGCACCACGTGGTGTTGCTTTAGATGCCTGTCCACCAGTGTTTGAATAAACTTCTGTATCGAGTACTAAAATGTTTACGTTCTTTCCTGATGCAAGCACGTGATCAAGTCCACCAAACCCAATATCATAAGCCCAGCCATCGCCGCCAATTATCCAAACAGATTTTTTTGCAAGATAATCAGATAAGCTCAATAATTGTTTTGCATCATCAACTACACCATTGGTCGATGAATTAATAATCTCATTAAGTTTTATTTTTAATAAGTCAATTCTCTTACGCTGTTCAAAAATTCCTGCTTCTTCTTTTTGATCTGCATTAATTATTTCGAGAGCAAGTGCTTCGCCAATTTGTTGCTTTAATTTATTTACTAAATGTTTCGCTTGAATATTGTGTTTGTCTATTGCTAATCTAAAACCAAAACCAAACTCGGCGTTATCTTCAAATAAAGAATTTGCCCAAGCTGGTCCGCGTCCTTCATTATTAATAGTCCAAGGAGTTGTTGGTAAGTTTCCACAATAAATTGAAGAACATCCCGTTGCATTTGCAATGATAGTTCTATCGCCAAATAATTGAGATACGAGTTTAACGTATTGAGTCTCGCCGCAACCTGAACAAGCGCCTGAAAATTCAAAGAGCGGTTGTAAGAATTGTGAATCTTTTACTTGAGAGACATTTAATTTAGTTCTATCAAATTCAGGAAGCTCGAGGAAGAAATCCCAATTGGCTCTTTCTTGCTCTCTTAAAGGAAATTGTGGAGCCATATTAATTGCTTTTAGTCGAGTCTCTTTTTTATTCTTCGCGGGACAAACATCAACGCATAAAGCACAGCCCGTGCAATCTTCTACTGCTACTTGAAGACTATACATCATATTGTCGCCAAATTCTTTTGACTTAAATTTTGTCGCCTTAAAAGTAGCCGGTGCGTTTGCCAATTCTTTCTCATCAAATATTTTCGCTCTAATTGTTGCGTGTGGACAAGCGATAACACATTTGTTACATTGAATACAAGTTGATACATCCCAAACTGGAACATCAAGTGCAATATTTCTTTTTTCCCATTGGGCAGTAGCTGTTGGGAATGTTCCATCGATTGGCATTTTACTTACTGGAAGTTGATCGCCTTCGCCTGCAATAATTCTTTCTGTTACATCTCTTACGAATGCTGGCGGATTACCTGAAACAAATGGCAATAGTTGAATAGTGCTTGAAACTTTTTCAGGAATTGCAACTTCAAAAAGATTTGCAATTGTATCGTCAACCGCACTGTAGTTCATTGCAACAATCTTATCGCCTTTAGAGCCGTATGTTTTTTTAATTGTATTTTTGATTAGAGTAATTGCTTCTTCGCGTGGAAAAATATTTGAGATTGCGAAAAAACATGTCTGCATAACTGTGTTAATTCTAACTCCCATTCCATTTTGATCTGCTACTTTATAAGCATCGATTACAAAAAGTTTCATCTTTTTAGTAATGAGATCTTTTTGAACTTTTTCAGGAAGCGAATCCCAAACTTGTTCTTTTGGAACTTGTGTGTTTAATAAGAAAGTAGCACCTTCAACTGCATCACGAAGCATATCCATTTTTTCAAGGAAGAATTGTTGATGACAAGCGATGAAGTTTGCTTTGGTTATCAGATAGGTTGATTTTATTGGCTTTGGACCAAATCGTAAATGCGATGTTGTTACTGAACCAGATTTTTTTGAATCATACACAAAATATCCTTGTGCAAAATTATCTGTCTCTTCACCAATAATTTTGATTGAGTTTTTGTTCGCTCCAACTGTTCCATCAGCACCGAGTCCATAAAACTTTCCTCTGAAAATTTCTGGTGACTCAATTGAAAATGATGCATCGTAATCTAAGCTTGTGAATGTAACGTCATCTTTAATTCCAACTGTAAAATGATTTTTTGATTTTTCTTTTTTTAGTTCATCAAAAACTGTTTTAACCATTGCGGGTGTAAATTCTTTTGAAGATAAACCATATCTACCACCAACAATTTTTGGGAATGCGAATGGTAAAGTTCCTTCGTTATAAGTTTCAGCAATTGCATTAACTACATCGAGATAAAGCGGTTCGCCAGCAGCTCCCGGCTCTTTTGTTCTATCAAGCACTGCAATTTTTTTAACAGTTTTAGGAATTACATTTATAAAATGTTTAATTGAGAAAGGTCTGAATAATCTAATTTTTAGAATTCCTACTTTTTCTTCCTTGTTCATTAAGTATTGAGTAGTCTCTTCTGCTGCTTCAGCGCCTGAGCCCATAAGAACAATGATTCTTTCAGCATCGGGTGCACCATAATATTCAAATAAATTATATTGTCTTCCTGTTAGTGTCGCAAATTTATCCATCTGCTTTTGTACGATTTCAGGACAAGCGTCATAAAATTTATTTACTGTTTCTTTTCCTTGAAAACAGACGTCGGGATTTTGAGCAGTTCCTCTAATGACAGGACTGTCAGGAGTGAGTGATCTTTTTCTGTGAGCTATGATAAGATCTTCATCCATCATAAACTTCATATCATCTTTTGTTAATTGTTCAATTTTCATTACTTCAGCTGATGTTCTAAATCCGTCGAAGAAATGAAGAAATGGAATTCGTGATTCAAGTGTTGATGCTTGTGAGACTAAAGCTAAGTCCATAGCTTCTTGAACAGAGTTTGAGCAGAGCATTGCAAATCCAGTTGAGCGAGTAGCCATAACGTCGCTATGGTCACCAAAGATTGATAACGCAGCGGCTGCAACTGATCTTGCGGAGACGTGAAAAACTGTAGAAGTTAATTCACCAGCAATTTTAAACATATTTGGAATCATCAACAACAAACCTTGCGATGCGGTAAAAGTTGTAGTCAGCGCTCCACTTTGCAAAGCACCGTGAACAGTACCTGCGGCACCGCCTTCACTTTGTAATTCAGAAACAGTCGGAACAATTCCCCAAATATTTTCTTCATTCATTGCTGACCAAGCATCACACCATTCGCCCATAGTTGATGATGGAGTTATCGGATAAATCGCGCAAACTTCGTTGGTGTTGTATGCCACATACGCCGTTGCTTCATTTCCATCAATAGTTACTTTTTTTCGTGCCATTTTATTCCTTAAGTATTTTTTTTCAATGATTGTCGTGATTTAGGTTCAAAAATTATACCAAAGTATTTTAGTTTGTTTTTGAGGAAAACATTTAACGTTTTTTCATTTTTGAAAAGAATTAGTAGGTTTTCTCTCCGTTTTCTTGATAATAAGAAAAGAATGGACAAAAAGAGAGGTCGTTATCAAAAAAAATAAGGGTGATTTAAAATAATTTCTTTATTGAGTGAGGATTTTTTCTTAATTTGGGAGATAAATTTTGGAGTATTATAATTATGGCTAAACAACAATCATTTGCTGACAAAGCAAAAGCTAAGAAAAAAGCATCAGGCGTTCAAGTAAAAGTTATTAAGGCAGTTAAGTCTTCGGCTGGGTCTTATAAATTTAATGAAAAATTTGTTAAGCTTGACGACATTAGCAAGGTTGCAGATATTAAATAAAAAGCGGGATTAACCGCTTTTTATTTTTAGAAATCATTTTGATTTTCAGCTTTAACTAACAAAATCTTTGTTAGTCTTCAATAATTGATTCTGTAGGACACACTTCCACACAATTCTTGCAATTATCACACAACTCGGTTACAATATATGGATGATCGTCTGACAACGAAGAAAAAGATTTTCCGTCTAATTCATAATTAGCACCAGCGTTTTGAATAGCATTGCTTGGGCATTCATCTAAACAAGCGTTGCAGGAGATGCATTCGTCATTAATTTTCATTTTTGATTCCTTATAGTTGTTAAGTTCAATTATTTGTTACAGCTTAATTATCAATTTTCGTGCCGAGTGTAATTTTTTTTCAAAAATTAATTATTTAGAAAAAATTGTTAACCGAACCTACTTGATTTTCTCATATTTGATAATTGCCTTCCATTATTTCATTTTTGAAAAATTCCCTGTTCATTCTATTAGCAACTTCTTTTTTTCCTAAATACAATCAGCAAATATTTTTCAGATCTAAAAACTCCAACAATTTCAACTTAGCATTTGTTTGCTTTTTATTTCTCATCTTATTTTTTGTCGATTATAAACTAAGCTTAGCAAAGATTATTTTATTTTTATTAACCCCCTTTGCAAAGATGTATAGCTCAAGAGCTACGATTTATAAATTTAACAATTTCATGATTTGATAAGCTATAAACTTTTAAATATATTAATCAATAATCAATTAAATATTTTTTCAAATCACATTTACAAGAGGAATGTATGGCGCTAATAACTTGGAACAATAATTATTCAGTAAACATTAAAGAGATTGATTCCCAACACAAAAAATTAGTGGAGCTCGTTAATGAATTGTATGACAACATGAAAATTGGAAAAGGTAAAGAAGTTACTGGAAAAATATTGAATGATTTGGTAAAATATACCGAGAGCCATTTTTCTTACGAAGAAGAACTTTTCAAAAAATTTAAGTATATCGAAGGTGTTAAACATTCTCAAGAACACGCTCAATTGTTGAGCAAAGTAAAAAGCTTTGTGAAAGATTTTGATTCTGGCAAAGGTTCTGTATCAGTTGACTTACTAAACTTTCTTAAAGATTGGTTAGTTGGGCACATTGGTAATTCAGATAAAAAATATTCACAATTCTTAAATAGCAAAGGTGTTTCTTAATCTTCACTAATGCAATTTTGGGATTCTAAAAAATTTAATCCAGTCCGAACAAAAATTCAGACTGGATTTTTTTTACAACATTTTTAGTGATTCAAGATTAGCTTGAATTGTTTTATCTAAATCATCTTTAGTGTGTGCGGTGGAAACAAAAAATGCTTCATACTGTGCGGGCGCTAAATAAATTCCTCTCTTTAACATTTCGTGAAAATATTTTGCATAAAGTTTTGTATCAGATTTTACAGCCGAGTTATAGTCATCAACTTTTTCCTCTGTAAAGAAGAGCGTTAACATTGAGCCAACTCTATTTATCTGAAAATTCTTTCCGATAGATTTTAAGTTGTCTTTCATTCCAGCTTCGAGATAAGCAGATTTCTCTTCGAGTTGTGAATAAACTTCAGGATGATTTTTAATATAGTTCAACGCTGCAAAACCTGCGCTCATTGCAAGAGGATTTCCACTTAAAGTTCCTGCTTGATAAACAGGTCCAGCAGGTGAAATCATTTCCATAATTTCTTTTCTACCACCATAAGCACCAACGGGCAAGCCGCCTCCAATAATTTTTCCGAATGTAGAAAGATCAGGTTTTATTTTTAGAATTTCTTGAGCACCTCCCTGAGCCAATCTAAATCCCGTCATCACTTCATCAAAGATTAATACAATTTTTTCTTCATCACAAATTTGACGAAGTTCTTTTATGAAAGAATCGCTTGAAGAGACTGTTCCCATATTGCCAACAACTGCTTCAATAATTACCGCTGCGATTTCATTCTTGTTAGCAGCAACTAATTTTTTTACGGAATCGATGTGGTTGAAATCTGCAATCAAAGTATCTGCAGCATTTCCTTTAGTAACTCCGGGCGAGGTTGGCACACCAAACGTCAATGCACCTGAGCCAGCTTTGATAAGGAAAAAATCACCGTGTCCGTGATAACATCCTTCGAACTTAATTATTTTTTCTCGTCCTGTAAATCCACGAGCTGCACGCACTGCGCTCATTGTTGCTTCAGTTCCGCTGTTCACCATTCTTACCATTTCGATGGAAGGAATTAATTCTGTTATCAGTTTTGCCATATCAACTTCCAACTCTGTTGGTAGCCCGAAGGAAGTTCCATTCTGAATTGCGTTGAGAAGTGCGTCTTTAATAAATTGTGGATTGTGCCCAAACATATGTGGTCCCCAACTTCCAATGTAGTCGATGAATTCATTTCCATCTACATCAAAAATTTTTGAGCCCGCTCCTTGCTTAATAAAAAGCGGAGTTCCTCCGACTGATTTAAAAGCACGGACAGGAGAATTAACTCCACCGGGAATATATTTTTTTGCTTCTTCAAATAACTTAATTGATTTATCTGTATTCATATTTTATTTAGTTTGTGGTTAATAATTTTTAAATCTTGTTGTATTTTAACAAAAGTAATTTTTAATAATCAAAATTTACGCAGAAGCTACCTATCTTATGAAAAAATATTTTTCAGAAAATGAATCTGAATTTTACTCCAAAAAAGAAATTTATAATTCTCTTCCGATTGGAATATTATTTTTTGACGAAAATTTAATTATAAAATTTGTAAATCAAAACATTTACAACTTCAATATAATTGATAAAAAAATATTGAAGGAAGAATCCGTTTCCATTTTAGATCCGAATCTTTTCACACAAAAAAATATTATCGAAGAAATAAATAATTTGCATTTAGGTAATCCATTTGAAAAAATAATTAAATCGACAAAAACCAGTGACGGCGGAGAAATTATAGTTTGTGTAAAAGGACTTCCTATTTTTATAGATGATAAGTTTAAAGGTGGTTTGATTGTTATCGAAGACTTCAAGCTCTTTAATGATGCGGTAAACATAGAGAGTGACTTAAATTCTAAGTTGATAGAACGTTTTACTTCAAAGCTGTTCGATCTATTTCTTCTGATTGAACCTAATGGAAATATTTTCTTTAAGAAAGGTTCATTTGTAGAAAAATATTTTTCAAAAAAGAAAAACGAAAAAGAGTTTATTCAAAATTATTTTAAGTCAACACAATTTGAAGAGTTGCTCACAACTGTTAATGAGCAAAATGAATATGTAAATTCAACGCTAACGATGAGTATTGGGAAAAATGATTTCTTCGTGAATGTTCAATTTATTTTGATTGAGACTGAAGAGAAAAAAATTATTGCCATTGTTATTAAAGATATCACTGAAGAAAAAAATAAAATTGCACTTGTAGAACTCGAGTTATCTGAGTTAAGAAAAAATCAATCAATAACAGAAGCAATCACCGACGCAATTATTTCGTTAAATGAAAAAGGGGAAATAATTTTTTGGAATCGCTCGGCTGAAAAGCTTTTTGGATATAGTAGAAGTGAAGTCTATGGAAAATCTATTCTCAAAATTACTCGTGCATTTGAACAAAAAGAATTAAGTCAAATAGTTGCCAAACTTAGAGCAACTCCCGTTTACAAATCTATTTTTAATTTTATTACAAAAGACAAAAACGAAAGAATCGGTGAGTTTACTTTTACTTCTTTGCAAAATGAATCCTCAATTGTTGACCAAATATTATTAGTCTGCGCAGATATAACAGAAAGTTTTTTTACTGAACAATCATTGAAGAAATCAGAATCGCTTTTTAAGACAATAGTAAGCAACTGCACAGCTATGATTTGTACTTTTGATGATAAAGCAAAACTTACTTATGCAAACAAAAATTTTAGTAATTCCTTCGGAATTAATTCAATAGAAGGAGTAAGTCTTTTTTCATTGTTTGATAGTAGTGAGAACAAAATCAATAAAACCAATTTCGTTACGCTTGCAAAAAATAATGAGACCAACATTGAGTTAGCGCGATTTAATAGTGATAATACTAAACAAATTTTTTCTGCGAAGTTTTCAACCATTCCGCTTGAGGAGAACTCATCGCAAATTTATTTGGGAATTTTTTATGATGTAACTGAAAAGAAAAAATTTGAACAGGAATTGTTTTTGATGCGTTCTGTCTTTGCTTCAACCAATGATGGTATTGCACTTGAGTTTGAGGACGAATTTATTTTAGTGAATGATTCATTTGCAAATATTTTAGGTTATGAAGTTGGAACAGATTTGATAGGCAAATTGTCAACTGATTTTTTTGTAAGCGAAGAGAAAGAAAAACTTTCAAATTTTTTAAAGAAGAAGAAAAAATCAGGCAAGCTTTTAGACAGATCAGAGTTCATTGCAAAAAAACTTGATGGCTCAATCATTACACTTGAAGTATCTATTACAAATTTTTCTTTTGACGAAAAACAGTTTAATGTTTTAATAATTCGGGACATAACAGAAAGAAAAATTTACGAAAAAACTTTAGCCGAGTCTGAAGAAAAATATAGAAGTATAACTGAAAATATAGACGACTTTTTTTGGATAGGCGAAAGAATAAATAATAAAATTAGAATTGTCTTTTTTACAAAATCTATAGAAAAAGTTACTGGATATTCTTCTGAAGAAATTCGCAGATCTTCACATTCGTTTTTTCGCGGGATTCACTATTCTGATTTCCCTAAAGTAAAAGAGAAGTTGAAAAAATTTTATGCCAATTCTTACAAAAATTCTGACGAGGTTGAGTTTAGATTTATTCATAAGCAAGGGCAGACAATCTGGCTTAGAGATAAGGTAACAGTTGTCAGAGATATTCACGGCGTTGTGCAAAAAATTTATGGACTAATCAGCAATATTTCATTGCAAAAAAAAGCTGAAGATGAATTAAAAAAATCTGCTGATGATTTAAAAAAATTGAATGACACTAAAGATCGATTCATCTCAATAATTTCTCACGATCTTCGCACTCCATTTAGCTCAATCTTGGGTTTTACTGATTTGCTAATTAACGATGACGAATTATCAAGCGACGAACGGCATAAGTATGTTGAGTATATTCAAGAGTCGGCTAACGGGATGCTTACATTTGTAAATTCGTTGTTGGATTGGACACGCATTCAAACAGGAAGAATAAAATTTGAACCGAGAATTTTTGGTTTGCATGAAATTGTAAATAGCACTCTCGTTACTCTTTCGGGAGAAGCATTAAAAAAAGGAATTAATCTCAAAAATAATGTTGAGAAAGAGCTTGATGTGTTTGTTGATCAAACGTTGATAATACAGGCGTTGATTAATCTAATTTCTAACGCTCTAAAATTTTCTTATTCTGGTGGAGCGATAACAGTATCAGCAACCGACTCAAACCAATCGCGATTTATTGAAGTTTCTGTCACCGATACTGGTGTCGGAATTTCGGAGGAGAATCAATCAAAATTATTTGGCTTCGACTCAAAATTTACATCTGAAGGAACAGCGGGCGAAAAAGGTTCTGGACTTGGTCTATCGCTTGTGAAAGAAATTATTGAAAAGCATGGCGGAAAAATTTGGCTCAATAGTAAAGTAGGTGCTGGAACAACTTTCTTTTTTCAATTACCACGAGCTTCCTCAACTATTTTGTTAGTTGATGACAGCAATACTGACAGAGTTCTTTATACGAAGATAATAAAAAATCTTATCGATGATTATGAAATCGTTACTGCTCGCGATGGGAAAGAAGCAATTGAATATATTAGGACTTCGCCTCCTGCTCTTGTAATTACTGACCACATGATGCCCAACATGAATGGTTACGAACTTGTCGTTGAAATTTCAAAATTAAATTTGAAAGGAAAGCCTAAAGTAATTGTATTGAGTAGCGAATTATCTAAAGGTGATGTTTATGCTTATAATGATTTGGGTGTTGAATATCTTTTTCCAAAGCCAGCCAACTTGAACAATTTAAAATCAGCTATTGAAAAATTATTAAAGCAAATTCCGAAATAATTTATTTTTTACTTGCGTGATTTTTAAAGCGTTGAAAATTTTTTTCGGAATAGGTCACCAAATAAAAAACACAGTTACTCTTAATTTATAGTCTTCGTGCATTCGTGGCAAATCTTTTTATTGTGGGACTTTTGGGACGCATGGGACGATTGGGACGATTGGGAAAAAAATTTGGAAATTATTTTTTGTGTCTTCGTGTATTAGTGGCAAAAAATATTCTTAACGAGCGAGTATAAAAAAATAGGTCACGAAGTTCCACAACGAAAGACAAATTCTCACAAAGTTTTTTTCGTTTTTGATTTGTGTAAATCTGTGATGAAATTTGTGTTAATCTGTGGTAAAGAAAGAAGTCAGTCAACGGAGAGCAAAATATTTATTACTTCTAAATTCATAAATAGTTGATCTAAAAAAAATATTTGTAAACAGTTATTGTTCCTCTACGAGGAACTTTTGATATTGGGGATTGTGGCATTACAACAATAAATCATCTACGATGATTTGAATTAATTGCTATGTCTCTAAAAAATTGAGCCCATAAAATATTTATCCTCGTAGAGGATAAATTATTGTAAATAACTTCAACCAAAAACTTTAAATCCTCGTAGAGGATTAATAAAAAATTTTGCCAATTAAAATATATTAAAGAGACCTCTAAATTATTTTTTTTGTTGAGCAAATGAAACATCTCAATTCTAAGTGCTATGAGAATCTGACTCTGAATGATTTCAGAGTCAGAATGACAGCTAGTGACGTTTTTATAAAGTCTAGATTAATAAATTAAATTCAATTTAATTTTTCTAAACAAAAAATATTTTTAGCAATCGTAATAAAGTCCAAACTCAAATGGATGCGGTTGCAGAGCCATCGGTTTAACTTCTTTATCTCGCTTGTATGCAATCCAAGTTTCAATTACATCTTCAGTAAAGACATCGCCTTTCAATAAATATGCATGATCATTTTCTAAAGCTTTTAACGCTTCATCAAGACTTCCAGGAGTTGATGGAACATTTTTTAATTCTTCCGGAGCGAGATCATAAATATCTTTATCGAGTGGTTCACCCGGATCAATTCTATTTATGATTCCATCCAAGCCTGCCATTAAGATTGCAGAGAAACCAAGATACGGATTTCCAGAAGCATCTGGGCATCTGAATTCTACTCGCTTTGATTTTGGAGAATTAGAATACATCGGAATCCGAATTGCAGCACTTCTATTCCTTTGTGAGTATGCAAGATTAACAGGAGCTTCAAAACCGGGCACTAATCTTTTATAAGAATTTGTAGTTGGATTAGTTAATGCAAGCAATGATGGTGCGTGTTTTAATAAGCCGCCAATAAAATAGAGTGCTAAATCGCTCAAGCCCGCATAACCATTTCCGTAGAAAAGTGGTTTTCCTTTTTTCCATAAAGATGTGTGAACATGCATTCCGCTGCCGTTATCGCCAAAAATTGGTTTAGGCATGTAAGTAACAGATTTACCATTTTTCTTTGCAGTGTTTTTCACGATATACTTGAACATCAATAATTGATCTGCTGCTTTAACAAGCGGTGCAAACTTCAAATCAATTTCACATTGTCCGCCGCTTGCAACTTCGTGATGTTGTGCTTCTACATCAATGCCACAATTCATCAAGTTGATTACCATCTCATTTCGCAAGTCCATTAGCGCATCAGTCGGAGGCACGGGAAAATATCCTTCTTTGTAGCGTGGTTTGTAGCCAAGATTTGGATTTTCATCTCGTGCAGAATTCCATCTTCCTTCGATTGAATCGACATAATAAAAACTACTATTCGGAGTTGATTCAAATCGCACATCATCAAAAATAAAAAACTCAGCTTCAGGTCCGAAGAAAACTTCATCTGCAATTCCTGTTGAGAGGAGATAAGATTCGGCTTTATTTGCAATGTTGCGAGGACAACGACTATATTTTTCTCGAGTTGATGGTTCATAAACATCACAAGTTAAACTAATAGTTGGTGCTTCAATAAATGGATCGACAAACATAGTATTTGGATCTGGAATAATTAACATATCGCTTTCGTTAATTGGTTTCCAACCTCTTATTGATGAGCCATCAAAGCCATAGCCATCAACGAATGAATTCGCATTAAAATGTGTTGATGGAACAGTAAAGTGTTGCCATTGTCCAGGAAAATCCATGAACTTTAAATCGATGAAAAGAATTTTGTTCTCTTTGACAAACTTTAAAATTTTGTCAATTGCAGAATTTGACTTAGCCATTGTCTAACCTTTCTATTATAAATTAATTTTTGTAGTTTCTTTTATTGTGGATAAGACAAAAAAAGTTTTTGTGCTTAGCACTCCGGGCCACGATTGAATTTCCCCTAATAATTTTTCGAGTGATGCAGTATCTTTTGATATGGCTTTTAGCAGATGCGAACCTTCTCCAAGAATCGAATGACACTCTAAAATCAGAGAATGTTTTTCAACTTTAGTTATCAGTTGTTTATAATTTTTTGACGACTCGCTTGAGATAAGAATGAAGACCATAATATCATAACCAAAAATTTTCCGATCTACTTTTGCGTAATATCCTTGTATTATTTTTTTCTCTTCGAGCTTATTGAGTCTTTCGCTTAGCGAAGGAATTGACAAACTAACTTCTTCTGCAAGTTGACTTCTTTTTTTCCTGCCATTCGCTTGCAGAGAGTTTAGAATTTTAATGTCTGAGTTATCAAGCATAAATTTCCTTATTTTATTAGGACAATTAAATATATTTACCTTATAATATAAGGCAAAAGATTAATTTTATGCAAGAAATATTTTGGGAGACTAAATGCCTTTTTTTCGGAGAGCGTCTTTTTGCTTTGGTCTGTTATAAGTTTTTACAGTCGATTCCACTTTAGGTGGTTTTTGTGGAATCGGAATTCTTTTCTTCATTTTTTTTATTTTTATTTTTGTCATAATTATTTCATCTGCTAAAATATTGCATAAATAAAGGGAGCTAACGCAGATCCTTTTGTTACTACAAGCAATCCTCCAAGCAAAACTAAAAATATTAATATCGGTGCAAGCCACCATTTTTTCCGAATCTTTAGAAAATCCCAGAGCTCCATTATTATCGAAATTTTTGACATACTTTTTGGTTACTTAATTTTTACAAATATTTTATTAAAACTGTCGCTCGTAATTATTTTTTTCATTCTTATCTAAAATTCTTTTCTCCCAATAAGAATCAACTTTTCTCTTTTTTAAGCCAAGAAAATCTTTGCCAATAATTCTTAAGACAATTCCAATTGGAGTTACACAAAGATAAAAAAGAATACTTAAAATAACTCTTGTCATAAACCAACCGAGAATTAGAGCGAAGCTCATCCAAATTATGTTTGGATATTTTAATAACTTAGGAGCTAGCACACCCAATAAAATCAAGCTAAATCCAACTCCTAAAAAATATGGAGCGGAATTTTTATGATAGATAAACAAGAGAACACCGATAATTATTACGACAATCCCCATAGTTATTCCAATCTTTTTTAACGTCTTTGGCGATTGGTCAATATGTTTTAATTCTTCTTTTAGCATTTTTATTTTTTTATAATTTTAATCTAACGCAAATTCTCTCATCCACTCTGAATCTTTCTCGAGCGGCTTCTGGTTTGTTTTATCAATTAAATAATTTCCCATTATCAGATAATCGATGTTTGTCCGCATAAAACAACGGTAAGCATCTTCTGGTGTGCAAACGATTGGCTCGCCACGCACATTGAAAGATGTATTAATGATTACTGCACAATTGTGATCTTTTTCAAATTGTTCAATAAGTTTATAATAAAGCAAGTTTGTTTCTTTGTGAACAGTTTGTACTCTTGCTGAGAAATCGATATGCGTAACAGCAGGAATTTCAGAACGCACAACATTTAATTTTTCAATTCCCCAAAGAGAATTATCAGCTCCGATAATTTTTTTTCTTTTTGATTCAACAACGTTTGCAACGAGTAACATGTAAGGTGATTCGCAATTCATCTCAAAATATTCAGAGACTTTTTCTGCAAGCACTGATGGCGCAAATGGACGAAATCCTTCTCTAAATTTTATTTTTATGTTCATCGTTGCTTGCATTTTTGGCGAACGTGCATCACCAATAATTGTTCTTGAGCCGAGTGCACGCGGACCAAATTCCATTCGTCCTTGAAACCAGCCAATAACTTTTTCATCTGCAATTAAATCAGAAATTGTTTTAGGAATTTTTTCTTGTTCAATTTTTTTGTGCTCAATATTTTTATTTTTTAAGAATGATAAAATTTCTTCGTCAGAAAATTCTGGGCCGAGATAAGCTCCCTTCATTTGATCATTTTTATTATCTGCGACTCGTTTGTTGTCAAGGTACTGATACCAAACTGCAATTGCAGCACCTAACGCACCACCGGCATCTCCCGAAGCGGGTTGTATCCAAATTTTTTCAAATGGTCCTTCTCTTAAAAGTTTTCCATTAGCTACGCAATTAAGGGCTACTCCGCCTGCGAGACATAAATTTTTTAATCCCGTTTCTTTCTGAATGTGCGTTCCCATTTTCATTACAATTTCTTCTGTTATCACTTGAACAGAAGCTGCAAGATCCATCTCTTTTTGTGTTAGTTTTGTTTCAGGAACTCTTGGCGGACCACCAAATAATTTGTCAAATTTTTTGTTTGTCATTGTTAGTCCGGCGCAATAATTAAAGTAGTCCATATTCATTTTGAATGAACCATCATCTTTAATTTCAACAAGGTGTTTCTTCATTAAGTCAACATATTTGGGATCGCCATAAGGAGCCAAGCCCATAATTTTATATTCGCCGGAATTTACTTTGAAGCCAGTGTAGTATGTGATTGCTGAATAAAGAAGTCCAAGTGAATGCGGAAATTTTATGTCGGCAATAATCTCAATCTTGTTTCCGTTCCCAATTCCGTAGCTTGAAGTTGTCCATTCGCCAACACCATCCATTGTTAATATTGCTGCTTCGTTGAATGGTGAAGGAAAAAATGCTGATGCTGCGTGGGATTCATGGTGTTCGGGAAAAAGTATTTTTCCTTTAAAATTTAATTCAGTCGCTATAAAATCTTTTATCCAAAGTTTTTCACGAATCCATAATGGCATTGCTTTGATAAATGATTTAATTCCGATTGGAGCAAAAGACAAATACGTTTCAAGGAGGCGTTCAAATTTTAAGATTGGCTTATCATAGAAAGCGACATAATCTAATTCAGAGCCAGTTATGCCCGCATTACTTAAACAATAATTTATTGCATTAATAGGAAAGCCATGATCATGTTTTTTTCGTGAAAATCTTTCCTCTTGAACGGCAGAAAGTATCTCGCCATTTTTAATTAGGCAAGCGGCGCTATCGTGATAAAAAGCTGATATTCCCAGTATGTACATTTTTTTAGTTAGAATAAAATTCAGAATAATAAATTAAGTTAAACGAAATATAATTTTTCTTTGACAGATAACTTAATCACTTTTAAAAAATGTTTTTTGTGAATTAGAATAGAAAAAAAATCTCAACTCTATTGCCTTTGGGACTTTTGTGTTGCAGGAATTTTTTTGCCACTCAGACACCAAGTTCGCTGCATTAATCCCACTCATTTTTTCTGGCATCTATTTTTGTGCCTTAGCTGAAAAATAATGTTCGCGTAGTTTTCTATACTACAATTAATAAAACATTATTAAAGTTTTTTTATCCGAAACTTTTTATTGCTTCATCAACAGATTTATAATTTGTAAAAACTGAAGTGAGTTTTGTTATGACAAGTAAGTTTTCAATTTTTTCTGTAGCGTTTGCAAGTTTAAGTTCGCCACCACCATTTTTTACAGTAGTGTAGCCCCGAATCAACATGCCTAAACCTGTACTGTTCACAAAGCCAGTCTCTTTTAAGTCAATAATTATGTTCTTCTTCCCTTCAGCAATTAGCTTAACAAGAGTATTATTGAAGTCTTGATCTGTAACTGCGGCAGTAATATTCCCTTTAATCTCAATTACAGCTGCTGTGTATTTTTCCACTAAATTGATTTTCATTTGTCCTCCAAAGAAATTTATTAATAATATGTTGTTAGTTTATTTCACTAATTTAATTAAGAAATTTATTATAAAACCAGAAAAAATTTATTTTATTTTTATCACAACAAAAGTTACATCATCATCGGCTTCTTTTCCATTTGCCCAAGTTGATGCAGATTTTTTTAAATGTTCAATTATTACTTCGGGCGTTTCTTCACCAACTGACTTAAACTCTTTTCTTGTTCTTTGATATCCATACATTTCTTCTGCTTCATTTTTTAATTCGGGAAGCCCATCGCTAAATAATAAGATTGTATCTCCTTTTTCTAATTCTCTTTTTTCAATTGAATATGGAAAGTTAGTCATTGAACCAAGTGGCATTCCATTTATAAATATTTCTTCTATCGATTTATTTTTTTTTCGATAGATTAATACCGGTGGCATAGCCGCAGATGAAATAGTTACTTCTCTCCCTTTTATTTTCAGCATCAAGAGACACATTGAGAGTTGACGAAATTTCATCTCTTTTATTACGTGTGATATTTTCGAATATGTATCTAAAATATTTTCATCTGATGCAAAACTATTGAATAAACTTTTGGTGATTGTTACCATCGTTCCAGCTTTCATTCCGTGTCCTGTTGCATCACCTACAACAGTTGTAAGTGTTCCATCATTTGAAGTATGAAAATCATAATAGTCGCCGCCAATTTCAGTAGCAGTTTTCATGTAAACAGCAATTTCAATATTTGGTAATTGTGGGAGTTCTTTAGGAAGCATTGCAAGCTGTAATAGACGTGCCTCCTCAAGTTCTTTTGACTTTCGTTCATTCTCGACTTGAATTATTTTATTCTGTTCTTCGGCATTTTTCAAATCAAAGAAACGAGTGTAAGTAAGATTAAAAACACCTGCGAAGCGTTCCAACAGCATCATTATTTCTTCTGGTTGTGGTTCGGGTGAAGCAACACCAATAAAACCTTTAGAGAAATATGCAATGTTTTGTGCTCTTCTTTTTTGTTGTAGTCCCAACTTAAAAGGAACATTCAGCTCTTGCAGATAATGGAAATAATCTGTTAATTCTTTCCCTTGCAAATCAATGATTAACGATTTCTTTTTCTCTTTCCATCCGTTATACATCTTAGCGATGATAGTTGATTTTTTTATATTGCCCGTAAACTGTGTATCGACTTTACTTCCATCTTCATTAGTTACCCATAATTCAATATTGCCACTTTCATCTTTAATAGTTCCGATATACAAACGGTTTGGTTCAACTCCCAATCCAATCATTTGCTTAAAAACTTCTGAAGCAGTTTCTGCAAGCTCATCACTTTTTTGCATAGCTAAAGTACGGCTTCGGATTTTTTCCAATGCCGTTTCTATCTGCGCTTCTCTTGTTTGTGCTTCGGCTAATTTCAAATCATTGAAACGGGTATAGGTGAGATCAAAAACTTTTGCAAAGCGGAGCAAAATATCAGAATGTTCTTCCGATAAAGATTCAAGAGTAGCTAATGTCAGATTTCCGAAATTGTTGAAGGACGCTGAAAGATATACCCTGTCCGGAACTTTCATACCTGTTATTACAAAATCAGGTAACTGTGACAGCTCTGTTTCCACAAACAAAAAATCATCCCAATCTTTTTTAACTGCTCCCTCCAGTATGTATTGCCATCTTAAGTTTTTTTCCTCCCATGCATTGAGATAAGCGAGGTAAGGCGGATGTTCATGATTTTGTACAAACAAACCTATCGGATCGTCGGGAGCTTCGGAGTTGGCCATCCACCAGGTTGATCCTTTTGTTTTCGTATCATAGATCATGATGAGACAGCGGGTGAGTGCCAGATCAAGCTTTGTGAGTTCGGTAAAAACAGTTCCAATCAATTCTTTTAGCTCCTCCGATCTTTGCATGGCCATCGCTCTTGCTCTTACTCTTTCTAATCCCAATTCTATCTGTGCTTCCCTTGCCTGTGCTTCGGCTTTTTGAATATCCATAAATCTACGATAAGCCAAATCAAAAACATTTCGGAAGCGTTTGAATACAGCAGCATCTTCTTCGCTCAATGGAGTATAAGTGGAAACCCCTAAAGCTCCGGGACCAATGGAATAAAAATAATAGTGCACTGAAATTGCTTTATCTAATATCGGATCTGCATTTTGATTGGTCTTTCTTCTGTATTCACGCCAATCTTTCAATGCTACACCCTCGAAAGTTTTGGTAAAACATGCATCGCTTGATTTTTTTATTTCGTTTGCAAATTCTTCTACATTTGGATGAAGTTTGGTTTCAATTTCTAAAATGCTCGTTGTTTTGTACTGGGTGAAATATTCATAATTGAGATAGGTCCCTCTTTCATCATTGATAATTGCAGTTTGTACATTCCGAATTTCATTTACGCCAAGATATTGTAGTTGATCAGAAATAATTCTGCACACATCCAACATATCTGCAGGTTGTTTCATTGCTAAAGCAGAAGAACGAACTTTTTCAAGTGCGGTTTCAATTTCTAATTCGCGGTTTTGATTTTCTAATTCTATAGTGCGGCGTTTGACTTCATCACGGAGCTGGGTGTTTTCCTTCCTCAGCTTATCAAAGGCAAAAGCTTCTCCCTGTTCAGTGTGAGAATCAGGATAAGAACCGTGCTGATGCAAGACTTTCCATTCTCCGGAAATTTTTTGAATTAATGATGACAATCTGAATTTACCATAGAAAGTCCATTCACCTTCTACCTTGATAAACAAATCCATAAACTCATGAGCCATGATATAAGGATCATAAGTAATGATCTCTGTTTTCTTATTCCTGATTTCTGCGTGACCTATTATTTGATCAATGATCCGCTTCGTGTAATCAAGAATCTCTTTTTTAGAGTTCCAGATCTCTTCTTCGGTACCCCCAATATTCCGGTAATCGTTTAAAAGGTATTTTGCCCAATGCTTAAGGTCTCCCTTAAAATAGGAATCCCAATAATCATCCATCAGTACCTTTATTTCTGTTTCCAGTTTTTTTGTAAGTTTCATTTAATTTTTATCACAACAAATGTTATATCGTCTTCGGGTTCTTTTCCGTTTGCCCAAGTGGATGCAGATTTTTTCAAATGTTCAATTATTTCTTCGGGAGTTTTTTCAACTACATTCAGAAATTCTGATTGTACTCTTTCGTAACCGAAAAATTCTTTCTGTGAGTTTATTAATTCCGGTAATCCATCGCTGATAATTAAAATTACATCGCCTGAATTAACTTCCAATTCTTTTAAACTAAAATTTGAATCGAGCATAGCTCCAAGCGGCATATTGTGATTTTGATATTCAATAATATTTTTATTTGAATTTTTATAAACAAAGATTGGAGGCATTCCCGCATTAATAAATTGGAGACGATTATCCTTTATATTCAGCATCATAAATGCCATCATTACTCTGCCGAGATTTAATATTTTTATTGTTTTGTTGGCAACATCAAAGAAATCTATCAAATCCAATTTAGATGAATCGGAGACAAAAATAGTTTTCATTATTGCTACCATTATTCCAGCTCTCATTCCATGTCCAGTAGCATCACCAACAGCAAGATTCAATGAGCCGTCATCCTTAATAGAAAAGTCATAGTAATCGCCACCAACTTCGCTGGCAGTTTTAAGATGTAGAGCAAAATCAATTTTACTTAAGACAGGAATTGTATTTGGCAGCATTGAAAGTTGAAGTGCTCTTGCTTCTTCAAGTTCTTTACGAACAAGAATTAATTCATCTCTTGATTTTAAGGCTTTGTTAAAGGTGTTCAGATTATCGAGTGCTTTTTTAATTGTAATTTCGAAATCAATAAAATCGATCGGCTTTACTATAAAATCGAAAGCGCCTCTGTTCATTGCTGTCCGAATATTTTGTAAATCGCCATAAGCAGAAACTATAACTGAATGTAGAAGTGGATTTTTTAATTCTTTTATTTTTGTTAGTAATGTAAGTCCATCCATTTCAGGCATATTTATATCAGTTAAAACCAAACCGATATTTTTATCTTCTTCTAATTTTTTAAGTGCCTCAATTCCGTTTCCAGCAAAAGCGAAATTGTATTCACCCGCTTTAATTTCTTTTCTGAATTTTTGTTTGATGAGCGATTCCAAACTCGGTTCGTCATCAACAATAAGTATATTTGGTATTATCAAGTTGATACTCATTTAGTTTTTTAAATTTTTTGGGATTCTAATTATAAATTCGGTGAACTCACCTTCTACTGTTTCAAATAATAGTTCGCCTTGATGTTCACTAACAACAATATCATAACTGATAGATAATCCCAATCCTGTGCCTTTACCAGAGGGCTTGGTTGTAAAGAAAGGAGTAAAGAGATCGTCTCTAATTTTTTCTGGTATTCCGTGACCGTTATCTCTAACTCGAACTTCAATGTGTTTGTCAGTCTCCAAAGTTTTAACTTTTATTGTTGCGGGCAGATCTGTTTTTAATTCCATTTTTTTTCGATGAGCTTCATAGCATCCGTTTGAGAGGATGTTCAAAAATACTCTACTTATATCTTGAGGAATTACATTTATTTCACTAATGCTGCTATCATATTCTCTTTCAATTTTAATATTAAAAGCGTTATCCTGCGCACGCATTCCGTGATAAACAAGATTGATATCTTCGTCGAGTAATGAATTAATATCTGTTAATTGTTTTTCGCCAGTTTTTCCACGTGAGTGTTGGAGCATACTGTGCACAATACTATCAGCTCTTTTCCCATGTTCATTAATTTTTTTTGCATTCTCTTTGAGTAGATCCAAAATTTCAATCATGTCTCTTAAGACTTCGCTATCGAATTTGTCACTAATTTTATCGAACTCTTCTCTTAACTCATCTACAAATCCAATTGATAATTCTGAAAAATTATTTACGAAGTTCAGAGGATTTTTTATTTCATGTGCGATTCCAGCAGTTAACTGTCCGAGTGAAGCAAGTTTTTCTTGAGCGATTAATTGCACTTGAGTTGCTTCCAAATTTTGTAAAGTCTTATTTAGTTCATCGTAAGCATTTGCATTATTTATTGCAATGCCAACGTGTGCGGCAATAGTTCCGAGCAATCTCATATCATCTTCATTAAATTGATTTTCTTTCTCTGTACTCTGAACACTAAGCACGCCAATAATCTCTTCACCAACTGGTATCGGTACGCCAAGATAAGAAGATGAAGGAGTTCCAATCCGCTTGACTCCTAACTCTTTAGTTTTTCTTCCGAGTTCACTGTTTAGCAGTAGCGGTGATTTATTAAGTATTACGCGCGATGTTAGTCCTTCGCCTAATTTTAGTGGTGGATAATCTTCTCCATATCCATAAGGGAAATAAATCATTTCTTTTTCTTGATCAACTAATGCTACATAGACAAGATTGGCTGCAAATAGTTCACGAACTTTTTCGCCAACAAGATTAATTAGTTGATTAATTTCAAGATGACCAGCAATAGCTTGACTAATACTGTTGACAGTGCTTAACTCTGCTGTACGTTTTTTACTTTCATCAAGTAGTCTTAAAGTTTCCTTGAACAATCTTGCATTCTCGAGAGCAACACTCATACTATTAGCAACAGTAGTTAAAAGCCTAATGTCCGACTCACTAAAAGCATCTTCTCTCTCATAATTTTCTATTAAGATAAGCCCTTTAGCTTCATTGCCGAGAATAATTGGAACCATGATGAATGACTTGCTCCGGTCGGTACCAGGAATTGTAGTTTCTCCTTTAATCCCAAATTTTGCTGCTTCTTCTTCAGTATTTTTTTTAACGAGAACCATTTTTTTTGATTCTAAAACTAATTTTGAAAAAGGAGTAGGTTTTCCCGATTCTAAATGTAATAATTCGCCATGCTCATACTCATAAGGGAAATGAAGTATGTCGTTTTCTTTATCGTACAATCTTATTCCAACATCTTGGAAACCAAGTGCTTCTCTAAATTTATCACCAACAAGCTTAATGATTGCTGCAAAATCCATCTCCATTACTAATCCTTCTTGAATTGTATTTAAGATGGAGAGTTCAACATTTCGTTGTTGTGTTTCATTCAATAATCTATTAGTCTCTTCAAATAATCTTGCATTTTCTAAAGCAACTCCCATGTTTGAAGCAAGTGTCAAGAGTAACCGAACTTCTTTTTCGTGATAAAGATTCTGTCTATCCAAGTCTTGAACGGTAATTACTCCGGTAACTTTTTGATTATGAATAATGGGCACACCCATAAATGATTCTGGCATCTTTCCTGCGAGAATTTCTTCCCCGCTCTGTTCTATCATTTCTTGACTTGTACCAAAAATTAATGGACTTTTTGATTCTATAATTTTTTTTCTATCTGAATCTATACTCTGAGATTTATCAAAATAAAATCTTTCACCTTTCTCTACAGCGTATAAATGGTGAATTGATTCATCCACAGAGTTGTATGTAGAAACTGTTACTGCGTGAGCATTAAATATTTCAATAATTTTTTCTCCAACAAGATCAACTATCGATTGAAAGTCCAATTGTTTAGCTAAGCCATCACCAACAGTGTTAATAATACTTAACTCAATTGCTTGTTGTTTTGTTTCGTCTAAAAGTTTATTGGTTTCATCAAACAGTCTTGCATTTTCAAGAGCAACACTCATACTATTGGTAACTGTAGTAAGTAATCTAACGTCAGATTCTGTGAAAGCATTTTCTCTATCAACATTTTGTAAACTGATAGAACCTTTTACAATCTCACCAACTATCATTGGGACGAATATTGCTGATTTGGGAGGAAGCCCTTTAGTTACTCCTGTTCCGCCATATTTCATTGCAGTTTGAAGATAGTTTTCATTAATTAGCAATGGTTGTTTTGATATTAACAGTTGTCTGTTAGCCCAATTTAATGGTCTTGGTTCTATCTCTAAACGAATTCCCTTTTCTATTGCGAATTGGAATTGTTCAAGACTTTTATCGAGATTAAAAGTTCGTATGACTAATGTTTGTGAATCTGGGAATAGACTACAAAGTCGATCACCAACGAGATTATAAATACCCCTAAAATCAAGTTCTTTCGCCAAACCTTCTTGCACACTATTAATTACTGAAAGTTCTGCGGTTCGTTGTTCTGTTTCTTTCAGTAAGCGATTGGTTTCATCGAACAGTCTTGCATTCTCAAGTGCAACGCTCATACTGTTACTTAAAGTTGTAAGTAACTTTACATCAGATAGACTAAACGCATTTTCTTTATCAACATTTTGTAAACTTATTATACCCTTCAACTCACCGCCGGATATCATCGGAACAAACACAATAGATTTTGGGGGATCTCCTATTATGACTGGATTAGAGAGAGGATGTATATCGATATTCTCATTTATAAAAATTGGTTCTTTAGTTTCAATAACTTTTTTTCTGAAACCAATTGGTTCTCGCGGACCAAGTAATGTTCTATCTCCTTTTTCATAAGCATATCTATCTTCAATTAAATTTGTTTTGCTGTCGTAAGTAACAATATCAATAACTTGAACATCAAAAATTTCACGAATTTTTTCTCCAACCAATTCATAAATTCCAAGCATATTTAGTTCTTTCGCCAAACCTTCTTGCACACTATTAATTACAGCAAGTTCAGCAGTTCTTTGTTCTGTTTCTTTCAGTAAGCGATTGGTTTCATCAAACAGTCTTGCATTCTCAAGTGCAACGCTCATACTGTTGCTGAGAGTTGTTAGTAATCTTACATCAGAATCGCTAAATGCATTTTCTTTGTCAAGATTTTGTAAACTAATCACTCCTGTAACTTCATCACCTGCAATCATTGGGACGAACACTACAGATTTTGCACCTTTGCCGACAATTACTGCTTGATCATATTTTGATCTCTGTTTATCAACTTCTTTATTAATGACAAGAGGTTTTAATGTTTCAATTACATGTTTTCTAAATCCTTTCAGTGGTCTGGGAGCCAACAAGGCACGGTCACCTTTTTCAAAAGTATACCGGTCCTCAATTAAGTTGGTTGTCTTATCATATGTTACAATATCAATTACCTGTGCATTAAAAATTTCTCTAATTTTTTCTCCAACTAATTCATAAATGCTTTGAATATCTAATTCCTTAGCTAATCCTTCTTGCACACTATTAATTACAGCAAGTTCAGCAGTTCTTCGTTCTGTTTCTTTCAGTAAGCGATTGGTTTCATCAAACAGTCTTGCATTTTGTAAAGTTACTCCCATATTCGTTGAGAGAGTTGAAAGCAGACGGATATCAATATCGTTATATGCATTTTTTTGATAACTCTGGATGCTAACCACACCAAGGATTTTATCATTGAATAAAATCGGGACACCAAGATATGATTCGGTTAAGTCAGCTTCCCCTACGTTTACATCAGTAATTGCTCCTTCTTGATTTTGATCAATCTGCGATGATAGCATAAGTGGTTTACGCGAGTAAATAATTTTTGAAGTTAGCCCAGCCCCCAATTCGAAAGGCTCAACGGTTTGATAGCTGTTGTAATAGGAATAAGGGACATTTATCGTATTAGTAAATTCGTTCAATAACAATATTTCAGTAACCTCGGCTGCAAATATTTCTCTAACTTTATCACCAACAATTTTCGTAACTGTATTAACGTCCAATTGTTTAGACATAGCTTCACCAACGCTGTTTATTATCGAGAGTTCGGCTGAGCGTTGTTCGGTAATCTTAAGGAGTCTTTTTGATTCTTCAAATAGCTTAGCATTCTGTAATGCTACTCCCATGCTTGTAGAAAGAGTTGTAAGAAGTTTTACATTGTTTTCATCAAAGACATTTTTCTGATAGCTCTGAACGCTTACAACACCAAGCACCAAATCATTGAAAATGATGGGGGCTCCGATATATGATTCCGTTTTATCTTCGTCTGATTGGATTAATCCCCCACTCTTTGTTTGCTCTTCAAGCGTATTAAGGTGAAGCGGCTTTCTGGAATTAATAACTTTAGAAGTTAAACCTTCGCCTAACTTAAAAGCTTCATAAGTCTGGTATCCATTAGAATAGGAATATGGCAAATGGATCATTTCGGTTTCATGATCAAGCAGGAGTATTTCAGTAACTTCAGCAAAAAATATTTCTCTAACTTTATCTCCAACAATTTTCGTTACAGTATTAACGTCTAGCTGTTTAGACATCGCTTCACCAACGCTGTTTATTATCGCTAGTTCGGCTTCTCTTTGCGCTAACTGCTTTTTTAAAATTTCATTTTCTTTTTTGATAGTAACTCGTTCAGATTTAATCGCTGTCATTGCTCACTCATTTTTTTGAATTTATAGATTGATTCCTCAAGAATAATTATTGTAAAACTTTTCCCTTAAGTTGATTAAAATCTATCGGCTTGGTCATATAATCATCGCAGCCATATTCGATTGCTTGATTATAATTATTTTGGTCACCATAAGCAGTAATCATTGCAACTTTTAGTTCTGGATAATTTTCTTTAATCCATTTAAGCAATTCTAAACCATTCATTCCTGGCATGTTTATATCTGATAAAATTCTTTTTATATCAACTACGCCATTAGATTTAATGTAATCACACGCCTCCTCTCCCGAAAAAGCGAATAAAAAAGAAACTTGTCCTGATTTTATTTCCTTTTTAAATCTTTGTTCAAATAATAATTTTATATCCTTTTCATCATCAACTACCATAATTTTCATAGAAACACCTTTCAATTATTTTTTTGTTTATTTTATTTAATTTTTATCGACAAATTGCTACAAATAGGTCACCCCTAAAGGGGTTATTATTTCATCATTATCATTTTTCTACAAATATTTTACTCCTACGGAGTAATGAACAAAACATTATTTTTTAAACGTTCAATGCCTTCGGCATCTTAAAAAAAATCTAAAATCATCATTCGTTGTTCGTTAATCTGAAATCAAAAAATTTTTATCGACAAATTGCTACAAATAGGTCACCCCTAAAGGGGTTATTATTTCATCGTTATCATTTAGCTACAAATAGGTCACCCCTAAAGGGGTTGTTATTTTATCATTATCATTTTTCTACAAATATTTTACTCCTACGGAGTAATGAACAAAACATTTTTTTGTAAACGTGCAATGCCTTCGGCATCTTAAAAAAAATCTAAAATCATCATTCGTTAATCGCTAATCTGAAATCAAAAAATATCAAGCTACAAATAGGTCACCCCTAAAGGGGTTATTATTTTATCATTATCATTTTTCTACAAATATTTTACTCCTACGGAGTAATGAACAAAACATTTTTTTTAAACGTGCAATGCCTTAGGCATCTTAAAAAAAATCTAAAATCATCATTCGTTAATCGTTAATCTGAAATCAAAAAATTTTTATCGACAAATTGCTACAAATAGGTCACCCCTAAAGGGGTTAGTATTTCATCGTTATCACTTAGTTACAAATATTTTACTCCTACGGAGTAATGAACAAAACATTTTTTTTTTTGAAATATTTTTTATTTTATTTTAATTACTACAAATGTTATATCATCTTCAGGTTCTCTATTATTTGACCAACGCTTTCCTTCTTCACTCAATAATCTTACTATCTCTTCTGGTTCTTTTTTTGCAAACTCTTCAAAACTGTTTCCGGCTCGCTTGTAGCTATACAATTCGTCATTTTCATTTTTTAGTTCTGCAAATCCATCGCTCATCATCAATATTGTATCGCCTTTTTCGATCTTTATTTCTTTCACATCATAAACTATTCCTTTCATTGCTCCGAGTGGCATATTATTTATCACCACTTCCTCTAACGTTTGCGAATAGTTTCTGTAAATAAATAAAGGTGGCATTCCTGCGTTTGTTGTTATTATTCTATCAGGTTTTATCTGCACACAAGTTAACGCCATCATCAATCTTCCAAGTTGCATATCTTTTAGTGCCATACTTGTATTTTCAAAAAATGGTTTTATTTCCATACTTGTTCTGTCAGACATAAAAAGCGATTTCATTATAGAAACCATCATCCCAGATTGCATTCCGTGTCCTGTAGCATCTCCAAGAATTACAGTTAATGTTCCATCGATATGAACGTTAAAATCATAATAGTCGCCGCCAACTTCTGTTGCTGTTTTCATATAGACTGCAATATCGAGATGTGGCAATTGTGGAAGTTCTTTAGGCAACATCGAGTGTTGAAGTAGTCTTGCATCGTCTAATTCTTTTGACTTACGAGCATTTTCTGCAGCGAGTAATCTTTTATCTTCTCTTTCCTTTCGTTTAGTTAGTTCAAATTTTCTAAGCATTCCGAGTGAACCAACAAAGCCAATAAAATAAATTCCGTAAGCCCACCAAGTAAGCCACCAAGGCGAGTGTACCGTAAACGAATAATTCTCTTCGTTGGTTTTCATTCCGTTAGAAGTTATTCCTCTTACTCTAAAAGTATATTTTCCAGGAGGAAGATTTTGATATTCAACAAAAGGAAGAATTGAAGGGCGGGACCATTCTTTATCGACGCCTTCCAAGAAGTGCTCATAACTAGTTTGTTTCGGATCTTTATAATTTAATGCTGTATAATTAAACACGAACGAATTTTCAAAGTGTTTAAACTCTTTCGGATAATCATAATAGTAATATTGTTTATTTACAATTACAGAAGAAATTTTTAAAGGATAACTCTGCTCTTCTACTTTTCTGATGTATAAACCACCTCCATTATAAAATGCAACAAGATTTCCATCAACATCCAAAGAAGAGGCGACAGGTCCACCCGTTATTATATTCTCATCATCATAATAAGTTTGGAAATTATCTCCTTTTATCCGCAATACACCCGAAGGAAAATGAAAATACAAATTCTCTTTTGCATCGATTATTGGATTATAAAGATTAGTTGAAGGGAGACCATCTTTTTTTGTGTAGAAATTGAGATTAGTTCCATCAAAAATTGCAAGCCCCAAATTTCGAAGTCGAATGTAAAGTCTTTCACTTGCCCGAATATCAGTCATTGTCCCAGCTACACTTGCACCTTTTAATATTCGAAAGTCAGCAGTTGAGCTTACACTATCAATGAGGTTTATAAATTTGTTTCCGTTAAATTGATAAAAACCACCGACAGTCAAGAAGTACATTCCCTTTTTTAATTTACCAACGAAATGAATTTGCTCGCTGGGTATGTTCCAACTTTCAGGTGGTTGATTCCAAGATTTTCCATCATAAATCATTATCTTAGAATTTATCGAAGTTATATCTTTAATGTTATCTGAGAATAATCCCATAAACCACAATCTTCCTTCGTTATCTTCAATAAGCTTAAACAATTGATATTTTTTCTTATTTTCCTCAGCGGTAAAAGGTGATTTTATTTCAATAAATTTTTCACCGTTAAACTTTCCGAGGAAAAAATCGGCTTTAATCAATCCTTCAGATTCGGGTCTTACATAATTTTGCCAGGCATAAATTTCACCTTGCTTAGTTTCCATCACATTTGATGTATTATAAAATTCACGTGAATTTGATTTGAGATTCTTAAACTTAAAGATTTGTTCACCTTCACTATTCAAAATTTCTTGAGCTACTGTCAATCCTTTTGAAGTGGGAATCCAGACTCTCATTTTACTATCTTGAAAAAAGTCGAAAGTTATGTTGCTTAATAGCCCATCTTTTTCAGTATATGAACTTAATTTTTTTCCATTCCAAATATTGATTCCAATACTTACAGTTTGAGCATAGGCTGGGATATGAGTGTTAGAATAAGAAATCCAGACAATCCCGTTCTTATCAGAATAGACGTCACCTAGACCATTACTTACTAATGTTAGCATCCCATCCTTTTCGGTCAGCATCTTTGAATTGTTTGGGATATAGAATCCAAAACCTTTTGGTGTGGTTATGAGCTGTCCTTCGTCCGTTTCTCTTGCATAAAAGTAAGTAAAAGCGTCCAACTTTTCCCACTTACTATTTTTTCTTGTAAATAATTGATTTGGATATTTTGAGCTTCGTGACTGTGCTGGAGTACTAAACATTAATAATTCGGGGAAATATTTATTTTTATTTTGGAATAGTGAGCCGGCATAACGAAAGTCATTAATAATTTTTCCAGTTTTTAGATCAACTATATTTTTAATGTTCGTTATTATGTTGGAAAGTTTCCATTTCCCTTCTGTAAATTCAAAGATTGATTCATCTCTAAATTCTAGCATCTCGTTGCCAGTACTAGTACTTAAAGCTGTGGTTAAGAGTATTTTATTATTCTGTTTGCTGTAGAAAACTTGAAGAGGGCTAAACTTATTTCCAAAATCTGTGTATTGCTGAAAGTTTGTTCCGTCATACATTAACACACCTGCAGTATTTTGATTAGCTACAAACGATGATGATATTCCTGAAAATGCTATCCAAGTGTTGCCGTCCTTATCAATAGGGCTTGAAAAATTTTGTCTAAATATTTGAGCGTTTTGCAGTTTAATTCCAACTGACTCGTCAATTTTCTTAAACGTGTTGTTTTTGTATAGGGCAATGTATGCACCTTCGTTGGTTTGAGTATTACGCCCGACTGAAGAAAAAATCAGGTCACCATACGGAGTTTCTATGAAATTGTCCGCATTGTCTAATGGGAAATTGGTAGAATCGTAAGCAATAAATTTACCATTCTCAAATTTTACTAATCCTCCGTTAAATTTTTTATCGACAAAAGGAGTTGAAGAGCCAATCCAAATTCTTCCTTTGCTATCAGCTTGGATAAAAGTAATTACTTGTCCCGCTAAACCATTTATTCTATAACCTTCTTTTTCAGAATAGACATTAAAAGTTTTTCCATTAAAGGTTATGAATTTATTGGGTGAGGCAGCGTAGAGGATATTTTTTTCAGAGTCGTAATAGATATTTTGCATTTTGTGTAGGTCAAATTCTCTCCCAACTTCTTCAAATTCATATCCGTTAAATCTGTAAGTTCCCTCCATTCCGGAAATCCATATGTAGCCATCATTAGTTTGAACAATTTGAGAAATGTTAGTAGAGGGCAAACCTTCCTTATTTGTAAACTCAATTAAATCAGCGTTAGCCTCGGTCTTTTGTTTTTGTTGAGGAAATGCCGAGACAGAAAATAGAAACAGAAACATAATTGTTGCAAATCTAAAAAGTATCGAAGTCATAAAACCCTCACTAAAAAAAGATAAAAAATAACTCTGCGGTTCTCGATGTAATAAAATAATCTTCATTCTCCTGTTTTACTCCAATTGATTATAGATTTTCTACTTTGTGTCAGTATTGAATTACCATAAGCCATCGTCAATTTATTTTTTATTCTCTTCTTAAATAAAGAGCAGTTATATCATCACTCTGCAGAGTATCCGCAGTATGTTTTTTCACATCTGAGATCAGGCTTGAAATAAATGTTTTTGCTTTTGTGATTTCATTATCTAAAAAAAAACTTTCAAGTCTTTGATCAGAATATTCAACATCATTCTCATCCATCGCTTCAGTAATTCCATCGGTATAGAAAAGGATTTTTTCGCCGGGTTTTATTTGTATAAAATCACTTTGGTAGGGAAGTTCAAAATCGAACATCCCAAAAGCTAAACCGCCTTTATCGAGTTTAGATAAATTTCCATTTGAGGAATAAAGTATAGGATTGTGTCCTGCATTTAAGTATTCAATTGTTCCGGAATTTGGATCAAGAATAGCAATAAAACCGGTAATATATTTTTCGGGAGTAGAAGCTTTGTAAATAATTTTATTTAATCTACTTGCTATATCAGTTAATTTGAAATCTTTTTCGACGTAAGCATTGAGCGAGGCGTTTAATGTATTTACTAATAGACCAGAAGCAAAGCCTTTTCCCGCTACATCAGCAATGATGATGAGGTATCTTCCATCTTTTAATTTTGTAACGTCATAATAGTCGCCGCCAATTTCTAACGAAGGAATATTAATCCCCGCAAGATCATATCCATCAATATTTGGAAGCTCTTGTGGAATTATTCTTCTTTGAATTGTTGCTGCCATCTCAATTTCTTGGTGCATTCTTTCATTATCAAGAGCTTCTTTGTGTAGATGTTCATTTTCTATTGAAGCTAATACTTGTCGTGCAAAAGCAGAAAGCAGCACTTCGTCGGTTTGGTCAAAATCAACAATTCCTTTTCTACTCTCTTTATCTGAAAGAGTGAAAAGATATTTTACACTTTTGAATTCAACGTAAGTCTCAATTTTTTTTTCTGATGCAAAAACTTTCTTAATATCTGACTGTTCGGGAAAACCAATTTCAGATATGAGTGTATCATCAGAAAACATTTGAAGTGCACCGCGAGCAGCATTTGCAAGCGCTGCGGCTCTTTCCAATGCAAGTTCGAGCAATGAAGAAGTCTGACGAAGTTTGGAAATTTCAATTCCTGTATCAATCAAACTATTGAGTTGCACAACTCGATTGTTCAATGAAAAATTTAGTTGCTTCTCTTTTTGTTGATGAATAAAAGATTGGTAAGCATTATCTAATAACTGAAGAAACATTTGAAAAGTAATTTTATCAAGTTCAGTTATTTCAGATTTATCAATTTTGTTTCCAATTATTAACCCCCAAAATGCTCCATCAGTAAGTGGCAAAGTTGCAATTATACTAAATTCTTTTGCGTTGAAATATTGTATCTCTGCATCTGCTGAAGTTTTTAACTTCTCGATACAATTAATGCAATTTTTATTATTGATGACAACGCTATCCCAAGCGGTTGATTCATTGTTTTTATAAAATATATTTACATCACTTATAAAAAAATTACCGCGTAATATATGAGAGAAATTTGTGCCAAGCTCTTTCAGAGTATTAACTCGGGAAAGAATAGAGAAGCCCTCTTGAAACGACTTAACTTGAACAGAAAGTCTCTCGATTAAATTATTATATTCAACAAGATGCATAAAAAAGGTTAAAACCTTTTGTTTGAAAAAATTTATTATATTTTTTTTACAGGAGTTTCAAAGCTGTTTCCAAATCTTCTGATTTTTTTGCAAATTGAAATAAACCCATAATCGTAAATGTTTTTTCTATAGATGGCGTAAGATTTAGAAATATCAGTTTGCCGTTGGTCTGATTTAATTTTTCTATAATCTCAATCAAGAACGAAATGCCTATTGAATTAACAACGTTTGATCGGGCAAGATCTAAGATTACGTTATTAACTCCATTTCCATAGAACTTATAAAACTCATCTACAATTTTTTGTCCACCGATATTGTTGATGTAGCCAATAGTATTGACCACAACGCAATTATCTTTTGTTTCAGTTATTAAATTAAATTCGGATGACATTTTCCAGCTCCTAAACTAAATTTTTAATTATTGTAATTTTTGTGCCGGTAGCTCCCGACTCAATAATAAAATCGTCTGACATTGATTTCATTAGCTTCAGTCCCCAGCCCCGTTTGTTTTTGCTCGATAATTTTTCTTGGATATTTGGTTCTTCAATTTTTTCAGGTTCAAACCCTTTTCCAAAATCAGTAACAAAAATTACCAGCTTTTCTTTCGTCATTGTAAATTCGACATTGACGTGAGGATTTTCTTCGCCGGAGTGTTCAAGTCCGTTGATAATTGCTTCAGTAACAATTATTTTTGCTTCCCCAATTTTGTCCTCTGAAATACCTAAATGACCTCCCATTAGCTGCAATCCCTCAAGAGCGACTAACTCAATATCCGGTACTTTTGGGATTTTTATCTCGAGCTTAATATTGTTGTTCATACTTTCTCACAAATAATTGAAATTAATTTGACACTGACATAAAAGTTTCTGCTCTGATTTACTGACTTCATGATATAAAATCATGAACATCGCTCAACATTATTTAAAATGCTGGATGAATCCTACTTCAGACTTTGCTCTTATTTATTAGAGAATGGTTTTGATAGTTTAGCACACTTACTTTTTTTGAGAAAGAAATTTCTCATTTTTTTAAGTAGGAACTAACATAAAAGAAAATTTTTAGAAAAAAAAACAAAATTTATGTTGAACCAATAATTTTTTTCAGTTTTAAATCTGTGCATTCGAATAAAAATAAAATTTATAATTGCTCGTTCTCGTTCCCTTGTCTAATTTGAGTAAAATAAAATGGACAATTAATGAAAATCGGAATTACTTGTTATCCTACTTATGGCGGCAGTGGAGTTATTGCCACAGAATTAGGAAAAGAATTGGCACTCATTGGACACGAAGTACACTTTATAAGTTATGCACTTCCGTTTCGTCTTAATCAATTCGTTGAAAATATTTATTATCATGAAGTTGAGATGAGCAATTATCCATTATTTGAATTTCCCCTTTATAGCTTAGCGCTTGCAAGTAAAATGGTGGAAGTAGCAACTTATGAAAATCTGGATCTTCTCCATGTTCATTACGCAATTCCTCATGCTACAAGTGCATATCTCGCCAAACAAATTTTGAAGTCTAAAAAAGATATAAAAATAATTACAACTTTACACGGTACTGACATCACCTTAGTTGGACTTGAGCCGTCATTTATTCACTTGGTAAAATTTAGCATCGAACTTAGCGATGGCGTTACTGCTGTCTCGCGTTACTTAAAAGAAAAAACTTTAACAAATTATAATATCTCAAAAGAGATTGAAGTTATTCCCAACTTTGTTGACACTCAATTATTTAAGCCAAACAAAGATTGTGCAACAAGAAAAAGACTCGCTCCCAATGATGAGAAACTTTTAATTCACACTTCAAATTTTAGAGCAGTAAAACGAGTGAGCGACGTGATTAAAGTTTTTGACTTAGTACAAAAAGAAATTAAGAGTAAATTAATTTTGGTTGGTGATGGACCAGATCGTTCAGAATGCGAAAGACTGGTGCGTGAATTAAATCTTTACGATAAAGTTTTGTTTCTTGGAAAACAGGAAGCGCTTGTAGATATCTTAAATAGTTGTGATCTGTTTTTAATTCCTTCGCAATCAGAAAGTTTCGGTTTAGCAGCACTTGAAGCTATGTCCTGCGGATTGCCTGTTATTGCAACAAGCGTTGGTGGTTTACCTGAATTAGTTTATCACAACGAAACTGGATTTATTGCAGAGATTGGAGATGTAAATCGAATGGCTAAATATGCAATCGATCTTTTATCTAATGAAAAAAAATATCAACTCTTTTCTGCTAATGCTCGCTCGCGTTCTGTAAACAAATTTGATAACTCTATTATCGTTCCTCACTACGAAGAGTTTTATAAAAAAATTATGCAGACTTAATCGATGACAGAAAAAGAATTTATTGCTCATTGGATAAAAAAAATTAGAGCTGATAAAAAGAAATTTTTTCCTGAAGATTATTTGGGAACAACTCAAACAACAGAATTATCAGTTCCTCCCAAAGTTCTTTTGTTGGGGAACACCTTTTTGGCAACTATGAAATTACTACAGTCGATGGAGAAGTTGTTCATCTTGCACTCTCTTATGAAGAAGCAAAATATATTGTTTACGCAAGCAGAAATAAAACTGATAAAATTTTAATTCCAGTTTCTGGAAATGAACTAAAAAAAATTCTTGCTGAATATGATAAAGAGATTGATTCTACATCGAAACAAATTTCTTTAGATTTTAAAAATAAATTTCCTGAAAGTAAAAATTTGCAACAAGTAACAAGTGACATTTTAAAAATCCTAAACTTGGTTCGCTTTTGAATAGAGATAGTTTAGACATTAGCAATAAAGTTTTTGATTACATCACTAAACTCTATGGAAACATTGGCGCCGAAAAATATTCTGGTTATTGTTCGCTTGAGCCTCAACGTTATCTTAGAGTTAATTCCCTAAAAACTACTCCCGAAAAACTTCAACAAATTTTGCGGGAACGTTACAACTGCATCTCCATAATTTCCGACACGGTTCCAAATACTCTTTTGATTGAAGATAAAAATAATTTGACTTCAATTTATCCCGAGCATGTTTTGGGAGATTATTATCTTCAAAGTTTGTCGTCAATGATTCCACCCTTAATTTTAGCACCTAAAGCAGGCGAACGAGTATTAGACATTTGTGCGGCTCCCGGTTCAAAAACTACGCAACTGGGCGAGTTGATGAATAACAAAGGAACATTGATAGCTAATGAAGTCGCCGTTGATCGAATAAAAATTCTTGCTTATAATTTGGATAGAATGAATTTTACAAATCACGGAGTATTAAATTTTAAAGGAGAAATTCTCAGCAAATATTTTAATAATTGGTTCGATAAAATTTTAGTTGATGTGCCTTGTAGTGGATTGGGAATAATCCAAAAGAAAGGGGAAATAAATCGTTGGTGGTCAATTGAGAAAGCAAACAATCTCTCTGATCTTCAATATCGGCTGCTACTTGCTGCACTCAAAATGTTAAAAGTTGGTGGTAAAATTGTTTATTCAACTTGCACGCTAACTCTTGAAGAGAACGAATTTATTATCGATAAAATCTTAAAAAAATTTCCTGTTGAAGTTCAAGATATTTCACTTCCAATCCCTTCACATAATGCATTTGATAAATTTGGTGAAACTCAACTTGATGAACAAATAAAAAAAGGAAAAAGAATTATTCCTTGGGAAGTAAACTCAGAAGGATTTTTTATAATCAAACTAAAAAAAACGGGCGAGATAGATTCACCAATTGAAAATAAAATTAATTTTCGATTTGAAAATAAAGTTGAATATATTTCTCATCGTGAGATGGAAAATCATTTTAATCAAGTAAACGAAATGTTCGGAATTGAAAAAGATGAATTGAAAAAATTTAAGTATATAAAAAAATCGTATGACATTTTTTTTGTGAATGATGATTGGGAAGAGAACCATTTAGAATTGTTTCATCGAATCGGGACTAAATTTGGTCAGATCGAAAAGAGAGGAAATTTAATTTTTCATACAAACGCTGCGCAAATATTTCAGAAAGAAATTAAAAAAAGTATAATCGAATTTGATTCAGTTGAACAGATAAAAAAATATATTAGTGGCTCAACAATAAGAACCGACAAGTATAAACGCGGACAATATGTAGTTAAGTATAAAGATAATTTTTGGGGTACGGCTATTGTTACTGAAGAAGGAATAAAAAGTCGTTATCCGAGATCAAGAAGAACACAAAATATTCTATTAGATTTTTGAAATTAACTTGTTACTCACAATCATAACATATACGTATGACTGGATATCTTGGTACATTTGATTTAATTACAATCATAATTTATTTCATAATAATTTTTTCGATTGGTTACTACTTCGCAAGAAAAGAAAAAACATCGAAAGATTATTTCCTTGCGGGAAGAAATGTTGGTTGGATAGCAATTGGCGCTTCACTCTTTGCAACAAATATTTCGAGTGAACATTTCATTGGGCTGGCGGGCTCAGGTGCTTCATCGGGCTTTGCTGTTGGTCAATTCGAATTGTTGGCTTGTTTTATTTTGATGTTACTCGGCTGGGTCTTCGCACCTTTTTATCTTCGCTCTTCTGTCTTTACGATGCCCGAATTTCTCGAGAAAAGATATTCTCCCGCTACTCGTGTTTATCTAAGTTGGATTTCAATCGTTGGATATATTTTAACAAAAATTTCTATCTCATTATTTGCAGGTGCTATTTTATTGAGGGAAGTAGTTGGTTGGGATTTTTATACATCAGCAATTGTGCTCGTTATTGCAACAGGAATTTATACAATTGCAGGAGGACTTGCAGCAGTAATTTATACAGAAGTAGTTCAAACTTTTGTTCTGATTTTTGGTGCAGTCTTGTTAACAGTGCTCGGATTGAATGAAGTCGGTTGGTTCACTGGTTTATCTGAAAGGCTTCCTGCAGATTATTTCGATATGTTTAAGGCAGCTTCTCATCCCGATTTTCCTTGGACTGGAATAATTTTCGGCGCACCAATTTTAGGAATTTGGTATTGGTGTACAGATCAATTTATTGTTCAGAGAGTTCTTAGCGCTAAAAATCTTGACCACGCACAAAGAGGAACTATCCTTGCCGGCTACTTAAAAATATTACCACTTTTTATTTTAGTTCTTCCAGGAATGATTGCAAAAGCATTGTATCCAACTGAAGTTACAGGCGACAATGCATATCCTATTCTTCTAACTAATTTACTACCTGAAGGATTAAGAGGAATTGTAATTGCTGGTTTGCTTGCAGCGTTGATGTCCTCGTTGAGCGCGGTTTTTAATTCTTGCTCAACATTAATAACAGTTGATCTTTACAAAAGAAAAAGACCTGATGCGTCTGAAAAAACTTTAGTCCGCATTGGAAGATATTCAACTGCGTTGCTCGTGGTGTTGGGATTGTTGTGGGTGCCTTTGATAAAACATGTAAGTGGACAGATGTTTGTTTATTTACAAAGTGTGCAAGCTTATATCAGTCCGCCAATTGCTGCGATATTTATTTTTGGAATTACTTGGCAGCGAGTAAATGCAAAAGGTGCGCTTGCTTCGCTCATAACTGGATTTGTCTTAGGGATGAGTAGATTAGTTTTAGAAATATTAAACAAATCTGGCAATCTTCATTTTGCACCATTACAATACATAGCCGAAATAAATTTTTTACATTTTGCAATAATTTTGTTCGCTATCTGTTCTTCCGTTTTGATTGCTGTAAGTCTTGCAACCGCTCCACCGACTTATGATAAACTAAGAGGAATAACATTTGCATATCCAGAAAGAGATGAGGCTGAGAGTAATCCAATTTGGAAAAGAACAAATATTATTTTTTCAGTTTTACTTGTACTGATTGTTTTCGCTTTGTGGTTAGAGTTTAGTTAATAGAGGTTTAGATTGTTAAATAAAAAAATTATTTAGAAATTATTTTATCTTAATTATCTACTGAAATTTTGTTTCATCAAATTTTATTAATAATTAAAAATCAATCTTCTTATCTCTATCATTTTTTTTCAATCTTCAAATATTTCAAGAGTGAAAAGCCCCTCAAGCTCCAATAACTTTTGCTTAATATCTGAACCACAAGCATAGCCACCTAACTGACCGTCATGGTTAATTACTCTGTGACAAGGAATTATTATCGGAATCTTGTTAGAACCATTTGCTCTGCCAACTGCACGGGCTGCATTTGCATTACCAATTTCGTAAGCAACCATTTTGTAACTTGACAAATTTCCATAAGGAATGCTCATCAATTGATTCCAGACAGAAAGCTGAAAACTCGTCCCCGAAATGTCGAGAGGAACGTCAAATATTTTTCTTTCTCGTGCGAAGTATTCTTTTAGTTGTTTTACTACACCGAATAATAAAGGATCGTCTGGGTTTACTTTAGTTTTATTGGGAAAGTTTTTATCGATGGGACTGTTCAAATCAATTTTAATTATTCCACGAGAAGTTGCATAAATATTAAACTTGATTCGATCAATAGTAACCGTCGTATAAAATATTTTTCTAACTTCTTTTTTCATTTACGTGAAAATATTTGGTTAAGATAAATCGAAACAGTAAGAACAATAATGACCCAAATCTGCTGAGCAATCAATTGATTTTAGAATTCAAAAAAATTGTTTAGAAAAAAAAATCAATTCTTAAGCTGGAATAACTTGAATCGCTTGATTCACATCTCTCTTTAATAAACTCTCTATAGATGTCAACGTTCCTCTAATTGCACTTGGACAACTTCCGCATGCACCTTGATAACGAACTTTTAATGTATATCCTTCTAAGCCAAGAATTTCCAATCCACCGCCATCGAATGCTAAAGCTGGTCTAACTTTCTGATTTAAAATATCATTGATCTGTTTTAACATTTCACTCGAATTTTCGTCATCACCTTTTGGCTCTACTTCGGGTGGAATAACATTGGTATCAAAATCTTTTAACAAATTAAGTAACGGTCTTTGAATTTGTCCCCATTGCGTTTCTTTAGTTTTTTCTATTGTGATAAACTTATCCATATAAAAAACAGTAACAACTCCGGGAAGATCAAAAATTATTTTTGCTAATGGATCCGAAGCTGCTGCCTCTTTATTATGAAATTGCCTTGTCTCATGCTTCAACAATTTTTCATTAAGAATAAACTTTAGCGCATGTGGATTAGGTGTTAATTCAACATCTATAACTTGTAACATAAAATCTCCTAAATAATAGACTTCAAAAATATATTAAGTTTTTTCATTTGGCAAATATCATTTTTTACCGATTCAACTTTTCTCTGTTTGAATTTAGCTAACTTCCTCAAGAGATAAAAACATATTCCATTGCCACAACTTCTTTAAGCGGAAATATTTTATCATCACAGAATGAACTATTATGCTAATTCAAGATTAAAATTATTTCAAAAATTTGTCCTAAACAAACCCGAATATTTTCTTTTATTACGAAATCATTTGGGGAAATATTTTTTTAAAGTTTTATCTTAGTCACAGGAATTTTTGAATACAATATCGCTGCAACAAATGAAACAAATTACACGCTACAAAATATTATTATCAATACTGGCTGGAATAATTCTCTTATTGCTCTCGTCGCTCTATCTCAACAAAAATCACTATCATTATTTCGCAAAGTCAACGTCATTACAAATTTTTGAGAATCCCTATTTACATTATTTAATTGTCTTAACTATTAGTTCAATTTTATTTTTAGGAATAGTAGCAATTTTAAGAAATGAAAAAATAGAAAATTCGTTTGTATTCAAATTGCTTGCATTGGCAGTGTTGATGCGAATAATTTTAATTCCGATTTTCCCCGCGGGCTCTGATGATGTGTTTCGTTACATTTGGGACGGTAAGCAGATTGCTCACGGAATCAATCCATATCAATACACGCCCAGCGATTCCGCATTAGTTTCTCTTCATTCTGATTTACTTCCGAAGATGGTAAACTTTCAAAATATGAAAACAATTTATCCGCCTGTCTCGCAGCTCATGTTTTTGTTAGGATACTTAATTGGTGGTGAGTCTTATATCGGCTTTAAGATAGTCTTGTTCTTCTTTGAGATAGCGACGTTGTTTCTGCTCTTTCTTATTTTGCGTGAACTTAAAATTGAGATCAAATATATTCTTGTCTATGCGCTGTCACCGTTGGCGTTATCTCAATTTATGATTGATGCTCACCTTGATGCGCTTGGCTTCCCATTAATTTTGTTGTTTGTTTATTTTTATCTAAAGCAAAAAGAAGCTCTGTCTGGAATTGTTCTGGGAATTTCTATAAGTATAAAAATTGTATCTGTAATTCTTGTTCCATTGCTGCTAAAAAACTTTTTTAAATTTAGATATTATTGGCTTGTAATAATTCCGATTTTTACTTTCGCACTAACTTATATACCATTTATCAGCCCTTCAGTTTTTCCTTTTGAGGCATTAACAAAATTCGCTGAGCATTGGTATTTCAATGGTGTAGTCTTTACAATTTTTTATGAGCTTACTATAAATAATCAAACCGCACGAATTATATGTTTGATTTTATTCGTTGGAATTTATACTTTGATATTTTTTAGTAAGAAAAGTTTCATCGAAAAAACTTATTTAATCTTTTTTTCATTTTTTATTTTAGCACCAACTGTACATCCTTGGTATCTCGGGTGGTTTGCAATTCTATTACCTTTTCATTTTCGTTGGAGTGGAGTTGTCTGGACAGCTTCAGTTAGTTTAGCATTTTATGCAATCTTTAATTCCAAAACTTTTGGCGAGTGGCACTTACCAAACATCTTTTTATTGATTCAATATCTGCCCGTAGGAATTTTATTTATTTATGAAATGTTTTTCAGCCGAAAGCAAAAAGTGATTTTGTAGGATTGAAGAATTACGAATTACGAATTACCAATTTATGATTTTCTTATGATGCCACCGTTGGCTTCAATATGCTCGGTCAACAAAATGTGTTAAGTGAAAATCAAATTGCAAAATTCTCAATCCATCCAATTCAATTGTCCTACTTGTCCCAAAAGTCCCAGAAGAACAAAACAAAAATTGCGGATTTAATTTGATCTTAGAACAAGGATTAACGATTTTAGATTTTAGATTTTTATCATGCCGAAAGCATCAGACCTTTGAAAAAAATATTATCCAATCTTACTTTTCAACTGTGATAAAAATACTGCAGCAGCACTCGAAACATTAAGTGATTCAGCTTTCCCAAATTTTGGAATCATAACTCTATCATCTGTTACAGAAAGCAATTCCTCACTTGGACCCTTAGCTTCATTGGAGAAAACAATCAAAACATTATTTCCAAATTCGTGGCTATAAATATTTTTGCCTTTAATATCTGCAGTAACTACGGAATAATTTTTTCCTTTGAGATAGCTCAATGTTTTAATAATGTTTTCGTCAATTTTGAATTCAAGATGAAACACCGAACCAGCCGAAGCCCGAATAACTTTTGGACTAAAAATTTCTGCACAATCTTTGCTCAGTAAAATTTGATTAAATCCAAACCAATCGCACGTTCTTAATATTGTTCCAAGGTTACCGGGATCAGAAATACTTTCAAGACAAATTATTTTTTCATTAGTTAATTGAGTGTTAATATTTTTTTCATGAAATACTCCAACTACTCCTTGCGGAGATTCAACATCAGAGAGTTTTTCAAAATCTTTATTCGAAATAATTTCTGTGCGAAATCTATTGATGATATATTTATCGATTATCAAAGGATTGTTCTCTTGATAAAGTGGAGTTGAAGCTATAATTTCACACTTGAAACCGCTATCAATTGCGTCGTCAATTAATGTGCTTCCTTCAACAATAAATTTTTTCTCAGTTTTTCTGATTTTTTTTTGTAACAGTGACGAGTAATATTTTAATTGATTGTTTGTCATAGACTTATAATAATGGTTTGTAATTTTGTCTGTTATTTGTTTCTTGATCTTTCTCAAGTTGCTTTAAGTAGTCCCAAGTATAGATTCCAGTAGTGTGTTCATCTTTCCAACTTATCTTTATTGCATATTCTCCAACCATCTCAATAGCTTTTATTTTATACATTTCGGGATGAGCCATAGTTAATTTTGGAGGACGATAATTTCTAAATAAAATTGTTTCGCCTTTACAACCTGCACAAGGACACTCATCTCGCAAGTAAGTTAATTTAATAGTTGAAGCTAGTTCATCATTCCAAACGATGAATAGATTTTCTTTTTCTACTTTTATTTTAATAGGAATCATAAAAATTATTATTCAATTCTCTAAACTATAAATTTTCTTTCAACTTAGTTGATAAAAATAGTTATTATATTTGTGATTATCTTAATTTATTATCAAATATGTTTGAACTGATTTTAGTAATTTTTTTATTAATTGTTTTCGCTGGCTTTTTGACTGCAGCACAAGCAGCAATCTTAACGTTCGATAAGGAAGAATTCAAAGAGAACGATGAGGAAGAACATCTATCTGAAAAAGATAAAAAATTTCTCCTCAAGTTTGAGACCATTCACAAGAAACTCGAATATTTATATTCACTACTTCAAATTGGTAGAACGGTATCACTTGTTACAGCGTCATTTCTTACGGCAATTGTGCTTAATCAATATTTGTCTGACCAATACGAAAATTTTAAGCACATTTCTCAAATACCAATCTATATAGCTGAAGCATTCGTCATTTCAATTTTTTATTGGATTTTTAGTGTACTCGTACCAAAGGCGCTTGGAATAAAATATACACAAAAAATTACTCCCAAAATCGTATCAACAATTTTTGTTCTTATCAAAATAAACATTGGGCTTACGAAAATTATTGTTGGCTTGGCTAATTTTATTTTAATTCCATTCAAGACAACTACAGGATTTTTAAATCCCAACATAACTGAAGATGAAATTAAAGTAATGATTTCAGAGGGCGTTAAATCTGGTGCAATCGATAAGACCGAGCATGAAATTATAAAAAATATTTTTGAGTTTGATGACATTACTGCCGACGAAATTATGATTCCACGCACTGACATGGTTGCAGTTGAATTGACAGAAGACAATGAAAAAATGTTTGACGAGATCTTAAAAACCGGTCACACGCTTGTTCCCGTTTATATCGATTCGTTGGATAACATTATTGGGATTATTCATATAAAAGATTTGCTAAGAATGTATGCTGAAAAAAAATCTGTTCTGATAAAAAATTTAATTCGTCCTGCATATTTTATACCCGAAACAAAACCAATCTCTGGTGTCTTAAAAGAGATGCAAAAGCGAGGCGAAAGAATTACAATCGTTACAGATGAGTATGGAGGAACTGAAGGTGTTATTACTTTGGAAGATATTTTAAGCGAAATAGTTGGAGAAATTAAATCGAGTGATGAAGGGCTTGGAGTTGATTTTTCTAAGATGCCAGATGGTTCATATATAATACTTGGCGCAATTCCAATCAATGATTTTAATGAGATATTTTTGTTTGAACTCCCAGAGTCGGATGATTACAATACTGTCGCAGGTTTTATCTCTTATAGCTCAGGAAAAATTCTGAGTGTCGGCGAATCTTTTTCGTTCAATGGATTAAAATTTGAGTTAATAAAAAAAATAAAACAAAAAATGGTTCAATTCAAATTGACGAGTGATGAGATTGAGATTAAAGAGAGGGAAATAGAATAAGCTAAATATTTCAATTATAGAAAAAAATAATTTGGAATAAAAAGCCACTCTTGTTAAATTTGATATTCATATTTTTAGTGCTGGCGTAGCTCAGCTGGTAGAGCAGCTGATTTGTAATCAGCAGGTCGGGGGTTCAAATCCCTCCGCCAGCTCAAAAAAAATCCCGATTTACAGATCGGGATTTTTTGTTTTAAACAATTTGTGATTAAGAATTTTAGGATTGATGATTGTAGAATTGAAGAATTGATGATTGTAGAATTGAAGAATTGATGATTGAAGAATTGAAGAATTGATGATTGAAGAATTGAAGAATTGATGATTGAAGAATTGATGATTGAATAGAAATATTTCAATTTAAAAATTTTACACCGAAAAAATTCGGAGCTGATTTTTTCCTCGAGAAATAATAATTCAAAAAAATAAAACTACAGATTAGGTAACACTAATTTTTTTAAATTCATCCAAAAATTGTCGCATATCTTCTAAAAGCACTGCATTAGGATTGCATCTTAGAACCATTCCATCAAGGAACATAAGACTTTTGATTATAGAAAACATCCCTTTTTCAAATGCCATTCCGGAATTAACTCCGAGCTTAATTGTCTCCATCATTTTTTTCGTTAAGGAAACTTCTTTTACACTTTTTCCTTTAAAATCGGAGTAAAGAATTTTGAACTTCACTTTGAAATTTTCAAATTTTTTCCCAGAGATTCCTGTCTCTGCCATTTCATTCAATCGCTGAGCACAAAGGTCATAATCATAGACTGAAAGGGCTTCAAAGAAATTTAGAAGTCCTGAACTCAATCGCTTACTTACGTGTCCGATTGCTCCAGTATCTATAAAATATATTTTTTTTCCATTTAGCATCATATTGCCTGGATGAATATCGCCGTGGAATGTTCCGATGTTGAACATGAAAAATCCGTGAATTTTAAAGAGTAACAATAGTTCTGAGTAGCTCATCTCTTTGTCTAAAATCTCATCGAACGTTTTACCCGGGATGTATTCTGAAACCATTATATTTTCTGATGAGAGTTCTCTGTAGATTTTGGGAAATTTAAGAGAAGAAAGATCGTAAATCTCTTTATTTTTATCATAGATTTTCCTGAGAACTTCGTGTCCTTCGATTTCGTTCAGAAGATTTAGCTCCCTCAATGTATAATCTTCAATATGTTCAAGAATTCCTATTGGATCAAAAACTCTGGCTAGTTTTGGATAAAAGAAAATTACGAACTTAAATAAACTCTTTACCGAAGCAACATCTTTTTCGAACATTTTCTTAAAATCTGATTTGATCACTTTTATCACTACATCTTCACCAGAAACTAATTTTGCTTTATAAACTTGTCCGACTGATGCGCTTGCGAGGGGTTTATCGTCAATCCAAGAAAATTTTGTTTTATCAATATTTTTTAGAACTTGTTCTGTTTTTATTGGAATATTTGTTCGATAAAGTTTGGATAACTCAATGCAAGTTTCTTCAGTTAAAAAATCTATTCGCAGTGCATGTACCTGTCCGATTTTAACAGCAAGCAGACCCATCTGTTGGATTTTGGCTGCTTCAGGTTTTTTCTTTCCATAAATCATTTGGATCAATTTTAGAAAAGATACTATATTCATAAAAATTCCTTAAAAATAGAAGAGATTGATTGTAATTTCGTTCTTGATATTGTCAATGGATATGAGTGACTCCTCAAATTTTGGTGGTGAAAACCCCACTTTGGGGTTGTTGGAAGTACCAAAGCCTTCGGTAGGTCTTCCAAACCATGTTTTGTCTAATTTTCCATTTGCGTTTTCATCGTGTAGAATAGCTATTGCGTAGTCTCCGGATTTAATCTTAAATGCAAAAACTGCTTTTCCACCTCGAATCTTTTCGCTTCGCATAAGTTGGGCATCTTTTTGTGATTCAGGAAACCCTTTTTTATTGTCGTACAAAAGAAGTCTGCAAACTCCTTCATTATTCTTAAATCCGATAACAGTTATGCTAACAACAACACTATCATTTGCAAATATATCTTGAGAAGTTAGAAACGAAAAAAATAAGACAATGATAAATGTTTTTATCATCAAACTTCTATTCCGTCTCTTTTCATAATTAACTCTGCAGAAATTCGACCAGATTCGTAAATTGTTGGTAAGCCACTACCTGGATGGGTACCGCCACCGACAAGATAACAATTCTTAAATTCCTCGAACTCATTGTGTGGTCTAAAATAGAGCATTTGCCCAACATTGTGTGCAAGGTTAAATGTAGCCCCTAAATAAACTGAGTGTCGCTCTTGCCAGTCCTTTGGCGTAACGATTTTTTCAACTTCGATATTTTCGCTTAGCCCCGAGTAACCACCTCTTGTTTCGAGTGTTGATATGATCTTGTCCCTAAAACTTTGCTTCTCCTTATCCCAATCAATTTTGCTCTTATTGTTTGGTACAGGAACGAGAACGTAAATTGTACTTTTTCCTTCGGGTGCTAACGTTTTGTCAGTCACGGATGCATTTTGAACATAGATAGAAATGTCATCAGATATTCGCATATCTTTAGTAATCTCATCGACATTCTGTTTGTAATCTTTTGCAAAAAGTATAGTATGGTGGGCAATATCTTTAAACTCTTTTTTAACGCCGAGATAAATCATAAAAGTTGAGCAAGAATAATCTTTTGAAGCGAGATTCTCATCAGTCCATTTTTTTCTATTTAAAGAATCAACGTGTTTAGTCATGGCGTTAGCGAAATCAGCATTTATAATTACGTAATCGGCTTTTTGGATTTTACCATTTTCTAATTCAACACCTGTTGCAGTTTCATTTTCAACGAGTATTTTTTTTACTGATGAATTTAAGTGAATTCTTCCCCCCAATTGCTTGAACGCTTCAGCCATTCCAAATGCAAGTTTGTTTAAGCCACCTTTAACATGAAAAATTCCTCCGCCATGTTCTATGTACGAAATTATACTGAATGTGCCTGGTGCAGTCCAGGGAGACATTCCAATATACTTTGCTTGAAAAGTAAATGCAATTCTTACATCCGGGTCATCAAAATATCTTGAGAGAACGCCGTGTAAACTTGTATGCGCATCAAGGTATGGTATTGCGGTAATTAGTTGCTTAGAGAAAAAATGACTTACTTTACCATAAGGAATCGACAAGCAAGGAATAAGTTTATCATATTTTTTTTTCTCCTTGTCGAGATATTTTAAGTAGCCCTCAAAACTTCCTTTGGAAAAATTTTCCATTGTTAGTTTCATCTTTTCTTTATCGGGTGATGGATAAAGTTCTCTTCCATCTGCAAATTTTAGACGGTACATCGGATCTAATTTTGTTACTTCGACAAAGTCTTCAAGTTTTTTATTACTTTTAATAAAAATTTTTTCAAGCACATCTTTCATCATTAAAAATGTCGGACCAATATCGAAGATATACTCGCCTAATTTAAAAAATGAATTTCGGCCACCAATTTGTTTTTCTTTTTCGAACAAATCAACAGAGTACCCTTTTGAGGCTAGAAGCATAGCTGCAGCAAGGCCACCCGGGCCTGCGCCTACGATAATTATTCTTTTGTTTCTATCTACTGTAGAATCGTTATTATTTGATGTTACCACAATTTGTTCCCTAATATTTTTTTTTCAGTATCGAAAGTTAGTTAGACTTCTGCTTATCGGCAATATGTTGTATTTTAATTATGCACCGATATGATGACTTAAATATTTTTCGAAATACAATAAATTTCTAAATTAGCTCTTCAAAAGTGAAAAATTAATTCCACAAATTTTTCTTATCATCTAAACGTTTTACATTTTTCATAATTTTTATAACAAGAATGTTTAGCAATAAGTTTACTTCATCAAAAAGTTTTTTTGCTTTTATTTTTTCCCTTAATCAAACCCATAGTACGAGACTTCACAAACAAATTTAACTTGTGTCAATCATCAATCCTAAAATCATCAATCTTCAATCGCTCAAATTATTGTAATGATTTTTTCCATCGCTTTTTGTGCCGAGTTGAACGCCCAAATTATTGAGCCCCCTTTAGTGCCTACTGTTAAGTCGCCAACTAAAAAAAGACCGGGAATTGAAGTCTCATAATTATTTTTAAGGACGGGATCTTCTCCGTTAAACTCAATGCCAATCATTTTCATAAAATTTGTTGGTGTTGTTCCACCAAGTGCATAGACGATGTAATCAAATTCTTCAGCAGGAAATTTTTCATCTCTAAATATTACTTTTGGTTTTTTATCTATTTCATTGAGTGTAGAGATATCTGATTCTAAAAATAGTTTAACTTTTTTCTGTTCAACTAATCCAAACAAACTTTCCTTGTTGATATAATTCATTCGGAGAAATTCATTTTTTCTGTAACTCAGCGAAACATCATTCCCTTCTTGCACAAGATACTGGCAATATTCTGATGCAGAATCTCCACCGCCAACGACAAGCACTTTTGCATTTTTTATTTCCACAGTTGTTACATCGAACAATGCTCTATCCTTAAGTGAATGTGGAATTTTATATTCGGGTTTGTTTGGTTTGCCGAGAATTCCAATTGCTATTGCGATAACTTTTGATTTATACTCATTCTTCTCTGTTGAGATTGTAAATGTTTTGTCTTCTTCAATAAAAATTTTCCAAACTGACTCTGAATAATTTACTTTCAAATTATTTTCAATTATTGCTTTATCGAGATAAGTTATAGTTTCTTTCTTTGTCAAATCGGGAATGCACATTACTCCCGTGCATCTCGATTCAAAGCCTTTGTAATTGGCTGTAACAAGTTTTGATTCAGGATAATATTTTTTTATTGAGAAGGAATGTTCATCCATTTTTTCTAAGAGTAAAATTTTTGATGAATCGATTTGTGAATGACACGCTTCGACTGCGAGACTAATTCCCGCTGGACCCGCACCAATTATTAGAATATCAAGCATATAAATTTCCCATGTTTAGCGACATGATGAATGAAAAAAAATTTAATTCCATTCTCATTTTAACAATTTTATTTAAGTTTTAATGAAATTAATTATTGAAAAAAATATTATCTAATTTTAGAAAGTACTTCTAAGCATTTTTTTTAGTCCTAGAATTCCATACTGCTTTATATCATTCTCAAATGAGAGGTTGCTAAAAATTATTTATTAAAGTTCAATTTTTTTTATTTTGTTGATTCTTGATGTTGCTTGGGAAGCAAATTATAAAAAAAAATATATACATTGTATTGAAATTTTTATTATGTTTAATAACGAGGGCAAAAAATATTTTAAGATAGATTGAACATTAGGTTAAATTTATTTATTATTGATGAAATGATTTTCTATTAATTTTATAGTAATTAATAGAAAGCTTATTTATACACATTTGCTCTCATTTTAAGTTGTGCTGATAGTATAAATTATATAAACTAAATGTAACTGAAGGAGTGCTTATGAAATTTTTTTTCAAGTCATTTTTGGTTCTATTAATTGTCTTCTTTAACAAATCCTATGCTCAAGATTTACAAGAAACACTCGGTAAACTATCGCAGGATGCGGCAAGTGCTTACGTTTCACCAATAATTTCAGGCTTTGGAGCTAACTTAAATAGCGGTTGGGTTCATCGTCCACCAAAAGCTAAAATTTTTGGAATAGATATTGAATTTGGTGTAGTTGCTATGGGAACTTTGTTCGGAGATGGAAACAAATCTTTTTCTTCAAGTGGCTCATTTCAATTTAATAGGCAACAAAGCGGTCAACTTGTGGACAGAACAAACCCAAATTTCCCTGCTGCTGTTCGAACAGCGTTGATTGATAGTTTGGTAAAAAGAACTTTTAATGTTGGTATTGGTGGACCCACAATTGTTGGAAGCAAGACTGATTCTGTCAGATTAAATTTTACTGGAACAAGCATAACTGTTGGAGGACAAACTTATACAATTAATCCAAACAAAGTTAGTTTGCCTGTTCAAGGATTTTTAGAAGACTTATCAATGTTGCCTTTGGCAGCACCGCAACTTTCCTTGGGAACTGTTTATGGAACTTCAGTCTCTTTTAGATATTTACCGAATATAGAAATTGATGAAGAATTGGGTGATTTAAAATATTTTGGTTTTGGTGTTCAGCATAATCCCGGAATATGGCTTCCTATACCCTTACCAGTTGAGATTACTTTTGGTTACTTTACTCAGAATATGGAAGTTGGCGAAATTTTTAGTACATCTGCAACTACATTCGGACTCTTTGCAAGTAAAACATTTGGCCCCGGAATGCTGAATGTTACACCATACGCTGGTTTTTCGTTTGAGAGTTCAACGATAAAAGTTAATTATGATTATTTTGTTGATGTGCCTGTGCCAGGTACAAAAGTTCCAATTGCTTTTGAGTTAGAAGGAGAGAACACAACAAAAATAACTGTAGGTGCTTCATTTAAGCTTGCCTTTTTGAGCTTGAATGTTGATTATAATCTTGCCAAATTTAATACCCTAAGTGCTGGAGTAGGAATTATTTTTTAGTCATTTTTATTGAGGCGGTTTTTTATTAAGCCGCCTCAGTTTTTTTAGGTGACATAAAAATCAACTTCTTATAGAATTATTTTTCTCAAATTATTATTCATTTATTTCTCTAATTTTGTTTTATCAAAATAATTTATTCTGAAAGCAACTTTATTTTTATTCCCCATGTTTGGTGAGAAGTGAAAAATATCAATTTCTTATTGTGAAATTTTTATAACCAGTTCAATAATAAAATTGTTTTGCAAGCAATAAATTATCATTGTTATTAACCGCTCAACCTAAAAAATATATTGGTTCACCTAAAAACTGAAAAAATTAATACTATCGTAAAAAAACTATTGTTAATTTTGAATTGAAATAATATTAATCGGAAAAAAATGGAAGCAAAAAATATTGATTTATCATCTCTGAAGATTGACAGAAAAGAAAATTCAAATTCAGGAAATACTAAAAAAACAATTATCTATTTAGTTACCGTAGTGGTTTTGCTAATTGGATTCTATTTCTTAATACCAAAATTTTTTACTTCAACACAAGAAGTATCGCAAGTAACAGTAACATTGGTTTCACCTTCGCAAGTTACCGCGTTATTGAATGCAAGTGGTTATGTAGTGGCTCAAAGAAAAGCTGCTGTAGCATCCAAAGGAACGGGACGCTTAGTTTTTCTTGGCGTGGTTGAAGGTGAAGCAGTAAAGGCGAATCAGATAATTGCTCGCTTAGAAGATAGTGATATTAAAGCTTTACTTGCACAAGCAAACGCAAACTTAAAATTTGCTGAAGCAGATTTGAATGTAGCAGAAAATAATTTTAAGCGCGAGCAAGCATTATTTAAAGCTGGTGCAACAACAAAACAAAGCCTTGAAATAGCTGAAGCAAATTATTTGAGAGTGCTAGCTGGAATCGGTGTTGCTAAAGCTCAAGTCACATCAGCCGAAGTTGCTCTTGAGAATACTTTAATTCGTGCACCATTTGATGGAACTGTGCTTACAAAAAATGCCGATGTGGGAGAAATAGTTGCTCCATTAGCTGCAAGCGTCTCTGCACGCGGAGCTGTGGTAACAATGGCTGATATGACTTCGCTTCAAGTTGAAGTTGATGTAAGTGAATCGAACATTCAAAGAATTAAAGTTGGACAAGACTGCGAAATTAGACTCGATGCATTTCCACAAGTTAGATATCCGGGCTATGTTGATAAAATTGTTCCAACAGCAGATCGCGCAAAAGCTACCGTGATGGTAAAAATTGGATTTAAAAATTACGATAGCAAAGTTCTTCCCGAGATGAGTGCAAAAGTTGCTTTCCTTGGCGAAGCAATAGATGAATCAAAGTTGAATGAAAAGCCGATGCTCGTTGTTCCAACTTCAGCAGTATTTAATCAAAACAATAATTCATTTTTGTTCACTATTATCAATGACAAAGTGAAGAGAGTTGAAATTACTATTGGAAGAGTAAGCGGAGATTATACCGAAATTATTTCGGGTGTTGATGATGGAACCAAAGTTGTAGATAATGCTCCTCAAACCTTGAAGGATGGGGACAAAGTTAGTATTAAAGAATAATTCGTTTTAAAAATTAAACTAAAAAATAAAGAGATCGTTTAAATATTTGATTGGAGAAAAAATGGCATCGATAATTTCAATTCAGAATTTATCAAAATCTTATCAGAGAGATAGTTTTGAAATTCCGGTTCTTAATAATTTATCCCTCGAAATTGAAGAAGGAGAATTTCTTGCATTGATGGGTCCCTCTGGCTCAGGAAAAACAACTCTCCTAAATTTAATTGCGGGTATTGATAAACCGAGTAGTGGAAAGTTAACAGTTGCTGGAACAGATATTGCCAAACTAAATGAATCTGCACTTGCAAAATGGCGGTCAAATAATGTTGGATTTATTTTCCAATTCTACAATTTGATTCCTGTGCTTACTGCATTTGAGAATGTAGAACTTCCATTGTTACTTACGAATCTAAGCAAAGCTGAAAGAAAAAAGAGAGTAGAATTAGTTTTATCTGTGGTTGGTTTAACTGATAGAATGTATCATTATCCGAAACAACTTTCAGGCGGACAAGAGCAAAGAGTAGCAATAGCAAGAGCAATTGTTACTGATCCAACAATTTTAGTTGCTGATGAACCAACTGGAGATCTTGATAAAAATTCCGCTAACGAAGTTCTTACTCTTCTTGATCGATTAAATAAAGAATTTAAGAAAACAATTGTAATGGTTACGCACGATCCAGCTTCAGCAGCCAAAGCAAGCGTTAAACGACATCTCGACAAAGGAGATTTAGTCTAGGAGAAAATATGAAAATATTAAAATTAATTTTTAAAAATACTCTGCGACATAAACTTCGCACTACTTTGACGATACTCGGAATTGCAATTGCAGTTATAGCGTTTGGAATATTGAGAACTGTAGTAACGGCTTGGCACGTCGGTGTAGATGCATCGGCAGCAAATAGATTAATAACTCGACAAGCAGTCTCTTTTATTTTTCCATTACCAGTAACATATAAAGAAAAAATTGCATCTGTTGCCGGTATTGAACAGGTTACTTTCTCAACTTGGTTTCAGGGAGTATATATTGATAAAAATCAATTTTTTACTCGAATGGCAGTTGACCACGAAACTTTTTTTAGCGTCTATCCCGAATTTCTTTTAACAAAAGAAGAATTAGAAAATTTTAAGAATGAAAGAACAGCTACAATTATTGGGGCTGATCTCGCGAAGACATATAATTTAAGTATCGGCGATGTGATGACACTTGAAGGTGATATTTATCCCGGCACTTGGAATTTTACAGTTCGAGGAATTTATCAACCGCGCGACAAAGCTACTGATGGAACAATGATGGCATTTCGTTGGGATTATGTCAATGAGCGGATGCAGCAAGAGTGGCCTGAGCGTGCAAACGATGTTGGATGGTACATTGTAAAAATAAATGACCCAAATCAGGCTGCAGAAATCTCAACGCAAATTGACGCTCTCTTTCTCAATTCAAGAGCTGAAACAAAAACTGAAACTGAAAGAGCTTTTGCACAAGGTTTTCTTTCATCAACAAGCGCCATAATTGATGCGATGAATTTAATTTCGTTCGTCATCATTGGGATAATTATGCTCGTGCTTGGAAACACTATGATAATGGCAGCGCGAGAAAGAACGAGAGAATATGCGGTTCTGAAGACGCTTGGATTTTCAGCAAAACATATCGTTGGGTTAATTCTCGGTGAATCGCTTTTAATTTCTGCAATTGGTTCGGCTATAGGATTATTTTTTATTTATCCATTGATAGAAGGAATTGGGCAAGTTATTCCGAAAGGATTTTTTCCCGTTTTTCATGTTGAATCAATTACTATAGTTCTTGCTGTAAGCGCAGCAATGATGATAGGACTGATTGCATCAATATTCCCAATTCAAAGAGCACTTAAAACAAAAATTGTTGATGGTTTTAGATTCGTCGGATAATTATTTCTGATGAATAATGAACAAATAAAAGTTTGAAAGGTAAAGTAAATGAAAATTCCGATTAAATATAGTTTAAGAAATTTTAAGAAAAGAAAATTGACAACAGGAATTACCGTAGTTGGTATTGCTCTTGTTGTATTTGTATTTGCTGCAGTGTTGATGATGGCTTACGGAATTCAAAAAACTCTAATCTCAACAGGTGCAGACGATAATGTAATTGTTCTTCGTAAAGCAGCACAAAATGAAATCTCAAGCGTTGTTACTGGTGACCAACAAAATATTATTAGCGTGCTTCCCTACATCGCAAAAACTGCCGATGGCAAACCAATAATTTCTAATGAACCTGTTGTTGTAATTAATTTGCCAAAGAAGTCGGGGGGAATGAGCAACATTACTGCAAGAGGAGTCTCTGATCAAGTAAAGAAGCTGCGTCCAAATGTAAAACTTGTAGATGGCAGAATGTTTAATTTTGGTTCGAAAGAATTAATTGTAGGACGCTCAATTCATGAAAGATTTGATGGAGCAGATATTGGAGAGGAAATTCGATTTGCAGGAGATGAGTGGACCGTTGTAGGCATATTTGAAGCGGGTGGAAGCGGGTTTGAATCTGAAATTTGGGGAGATGCCCTGCAATTGCTTAGTACATTTAATCGTGGCAGTACAGTTTCAGCCGTAACTCTTAAACTTGATAATCCTGAAAATTTTGAAAAATTTAAAAGCACATTTCTAACTGACAGAAGGTTGCAGCAACTCGAAGTGAAAATTGAAAAACTCCATTTTGAAGAGCAATCAGAAATGATGGCAACATTTATTCGCATACTTGGAATTTTTGTTACTATTATTTTTTCTCTTGGCGCAACAATCGGAGCAATGATTACAATGTATGCAGCGGTTGCAAACAGGACAGTAGAAATCGGAACATTAAGAGCACTCGGTTTTAGACGCACTAGTGTTCTCGTTACTTTTTTATCTGAATCACTTTTGATTTCTATCATTGGTGCAGTTATTGGATTATTGCTTGCATCATCTCTTCAGTTTTTTTCAATTTCAACTTTAAACTTTGCTTCTTTTTCTGAACTTGAATTTAAGTTTGCTCTTTCTCCAGAGATAATAATTTCATCTTTCATTTTTGCAACTGTCATGGGATTGTTGGGAGGATTTTTACCTTCCGTTAGAGCAGCACGATTAAAAATAGTTGATGCGCTACGTTCATCTTAGTACTGATAAATATGAGTCTGATTGAACTCAATTATTTTTTGAAAATAAAATATTTTGTAATTAAATCTGAAAGAAGTTTTGCAGCTAAATCAAAAAAAATATAAAAATATTAAATGTCTGACGAATTGATTTGAAAAAATATTTGCTTCTTCTACTTCTATTAATTTCAAATGGAATTTTTTCACAAAGTAAATCCCTTGATTTAGTAAGCGTTAAATTAATTTCTGAACTAAATACAATTGCGCCTGCTCAAGAATTTTATGTTGGAATAAAATTAAAAATGTTAGATGAGTGGCATACATACTGGAAAAATCCGGGTGATGCAGGATTAGCTACAAGAATAAAATGGAATTTGCCTTCAGGATTTTCCGCCAGCGAAATATTTTGGCCTTATCCAAAAAGATTTTATCTCGGCGACGATATGGTAAACTTTGGCTACGATAATGAAGAGATTCTTTTAGTTAAAATTTCTACGCCGAAAATATTAGCTCAAAGTGATTATCTTATTAGTGCAAAAGTTTCTTGGTTGGCTTGTAAAGAAGAATGCGTTCCCGGTTCTCAAGAAGTAAGTATAAAATTAAAAGCAGATAGTGGTTCAATTTATGATTCAGTAATCGTAAAAGAGATTGAAGAAACATTCTTAAAACTTCCAGTAGAATTTCACGATTATATATTTTCTGCAGAGAGAAAAGACTCATTAATGATTTTGACAATTCTTGTTCCTGAATCTGAGTCAGCTATAGAAAGAAAAATTAAATTCTATCCTTATGAAAATGGAATTTTTGATTATGTTTATGAGCAGCCAATAGAATCAATTCAAAACGGATATAGGTTAATCTTAAAACTTGATGAGATGAAAATTAAAAATCCAAAAGATGTGCGTGGAATTATTGTTAGTAATATTAGTTGGATAACTGCAAAAAATTCCAAAGCTCTTGGAATAAATGTTTCACTAAATAATTATGAGGAAAAAAAATGAACAAACTTCTTTTTTTATTAATGGTGCTTTTTTCAATTAATCTCAATTCGCAAAATGTAGAAATTGATAAAGCTGCTCCAGAATTTTCTCTGAAAGATAGAAATGGAAAAACTCATTCGCTCGCAGATTACAAAGGGAAATATGTAGTATTGGAATGGATAAACTTTGATTGTCCATTTGTAAAGAAACATTACGAAACAGAAAATATGCAATCTTTGCAAAACGAGTTTCGAGGAAAAGGTGTAGTTTGGTTATTGATTTGTTCATCGGCTCCAGGCAAGCAAGGAAATTTTGACGCGAAGGAAATTAACAAGCGACTGAAGAATTATAAAGTGGATGTCAACGGCTATTTGATTGACGAAACTGGTGAGGTCGGAAAAATGTATGGTGCAAAAACAACTCCACACATGTTTGTAATCGACAAAAAAGGAAAACTTGTTTACGCTGGCGCTATTGATGATAAGCCATCAACAGATAAAGAAGATATAAAAGATGCAAGCAATTATGTAAAAGCTGCTCTTAACTCATTGATGAATTCAGAAGTAATTACAACAAAAGTTACAAAGCCTTATGGTTGTTCAGTAAAATATTGATTAAAGTAAAAAATGAAAAATAAAAAATTGCTCTTTCTTTTTCTTCTCTTTTTTTCTCCGTTACTATTTGGTTGGGGCGGAACAGGTCACAGAATAATGAACAACAAAGCCGTTTCATTTTTTCCGAATCAGATGCAGCAACATTTTTTGTTCTGGGCTGATTCACTTTCACGTCACGCATCCAACGCTGACAATAGACGAAGTACTGATCCAACCGAAGGACCAAAGCACTATATCAATATTGATAACTTCCCTTCTTTCGTTTCAACCGGTCGAATAAACCAAAATTACGATTCGCTTGTCGCAATACACGGCTCTGCATTTGTGATTCAGCAAGGAATTTTGCCTTGGGCAATTCTGATAGCAGTTGATTCTTTGACAAATCAATTCAGAAGAAGAGATTGGCAGAAAGCAATGTTAACAGCCGCTGACGTGGGTCACTATGTTAGCGATGGACACATGCCACTGCACCTTGCACGAAATTATGATGGACAATTTACAGGACAAAATGGAATACATTCACGATATGAAACGCAAATGATATATCAATTTTCTCATCTAATTTCTTTCACTACTGATTCAGTAAATTTTGTTACTAATCGTTCCGATTTTGTTTTTGATTTTATTTACAAAAATTTTCGCTATGTCGATTCTTTATTGCGGGCTGATATTACTGCTCGAACAACAGCAGGAAATACGAGTAGTGGTTTGTATTATCAAACGCTCTGGAACTTAACAAAAGATTTTACTACAAAATTATTTAATGACGCGTCTAAATCAACTGCAGCACTAATTTATACGGCTTGGATGAACGCGGGCTCTCCAATAATTACTAAAATAAATGATGCTGATTTAGAGCCAAATTATTTTCACCTTTTTCAAAATTATCCTAATCCTTTTAACTCAACAACAAAAATTAGTTACCAGATACCAATCACAAGTTACGTATCACTAAATGTTTATGATATTCTTGGGAATAAAATTTCAACTCTTGTGAATGAAGAAAAATTGAGCGGGATTTATGAAACAGAATTTACAAATCTAAATTCACCAAGCGGTGTTTATTTTTATAGATTAATAGTGAATGGAAAAGCATTAACAAAAAAAATGCAACACTTAAAATAATTTTGATGAGAAAAGAATTTTTTGTTAATATCGAATCTTGAAAATTTTAGATAAAATTTAATTTTTATAATGGAGTAACTTCAATGCAACAAGGAACATTTTTTTTAGTAGTCCTGCTCTCAATAGTTTTTAATACAATTAATTATTCACAAGAAAAACAAGAAAGAATTATGCCGCCAAGAGCTGAAAAAATTCCTAAAGAACTTGTAAATCATGGCATTACAAGAATTGATAATTATTATTGGTTGAATCAAAAAGAAAATCCCAAAGTAATTGATTACTTGAACGCAGAAAATCAGTTCTTAGAACTTACAATGAAAAATACTGAGCAGTATCAGGAAAAATTATATAAAGAAATTGTTGGAAGAATTAAGCAGACTGATCAGTCAGTGCCGTATAAAGAAAATGGTTATTGGTATTACACTCGTTTTGAAGAAGGAGAAGAATATCCGATTCATTGTAGAAAAAAAGAATCGCTTGAAAGTGAAGAAGAAATTTTACTTAATGTAAATGAGTTAGCGAAAGGACACAAATATTATAACGTTTCAGGATTAGAAGTAAGTCCCGACAACAACATTCTTGCTTTCGGAGTTGACACTTTAAGCCGAAGAATTTTTACAATTCACTTTAAGGATTTAACTACCGGAAAAATATCTGAACAAACTATTCCGAACACAACTGGCTCAGCGGTTTGGGCTAATGATAACAAGACTATTTTCTATACAACAAAAGATGAAACACTCAGAGCTTATAAAATCTTCAGACATAAATTAGGTTCAGATTTTAAGAATGATTTAGAAATCTATCACGAAGCTGATGAAACATTTAATTGTTTCGTTTACAATACTAAATCACGAGAGTATCTCATCATCGCTTCCAATTCTACTTTGTCAAATGAATATCGTTTTCTAAATGCAAACACGCCCAATGAAGAATTTAAAATAGTTCAGCCACGCGAAAGAAACTTGGAATATAGAGTCGATCACTTTGGAAAATATTTTTACATCGTTACAAATTATGACGCAAAAAATTTTCGCTTAATGAAAACTTTTGTTGATAAAACTACAAAAGAAAATTGGGAGGAAGTAATTCCGCATAGATCAGATGTCCTCTTGGAAGATATTGAAATATTTAAAAATTATTTAGTTGTTCAAGAAAGAGAAAACGGATTAACTCAATTGCGAATAATAAATTGGGCTACGAATGATGAACACTATCTTGAGTTTGGTGAACCAACTTACTATTCATTTATTTCTGTAAATCCAGAATTTAACACATCATTACTTCGTTTCGGGTTTACTTCACTGAAAACTCCTACTTCAACATTTGATTATGACATGACTACAAGAACAAAAACTTTGTTAAAGCAACAAGTTGTTCTTGGAGATTTTAATTCGAACAATTATGATACTGAACGATTGTATGCAAAAGCTAGTGACAATACATTAATCCCAATTTCGCTTGTTTATAGAAAAGGATTAAATAAAAATGGTAACAATCCATTGTTGCTTTATGGTTATGGATCGTATGGAATAAGCATGAATGCTGGATTTAATTCTGCATTATTGAGTTTACTCGATAGAGGATTTGTTTATGCAGTTGCACATATTCGCGGCGGCGAAGAGATGGGAAGAGATTGGTATGAAGATGGAAAATTATTGAAGAAGAAAAATACATTCACAGATTTTATCTCAAGTGCAGAATATTTAATTCAAGAAAAATTTACGACCTCAGAAAAATTATTTATTCAAGGTGGCAGTGCGGGTGGCTTGCTAATTGGAGCTGTTATTAATATGCGTCCCGATTTATTTAAAGGAGCAATTGCACAAGTTCCATTCGTTGATGTTGTTACTACAATGCTTGATGAATCAATCCCTTTAACGACAGCCGAATATGATGAATGGGGAAATCCAAACGACAAAATTTATTTTGATTATATGCTCTCCTATTCTCCGTATGATAATATTGAAGCGAAAAATTATCCAAACTTACTCGTCTTAACAGGACTGCATGATTCTCAAGTGCAATATTGGGAGCCAGCAAAATGGGTAGCAAAACTTAGAGAAAAGAAAACTGATGACAATCTCCTTCTGTTCAAGACCAGTATGGATGCGGGTCACAGCGGTGTTTCAGGAAGATTTAGAGCATTTAAAGAGACAGCTCTTGTCTATAGCTTTATGTTGAAGTTGTTGGGAAAAATTAATTAAATTTATTTTAAAAGATTGCACTCAGAAAACAAGTGCAATCTTTTTTCTTATAATTTTTTTGAAATCACAATCCCATTATTTTCAGTATCAATTATTTCTGCGTTATGAATTGGAGCTCCTTCATAAGGTTGATGTTCTTCAGAAATAATTCCTCCAAACTCTTTTATTCGCTTTAATGCCTCATCATAGTCATCCACTTCAATAATAAGATTAGTCAACTTAAACTCGTTATACTCTCCGTAAGAAGTCAAACCAATTTTTCCATTTTCAGAAACTAAGGAAGACCAAAATTCGGATTCTTCTTCGCAAGTGAATCCTAAAGCGTTGACATAAAAATTAATTGCTCTTTTCATATCTTGAACATAGAGCATGTGAATTACAGATAATACTTTCATTAAACTCTCGATAATTTGAAAATAAATTTAAATAAATAATTCAATTCCAATTGGAAAATTATTTTACATAATTTTTAATGATTGAAATTGTTTGCGAATAATAAGATGTTCCAAAAAGATTAAGATGATTCATTACGTGATAAAGTATAAAAATATTCTCACGATATTTCCAATCATTGGGCAATTTATATTCTTCGTTATAAGCCGAATAAAAAGAAGTATCAAATCCACCGAACAATTTTGTCATTGCTAAGTCAGCTTCACGATTTCCATAATAGACTGCGGGATCGATTAAACAAGCTGCTCCATCTTCATCGCACAAATAATTTCCGCTCCAAAGATCACCGTGTAGCAATGAAGGAATATTTTCGCAACCTGTTAAAATGGAATCGATTCTATTTTCAAGTCGATAAAATAAATCTCTGAAATTATTATCAACATAACCATTTTTTTCGGCTAACTTAAATTGATACAATAATCTGTTTTGAAAATAAAATTCTGTCCAATTGTTACTTATAGGTTGATTTACTTGGCGATTAGCACCAATAAAATTGTTTTCATAAAAACCGAAATTATCTGAGCAATATTTATGAAGCTGTGCAAAACTTCTTCCAAATGTTTCAAAAAAATTTTTATCTCTGTTTGATTGATCAATAAATTCCATCAATGCAAAATCATCCTCTGCAATAATAACTTTTGGAATCTTAATATTTTTAGCGAGATGAAGTTCATTCAAGCCATTAATTTCACATTTTAGAATTTCATTATTTGAATAAGATTTATAAAAAAATTTTTCTTCTTTTTCAGTTAATACTTGGCAGGCATTCGCAATACATCCGCCGCCAACGGGATGAATCGTTTTTATTTTTGTGCAAAGTAAAATTTCTATTTTTGTTTTGTGTTGCGGAGTCATTTTAGGTTGTGTTTTATTTTTAAATCTTCGAGCAAACCCGAACAAGCATCTTCAAGAATATCTAAAACTTTTTCAAATCCTTCTGCCCCGCCATAGTAAGGATCGGGAACTTCATCTTCATCTAATTTTACACAATAATCAGCTAGCTTCTTAATTTTTGATTTATCAGATTCAGTTCCATTTAGTAACATTACATTAGAAAAATTATCGTCATCCATAACAAGAATGTGATCAAATTCAATCAAGTCCTCATTTGTAATTTTTCTTGCTGCGTGATTTAGAAACACATTTCGTTTTTTTGCGTGTGCAATCATTCTGCTGTCGGGCTGATCGCCTGCGTGATAACCAAGCGTGCCTGCAGAGTCACAAAATATTTTATCATCTAAATTATTTTCACTCACAATTTTTTTCATAATTGCTTCAGCCGAAGGAGAGCGACAAATATTTCCCATACAGACAAATAATAACTTTATCATTTATTATCCCAAAATTAGAATTAAAAAAAATTGTAGAGCAAAGTTAGTGCGAAGAAGAAAAAAAGAAAACTACAATTAAACTATTCCCTTTTTTAATGCTTTGACGACTGCTTGTGATTTTGAATGTACATGCAGTTTGTAATAGATGTGTCTGATATGATTTCTTACAGTTTGAATACTAAGAAATAATTTTTCGGCAATTTCATCATTGCTTAAACCATCTACCAACATTTTCAATACTTCTAATTCACGATTCGAAAGGTTTTCAATATTTTCACTTTTGCGTGGAACATAATTTTTAAAAAGATTTAGTGCTTCTTTAGCTATGATCGGTGTCATTGGACAACCACCATCAACTGCATCCATAATTGATTGGAGTAAACGAATAGGTTGAGTCCTCTTTAGAATATATCCATCTGCACCATTTAAGATTGCGTCAAAAATATTTTTACTATCATCATAAACAGTTAACATAATAATCAAACATTCAGGGAAATTTTTTTTGAGAAATGGAATACCTTCGATTCCTGAAAGTCCTGGTAAATTTATATCTAATAAAATAACTTGAACAGATTCTAATTTACTAAGTGCTTCTTCTACAGAACCGAATGTGCCAACGGTTTGAAATTCTTCAGTAGAGTTGAGTAATTGTGCTACACTCTCTCTAAAAAATTTATGGTCTTCAATTATTGCTACTTCTATTTTCATTTTATCACTAGTTTGCTTACTTAAAATTGATTAAAAAATTTATTAAATCAATGACCTAATTAAGTTATTTTTTTTGAAATGATAATTTTAGTTCCGATTCCCAATTCAGATTCAATCTCTATTTTTGCTCCAATAATATTTGCACGTTTATGAATATTTTTCAATCCATTTCCGCGCAAGTCATTGTTAATTTTTTTTACAATGATTGTTCCGTCAGCGTTTGTTAGATATGTGAAGCCATCTCCATTGTCCTCAAAAGTAATTATAAGTTGATTGTATAATAATTCAAATGTAAGCTTTATTAAAGAGGCGTTTGAATGTTTTATCGAATTTGCAAGACATTCTTTTATGATTAAATAATAATTTTTTCTAATCTCATTGCTAATTATCAAATTACGATCAGCGATTTGATTATCAATCTTGTATTGGATTTTACTCGTTTTACAATTTTCGATTACGAGTGTTCTTAATCGAACTATTAAATCTTCTAGCTTGTCGTGAGAAGGTGAAACTGCCCATACAATTTCCGTAACCGCCTCTGAAGCTTCCAACAAAACTTTATTAATTCTTTGGAGTAAATATTTTTCTTCCTCACCCCAATGCGATTTGTTACGTTTAAGAAACTCAGCATAGATAACCCCACTGCTTAAAGATGAAGCAAGATCGTCATGCAAGTCGCGTGCAATTGCGTCACGAGTGTTCTGTTTTTCTATTTGTGATAATTTCATTGCAGTTTTTATTTCAAAGAGAAGATGAATGATTATTACAGAAACAATAATTACAATCAACAAGCTTAGGGTTGACCGCCAATCCAATTCGAAAGTAAAAAAGATATAACTGCTATAAAAAATTAGCAGTAAGAAAAAGATTGTTAGGATTAGTTTTTTATTCCAACGATAACGCTTCACTCCAATTAATGATGAAAGTATTAGAAGCCCAATAAGGAAGAGAATAATCATTCCTTTGGTTTGATTCTCAAAATTATTTATTGTACTTAAAACCCATTTAGAATAAAGAGTTTTTGCTCTTTCATTCCCAACTTCTTCTTCAATTAAATAGGTTTTTCCTGATGTTAAATTATTTGTTTCTTTTTTGATACCACTTGCTGGAAAAACAATAAGCGCATCATATTTTTTTTTCTCATCTACACCAAAAATTGCTTCATACGAATTATGCGACGCGTAACCTTGTCCTGATTGAATTTCTCTGAAACCCGCCAAATATTTTTTTTCACCCAAATGGCCATGTTCATATAAAAATATTTTTGCTCCAACTGCATCACGATTTGAGATTGTCCCTTTTACTTTAATTTTTATGAATGATTTTGCCTCAGTGTTGTTTATAAAAAGAAGCGAATTATTATTTATATAACAAGCTACATAGAGATCAATATCACCATCATTGTCAATATCACCGATTGCTGTGCCTGTAAAGTAGCCAATTCTTCCTATCCCAACTTCATTGCTAATATCAATGAATCTTTCTCCTTTATCATTTTTGTAAAGTTTGTTAGCACCTACATTCGCAACAAATAAATCGATGTAACCATCGAGATTAAAATCTGCAAAACTTACTCCGTAACTTTGCAGCGAATCAAGTCCAATAGTCTCTTTAGTGACATCGGAGAAAATTCCATTCCCATTATTGTTGTATAAACGATTAGAAGTTTTTCTATTAGCGACAAAAATATCGAGATCTCCATCGTTATCATAGTCCCCGAAAACAACTCCATTACTCTTTGCAAATTCTTTTCCTTTTACATTTGCAATTTCAGAAATATCGACAAATTTAACTTCTTCTTTTGTTGACTCATTTCGAAAAAGAAAATTTCCGGAGTACCAATTACTAACGAATAAATCTTGATCGCCATCACCATCAATATCACCAAATGCGGCGCACATTCCACCGAAATTAGTGCTTAGTCCAGCTTCTTTAGTAACGTCATTAAAAAAGCCTGCGCCATTGTTTAAGAATAATCTGTTGGTGCTGAATTCATTGGCGACAAAAAGATCCAAGTCGCCGTCGTTATCGACATCTGCAAAGACGGATGAATTTGTTCGCTCAATACTATCAGTAGCACGGTTAGATTGATTGGATACATTTCTAAAATATCCGAAGCCATTATTTAGATAGAGATTATTTGTTCCGTTAAGTGCACAGATATATAAATCTTGATCATTGTCATTGTCTATATCACCACTTCCAACGCCAAGCTCAAGTTGTTTGTTAATATCATCTTTATATAAATTGGATGACCCAGAGACATTTCTCTCTAATGCATCTTCAATGAAGTTGACTTCTGTTTTTTTTTTGATCAAATCGAATGAAGAATTGTTTATGTAAAAGCGATTTGGTTCAAATATTCTTACTACATAAATATCATTCAATCCATCTCCATTAAAATCATTTATCGCGACTCCATATTCATCATTTGATTCTCTTGCAAGTAAATCGATTTTTTTTTCATTAAAACCAAATCGATTTGAAGGTTCCTTAGAATATCTATTCTTCTTATTTGTTAGTATTGTTCCATTCTCACCAACGATATATCCAAGCCCATCATTTAGATAAATCGCATTCAAATCCTCATTAGTCGGAAGCAAAATTTTGTTTAAGCTTTTATTTTTATAACTCAGCAATAGTCCATTGTTTCCAATTAGTTTAATATCATTTTCTGATACGGAAAAAATGCCTTTTACGTTCGATAAGATTTCATTAGTGAGTAAAACTTTTTCTTTTAGATTTTCAATTCGATAAATAGAATTTTTTGATAATGCATAAACATCGTTTACATCCTTAAAATGTACATCAATAATTTTTTGTTTTGTTAAGTGTTGTTTCCAATTTATGCCATCATAAAAATAAAGCACTCCCGAATTAGTTAATAGCCACATTTGTTTTTTTTTATTACCAAAAATTTTTTTTGCCGAAAAAATCGGCGTAGGTAATTTAATGCGTTCCCAACTATCGCCCTTTAATAGTGCCACTTCAGAAAAACCAGCAATCCAAATAAGATTTTCACTAATCGCATGAATAGCATCGATTTGGTTAGCAAATGGATGGTACTTCAATTTCCAATTACCATTTTTCACATGGTAAAGTTCACTCTCGCTTGAAAACAATTCTTTTACTACAAAATAATTGTTATGGTTTAGAAAAGAGATGTGATAAATATTATCGACTAATAAATTAGATTTTTTGGTTTCCCAGTTTTTAGTTTTGTTAGTGATCAAATACTGAGAGAGAATTATTCCTTCCCCTTTTTCGTTCATAATAATATTTTTTAATGATGACTTTATTGGAGCATTAACAAGTTGCCAAGTGTCCTCTTTTTCATTGGAATAATTTTTTGAAGAATTGTTTTGCGGGTTAATTGCTGATGCACAGAAGATAAAAGTTGTTAAACTGAGAAAAAATATATTTAGGATTTTTTTCAAAAAAAATAAATTCTTATAAAGTGTATAAGAAACTTAATAATATTTTTTGACACAGCGAGCATCAACAAAATTATTATTTACAAACGGATTTGGATTTTTAGATGGTCTTCTGGTTCAATGAAAAAAATAATTTAATTAATGTAACGTCTTGTCGGTGGGAAAATTTCAATCGCTAATTAAAACCCCGAAAGCAATTAGCATTACTTTCGGGGCAGTAATAAACAATTATCTTAGCAAAATCATTTTATTAGTTTGAGTAAAATTTGTTTCTCCATCATCAGATGAGCGAGCAGTGATTCTGTAAAAATAAATTCCGCTTGTCAAATTTCTTGCATCAAAATCTAATTCATAAATTCCAGATTTTTTCTCTTCATTAACTAAGTTTGCAACTTCATTCCCAAGTATATCATAAATTTTTAGTGATACGTGACTTGTGACTGGCAACTGAAAACTAATTTTTGTAGTTGGATTAAATGGATTAGGATAATTTTGTGAAAGAAAAAATTCCTTTGGCAACAAAATATTATTATCATTTATATCAGTCAATGTGTTATACCTTGCTCTGGCATTAGCAACTGAAGTTCTAAGTTCATTTAAATTATCGGCGGCAAGAATTGCAAATGCAACATTAATCGAATCGTTTGCTGCTATATTAAAACTTCCTCCCGACACTGTAAATCCAACATCACCAGGTCCCGCATTTTTTCTTCCAATTCCGCTTGATAGAGAAAGCCATTTTTCATTATCAGAAAATCCATCATAAATACCCCACGGATTTCCGCTCACAGCTTGATCATTATCAATCGCGAAAAATCCATAATTAGTTGAACTAAGCAGAGCAGCACCAACAAAATGCGTTGGTGAAGCCCCGAGATGATCTACAAAACCAAAATTTCCTATTGAGTCCCAAGACGCAATATCATTCGCACCGCTGCCATCAATCATGTCCCAATCAAAAAATAGTCCCGCAAATAAATTTGAGATTGCAGTTGCATTATTGTTTTTAATATTGAATTGCAGTATGATAAAATTTTGATGCGCCGCAGTTGTAAAACTATATGAGTTTAATCTTACATTTACTCTAATTGGATTTGTCGCACTTGCATCTGTAAAAATAGTTGACCCTTGAACATCAGAAACTGTTCCGGGAATTCTTAATAGAAATGGTAGTACCGTTGAAAAATCAGCGTTCTGTGCGGTTCCTGTTGCATTCCTCGCATTATCGCTAACACGAGTGTTTGATGTAGCAATCATCAATGCACCTTCAAATAAATTATTTAATCCTTCTCTATATTTAAATCCAATTCCTTGATTGTTTGTTGGATAATTATTAAATCCCAAAGTTCCTTTACTCGTAATGGTTAGAGCTACGTTGTTTCCTGATTGAGTTGCAAATGATGGATTGCCAACTGTGTTTATCCATTGAAAATCTGAATAAGAGCCATCAGCAAAAATAATTTGAAATCTTAAATCTGCATTTTGTGCAACTGTTGCAGAAATTCTAAATGTAAATCGATTCGTAAAATTATTTGCTGTATCATTAATTGCAATTAATCCAGGTGAGTACGTGCCATTTACAACTGTCGCAGATGTTGTTCTGCTTTGTAATGTGAGAGATAAATTTGTTGTTGGTCCGAGAATACTTGTAACTCTAATTCCAACGTTGATTAATTCATTGGGTTCAAAAATTCCATCACCATCTCCCGTTCCTACATCACTAAAAATTGTTTCAGTTATTCGTGCAGAAATAAGATTAGTTTCAGTAACTGCTCGCTGTGCATTGATTCTGCCTTTGCCGAGCAAGCCCGCGAATGTTCCAGAGTTGAGAGAATAAATATCATCTGATGTAACTCGTATTCTTTCCTTTACTTGAACAGGAGTTAAGTTTGGAAATCTTGCAAAAACAAGAGCAGCAAGTCCCGCAGCTATTGGAGAAGACATCGAAGTTCCACTCAATGTAGCATAAGTATTATTTTGCCATGTGTTATAAATGTCGCTGCCTGGTGACATAACATCGATGTAAGTTCCAAAATTTGAGAAGCTTGATTTCACATCTGATACTGTTGTTGAACCAACAGCCAAAACATTATTGTATCCTGATGGATAAAATATTTCTTGAGAATTGTTATTCCCTGCAGCACAGACAACAAGTGCACCTAATCGAGTTGCAAAATTAATTACATCTTGAGCATAAAGAGAATAACCCGAACCGCCCCAACTACAGTTGATGACCTTTGCTCTATTTTGTGCCGCATAAACTATTCCATCAAAACCAAAAGCAATCAAAGCTTGACCAAGATTATTTCTAAAGTTGTCTTGAGAAGTTTTCACTGCCATTATTTTTGTTCTGAACCCAATGCTTGCAACACCAACTCCATTGTCAGTAACTGCTGATGAAAGCCCTGCTACGTGCGTTCCATGATCTGGTCGATCTTCCATTGGATTATTGTCGGCTGTTCCAGTCAAGCCACCGAAATCCCAGCCACGTATGTCATCAATGAAACCATTGTTATCGTCATCAATATTATTATTTGGAATTTCAAAACGATTTATCCAGATGTTCGCAGCCAAATCTGGATGATCCCAATCAACACCAGTATCAATAATAGCAACTGCAATTGTAGTATCGCCTCGCGTTACGTCCCAAGCTTCAGGAGCTTTAATTCTATTTAAGTATGCTTGTTGACTGAATGAAGGATCGTTTGGAGTGTATGCTAAATCATAAACAAATCGTGGTTCTGCCCATTCGATGTCGGACATTTTTTTTATTTTGGAAGCAAGTTCAAGTGGATCGATTGTGCTTTCATATTTTATTTCAATGTATCTAATTAATTCATTCGCGTATTGTTTATTTTCTAACGCAGGAAAAAGTTGTTTTACTTCTGAAATATTATATTGGCTTAATTGAGCTTGAATTAATTGAATTGAATTCGTCATCCCTTTAGTTTGAACTGTTTGATTTTTCAATTTGATAATCAAAGTGTTCGATAAATATTTCACATTATCAGTCTCAATAACTCGTTGCGATAAATATTGTGGATAAGCAGAAACTAAAAAAAATGAAAAAAAAAGTAACAATAGTTTTTTCATCTCAAAGAACCTTTAAATTGTTTAGTAAATAATTGTTGAAATTAAGAAATAAATTTATCAATAAAAATTGACGATATAATCAATGAGTTTGCCATCAAGATAATTAAATTTAGCACTGAAAAATTTTTCCTGCTCCATCCAATTCAAAAATATTTTATCGCCATCCCAAAGATTTAGATTCAACAACTCGCCGTCGTCTATCCACTTTAAGTTTCCTTCGCTTGAATCGATTAATTCGTTTGTGAAATTTTCTGCGATGAACAAAAAAACATGCCAATCATTCGTACCATCAAAATTTGGAAATGTGATGAAGCCCTTCATCTTTGGAGTTGTTATTACTAATCCTGACTCTTCTTTCACTTCTCTGATAACACACTCTTCCGGCGACTCACCAATTTCAAACTTTCCGCCTAATCCATTCCACTTCCCTTCGTGAAAGTCATTATTTTTTTTCACTCTGTGAATCATTAATGTCTTTTTATTTTTTTTATCTTTTACGTAACAAAGTGTTGCTATTTTCATTCGACTAAGTTCCATTTTTATTTTTAACAAATATATGCGATAAGTCAAAAGGATAAAAAATTATTTTTAGCTAAGTTAAATCAGTTAATTAAAATATTTATTATGAGGAGTATATGATTGTAAATCACAGTAATCAAATTATGCAAGAGCGAGTTGAAGAAGTATTAAAAATTTGGGAAATTGAAAATGTCTCCGAACGGCTATGGAATAAGGATCCGTTCGTATGGAAAGATAATTCTGAAGAACATAACGAACTTGCAGATAGACTTGGTTGGCTTGACTTACCAACACAAATGAAAACTAGTATTTTAGAGTTAGAAATTTTTGTTGATGAAATTAAAAATAAATTTAAAAAAGTGCTTGTACTCGGAATGGGTGGAAGCAGTTTAGCGCCTGAAGTATTTTACAAAACTTTTGGCTCAAGGGAAGGTTTTCCAACTCTTGAAATTCTTGATAGCACTCACCCAAAAATAATTAAACATTTTTTGGAAAATTATGATCTGCAAAAAACATTGTTCGTCGTATCAAGCAAATCGGGTGGAACGGTAGAAACTAATTCATTCTATCTTACATTTTACAATCACTTGAAAAAAACAAAAAATAATCCCGGCGAAAATTTTATTGCGATTACTGATAAAAATTCTTCTCTTGAAAAAATTGCACTCGAAAATAAATTCGTAAAAATATTTACTACACCTTCCGAAGTTGGTGGAAGATACTCGGCATTTACGTATTTCGGTATGGTTCCCGCAGCATTGATTGGAATTGATGTGAAAAAATTTCTTTCAAGAGCAGAACAGATAGAAAAAAATTGTGAAGAAAAAAATCTCTTCGCAAATTCTGGATTTTTGTTAGGAGCTATATTAGGTGAATATGAAAAAATCGGAAGAAACAAATTAACTTTTTTTGCATCTCCTCAAATTTCCTCTTTCCCTGCATGGGTGGAACAGTTAATTGCTGAAAGTAGTGGCAAAGAAGGAAAAGGAATTTTACCAGTAGTTGATGAAAAATTTATTGGAAAAGAATTTTATGGCACTGATAGAATTTTTGTTTACTTAAAATTGAAATCCGACAACACATATAGTAAAATTTTTGAGGAATTAAAAGAAGCTGAAATTCCTAACATTATTATTGAGCTAAATGATTTGTACGACATTGCAAAAGAATTTTATCGATGGGAGTTTGCAACCGCTGTGGCTGCTATAGTTTCAAAGATTAATCCATTTGATCAACCTGATGTGCAATTAGCAAAATCTTATGCAACAAAAGCTCTCAACGATTATAAAAAATCCGGTTCGCTTCCACAATTCACTCCAGCAATTGAAACAGAGAATGTAAATATTTATTCAGATTTTCCGATTATGAAGTTAAATGAAGTCTGGGAACAATTTTTTGGCGATGTGAAAGCAGGAGATTATTTGTCGATATTAGCATTTACAGAATATGATAAAAAGATTCAAGAAGTGTTAAACAAATTTCGTGAATCAATACAGAAAAAATATCTGATTGCAACTACTCTCGGTTTTGGTCCCCGCTATTTACACTCAACAGGACAGCTCCACAAAGGCGGCATGAACACTGGCTACTTCATACAAATAATTGAGGAGATTGATTTGGATATTGATGTGCCTGAGCAAGGTTATAGTTTTGGTCTCTTGATTTCTGCACAAGCAAACGGGGATTATTCAGCACTGAAAGATCGGAACAGAAAAGTTATCAGAGTAAAGATCAAGAAAGATTTAATTAGTTCTATCAATAAATTATTTAATTAATATATGCTACATCCAAAAATATTAGAGATAAATATTCGCCTACTCTTAACGAGATACTCTACGAAAGATCGCAAAGCAACTCTTAAAGACATTCCAAATTCATATTGGGAAAATATTGCAGAAAAAGGAATTCAGTACATTTGGCTAATGGGCATTTGGGAGACTTGTGATTCAGTGATAGAAAAGTGTTGCTTTGAAGAAGGGCTTGTCAATAGCTACAGTCGTGCTCTAAAGGACTGGACTAAAGAAGATATAATCGGTTCGCCCTACTCAATCAATAACTATGAACTCAATAAATCAATTTGCAATGTTGATGAGTTGAAACATTTTACTGCTTTTCTGAAAAGTATTGAATTAAAATTAATACTCGATTTTATTCCAAATCATTTTAGTGTTGATTCAGAAATTCTAAAAAATAAACCTGAGTTATTTTTGCAAACTAATTCTGAACATCACATCCAAGATCAACACACATTTTTTCAATCTGAGTATCATGAAAATAAATTTTTCGCTCACGGTCGCGATCCATTTTTTCCTGCTTGGACAGACACTGTTCAGTTAAATTATTTTAATGAAGAGACAAGAAAATTTATGATCGAAAATTTATTAAAGATTGCTGCGATCTGTGATGGCGTCCGTTGTGATATGGCTATGCTCGTGATGAATAACGTACTTAAAAATACTTGGCGCGGTACTATTGAAAACAACATTGCAGCTAATTTGTCTGTAGAGTTTTGGAACGAAGCAATTGAAACAGTAAAGAAAAAAAACAAAAATTTTATTTTTATTGCGGAAGCTTATTGGGATTTAGAATGGCAATTACAGAATTGTGGATTTGATTTTACTTATGATAAACGATTACTTGACAGATTAGAGAATGCCCCAAACTACAGCATCATGGAGCATTTGAGAGCAACTAAAGAATACCAAGAAAGGTCAGTCCGATTTCTTGAAAATCATGATGAAGATAGAGCAATTACAAAATTTGGTTTTGAGAAATCATTTGCCGCTGCTATTATTATCTCTACAGTGCAAGGAATGAAGTTATACTTTGATGGACAATTTGAAGGAAAAAAAATAAAGCTTCCTATTCAGCTGGGAAGAGAGCCGAAAGAGTTGGCTAACCCACGTGTAGTTAAGTTTTATAAAAATCTTTTTAGTGTTACCAATCATGATGTTTTCAATTATGGAGAATGGGAAATACTTTATATGCAACAAGCTTGGGAAGGAAATATAAATAACGAAAACATCTTTGCTTGGAAATGGAATTATAAAAATGAGAATCGATTAGTATTGATAAATTATTCCGATAAAACTTCGCAAGGACGCATTAAACTTGACTTAAATGGCTATGAAGATGTATTTCAGTTGAAAGATTTACTGAACAATAAAATATATACTCGTTCAGTAGAAGAAGTCCACCACATTGGTCTGTTCATTGAACTCGGAGGATATAAAGCACATATTTTTGAATATTAAGGATGATTTGTTATTTATCACAAAATTTAAAAATGACGTAATTGAGTTATTGAAAGTTACTTTCTCCCTGACAAACTTTGTGACACAGTTTTTAACAATAAGTTCTATGGAGAAAATATGACCAAAAAACAGATCGCAATACTTCTTTTACTTCTCTCCTTTTTCACTCTAAATGGGTGCATAACTGAAGAGGACGATACAATTGATCCACCATCTGGCAATACTGACATCCCTACAGATCCTGGTGGAACAGCACCAACCCCAGTCATAAATAATGTCATTCCATCAGCGCAGTTTACCAAAGTAACGGGGAACGAAAACAGAATTCAAATTAACTTACTTGGAATTATTGATCCTGTAACTAACCAAGCAATTAATTTTGTCGCGAACCAAAATACATTCGTGACAGAAGATGGAATTTTACAGGGAATCAAAGTTACAAAAGTAAGCGGAGGCGGAACAACATTGAGGGCAGATATTTGTTTCGTAGTCGATAACTCGGGCAGTATGGGTGAAGAAGCTGATAGCGTTGCAAGAAAAATTATCGCTTTTTCAAGCTTCCTACAAGCAAGCGGACTTGACGTGAGGGTAAGTGTGGTTGGACATGGTTACAATTCCGATTCTAAAGTTTATGGTGCAAGAAATTTTACAGATGCAACAACTCTATCTGGTTATCTTAACAGAAGAACTGGGCTAGAAAGAACTGTTGGTTTTTCAGGTTCGGATTCAGCTCAGTTGCAATCTGCAGCTAATCTTTTTGGGAATCAATCACAAGGAGACGAAAATAGCATCATAGGAATTAAGTTCGCTGATTCTCTTTTCACTTGGAGATCAGGTGCAAACAGAGTTTATGTTATTTTCACTGATGAGCCTACTCAGCCAGGTGGAAATTCTTTTTGGGCAACGCAAGACTTCCTTTCAAAGTGGTCTGTTGCTAAAGGAACTATCCACACTGTTTATAGTTCAGATACAACCAGAACATGGGTAGCACTTCAAAATGAGCGACCTTGGGATTTGTCAAAAGGTACAGGCGGAACAACGAAATTTATTCCTGCCACTGCAGTTGGACTTGATTTAACAACTCTACCTGTTACAGGTGCATTGGTAAATAGTTATCTAATTGAATTTGTAACTTCTAATCCTACTGGAGTACACACGGTTGTAATAACAGTTAAAACTACAACCGCTGACGGGAAAGCAGAATTCATTGGAATAAGGTATCAATAACTTTCATCTCTTCTATAAATAATAATGGCTGCCTTAGGACGGGCAGCCATTATTTCTAATGCAAAAATTTTGTAAACTTCTCTAACGCTGAATATTGTCGCTCAAAAAAAAATCGCAATACCTTAACATAAATTTGAGTTCTGAAATTTTTAGAATTCCAATAGAATCACTTTTTCCTATTACTAAAATTTTCTAAAAACTTAATTACAAACGTCATGCAAAAACCTATAGATGACAAATAAAGATCTTCAACTTGCATCACGAGCTTATCCTCAGTGTAGATGAAAAAGATAATTTTTTTTATTATCAAGACAATCGCAAGAAAAATTAAAAAACCTTTTACACCTTGAACTGAAGGTTGCATTAAGTAGGACTCAAATAATTTAAGAGCGTAATTAATCTTGGTATCGTTCGCCTCATTTTGCATCGAATAATTTTTACTCATTCGACTAACCTATAAGTTATTGTACAAAATTTAGCTTTATTGGACTCTATTAGAAGGTAGAAAAAATCTTGGACGGAATCTGGGAAAGAATTATACTAATGTCAACTTTAAATTAATTTAACTTAATGGCAATCACACTCACGTCATCGTCGTATTTGTTTCCAGTAAAATTTTCCATATATTTTTTCAGATGATCCAAAATATCTGCGTCTTTTGGAATTTCGGAAATGATTTGCGCAATTGCTTCTGTACCTAATGAGACTCCTTCGGTATTTCTCGAATCAATTATTCCATCAGTTATTAGAAAAACGGAATCGCCTTTATTTAACTTGATGATACTACTTTCAAAATTTCCATCAGCAGCAAAGCCAAGCAACATCCCTTTAGACATAATTAATTTAGTTTCGCCTGTCTGATGATTTTTATAGATAACGGGAAGATCACCTGCGCCTGAATAATCAATTTCATTTGTTAATTTGTTTATCAGAACTATCGAGAGTGTCGCAAATACTTCTGAAATTTTTGCATCTTGATAAATCGAAGTGTTCACGCTTTTTAAAATTTCATTTGAGGAATAGATATTCGAAGAACTTTGCAAAGCTCCTCTGATTGAGCTTCTGACATAACCCGCATAAGCAATAGCAAAATACCAAGCTCCCCATTTTTTCCCCATCACATCACCAAGCACAACAGCGAAAGTATTTTCGTCTAAATTAAAATAGTCGATAAAATCTCCGCCCGGAATTCCTTGAAACGGTTGATGCCAATGCTTAATTTCAAATCCGCTGAACGTCGGGAAATTATCGGGAACAACTTTTACTCTAAGCGAGTCAGCAGCTTTGTGAAATTCTGATACAACTTTTTGTCGAGCTTTTCCCAGACTTTTAGCAATTGCAGAAACTTTTGCAACTACTACTCTTGGTCCTGCTGTTTTAATTACATAGTCGGCAATTTCAAGATCATAACCTTCGAGAATATCTTCCTCGCCACCTTTAGATGTTAAGAAGATAAAAGGAATTGCTTTAAGGTCATCATCGTTCAATAACATTCTACGAAATTCATAGCCATCAACATCAGGCATCATTATGTCTGAAATGATAATGTCTGGTTGTTTTTCTTTCGCTAATTTGAAACCATCTTTCACGTTGTTAGCGATAATGCAGGAGAAACCAGATTTCTTTAAATTATATTCAAAAAGTTTGGAGAGGGAAAGGTCGTCATCGACGAGTAAAATTAATGAGGACTCTTCTGTAGTGATTGCTCGTTCAAAACTTTTTTTTGCTCCGTATATTTTGTAAATATCTGCGCGTTTGATTAGCGATTGTACTTTGATTAACAACTCTTGCACATCGAATGGTTTTGTTATTATATCATCGCCGCCAACATCGAGGGCTTTTTCTTTATCTTCAAAACTACTTTTTCCTGTTACAAAAATAAAAGGAAGGACTCTATACTTTTCATTTTTTCTAACCTCTTGACAAAAAGTATAACCATCAACACCATCCATTGAAACATCACAAAGTACGAGATCAATTTTTTCACTTTCAAGATAGTTCATTCCCTCAACTGAATCTTGAGCTTCAAAAACATTGTAATCTTTTCGCTTAAGATTAAAACCAATCAGCTTTCTGATTGTAATGTCATCATCAATAACTAAAATATTTTTTTTTTCTTCGGCTGCCATTTAGAGAACTTAATTCTTAAAACTCTCGATAGCTTCATATTTATTCGGGAATGCTTCGAAGACACGATACATTCTTGTAAGCTCAAACATTGAGTGAACTGAAGGTTGAAATCCAACTAATTTAAGATCGCCACCAAGTGCAGTAACTTTTTTTAGAGATACTACAAGTGCGCCAAGGAATGTTGAATCAATAAATTCGCAGTCGGTTAAATCAACAATAATTTTGCGTGCGCCATTCTCAATATCTTCGTTAAGAATTTTTTTAAATTCTTCTGCTTCTCTTAATGTTGCTCTGGGAAGGTTTACAACCTCCACGATAACTCCCTCAAAATTTTCTCTAATGAAATCCATTTTGCTTCCTAAATATTAAAATCAATTATTTTCAAAATCTTTACTATTAATTTTATATTTTTCCATTAAGCGATAGATAGTTGCTCTACCAAGCCCAAGCTTGTGCGCAGCTTCCATTATGTTTCCTTTCGTTACATGCAATGAGTGTTTAATTGCTTCTTCTTTAATTTTTTCAAAAGGAATTATCGCATCTTCTGGAAATAGTCCATCACTAAAATCAATTTTCCGATTCTCACTTTCTATTTTTAAATGTGCTGGAAAATCTTCTATGTTAATATAATCACTTTCAGCCATAATGACACATCGTTCAATTGTATTTTCAATTTCTCTTACGTTACCGGGCCAATCATAATTATAAATTAATTTTAATGCGGGCTTAGAAAATCCTTTTATATTTTTATTCATCTTCTGTTTGAAGAGAGATAAAAAATGGTCTGCAAGAATTAATATATCGCCGCGTCTTTGTCTAATTGGCGGAATAATAATTGGGAAAGAATTTAATCGATAAAAAAGATCTTCACGAAATAATTTTGCTTCAACTGCTTTTTTTAAGTCTCGGTTAGTTGCAGAAATTATTCTTACGTCAGATTTTATTTCCTCTGTTCCACCAACTCGTTCAAATGTTTTTTCTTGAATAACACGAAGCAGCTTTGCCTGGAGTGTCATTTCAAGCTCGCCAACTTCATCGAGAAATATTGTGCCTTGATGAGCGATTTCAAATTTCCCAAGTTTACGTTGATACGCACCAGTGAATGAACCTTTTTCATGTCCGAACAATTCACTCTCTAAAAGCTCTCTTGGTATTGAGGCACAATTAACAACAACGAATGGTTTATCTTTTCTTATTCCGTTGTAATGAATTGCTCTTGAAATTAATTCCTTTCCAGTACCGCTTTCACCATAGATAATAACGGTGATATCATTATCCAAAACTTTTGTAACATATTTGAAAACGTCTTGCATTTTGCCATCAGAAGAGATGATATTTTCAAACTTAAATTCGCGCTTAACATTTTCTTTTAAGTTTTGAAGTTCACGTATAAGATCAAAATTTTTAATCGCATTTTTTATCGTAGGTTCTAATTTTTGAATATCGATTGGTTTTGGGAAATAATCGTAAGCTCCCATTCTTAAAGCTTCCAAAGCTATCTCTATCCTTCCTTGTGCTGAAAGCATTATTACAGGCAGATCAGGATCGCTCCGTTTAATGATATTTAAAGATTCAAGTCCATCCATTCCGGGCAGCATAATGTCGAGCATAATTATGTCTGGCTTTTTGTGTAATGCGTCAAGCATCGATTCAGCATCGGTGAAAAGTTCGGTACGATAATTCCACTTATCTTTTATCCAATAGTTCAGGAGTTTAGAAATTGCTGGTTCATCGTCAACGATAAAAACTAATTTGTTGTCCATATTAATTTCTTGGAAGTTTAATGATAAATGTTGTTCCTTTATTCTCATCACTCTGAATAAGAATCATCCCTTTGTGCAGATCGATTATTTGTTTAACGAGTGATAGCCCCAAGCCTGTGCCGGGATAATCTGCTCCCTCGCGACTAACTTTATAAAATTTTTGATAAATAAATGGAATATCTTTTTTCGGAATTCCAATTCCTGTGTCACTAATAATTATTTCAACTTCTTTATATTGGCTTTGAACCATCAGAGTAATTCTTCCACCGCCGTTGGTAAACTTAAACGAGTTTGAAATCAAATTTTCAAATAGTTGTTCAATTCTTTCTTTGTCAGCAAAAATTTTTATCTCTTTTTCGTCAATATTTTTTGAGAAGGAAATTGTTTTTTCTTTTGCTTTTTTTTCTGCAAAATTAATAATAGGATTTAATGCTTCAACCAGATCAAATTCTGTTTTACTTAAAACTAATTTTCCTCCTTCAATGCGAGAAATATCAAGAAGGTTGTTTATAATTTTTGAAAGTCTTTTCGCCTCGTCTAAAATAATCTGATTAAATTCTTTTCTCATTTCATCCGGCATTGCAGAATCTGAATCAATTGTTTCGGAGAAGCCAATTATAGATGCAAGCGGCGTTCTCAACTCGTGAGAAATGTTTGAGACGAAATCATTTTTTAGGCGATTCAATTCTTCTAATACAGAAATTTTTTGTCGTGCTCTTTCGCGCTCAATCGAAATTAATCTATTCGCTTCAATCAATTTATTATTCAACTCTTTAACTTTGTCTTGATAACCTTTGCGTGATGTAATATTTCTGCAAACTCCAATCACTCTATCAATCGAACCAAGTTCAAAACATGCTTTTGCGTTAATCTTAAAGTTTAAAGTTTTTCCATACTTTGAAATTAGTGATGCTTCAAATGAAATTATTTTTGGAAATTTTAAAATATCTTGGAACGATTTAGCAATCAATGATTTATCACTAATTGAGATGAGATCTAAAAAATGAACTCCTATCAACTCTTGTGGAATATATTCAAGTAACAGAGCACCTGTCATATTTATATTAATAATTTTTCCTTCTGAGTCTAATTCAAAAATCAGATCTTCATTCGCTTCATAAATAACTTTTATTTTTTCTTCAAACTTTTGTTGCTGGTGAACGTTGTATAAATAATTTGCTACAAAATTTGAAAGCAAATTTAAATCAACAGGATCGAGTGTTAAACCATTCATCTCTTCTACAAGCAAGAATGATGCGTGTAAACTAAGTGAATCAGGAAACTTAATTAAGTTGTAATTTTTTTTGGATGTCTCAAACAGAGTAGCTTCGTTTGAGTTGTGATTCTTTATCAGATTAAGCAATTGTCCTTGATCAAAATCAGTTTCAAATGTTTCTCCTTTTTCAGTGAAGACTGTTAAATATGATGACGAGTTTATAGCTATAACTATTAACTCAGCATTATACTTTGATGAGAAAATTTGTAGAATATTTTGTAAAAAATTCATGCTCTCAGTATCAATTTGATAAAATTCTTGTCTTAAAATAAGAATATATAAAAATATTTTGACATACATTTTAAAATTTCTCTTAAATTTTTTTTTAACCAGTCGCTTATAAAAATTCTAATTTTTTTTATAGTTGTTCAGATGTTTCCTAAATCATTTTGAGGAAGAGTTTTAAATCCTTAGTAACGAATGGGTTTTAATTCAAATCACGTTAAAGAAAAGAGGACTTTAGAAGCAGGAAAAAAGTTGGGCAAAAATTTTGATATAAACTTGATCATTAATATATTTTCTTGTCAATAAATAATTATTAACATATTCAGGAGTTGTTATGCGAAAATTTTCTTCGTTCTCTGTCCTTTGGATTTGTTTAATTGTTCTCTCTTAAAATACTTTCTCACAATCAACTTCTATATTCGAGCAATATAGAATCCCCACTTTTAGTTTTAAGACACTCTCCGTTTCAGGGCAGGATTTTCTTAACTATCAAAGTACAGG
>PNNF01000006.1:45000-94342 GCA_013824085.1 Chlorobiaceae bacterium | reverse complement strand
TCCAATCGCAAGCTCTGTTAGGTAAACCGAAGTCGAACCTACCATCGAGGACTCTGTTAGGTAAACCGTTACGAGGTGTAAGCCTCACCTACCATTATAAACTCAGGTAGGTAAACTTGGATTTTGAATGTCCAGTTTATCTGCCAATTCCGCACTGATTGAAAAAAAAATTTTATTATTAGTACCGAAGACCGGAGTCGAACCGGTACGAGGTGTAAGCCTCACTGGATTTTGAGTCCAGCGCGTCTGCCAATTCCGCCACTCCGGCTAATAAAAAGAACAAGCGATAAAAATTATCGAACGCAAATTTACTCAACTTTTTGCTAATGACAAAGTAGAAATTATTTTAGTTCTTTTGCTAATCTCAAAACTAATTCTGCATGATTATCAATATCCTTGACTTCAATAATCTCGCTTACAATTCCTTTTTTATCGATTATAAAAGTTACTCGCTTAGCCATTCCACTTTCACGAAGTACTCCATAATTTTCAGATACTTTTTTATCTACATCCGAAAGAAGAGGAAAATTTAAGTTTTCTTTTTTAACAAACTCTTTTAATTTATTTGTCGAATCAGTGCTGATTCCAAAAACTCTAATATTATTTTTCTCGAACTCGCTAAAATTATCTCTTATTCCGCAAGCTTGTTTTGTGCAACCGGAAGTCATTGCTCTTGGATAGAAAAAAATAACGACAGGAGATTTTTTATAAACTTTTGATAACGTAACTTTTTTTCCATTCTCATCTTGAAGCGTAAAATCAGGGGCTTTCATTCCTTTAGATAACTCTTGGGAAAAAATGTTGAAAGAAAAAATGATAAAAAACATTAGAAAAAATTTCATAAATACTTTCATTTAATTGTTACTCATTTATTGTTCGGTCAAAAATAAAATTTACATTCGTTAGCATATTTTGGTAGTCAAAGATTTTTTCTATTTCATCTTTTGACAAATATTTTAATAATTCAGTTGAGTTTAATAATTCCGTTTTTAGATTTTTATTCTGATCTTTCCAAACTTCCATAGCAGCGGTTTGGACTATGCTATAAGCGGCTTCTCTTGACACTCCTGCTTGAGTAATTTTTAATAAAACAGTTTGAGAAAAAACTAAGCCTCGAGTTAGTTCCAAATTTTTCTTCATGTTTTCGGGATAGAGAAGTAAATTTTTTATCAACGAAATTGTTTTTGAAAGCATATAATGTAACAAGATTGTTGAATCTGGAATTATCACTCTTTCAACAGATGAGTGCGTAATATCTCGCTCATGCCAAAGTGCAACATTTTCCAAAGCCGCGGTTGAGTTGCCTCTTAACACTCTTGCTAAGCCCGCAATTCTTTCGCAAGTAATTGGATTTCTTTTATGCGGCATTGCTGAAGATCCTTTTTGTCCTTTGCCAAAAAATTCTTCTGCTTCAAGAACTTCAGTTTTTTGTAAGTGTCGAATCTCGGTAGCAATTTTTTCCAATGTCGCTCCCACTATTGCTAACACGGATAAATACTCTGCATGTCGATCTCGTTGAATTATCTGAGTTGAAACAGGATCAGGAGTTAGGCCTAAATTTTTACAAACATATTCTTCAACTTTAGGTGACAAATGTTCAAAAGTTCCAACCGCACCGGAAATTTTTCCAACACTAATTCTTTGATTAGCAGCAGCCAATCTTTCAATATTTCGTTTTGTCTCTTCATACCACAATGCAAACTTCAGCCCCATCGTTGTTGGCTCAGCGTGAATTCCGTGTGTTCTGCCAACGCATAAAGAATATTTATGTTCAAGTGCTTTCTGTTTTAATTCATCTTTTAATTTTTCCAAAGATTGCAGCAGAAGTTCTCCCGCAATTTTCATTTGATATGATAAAGTTGTATCAAGTATGTCGGAAGAAGTCATACCGTAATGAATGTGTCGTGATTCAGCACCAACGTATTCAGCAACATTCGTTAAGAACGCAATCACATCGTGTTGAGTAGTCTCTTCAATCTCATTAATTTTTTTTACATCAAATTTTGCCTTTTGTTTAATCGCTTCAACATCAGCAAAAGGAATATCTCCCATCTCTGCACGTGCTTCGCAAGCAAGTATCTCAATCTTCAACCAAGCAGAATACTTAAACTCGTCGTTCCAAATATTTCCCATTTCGGGAAGTGTATAACGTTCAATCATTTTCTTTTCTCTAATTTCATTTTTATTTTTTTCTCATTGTTGTCGCGAAGTATTGTTAACTCAACACTTTGTCCCGTTCTAAATTCATGAAGAGTACCAAGTAGAATTTGTTCATTATTGATGCGGTAATTATTGACTCTCAAAATCACATCGCTTTGTTTTAATCCTGCATCATCAGCTGGCGAATTTTTTTCAACTCTTGTGATAATTACTCCTTTTGTATTTTCGAGCTTAAAATAATTTGCAATTGTTTGATCAATATTTTGAACACTCAGCCCCGTATAAAAATCTCTCTCTATCTTTCCATATTTTTTTAATTCATCGACTATACGCTTGATTTTATTGACTGGAATTGCAAAGCCAAGTCCAATGCTTCCTTGCGAGCCACCGCCGCCAGTGAAAATTAATGTGTTCATTCCAATTACTTCGCCAATACTATTCACTAATGGTCCGCCGCTATTTCCGCCATTTATTGCTGCGTCTGTTTGAATCATATTTAAGTAAAAACGATTATTCACGGGCTCGAGATTTAATCCTGTGCCTGAGATAACTCCAACAGTTACAGTGGGCTTATCATTTATATCGAAAAGTCCAAACGGATTTCCAAGAGCAATAACCCATTCACCAATAATTATATCATCTGAATTTCCAAGTGTTATAAAGGGAAGAGATGATTCATCAATTTTAATTAAGCAAATATCTGAAACGGGATCTGTGCCGATAATTTTTGCGTTGTAATGTTTTCCACTTGTTACTGTTACGATTACTTCTGTTGCATTGCCAGCAACGTGATCGTTAGTGATTATGTAACCATCATCTGAAATAATAAATCCGCTACCAAGTCCTTGCACTCTTTGTTTATAGGATTGATCTCCGAAGAATTGTCTGAAAAATGGATCATCAAAAAATGGTGAGAAAAATGGATTGTTGACTTGACGAATCTCTGTAACGTTTATACTTACAACTGCGGGACTAACTTTCGCAACAGTTTCTGTTACTATATTTCTTCTTTGATTTGTAATTCTGTCGTTATTTAATAGATTCGATTGAATCGTAGCTGGAGTTGATTCTGTGTAAATTTTATTCTCATCTGAGTTTGTTACGGAGAAAATTATTATTGCAGCTACCGTAATAAAAATTGTTATGAATATTATTTTTTTGTTCATTGTTATTTTCTAGTTTTTGTTTACTAAAATACTAAAAGTTTTGTGGATAAAAATTAGTTCCAAATTTTTCCGAATAAAGTGTTGAGTCAATTCATATCATCCAGTTGAAATGTTTTTAAAATAAAGTTACAAACTTAAACAATTGTTTCACTTAGTTTTTGACGCAAATCTTCGGAAAGAAAATTCAAAAAACACTAAACTCACTTGGTCACAAAGTCTCACAAAGTTCTTTTTACAATGGTGCACATTTTTTCGTAAATCAAGGGAAATTAATTCAAATTATTAAGAAAACGGAGAAATTTTCCATTTCTCATTAAAGAAAAATCACTTCCAAATATGAGAAATGAAAATTCATAATAGTAAAAAACTAGTTTTAAGGTAGTTAAACTCAATTATTAATTTCGATTTTCTTGGCATTTTATTTGATAATTTTAACAAAAATCTATAAAAGGACGATAAAATGCATAATGAGATTTTTCTTCGTTATAACAAAAATGATAAAAGTGCTCTGATTCCACTATTACAAGAAGTGCAAGATGTTTATGGCTATTTACCCGAAGATGCAATAAACGAAGTAGCTGAATTTGTTGGCTCTTCAGTAGCCAGAATTTATGGTGTTGCTACTTTTTACAATATGTTCCGAATGACTCCGCTTGGAGCAAATGTTATTAAAGTTTGTAGAGGAACTGCTTGTCACGTAAAAAATTCTGCAAACCTGTTATTTGCTCTTGAGGATTCACTTAAAATTAAAGCTGGACAAACAACGCGCGATAAAAAATTTACTTTAGAATTAGTTAATTGCATCGGAGCTTGTTCTATTGCACCTGTTATAACTGTAAATGAAGAATATTATGGTAGAATTGGAGTAAAAGATATTCCATCAATAATTAAAAAATATCAGGGAAAGCCAAAAGTTGAATCTAAAGATGAAGCTGCAAATCAAAAGCAAGAGGTTGTATTATGAATAAATTTCTTGACGCATGTTGTACTGAATGCTGGCACAGTGTTACTAATCCTTGCAGCATGTTTGTTAGATGTTGTATCGACGGACCTCTCTGTCACACTGATGAAGAATGTAAAACAAAAATAAAATCTCTCAACAGTAAATTGAATTATGAATCTCATAATGTTCCAATAATTTGGATTGGAATGGGAACTTGCGGATTAGCATCAGGTGCAAAAAAAGTTGCTGAAGAGATTAAACTTGAATTAGAAAAATTAAATATCGCTGCCCAAATTGAAGCTACGGGTTGCATCGGATTTTGTGCTAAAGAAGTTATTGTCGATGTGAAACTTCCTGATGGCGAAAGAATTTCTTATTACGAAATCACTCCTAAGCTCGTCTCAAAGTTTATTAAAAAAACAATTGTCGATAAAGAAATTTTTAGTGAAAAATTACTCGGCTCTCATGGAAAAGGAAACGCCGAAATTCCCGCACTAAAAAATATTCCTTTCTTCAAACATCAAATGAAATTGGTTTTGGATAATTGTGGAATTGTAGATCCTATCTCAATTGATTCATACATTGCAAGAGGTGGATTTAGAGCATTCGATAAAATATTAACATTGATGAGTCCAAAAGATGTAGTTCAAGAAATTTTGGATAGTGGATTAAGAGGCAGAGGTGGAGCGGGATTTCCTACTGGAAAAAAATGGGAGTTCGCACACAAACAAAAATCAGAAAAAAAATATGTGATTTGTAACGCTGATGAAGGCGACCCGGGTGCGTTTATGGATCGATCAATATTGGAGAGTGATCCATTCAAAGTTATTGAAGGAATGATAATCTCTGCTTACGCAATTGGCGCTAACGAAGGATACATCTATTGTCGTGCTGAGTATCCACTTGCAATTGAAAGATTAGACAACGCAATTAAGCTTTGTAAAGAATACGGATTACTCGGACAAAATATTTTAGGCAGTGGGTTTAATCTAAATTTAAAAATTAAAAAAGGTGCTGGTGCTTTTGTTTGTGGCGAAGAGACTGCTTTAATTGCTTCGATAGAAGGCAAGCGAGGAATGCCAAGACCAAGACCGCCGTTCCCAGTTGTTTCAGGTTTATTTGGAAAGCCAACAATCATTAACAACGTTGAAACTTTTGCTAACATCTCTGCAATAATTGTAAGAGGCAGCAATTGGTTTTCAAGCATTGGAACTAATACTTCTAAAGGAACAAAAGTTTTTGCACTTAGCGGAAAGATTGAAAACACTGGCTTGGTTGAAGTTCCGATGGGAATGACTTTGTATGATGTTGTATTTAATATCGGTGGTGGAATTCCTCATCGCAAAAAATTTAAAGCAGTTCAAATTGGTGGACCTTCGGGTGGCTGTTTACCTGAATCTGTTATCGACACTCCAGTTGATTATGAATCGCTCAAAGCGGTTGGTGCAATGATGGGCTCTGGTGGCTTCGTTGTTATGGATGAAGATACTTGCATCGTAGATGTTGCAAAATTCTTTTTGACTTTTATTCAAAGTGAATCTTGTGGCAAATGTGTTCCTTGTCGCGAAGGCACTAAACGGATGCTTGAAATAGTTGAAAGAATCCCGCAGAGTTATAAATCACAAGAAAATGAAATTGAAGAACTACAAAGATTCAAAGGAATAATTTATTTAAACAGATTAGCTAAAGTAATTCAAGATACTTCACTTTGTGGATTAGGTCAGTCTGCTCCAAATCCCGTTCTCTCAGGATTACAATATTTTAGAGAAGAGTATGAAGAGCATCTTTATGAACGCCACTGTTCATCAGGTGTTTGTAAGCCACTCTTAACTTTTACAGTAGATAATAGTTTGTGTACAGGTTGCGGAATCTGCATTAGGAAATGTTCATCAGAAGCGATTGTTGGTGAAAAAGGAAAAGCACATTATGTAATTGAAGAAAAGTGTATCAAGTGTGGAATGTGTGTTGAAGCCTGCAGATTTAAAGCAATTAATGTTAATTAATTTGGAGATTTAAATGATTGAATTAACTATAAATAATATAAAAGTAAAAGCTGAAAATGGAATGACAATTCTCGACGCTGCGAAATCTGTCGGAATCTCAATTCCAACTTTGTGTCACATAAAAGATTTATTACCTTCAGGTGCATGTCGTCTCTGTTCTGTTGATGTTGAAGGATCGAAAGCCCTTATTCCTGCTTGCGCTTATCCAGTTGCTGATGGAATGGTTGTTGACACTAATTCTGCTAGAGTTAGAACTTCAAGAAAAACAATTATAGAATTGCTTGTAGAAAATCATCCTCAAGACTGTTTAATTTGTGTTAGAAATGGGAATTGTGAACTTCAAACATTTGCAGGAATTTATGGTATTCGTGAACATCGCTTTGCTGGTGAAAGTAAAAAACATGCAATCGATATTTCAAGTTCTTCTATGGAAAGAGATCCTGCAAAATGTATTCTTTGTGGTAGATGTGTAAGAGTGTGTGAAGAGATTCAAAAAATTGGTGCAATAGATTTTACAAATAGAGGATTTCAAACATCGGTTACAACTCCATTTAATAAAGGACTAAGCATAAGTGATTGTATCCTTTGTGGTCAATGTATTCTCGTTTGTCCAACTGCCGCTCTTCGCGAAAAAAGTTCAATGAAAGAAGTAACAAACGCATTGAACAATAAGAAAAAATATACTATCGTTCAAGTTGCACCTGCAATTAGAGCAACCATTGGGGAAGAATATAATTTACCACTTGGCTCAAATGTGACGGGACAATTAGTTACTGCCTTAAGAAGAATAGGATTTAAAAAAGTATTCGATACAAACTTTGGTGCAGATTTAACAATAATTGAAGAAGCTACTGAATTAATTAGCAGAGTGTCAGAAAATAAAACTTTACCAATGTTCACAAGTTGCTGTCCGGGTTGGGTTAAATATATTGAGCAAACAAAACCGAATTTACTCGGTCATGTTTCTTCTTGCAAATCACCTCACGAAATGGAAGGCGCAATTCTTAAATCATATTATGCAAAGAAGATGGGAATAGATCCCAAAGATATTTTCGTAGTTTCAATTATGCCGTGCACTGTCAAAAAATTTGAATCTCACAGACCTGAACTTTCAAATAATTTTAATCAAGATGTTGATGCAGTTTTGACATCAAGAGAATTGGTAAGATTATTCAAAGTAAGTGGAATTGAATTTGGTGATTTACCTGAAGATAAATTTGATGATCCGTTGGGAGAATCAACAGGCGCAGCGGCATTATTCGGAACTTCTGGTGGAGTGATTGAAGCTGCTTTGAGAACTGCATATTTCAAATTAACGGGAAGCAATTTAGAAAATCTCGAGATGAAAGAAATTCGTGGTAAAGAAGGTATCAAAGAAGCATCGATAAAAATTAACGATTTGGAAGTAAATGTCGCAGTCGTAAATGGAATTGGACACATCGCGAAAATTTTTGATCAAATTGAAAAAGGGGAATCGAAGTATCATTTAATTGAAGTGATGGCTTGTCCGGGTGGCTGTATTAATGGTGGAGGACAACCAATCCATCATAAACCAGAAAAAATAAGGAAGCGGATTGAAGCTCTTTATACACTTGATGAAAATAGTAAAACAAGAAGATCTCACGAAAATAAATCTATTAACAAATTATACAAAGAGTTTCTTGGTGAGCCAAACGGACACCTCGCACACGAACTTCTTCATACTGAATACTACGATCGAAAGGAACAGTTGAAGAAGAAAAAATAAAAAATATTTTTTAGACTAAATAGTAATGAAATGAATAACGGTATTGTTTCGACAATTGCTTTCAAATGCAAGATCTGCTACTCTTGTATCAGGGAATGTCCTGCTAAAGCAATTCGAGTATTGAAAGGACAAGCTGTTATTGAAACCGACAGATGTATAAGTTGTGGACATTGTGTAAAAGTCTGTTCACAAAATGCAAAGCAGATTCAGAGTAACATCGATGAAATTTTGTATGAGTTGATTCCCAAAAATAATGTAGTTGCTATTGTTGCTCCTTCAATTGCTGCAGCATTTCCAGAACTGAGTTCAAAAATTCCGACTGCACTTAGAAAAATTGGTTTCAATAAAGTGTGCGAAACTGCATTTGGCGCAGATCTCATTAATCCAGTTTATGAAAAATTGTTTGAGGAGTCCAAAGGAAAAACTATTATTAGCTCTCCTTGTCCTGCTGTTTATAGTTACATTCAAAAATATTTCGGAGAGCTTACAGAGAATCTTGCACCAATCGTTTCACCAATGATTGCAATGGGAAAGTATCTCAAACTAAATTCTGAAAAAGAAATTCAGGTTGTTTTTATTGGTCCTTGTGCTGCTAAGAAAATGGAATTCCAAGATGAAGAAGTAAGAGGAGCAATTGATGCAGTCATAACTTTTGTTGAACTCAAAGAAATTTTTGAAAGACTGAAAATTAATTTTGATAAGTTAGAAGAATCTGAATTAGATCCTCCGTTTGCTTATGAAGGAAAATCTTATCCTTTAGCTGGTGGGCTATTAAAAACAGCTGCAATCTCATCTGATGTTCTCAACAAAAATGTGATTATAGTTGAAGGAAAAAATAAAGTTGAAGAAATTATTAACGAAATTCTGAATAAAAAAATTAATGCAAAATTTATTGATATTTTATTTTGTGAAGGATGTATTAGTGGACCTGCAGTTGGAAGTGAATTAAATTATTATTCCAAACGAGAAAAAGTAATCAATTATATAAATGATAAAATTCATCTCGTCGATAAAAATGTTTGGAAGAGTAATATATACAATAGTCGAGATATTGATCTGTCGAGAAAATTTCCGATAAAGAATCAGCGAAAAAAAATGCCTTCGGAAATTCAGATTCGAGAAATTTTGAACCGAACGAACAAATTAACAAAGCAAGATGAACTTAATTGTGGAGCTTGCGGATATTTTACTTGTCGTGAATATGCGATTGCAATAGCGAAAAATATAGCTGAAGAAGAGATGTGCTTACCATTTTTGATAGAAAAACTTCAGTTAGCTTTAGAAGAGTTGAAAGAGACTCAAGAGCAACTTGACAATGCAGAAAAGCTTGCGTCTATCGGTCAGCTTGCAGCAGGAGTGGCGCACGAAATTAATAATCCACTCGGAACGATAATGTTGTATTCTTCGATGCTGAAAAAAGAGAGTCAAAAAACTGGAAGAAATAATTTAGCCGATTTTGATATGATCATTGAAGAAGCAAATCGATGTAAAAATATTGTTTCTAATCTTTTAAATTTTGCAAGACAAGGAAGATTAAAAATTTCGAGAGTAAATATTATCGATCTAATTTCAAACATAGTTAGATCTTGTTCTATCAACCCAAGTTTTAATGAGGTAAAAATTGAAATATTTGATGAGTTAGTCGATGAAAAAATTGAAGCTGACTATGACCAACTAAAACAAGTCTTCCTGAACTTAATCAACAATGCAAGAGAAGCTTGTGAAGAATCAGTTCAAAAAAATATTACAATTAAAATTCACTCAAACGAAAAAAATATTATTGTTGATGTCACTGATACAGGTTGCGGAATTCCAGAAGAGAATATGAAAAAAATCTTTACCCCATTTTTTACAACTAAAAAATTTGGTAAAGGGACGGGCTTAGGTTTGGCAATAATTTATGGAATTATTAAGATGCACAAAGGCGATATAAAAATTGAAAGCAAAATAAATATGGGCACAATGATTACTATCACTCTGCCAAAAATTATTAATCAGAATACAATTATGTCAATTAAGGAAAATGAGTATGTCAGTTAAGGATAAAGTCAAAAAAATTCTTTTCGTCGATGATGATATAGATCTTCTCGAACAGCTAAAAATATTAATGGAGATTAGAGGAATTGAAATAATTACTGCAGAAACCGGAAAAGAAGGTTGGGAAGTATTTGTTAGAGAAAGACCTGATGCAGTTGTCTTAGATTTAATGATGGAGCATAAAGATTCAGGGTTTGTTCTTGCGCATAAAATTAAAAAAACAGATTACGGCAAAAAAATTCCTGTCTTGTTGTTAACTTCGGCTACTTACGACACAGGATATAAGTTTGATACCTCCTCGAGCGAAGAGAGAGAGTGGGTTAAAGTTGATGGAATTATTAATAAGCCGATAGTAGTTGAAGAATTAATTTCCAAGTTGGAAATATTTTTCGAGAGTAATAAATAACTTTTTGTTCTCTATTTTGTTCAAGTAATTTATAATAATTTTCATAGTCAAAAAGATATAACTAATTGTGACTAATGGTAAAACGAAAATATTAATTGTCGAGGATGAAAAAGGTCTCCGAGAGGGTATCAAACGCTTACTCGAATTAGAAGGTTTTCAGATTGAGCTTGCTGAAAGAGGGACAGAAGGAATTCAGCTTGGAACTACGAATGAATATGACATTTGTATTTTGGACTTAAGATTACCTGATTACGATGGTATCGAAGTTCTTCGACAAATAAAATTAATTTTTCCAAATACTGTTTGCATTATGGCAACAGCGTTTGCAAGCTATGATACAGCAATAGAAGCCACTCGTTTGGGTGCTTTCAGCTACATCCCAAAACCATTCACGCCTGAAGAATTATTATACCAAATCGACAAAGCTTGTCAACAGCGAAGATTAATTCTTGAATCAGAAAAATTAAAAAAAGAGAGAGAAGAGCGACTCCTTGAATTAGCTTATGAAAAGGGACGCCTCAATACAATTATTAAATCGATTGCTGATGGACTTTTAGTTGTCAATAGCAAAGGAGAAATAGTTTATTTCAATAATAGTTGTTTGAAAAATTTAAATATTAATTCACTAAAAATTGGTGAATATATTTTGCATAAAATTCCAAACCAAATTGTTGGAATGATAAATCAACTCGAAAAAGATAATGACCCGAATCAATCTCTTATTAACCAAATTGAAATAATAAATAACAATGGTTTGTATGTAGAGGCAGCGTGTTCCCCGATTCCTTTTCAAGATGGAAAATATTCTGGAGTTGTAATTGTTATTCGCGACATTACTCAGTACAAAAAAATTGAAATAATTAAATCACAATTTATTTCAATGGTAGCTCACGAATTAAAAACTCCGATTGCTGCTGTAATTGGTTATCTGAAAATTATTCTCGATGAAAATGTAAATATCCCCGCCGAAAAAGAAGCCGAATATCTGGAACGATCTGCAATTCGATTGAGTGGACTTGTTGAGTTAGTGAACGATCTCCTTGATTTATCAAGACTTGAAGTAAAAGAGAAGAAGAGAGAATTTAAAGAAATCGAATTAGTTAAACTAATCAAAACAACAATTGAGTTTTTAGATTTAGAAATAAAAAAGAAAAATATTCAAGTTGAGTTTAGCTCGGAAATTTCAGAAATAAAATTAAATGCTGACTCGAGCGAAATGAATCGGGTCTTCACAAATATTCTGAGCAACGCAATAAAATACAATAGAGAGAAGGGGAAAATTGGGATTAACATTTCAATTGATGAAAATTATTTTGTGGTTAAAGTTTCAGATACAGGAATAGGGCTTAAGGAAGAAGATAAGGAGAGATTGTTTCAAGAATTTTTCCGCGCCAAGAATGAAAAAACAAGAGGCATTCAAGGTACAGGATTGGGGTTATCGATTGTGAAAAGAATTGTAGAATCTTATGCGGGAAAAATTGAAGTTGAAAGTGAATTTGGGAAGGGAAGCGTGTTCATTATTAGGTTGCCAGTAGTAAATTAATTCATATTTAACATAAACAGTTAAGAAAGAAGTAACAATGCCACTAATAGTAATTATTGATGATGATGTTGACATAGTAGAAGCGAGTACTTTAATTCTTCAATCGAGAGGATTTAGTGTACTTAGTGCGAACAACCCAAATGCTGGTTATCAACTTATCAAGGAGAAAAACCCTGATCTTGTAATTCTCGATGTGATGATGGATGAACCAGATGATGGATTTTTCCTTGCGCAAAAACTTAGGCGAGAAAAAAATAATGTTCCAATTCTGATGTACACTTCAGTTTCTAAAACAATTGGTTTTGAGTTTGGTGCAAACGACATGGTTCCAGTAAATGACTTTGTCGAAAAACCAATTTCTCCAGATCAATTAATTGAAAAAGTTAATCTATTATTAAATAAGTAAAGAGAGGATTCCACAATGCTTGTCCTAGAAAAAAATTCTTTAACTGAAGAGATAGAACAACTTGTGAATTTGCATGGAACTTCTCGATCGTCTCTTCTTCCAATACTCCAAGATATCCAACGAAAGTACAAACATATCTCAGATTTTGCTCAGCAAGAAGTTGCCCGATTTTTGGATATTCATCCCGTAGAAGTTTACAGCTTAGTTACATTTTACTCATTCCTAAATACTCAAGCAAAAGGACGAAATATTATTCGTCTTTGTAAAACAATCTCTTGCGAAATGCAAAATAAAGAATCTGTTTCAAATGCAATCGAAAGAGAATTAGGAATTTCATTCGGTGAAACTACTAAAGATAAAAAAGTTTCTCTCGAGTATGTGAGCTGTTTAGGGCTTTGTGATCAAGGACCTGCGTTACTCGTGAATGAAAAAGTTTTTCCCAAAATGACTGCTGAAAAAGCTGTCCAAATATTAAGCGAATTGAAGTGAGGCAATAATGGAAAAAATAAAATCAAAAAGAGAAGGTGCTGTTTTATTTTCAGATTATACTCGTGGCGACGCAGTTAGAATTCTTTCTAAAATGTCACGCGAAGATATTCTATTTGAAATAAAAACTTCGGGCTTAAAAGGAAGAGGCGGAGCCGGATTCCCCACAGCTACAAAATGGATGCTCGCTGCTGCTTCAAAATCAGATGCAAAATATCTTATCTGCAACGCTGATGAAGGTGAGCCCGGAACATTTAAAGATAGAGTTCTTCTGCTTGAATATCCTGAGCTTGTCTTTGATGCTATGATTGTTGGTGGCTTCACGATTGGTGCAACAATAGGAATCGTTTATCTTCGTGGCGAATATGAATATATGTTAAAATCACTTTTAGATTATCTCGATCAAATGAGAAAAGATAATTTGCTCGGAAATAATATTTTAGGAAACACAAATTTCTCTTTCGACATTCAAATAAAACTTGGTTCTGGAGCTTACATTTGTGGAGAAGAAACTGCATTGATAGAATCGCTTGAAGGAAATCGCGGTGAAGCACGAAACAGACCTCCATATCCCGTGAACAGTGGCTTCTTGGGAAAACCAACAGTAGTAAATAATGTTGAAACTCTTGCTTCAATTGCTCACATCGTAACCAAAGGTGGCGAGTGGTTTAAAAAATTAGGAACTGATAAGTCATCTGGGTCAAAGTTGTTCTCTGTTTCAGGCGATTGTGAATCACCCGGAGTTTATGAATTACCTTTTGGAACTTCTTTAGAAGAATTACTAAAAATTGTTGGTGCTCAAAATACTAAAGCAATACAAGTTGGTGGAGCAAGTGGAATCTGTATTCCGAAATCACAATTTAAAAGAAAACTCTCTTTTGAAGATGCTGCAACAGGTGGTTCAATAATGATCTTTAATGAATCAAGAAATATGTTGCACGTTTTAAAAAACTTTATGGAATTTTTTGTTGAGGAATCTTGCGGTCAGTGCACACCTTGCAGAGCAGGAAACATGAAGCTTTTGGAAGGAGTAGAGATGATAGAAAATGGAGATTACAAATTTTCTTATATCAGCAAACTCAAAGATTTAGGAAAGACTATGCAAGTTGCATCTAAGTGTGGATTAGGACAATCAAGTTCTAATGCATTCATCTCAATATTAGAAAATTTTTCTGAAGAAATTTTTAATGGCGTAAGAGGAGGTAAAAATGGGAACTAAAAATTCAGGTAGAGCTCCAGTAAGTCAAACTGGTCAAGTTATTGAAAAACCACAAGACCCATCAAAGATTGGTGGAAGTTTAACAATTCAAATAAATGAAAAAAGTGTAAGCGTTCCTTTTGGTACAACAATACTTGAAGCGTGTCATCAAAACTTAGTCCACATTCCGACTTTATGCCATCATCCTGATCTTTGTGTTGCTGGAGTTTGTAGAGTTTGCGTTGTTGAAGTAGAAGGATTTAAAACTCTTCAAGCTTCTTGTGCGTTTCCAATTACTTCAGCAATAAAAATTTTCACTACTTCACCTAAAGTTAGAAAAGCAAGAAGACACGTAATTGATTTACTCTTGAGTGAACATTATGGCGAATGTTATACTTGTTTCAGAAATGAAAATTGCGAATTACAAACTCTCGCAAAAGAATATGGAGTTGACGAATTTTCTTTTGGTCATATTCAAAAACCAAAATATGAAATTGATAATTCTTCTTACTCAGTTGTTCGTGATATGAACAAATGTGTTTTGTGCAAGAGGTGCGTAAGAACTTGTATTGATATGCAGGAAGTTGGAGTACTGGAAAGTATTAATCGCGGTGCAGAAACTTACATCGGAACATTTTTAGACAAACCATTGTCGGAAGTTATTTGTATCAAATGCGGACAATGTATTAATCGATGTCCAACAAGTGCATTAAGAGCAAATGATCCATCTGATGAAATTTGGAATTCTATTGATGATCCTAAAAAGCATGTAGTGATTCAAACTGCACCTTCGCCCAGAGCTGCAATCGGGGAAGTATTTGGTTTACCAGCTGGACATTCTCTAACATTAGAATTAAATACAGCATTGAAGCGAATCGGATTCGATAAAGTTTTTGATACAAACTTTACTGCAGATTTAACGATTATGGAAGAGGGAACTGAATTAATTCAAAGACTCTACAAAGCATTGGTAACAAAAGAACCTGTTTATCTGCCTCAATTTACATCTTGCTCACCGGGTTGGGTAAAATATCTTGAACATTTTTATCCTGAGTATATCGGATATTTGAGCAGCGCAAAATCGCCTCAACAAATGTTTGGTGCTGTTATAAAAACATATTATGCACAAAAAGCGGGAATTGATCCGAAGGATATTGTTACTGTTGCTCTTATGCCATGTTCAGCTAAAAAATTTGAATGCAATCGTCCTGAAATGTATGACTCCGGATTTAAAGATGTTGATTATGGTTTAACAACTCGTGAATTAGGAAAGATGATTAAAGAAGCGGGAATAAAATTACCCGAAATGCCAAAGTCAAACTTTGATGATCCATTTGGTGAAGCTTCAGGTGCAGGATTAATTTTTGGTGCGACTGGTGGAGTGATGGAAGCTGCGCTAAGAACAGTTGTTGAAATTGTTACAGGCGAAAAAATCGAAAGCATTTTTGATAACATGAATGTGCTTCCAGTTAGAGGATTTGAAGAAGTAAAATATGCTGAACTTCCAATTTCAAAAGTTGGTCCTGTGCCAAAAATATTACAACATCTAGTCCCTAATTGGGATTGGCTAAAAGGTGTTACACTAAAAGTTGCTGTTACTCACGGAACTGCCAATGCGAAAAAAGTGATGAACGATATTCGTAATGGTGGAAAATTTAGTGAGTGCCATTTCATTGAGTTCATGGCTTGTACTGGCGGATGTCTTGGTGGCGGAGGACAACCAATTCCAACAAATCTTGAAATCCGAAAAGCAAGAGCAAAAGCAATTTATGCAGAAGATGAAGGATTACCGCTCCGAAAGTCGCACGAAAATCCGAACGTGGTAAAAATTTATGAGGAGTATTTTACTGATGGTCCTTGTGGACATAAAGCTCATAAACTTTTGCACACTACCTACACAAAAAGAGGAAAATATATTGCTTAAATAATTTATTGAGACTTCTGAATTATTTTTTTCCTAATGTTGGGCTAAATGAATTGTCTCGACTCAGAGTGATTGCTCAAGTGACAATTCAGAAGTCTCAAATTTTACTGTTGATGAACGACTTTATTAAGCGCAAAAAATAATTTTATTGTTAATAAATATTTTTTGATTAGGAATCTATTTTTGAAAAGATGATTAGAACAATGTTCATTGGCTTAATACTTACTTTGTTTTATGTGCAACAATTGATAAAACTTTTGTGAACAAATAAATTTAGCAAAACAAATAATAACAGATAAATAATAGAAGTGAATTTTAATTTTACAACACGCTCTGTTCTTGAGTATGATGATTATTGGAAATCAATAATTGAGTTTAATAAATGGTTCGTGAATTTAAGATTCTTAGCCGTTGTGTTTCTATTTGTTTTGTTGGGGACAATTAAATTATCAGGTATCGTTGAGTTAAGTTCTTTACAGTTTATTGCAATCATTATCATTATAGTAATTGTATTAAGCTACAATATTTATCTCTATCGATTAATAAATTTTTCAGTTAAAAAAAATAATCCGTTACTCCTCTCATCATTCCAAATTATTAGTGATCTATTTTGTCTCAGTTCATTAATTTATTTTACGGGTGGAGTTGAGTCGCCGCTTCTATTCTTTTTTATTTTCCATGTAATAATCGGAAGTATAATTCTCCCAAGTTTGATAATTATTCCAATGACTCTAGTTTTTGTTTTTTCATTCATTTTTCTTTCGGTTTTAGAATATTATTTAATTATTCCACATCAAGAAATTATTGGGTTGAATAATAATGTTATTTATAATCAAGCAAAAAATTTATTCATCCATCTTGCTACTTTTACTGCTACTGTAGCGATAACAATTTTTTTAGTAAAGAAAATTTCAAGTGAACTTTACGCAAGAGAAAAAAAATTAAAATTAGCTCTCGATGAGATAAAAAATGCAGAAGCATCGAAACAAAAATATATCATGGGAGTTGTTCACGAATTGAAAACCCCAATTGCAGCTGCATCGTCACTAATCGGATTGATACTCAGCAAAATATCTGTGAGCGTGGATGATGTTACACAAAAAATTCTTGATAAAACTCAACATCGACTAACAGAGGCAATAAGTTTAATAAACAGCATTTTACATATTGCAAAAGTAAAGCTTGAAACAGATATGCAAAAAAGTGAAGTAGATTTGAATATTCTTTTTTCTGAATTATTAATTTCTTACAAAGAAATTGCTGAGAAAAAAAATATAAATATTAAATTCAAATCAACTAAACAAAAATTAATTGTGTTCGGTGATTTAACTCTCTTAAAATTGGCTTTCTCTAACTTAATTTCTAACGCCTTAAAATTTACTCCTGAAAATGGAACTATCGAAATTAGTCTAACATTGATAAGAAACGAAATTGAAATAAAAGTATCGGATAGCGGAATCGGCATTAAGAGAAATGAAACCGAAAAAATATTTGAAGAATTTTTCAGGAGTAGAAACCATAATGTTGAAGGGAGTGGTTTTGGGCTAGCTTTAGTGAAGAACATTATAGAAAAACATAATGGGAAAATATCTGTTATTAGTCCAATTCATAACGATGTTTCAAATCCAGGAACTTGTTTCAGAATTGAATTATCTTTACATGAGGATTAAACTAAATAACGAATTACTCGAACATGAGGATGGAATGTTCCAAATAATTTGATTGAATAAAATGCAGAATGAAATAGAAAAATTAACGAATAAAATAACCCAACTTGAAGCTGAAAAAAAAAATCTTCAAACTTCACTCAATACTTATAAGCAAATTTTTCATGATTCATTTGATGTGAAGTTGTTGATTTTAGCTGAATCTGGCATCATAAAAAATGTTAATAAAAGAATCAAAGATGTATTAGGGTTCGACAGAGAAGAACTAATCGAGAAACATTTTTCATCACTCTTCCCAAAGGAACAAAAAAATCACATCGAACATGTTCTCGAGAATCTGAATGTCTATGGTGCAAACATAGAAGCACAAGAATTTTTGCGAAGTGATGGAAAAATTTGTTTTATGGATATAAATGTTGGGCTGCTTAATGGAGTAGGGAATTCGAAATATTTTGTTGTAACATTACGCGATGTGTCCGAACGAAAAGAGTTGGAAGAGCAAGTGCGTCTATTATCGATGGTAGTTTCTAATAGCCCAAACTCAGTCATCATTATGAATGTTGATGGTATTATCGAATATGTGAATCATATTTTTTCAGCGACTACAGGTTATAAAAAAGAGGAAGTTGTTGGTAAGCGAGCACGATTCTTAAAATCTGATAAAATTGGTTTGAAAAAATATAAAGAGATAATAACAACTGTTACTTCTGGAGATGTTTGGAAAGGTGAAGTAATTAATAGAACAAAATCGAAGGAATATTATTGGGAAGAGTTGGTAGTATATCCGATTAGAAGTAGTAAAGGTAAAGTGGTAAGATTTGTCGCAATTCTTGATAATATAAATGAAAGAAAAACTTCACAAGAGAAACTAAAATTATACACTAAAGAATTAGAAGATATTGTGCAAAGGCGCGATAAATTCTTCGCAATTCTCGCTCACGATTTAAGAAGCCCATTTGATTCGTTACTCGGTTTTTCTTATTTACTTGCAAATGAAATAAAAGAATTAGAATCTGACGAAATAGAAAAATTTTCTAATAATATTTATACATCTGCGAAAAAAATATTTCAGCTGCTTGAAAATCTTTTACAGTGGTCTAAGCTACAAAGTGGCTCGGCTGATTTTACTATTGAAGAAGTAGATTTAACTGAAACGATTAAAATTGTTATTGAACTTCTTGAACTAAATGCAACCAATAAAAGAATAACATTGATTAATAACATTGAAGGAAAAAATATAATCACAACTGATAAGAATATGATTTTTTCAATCGTTCAAAATTTAATTTCAAACGCAATCAAATTCACAAATATTGGTGGGAGAGTAATCATAAATTCCTTCGTAGATGAGAAATTTATTACAATACAAATTGAGGATAATGGCGTTGGAATGGGGAAAGAAATTCTCTCAGAATTGTTCAAAGTTGGCTCCAAAATAAGATCACTTGGAACAAACCAAGAAGAGGGAAACGGGCTTGGTTTGATTTTGTCAAAAGAGATGATTGAGTTGAATGGTGGAAAACTTTGGGCAGAAAGTGAAGAAGGAATTGGCTCTAAATTTTATTTTTCTGTTCCGAAAATAAAGTCAACTTGAAGTAAATTTTTAGTTACAATTTCTATTACCGCGCTTCTATAAGTTCCAAAATATCTTTAAGATTTTAGATTAATTATAGCTCCTCGAAAGAACAAAAAAATCCCTTCGCTTATATTAATTAAAATACTTTTATTATCTTGTTGAAGAAGAAAAATGAAAAAATAAATTGTTTGCTTCAACATAAAATTCATTCTTAAATTTATAAAAAAAATTAATGCAGGAAACTGTTACTCAAGTAATTACGCAATGTTATCACTGTGGCGATGACTGTGAACACTTATCGATATCGATTGAAGAAAAATATTTCTGTTGTGAAGGTTGTAAACTTGTTTACGAAATTCTGAACGAAAAAAATCTTTGTGATTATTATTCGCTAAATGAAAAACCCGGAATAAAACAGAGTGGAATATTTGCAAAAAATAAATTTGAATTTTTAGAAGATGAAAAACTTCAGTCCCAATTAATTGATTTTAAGGATTCACAAATATCCAAAATCACCTTCTTCATTCCTTCGATGCATTGTAGCTCTTGTATTTGGCTGCTCGAAAATTTATTTAAAATTAATTCTTCAATTGTGAGATCGCAAGTAAATTATTTGCAAAAAAATCTAACAGTAACTTTCCTGAATAATTCAATTACTCTAAGAAAAGTTGTCGAAACTTTAGCATCAATTGGATATGAACCAAAATTAAAATTAGATGATGCTGATAAAAAATTCCAAGCATCACAAAACAAAACACTCTATTCTAAAATTGGAATTGCAGGCTTTGCTTTCGGTAATATAATGCTACTCACTTTTCCTGAGTATTTAGCAATTGATGACTCAAGTATAGAGTTGAAAAAATTCTTCAGTTTCATTATTTTTTTTCTTTCGCTTCCCGTCTTTTTTTATTGTAGTTCAGATTTTCTAAAGTCAGCTTATTATGGATTAAAAAGTAGAGTAATAAATTTGGACGTTCCACTTTCGCTTGGGATTGTCGCTCTATTTTTTAGAAGTGTCTATGATATTTTTTATCATTACAATCCCGGCTACATGGATTCATTTGCGGGCTTAATATTCTTGTTGCTCATCGGCAGACTCTTCTTAAATAAAAGTTATGAAGTATTAAACTTTGAAAGAAATTATAAATCATATTTCCCGATTTCTGTAACAACAAAAAAAAATAACATCGAAAAAAATATTCCGTTGGCAAATCTTAACATTGGCGATAAGATTGTTGTCAGGAATAATGAGTTAATTCCCGCCGATTCTTTTTTACTCACTGGTGATGCTAATATCGATTACAGTTTCGTAACAGGAGAAGCAATTCCCGTTCATAAAAAATTAGGTGAAATTGTTTACGCTGGTGGCAGACAAGTGGGAAGTATAATTGAATTAGAAATTACCAAAGAAGTTTCGCAAAGTTATTTATCTCAACTTTGGAACAATTCAATTTTTAAAGATAATGTAGATAGACAATTAGTTTCGCTTGTTAATCACATCAGTAAATATTTTACAATAATTATTTTGTTCATTGCTTTTGCTGCATCCATCTACTGGCTTTTTGTAAATCCTGCAAAAGCAGTCCCAGTCTTTACTGCAGTCTTGATTATTGCGTGTCCCTGCGCCCTTGCAATGTCAACTCCATTTACATTGAGCAATGCGATGCGAATTTTAGGACGCAATTCTTTGTTTGTAAAAAATACTTTGACGATTGAAAGTCTTGCAAAAATTGATACAATAGTTTTTGATAAAACTGGAACAATAACAGAAATTGATAAATCGTTCATTGAGTTCATCGGTGAGGAATTAAAAGAAGATGAAAAAAAAATTGCCTCATCATTAGTAAAAAATTCGACACATCCATTGAGTAAGAAAATTTTTAATTACTTAAATTTAAATTCTAATTTTAACGTAGAAGATTATTCTGAAATTGCAGGCTTGGGAATCTCAGGAAATATTTTTGATTCGCATGTAAAAATTGGTTCAATTGATTTTGTGAATTCAAGTAATGGTTCGAGCATAGTAAACAAAGTTAAGAATGATGACTCAAGCAAAGAGATAAATCTGAACGAAATAAAAGTTTATTTATCGATTAACGGAATTCAAAAAGGATATTTCAAATTAAACAATTATTATCGCAAAGGTATAAATGATTTAATTAATGATTTGTCAAAAAAATATCAACTTTATCTTCTGTCGGGCGACAATAAAAGTGAGTATGAAAATCTCAAAAAAATATTTGGTGATAAATCTGAGTTGATGTTTAATCAAACTCCGTTTGATAAACTCGAGTTCATAAAAAAAATAAAATTACAGAACAAAAAAGTTTTAATGATTGGAGATGGACTAAACGATTCAGGAGCATTAAAACAAAGTGATGTTGGTATTTCAATCTCGGAAGAAATTTCTAATTTTTCGCCTGCAAGTGATGCAATCCTTGAAGCAAAATCGTTATATAATCTCAACAAGCTCTTAGACTTCTCGAAGATATCAGTTAAATTAATTATCACAAGTTTTATTATTTCGTTTCTTTATAATGTCGTTGGACTTTATGTTGCAGTGCAAGGAGAACTATCACCTCTTTTTGCTGCAATAATAATGCCTATAAGCTCAGTTACTGTAATTGCATTTGCGTCTTTATCTACAACAGTTTTTGCAAAGATAAAAGGACTTTTAAATTGAGTGTAATTGTAGTTTTAATCGGATTTAGTTTGATGCTCGCAATTGGATTTTTAATTGCATTTTTGTGGAGCGTTAAATCTGGACAGTTGGAAGATAAATATACTCCATCTGTAAGAATTCTATTTGACGATATAAAACCAGACAAAGCTCCCGAAAAAAAAGTGAACGAAAAACACAATGATTGATTTTAATAAATAAATATTATATAAAAAATAATTGGAGTAAAATAAATGCAGATGGATACTTTCAGTTACGATAATAAGATTGTAAAATATTTTACAATTGCCACTGCAATTTGGGGTGCGGTTGGAATGCTGGTTGGGATAATCATCGCTCTTCAACTCTACATTCCTGCACTTAATTTAGGCTTGCCTTACACTACCTATGGAAGACTAAGACCATTGCACACAAACGCCGTAATATTTGCTTTTGTTGGTAATGGAATTTTCATGGGAATTTATTATTCGCTACAAAGATTATGTAAAGCGCGAATGTATAATGATGTATTGAGTAAATTACATTTCTGGGGCTGGCAACTTATTATTGTTTTGGCAGCTGTAACTTTTATTTCTGGAATGACTACAGGCAAAGAATATGCAGAGCTTGAATGGCCAATCGATATTCTTGTTGCAGTTGTTTGGGTTATTTTTGGTTGGAATATGTTCGGAACAATTATTAAGCGACGCGAAAAACATATGTATGTTGCAATCTGGTTTTACATCGCAACAGTTGTAACCGTAGCAATACTTCATATTGTAAACTCAATTGCAGTTCCAGTTTCGTTATTTAAAAGTTATCCTGTTTATGCGGGTGTCCAAGATGCTCTTGTTCAATGGTGGTATGGTCACAACGCAGTAGCATTCTTCCTAACAACTCCATATTTAGGAATGATGTATTACTTCTTACCAAAAGCTGCTAATCGTCCCGTTTATTCTTATCGACTTTCGATTATCCATTTTTGGGCATTGATTTTTATTTACATCTGGGCAGGTCCTCATCATCTACTTTATACTGCAATTCCTGATTGGGTTCAATCTTTGGGAACTGTCTTTTCAATTATGTTAATTGCTCCATCTTGGGGAGGTATGATAAATGGGCTTCTCACTCTGCGTGGCGCTTGGGATAAAGTTCGTGAAGATGTAGTTCTGAAATTTTTTGTAGTTGCAATTACAGCTTACGGAATGGCAACGTTTGAAGGTCCAGTCCTTTCTCTAAAAGATGTAAATGCGTTGATGCACTTTACTGATTGGATTATAGCGCACGCACACGTTGGTGCACTTGGTTGGAATGGATTTTTAACTTTTGCAGTTCTCTATTGGATTGTTCCTAAACTTTGGCACACGCAACTCTATTCAAAAAAATTGGCGAACTTCCATTTCTGGATCGGATTTCTTGGTATAGTTTTTTATGTCGCTTCAATGTATTGGGCTGCTTTGGTTCAAACATTAATGTGGAAAGAATTTACTGCTGATGGACTTTTGCAATATCCAAATTTCCTTGAAACAGTTCTTCAGATTGTGCCAATGTATGTTATAAGATCTATCGGCGGAGTCTTATATCTAACTGGTGTTATTGTTATGATGTATAATTTATTTAAGACCGCTAAACAAGGCTCGTTCTTGAATGATGAAGAAGTTCAAGCACCTGCATTGGAAAGAAAACCTGATCAATTCAATAAAGCAAAAAAACATCGTTGGTTAGAAAGTCGTCCGATTCAATTTACTATTCTAACTACAATTGCGGTCTTAATTGGTGGCATTATTGAAATCGTTCCAACATTTTTAATCAAGAGTAACATTCCTACAATCGCTTCCGTTAGACCTTACACTCCTCTCGAAATTCATGGAAGAGATATTTACATTCGAGAAGGTTGCAACACTTGTCACTCACAAATGATTAGACCATTTAGATCTGAAACTGAACGCTATGGAGAATATTCAAAAGCGGGAGAATATGTTTATGATCATCCATTTTTGTGGGGCTCCAAAAGAACAGGTCCAGACTTACAACGTATCGGCGGAAAATATCCGAACCTCTGGCACTATTTGCATATGATTGATCCTACATCAACCTCGCCGGGCTCATTAATGCCTGCGTATCCTTGGTTAGCTGAGGATGTTTTAAATATCTCCACAACTGAGGCGAAGATAAATGCACTCCGCGCTGTTGGTGTTCCTTATCCCGAAGGATATGAAAAAATAGCTAACGACGATTTAAGAAAACAAGCAGAAGCAATTGCACAAGATTTAATTAACGCTGGAGTTCCTGCAGATAGTGATAAAGAGCTGATTGCACTAATCGCTTATTTACAAAGATTAGGAACTGATATTAAAGTTAGACAACAATAAAAATTTGGTAAACAATGATAAGAAACATTTTAGGAAATATTGAAGGAATAGAATTTTTGGCAATAGCTGGATTTTTTATTTTCTTCACTATCTATATTGGAGTTTTAATAAAAGCTTTAAGACTCGATAAAAATCATTTAGAAAAGATGAGTAATCTTCCACTTGAAGAAGACTCACATAAAAATAAAATTTGAGGAGACAAAATGATTTTAAGAAATATAAAATCTTTATTTAAAAATTTTAAATCAAATCTATTTTTGATTCTAGTTTTTGTTTTTGCTTTTACAAATTTCACTTCTGCAGCAGAAACTTTCGATCTCAATAAATATTCTGAGAGCGCTTTCCTCGTTCTCTTTCTTATAGTGGTCGTATCTCTATTTCTCTTTTTGATAATGGAGCATAAAAAAGAAGGTGAAGGTTCAATCAACTTCAAATACTATTGGAGATGGGCTCTCGTCAAGCTCGGTGATGCGAAACCAGTAGATAAAGAAGAAGAAATTTTGATGAAGCATCAATATGATGGAATCTCTGAGCTTGATAATAATTTACCGCCTTGGTGGAAGTATCTTTTTTATATCACAATAATTTGGAGCTTTTTCTACTTTGGCTATTATCACGTCTTCAATGGTCCTTCAAGTTCAGAAGAGTATGCGATGGAGATGGAATTAGCTGCAATTCAGAAAGCAGAATATTTCGCTGGCAGAATAATGATTGATGAAACCAATGTTACTAAATTATCTGACGCAGTTGCACTTTCACTTGGTAAAGAAAATTATTTGAAAAATTGTGCTGCTTGTCATGGCAGAGCAGGTGAAGGAACTGTTGGTCCAAACTTAACTGACGAGTATTGGATTCACGGTGGCGATATAAAAAATGTCTTCAGAGTTATTACAAATGGCGTTCCTGAAAAAGGAATGACAAGCTGGAAGCAACAATTATCTGCGAGTGAAATTCAAGAAGTTAGTAGCTTTGTTCTAAGTATTGCAGGAACAAATCCGCCAAATGCAAAAGCACCGCAAGGTGAAAAATTTGTTGTGAAAACTGATACGCTAAATGTGAAGCTTTAGTGATGAATGATTTTTGGAGTTAAGTTTTGAATAACGAGAATGAAAATTCTTTCAGAGATAAAATATCGACAGTAAGTGAAGAAGGAAATCGGCTTTGGGTTTATCCTAAAAAACCAAAGGGCAGATTTCATAGAGCAAGAATTGTTGTTGCAATAATTTTACTCGCAATATTATTCATTACTCCATTCATAAAAGTAAACGGAAATAGTTTTTTCCTCTTCAATTTTTTTGAAAGAAAATTTATTTTATTCGGTTTAGTTTTTGGTCCGCACGATTTTTTTATTTTCGTCTTAGGATTTATCGCACTAATTGTTTTTGTTATTCTTTTTACTGCAGTCTATGGAAGAATTTTTTGTGGATGGATTTGTCCGCAAACAATTTTTATGGAGATGGTATTTCGCAAAATCGAGTATTGGATAGAAGGAGATGCTTCAAAACAGCGTGCACTTGATGCTCAAAAAATGAATGGCGAAAAGTTCGTCAAAAAATTTTCTAAACATCTTATCTTCTTAACACTCTCATTCCTAATTGGTAATTTATTAATGGCTTACCTAATTGGGATAGATGAAACGCTACTCGTTGTTACACAATCACCGAATCTAAATTTTTCAGCTTTCCTCGGAGTAGTTTTTTTTTCGCTTATTTTTTATGCAGTTTTTGCTCGCTTCAGAGAACAAGCTTGCACCATTGTTTGTCCTTACGGAAGATTGCAAGGAGTTTTGCTTGATCAAAATTCGATTGTAGTTGCTTACGATTATGTAAGAGGAGAGCCACGTGGAAAAATTAAGAAAGATGAAATTAGAACTTCGGGAGATTGCATTGAGTGTGGTCTTTGTTATGATGTCTGTCCAACTGGAATCGATATAAAAAATGGAATTCAACTCGAGTGCATCAATTGCACGGCTTGTATAGATGCTTGCGATGAGGTTATGGACAAAGTGGGTTTCTCTCGTGGATTGATTCGATATGCTTCCTTAAAAAATATTCAGGATAAAATACGCTTCAAGTTCACTACTCGAATTGCAATTTATACTTTGATTTTGACTTTGTTACTCGCCATCTTTGGCTATTTATTAACGATTAGAACTGATGTTGATATAAAAATTTTAAGAATTCCGGGAATGCTCTATCAAGATCAACCAAACGATAGAATCAGCAATCTATACAATGTAAATATTGTTAACAATACGTTCGATAGTGTTCAAGTTAAATTGACACTGAAGAATATTGAAGGCGAGCTGAATATTATTGGTGATGATTTGAATTTAGATGAACAAGAAAAATTTGAAGGTAGATTTATGATTATATTTAACAAGTCTCAAATCACTAAAGTCAATACACCAATCGAGATTGGAATCATCATTGGTGGCAAAGAAGTTAAAACAGTAAAGACAGCATTTTTATCAAAAATTGGAAGTGGAAAGAATGAAAAATAAATTCGGTTGGGGAAAAGGTATAACTCTTTTTATTATACTTTTTTTAATTTTTAATTTCATAATAATTTATTTCGCATTCAATCAGAACGTTGAATTAGTAACACAAGATTATTATGAAAAAGATTTGTTGCACGAAGCTGAACTGCAGAAACAAAGAAATTCACAAGCACTCACTGAACAGATAAAAATTGATGTTGTAAATTCATTTGTTAAAATTCAGATTCCACAAGAATTTGTAGGCAAAAATATTGAGGGAGAAATTTATTTCTATCGTCCTTCTGATTCTAAAAAAGATTTTCGACTAAGCTTAATTCCTAATGAGTATGGCATTCAAGAAATTTCTGCAGACAAATTTATTCGTGGGCTTTGGAAAATAAATATTCAATGGAAATCCGAAGCAAAACTATTTTCTGATTCAAAAACAATTTTTATCAATTAGATGGAAATTTTTGCGGGCTTTTTAATTGGTCTCACAGGCAGCTTACATTGTATCGGGATGTGTGGACCTATCGCATTAGCATTACCAAAAAATTCTAACTCAAATTCAGAGTTAATCATTGGCAGAATTTTATATAATCTTGGACGCACTTTAACTTATGCGATGTTTGGAGTTGTATTTGGTCTGCTCGGAAGTGGAATAAAAATATTTGGATTTCAACAAGTCGCATCAATATTTTTTGGGGTCTCAATATTAATTTATCTGTTTCTTCCAATAAATTATAAAACTAAAATTGCTTCGCTCTTTTCCAATTTGTTTGGAAATTTTATAAAAGAGAAATTGAAAAAATTATTTCAAAGCAGTTCTAATACTTCACTTTTTTTTATTGGTGTAGTAAATGGTTTTTTACCTTGTGGCTTTGTCTATATTGGAATAGCGGGTGCAATAGCTGTTGGTAGCGTTTTGAACAGTGCTCTATTTATGTTTATGTTCGGTTTAGGAACTATTCCTGCGATGTTCATTTTTTCACTCGCTCCATCTTTCACAAAGAAAAATTTTCAAATTTCTGTCAGAAAAATACTTCCAATTTTTTCTTTCATAGTTGCTCTGCTATTTATTCTTAGAGGTCTGAATCTTGGCATTCCGCTTATCAGTCCAAAATTTTCTACTGAAATAAATCATGAAATAATTCAGGATACTAACGGCACGAATCACCAACATAAAATTGAATCAACAGAAATCAATTGCTGTCCCTAATGTCCCAAAACAGAATGAAACTTGATTTAAGGCAGTCTAAAATTTTTACCATTTATAAAAAATATTTCTCTTTAAGTTTGTTAGGTAAAAAATAAAGGATTAGGAAATAAATGAAGAAGAAAAAAATTCTCTGGGTTGACGATGAAATTGAACTCCTACGCTCGCATGTTATTTTTCTAACTGAAAAAGGTTATGACGTTTTAACTGTTACTAATAGCGATGATGCAATTGATACTGTTACAGAAAATGAAATAGATCTAATTTTCCTCGATGAGATGATGCCCGGAACTGGTGGACTTGAGACATTAAGTAAAATTCAAGAAATCAATCCCAACATTCCTGTCGTTATGGTTACGAAGAATGAAGCCGAATCTTTGATGGAAGAAGCCATAGGAGATAAAATTACTGATTATCTCACTAAGCCGGTAAATCCATCCCAAATATTTTTAGTCTGTAAAAAAATTCTTGAAGGAAAAAAAATTTCTAATCAAGCTGCAGCTAAAGATTATTTACAAGATTTTAATCAGATCTCTTTTTTATTACAAGATAGTTTGAACTTTGAAGATTGGACTGAAATATATTTAAAACTTGCAAATTGGGATATTGAGCTTAGTTATAATCCAGACACTAATCTTAAGCTTACACTCGCTGAACAAAAAAGAGAATGCAATAAAGAATTTTCAAAGTACATCGAAAAAAATTATGTAAAATGGGTGAATGGAAAAGCTGATAAGCCAACTCTTTCAATCGATATTCTTGATAAATATATTTTGCCTCTCGTAAAAAATTCTGAGGTAACTACATTTTTTTTCGTGTTGGATTGTTTGCGGCTTGACCAATGGTTAATGATGGAAAAATTATTGATCGATGATTTTAAAATTTCAAAAGATTATTATTTCTCAATACTACCAACTGCTACAGCATATGCAAGAAATTCTCTCTTCTCTGGTTTGTATCCGAATGAAATTGAAAAATATTATCCTGACCTTTGGCAAGGAAATGATGAAGATGAAAGAAGCATGAATAAATATGAAAAAGATCTTCTGAAACTTTATCTCGATAGAAGACGTGTTAAAATGAAAAATGATTTAAAATATATTAAGATTATTGACCCCGATGTTGGTAGAAATTTCGAACAAAATATTCACTCATATCAGAATAATAATTTGACTGCTGTAGTTGTTAATTTCCTTGATATGATTGCTCACGGTCGCTCTGATTCAGAATTGCTAAAAGAGATTGCTCCTGATGAAACCGCTTATCGTTCTTTAACAAACAGTTGGTTTGCTCATTCATCTTTGCTCGCAACATTCAAGACAATCGCATCATTAAAAAATGCTCGCGTAGTTATCACCACTGATCACGGCAGCGTTAGATGTATGCGTGGTGCAAAAGTTTTAGGCGATAAAGAAACTTCTACTAACTTGAGATTTAAGTATGGACGGAATTTAAAAGTCGATGAGAAGCATGCAATTTTTATTAAAGATCCATCTGAATATAAATTACCGAAAAGATCTGTTGTAATTAATTACATCATAGCTAAAGAAGATTATTATTTTGTCTATCCAACTGATTACAATAAATATCTCACTTATTACAAAGATACATTTCAGCATGGTGGAATTTCTATGGAAGAAATAATTCTACCTGTAATTACAATGGAACCGAGGTAATGGAATTTCCTTTTCGCAAAATTATTTTTTCTGAAAGTGAAACAGAAAAAATTGCTGCGGACTTTTCAAAAATATTAGCTCCGTCAGACCTTGTCTGCTTGAATGGATCGTTAGGTGCTGGAAAAACTTTTTTTGTGAAAAAAATTTGTTCCTCGTTAGGTTATGATTCTGTAAGTAGCCCTACATTTGCTATAGTGAATGAATATAATTTCCAAAAAAAAATTTATCACTTCGATTTTTATCGAATTAAAAAAAATCTCGAAATTATTGATATTGGATTTGAAGATTATCTCAATGACTCTGACGCTATTATCTTTATTGAATGGGCAGAACTTTTTGAAGAGCTACTTCCCAAAAAAAGATTTCTTGTTACGATAAAATTGAATGATGACAACTCGAGAGAAATTTCAATTGATAATCTTAAATGAATTATTTTAAAATTAATTATTGTTGAAGAGAATAATTTTATTAACTTCATTTTGAAGTGTTATGAAAATAAATGTAAGAATAATGGCTGACAATAATAAACCAATACTTGCAATAGAAACATCAAACAAAATTTGTAGTGTGTGTCTCTATTTTAATGATGAAAAATATTCTGAAGTGAATCATCTTAATAAATATTCGCATTCAAAAATTATTTTAAGTCTGATAGATAATGTTTTAAAAAATTGTGATACCGAATTGCGAGACCTATCATACTTAGCTTTTTCAGAAGGACCTGGAAGTTTTACGGGTTTAAGAATAGGATTATCGGCTGTAAAATCGATTGCATTTGCAAATTCGTTGCAAGTTTCAATGGTACCAACTTTTGAAGCGGCGGCATTACAAATCGCTTCGTTCAAAAAAGACGGAGATCATTTTGCCGTTGCAACTAAAGTAAATAATGAAGAAATTTATTTTCAAAAATTCAAAAAATTAGCTGACAATTATGTAGTCGTAAAAGAAATCGATATCATAAATAAACAGAATCTGTTGGAACATTTGGAAGGTGATGAATTATTTGCAGAATTTGATTATGATTACAAAAGTAGAAAAAAATATTTTGCTCCATCTTCTTTCTTCGTGGCAAAATGGAGCGCAGAACGTGGTGCGAAAAACTTAGTAAACGAAATCGATTTTATTGAACCAAATTACTTAAAAGAATTTATAATTAGGAGCAAAGAAAAAAAATGAAACTTCTCTCTATTATTTTATTACTGACAACTTTATCATTTACTCAAGTCGTAGGACCGAAAATTCATTCGATGAATTCCACCCAAGATTTCGGTACAATTAAACAAGGTGAGGTCATCAATCGTTACTTCATAATTGCAAACATTGGACAAGATACGCTTATCCTTCAACGCATCATGACTTCTTGTGGATGCACAGTTGCTGAACCAGAAAAAAGAAATCTCGCTCCGGGAGAGTCAACAAAATTAAAAGCCGAGTTTAACTCAGTTGGTAGAATTGGCGCACAGCTTAGATACATCACTATTGCTTCAAATGACAAAGAGACACCAATGTTTAGACTGACATTAAAAGGCGAAGTGGTTGATCCTTCAGTTCAAATTGAAAAACCCGCACCAACTGAAGCTGAATTAACTTTCCCTAAAATGCAACTTGACTTAGGAAAAATCAGAGAAGGTGATGTTGTCGAAAATTTTTTCGCTTATGAAAATACTGGAGACAAGACATTAGAAATTAAAGACGTTAAAACAACTTGTGGTTGCACAGTTTCAGAAGTATCGAAAAAGATTTTGCAAAAAGGTGAAACTGGAAAATTAAAAGTAATTTTCGATTCTAAAGGACGCCTTGGAAAAATGAGTAGAAATATTTCCGTCTCATCAAATGATCCCAAAGAACCGATAAAAGTATTAACAATTTTTGTTGAAGTACTGAAGAGAGAGAACTAACTATGGCTTGGTTCAAACGTTCAAAACAAAATATTCATCCTAATTCCGAAAAATCAGATTTACCTGATGGACTTTGGGAAAAATGTCCGAGCTGTAGTGAAATATTACATAAAAAACAACTCGAAAATAATTTTTGGAGTTGCGTAAAATGTGAACATCATTTCAGAATCGGAAGCCAAGAATATATTAAACTTTTGCTCGATGAAAATTCTTTCACAGAAATAAATAAAAAAATTCGTTCAGGTGATCCTTTACTTTTTATCGATTCAAAAAAATATTCGCAACGAATTGATGAAACGATAAAAAAAACTCAATTGAATGATGCGATTAAAACCGGCGTTGGCAAAATTAACGGAATTGAAGTAGCTTTCGGATGTATGGATTTTAGTTTCATTGGCGGAAGTATGGGCTCTGTTGTTGGTGAAAAAATTTCAAGATTGATTGACAAATCTCTTAAACATAAAATTCCATTAATAATTATTTCTGCAAGTGGTGGAGCAAGAATGATGGAAGGTGCATTGTCATTGATGCAACTCGCTAAAACATCAGTGAAACTTACATTACTCGCTGAAGAAAAAATTCCTTACATTTCAATTCTAACCGATCCAACTACGGGCGGAACTACAGCAAGCTTCGCAATGCTCGGTGATATTAACATTGGTGAACCAAAAGCGTTAATTGGTTTTGCGGGTCCACGAGTTATTAAACAAACAATTGGTAAAAATTTACCTGAAGGTTTTCAAACTTCTGAATTTGTTCTGGAACATGGCTTCCTCGACAAAGTAGTTGCTCGCAAAGAGATGAAAAATTTTATTTCCACTTTTATTAATTTAGTCAGTTGAGGTTTACATCAGAATCATTTCTACCATTCAGGAAATTCAAACTTTAGTTGAAAATTATAGACTGCAAAAAAAAATTATCGGCTTCGTTCCTACAATGGGTTACTTGCACGATGGACATCTTTCACTCCTAAAATATTCAAAAGAGAAAGCGGATGTTTCTATCGTCTCGATTTTTGTTAATCCAACTCAATTTTCTCCAACCGAAGATTTAAGTAAATATCCGAGAAACATTCAACGCGATCAAGAACTACTTGAAAAGAATGGATGCGATATTTTATTTTTTCCTGATGCTGAAGAAATTTATCCGAAAAATTTTCAAACTTATGTTGAAGTAGAAAAAATAACATCTCTTCTTGAAGGAGAAATTAGACAGACTCATTTCAAAGGTGTTACAACAGTGGTTGCGATCTTATTTAATGCTGTTAAACCGCACTACGCTTTTTTTGGTCAGAAGGATGCTCAACAAGCTGCTGTAATAAAACAGATGGTGAGTGATTTGAAAATGGATTTAAAGATTGTTGTTTGTCCAATTGTTAGAGAAGCTGATGGACTTGCAATGAGCTCTCGCAACGTTTATTTAAGCGGTTCTGAAAGAGCCGATGCAACTCAACTTAATCGAACATTAATTTTTGCAAAAGGAATGGTTGAGAATGGGGAGCGTGATGTAAAAAAAATTATTGAAGAATCAAAACAACTGATTACAAATATTGATTCAGCAAATTTGGATTACTTGTCGATTGTTGACGCAGATACTTTTGAAGTAGTTGAAAAATTAATTGAAGGGAAAAAATATTTTATTCTAATTGCTTGTAAGATTGGTGCTACAAGACTTATCGACAATTTGTTAATCACCGTTTAATTGTTTCTCATTCAGATAAACAGAATAAATTCCTAAAAAATTTAAGTGGGGTATATGTGTAAAATCCAGACTTAGATGCTCTTTAATTGCTAATGCGTTCCCTCCTGTTAAAAAATATTTTATGTTTTTAATTTTTCTTCCCTGAAAATATTTATCGACCCTTTCGATTAATCCAACAACTGAATTTATTACTCCACTTGCAATTGAACTATGAGTATCGTGACCTAAGATACTAACATAATTATCCAGTTTCACGAAAGGAAGTTGAGCAGTTCCAGATCTGAGTGATTTGACCATCGTATAAGGACCGGGCGAAATAATTCCGCCACTAAATTTATTTTCATCATTTAAGTAATTTATAGTTACAGCAGTTCCAACATCAATTGTAACAATACTAAAATTATTTTCCACTCCTAAATTATTTAGATAAAACAATGCTCCTTCAATTCCGCACATCCTATCTACACCGAGTGAATTAATATTTTTATATTCAATGGAAAAACTGAATTTGGAATTAGTAGTTATTAGTTTAGGAATAATTTGAAAATCATTGACCAAAATATCAGTTAATTCGATCGTCCTTTTTGGAACTACAGATGCGATGTAAATTGCTTCGTGGTCAATTTTTTTTAAAAACGCTAAGTCACTATAACTTAATTTTGTTATCACTTTCTTATCAGTGAATTCACCATCTTTAATAAAACCGAACTTGAAAGTAGAATTGCCAATATCGACAGCAATCATCATATCACAGAGACGTCTCCAAAATTAATTTTTTCAATTTTCTTTTTTGTTCTCAAAAGTAGATATCCCTCTTCATCAATATCTTCAAAAACACCGTAGATTAATTTTCCATTCTGTTCTATGCAAATTTTTTCTCCAAGCATACTACATTTATTTTTCCAATCATTTAGCATCGAGCTTGGGTTATCGACTAATTTATAAATCATCGCTTCATGATTGTTAAGTATTTCTGCAAGAACTCTTTCACGTTCGATAATAGATCGGGACTCTATCCTTATGGAAGTCGGAGGAATTTTATACTCCCCAAGAAATTTACTTTGATTAACATTCAGTCCAATTCCAATAATTAATTTATTTAGCTTTGAACCAGATGAAGATGACTCAAGTAAAATTCCTGCAACTTTTTTTTCTTTTATTAAAATGTCGTTCGGCCATTTCAAATCAGTTTTAAGTTGGAATAAATTTTCGATTGATTGAGCCACAACTAATGATGTAGCAAGATTTAAAATGCTCAGGGAATTTTCAATCATCTCAAGTTCAGTAAACAAAATTGAAAAAGTTAAATTCAGATTTTTTTGACTTTCCCATGTTCGCTCTAATCTTCCTCGACCGCTCGTTTGAAATTCAGCTAATACTACGCAGCCATTTTCTTTCGCACCAAATTTTTTATCCATCAAAAAAGAATTAGTCGAATCTAATTCATCGTAGTAATAGAAATTTCTTCCAATAAATTGTGTGTCGAGTTTTATATCAAATATTTCTATATTAAATTTTTTATCTTCCATGTTCCTATCACTGAAAAATTGTCAGATTATTTGCCATAATATAACCATCAATTGCCAAAATGTAATAATTCTTGTCATACAAATAATTAGAAACAGCTAAAAATCGAAATAAATGAGCTGGCACGCTAATTGTTATTTATTACATAAAAAATAAAAGGAGTTAGCAAATGACACTTATAAATTTTGAACCATTAAAAGATCTCAATATGTTCAGCGGTAATATAAGAAGAATTTTTGATGATTTTGCTGGACAAGAGAGTGAAAATAATCTTCTATTAAATCCAAGGATTGATATAACTGAGGACAAAAATGTTCTAACGATAGAAGCTGAAATTCCTGGAGTTGATAAGAAAGATTTAAAGATCACCGTGCAAGACAACATCTTAACAATTGAAGGTGAGAAGAAGAAAGAAGAAGAGAAAAAAGAGAAATCCTATTTTATGTCAGAAAGATTATTTGGCTCGTTCAAAAGATCTTTTACTCTTCCTAAAGGTGTGAACTCGGAGAAAGTTTCTGCGAAGTTTGAAAATGGGATATTGAGAATTCAACTTGATAAATTTCAACAGGAAAATTCTAAACAAAAAAGTATCGAAATTAATTAATTATTATTGGACTACAGAGCGATCTGTCGTCTAAATTTAAAGGAGAAATAAATGAACAAAATAATTGGAATCGATTTAGGAACAACCAACTCTTGCGTTGCTGTAATGGAAGGTAACGATCCAGTAGTAATTCCTAATTCGGAAGGCGCTAGAACAACTCCATCAGTTGTCGCATTTGCAAAGTCAGGTGAAAGATTAGTTGGGCAACCAGCAAAGAGACAAGCAATCACAAATCCAAAGAACACAATCTTTTCAATAAAAAGATTTATGGGAAGATTAGTTGATGAAGTTACTGACGAAATGAAAAAAGTTCCTTACGAAGTTGTTGCGGGTGACAATCGGTCTGCAAGAGTAAAAAGTGGTGACAGAATTTATTCGCCGCCAGAAATTTCTGCAATGACTCTACAAAAAATGAAAAAGACTGCTGAAGATTATTTGGGACACGAAGTAACTGAAGCTGTGATTACTGTTCCTGCATATTTTAATGATGCACAAAGACAAGCTACAAAAGATGCGGGTGAAATTGCGGGCTTAAAAGTTAGAAGAATTATAAATGAACCAACTGCAGCGGCTCTTGCTTATGGACTCGATAAAAAACATAAAGAACAACTCGTTGCGGTTTATGATCTTGGTGGTGGAACTTTTGACATTTCAATTCTCCAAATTGGTGAAGGTGTGTTTGAAGTTAAATCGACTAACGGCGATACTCATTTGGGTGGAGATGATTTTGATCAAAGAATTATTGATTTTCTTGCCGATGAATTTCAGAAACAAGAAGGCGTTGATTTAAGAAAAGATGCAATGGCTTTACAAAGATTAAAAGAAGCTTCTGAAAAAGCGAAAATCGAACTCTCTTCATCAACACAAACAGATGTGAATTTGCCTTTTATTACTGCTACTCAAGATGGTCCGAAACATATGAACATTAATTTGAGTCGTGCAAAATTTGAACAGCTCGTAGATGATCTGATTGAAAGAACAAAAATTCCATGCGAAAAAGCTATTAAAGATGCAGGTGTAACTCCATCACAAATTAATGAAGTTATTTTAGTTGGTGGTTCAACAAGAATTCCAAAAGTTCAAGAAGTCGTAAAAAGTCTTTTCCAAAAAGAACCACATCGTGGAGTTAATCCAGATGAAGTAGTTGCAATTGGCGCAGCAATTCAAGGCGCAGTTTTAACCGGCGAAGTAAAAGATGTTTTATTGCTCGATGTAACTCCGCTCTCATTAGGAATTGAAACTCTTGGTGGTGTAATGACAGTAATGATTCCTGCTAACACAACAATTCCAACAAGAAAGAGTGAAGTCTTTTCTACTGCGAGTGACAATCAGCCATCGGTTGAGATAAACGTGATTCAAGGCGAGCGACCAATGGCAGCAGATAACAGAACACTCGGAAGATTTCATTTAGATGGAATTCCGCCATCACCAAGAGGAGTGCCTCAAGTTGAAGTTGCGTTTGACATCGATGCTAATGGAATGTTGCACGTCTCTGCGAAAGATAAAGCAACTAACAAAGAGCAAAGTATTCGTATCACTTCGTCAAGCGGTCTCTCAAAAGATGAAGTAGAAAAAATGAAAAAAGATGCAACTGAACATGCTGCTGAAGATAAATTAAAGAAAGAAACGATTGAACTTAAAAATTCAGCTGACAGTTTAATTTTCCAAACTAAAAAACAGATTGATGAACTTAAAGAAAAAATTCCAGCAGATGCTAAATCTCGTTTAGAAACAGAAATTAAAAATCTTGAAGATGCAGTAGCTTCAAACAATAACGTAGCTATTAAAGCAGGCATTGATTCAGTCAACAAAGTATGGAATGAAGTAGCTTCAAGCCTTTATTCACAAGCATCTCAGCAACAGCCGGGTGGAGCAGGTTTTGATCCAAATCAAACTCCTCCAAACAATCCTGAGCAAGAAAAAGGAAATGAAAAAGAAGTTCAAGATGCTTCTTTTGAAGTAATGGATGACAATAAAAAATAAAAAGAAAGGATAAATAAATGAACGCAAATAGTTTAATGATGAAAGTTGATGAACAAAAAGGGAACTGGGAAAACTCTTTTGAAAAAGAAGTTTCATTTGCTCCTTTAGTTGATATAATTGAAACTGAAAATGATTTCGTGTTGGTAGCAAATATGCCCGGTGTAGCAAGAGAAAATATCAGAATTAAATTTGAAGACAGAGCATTGATTATTATGGGTAAAGTAAATATTGATGAGCTTGTTAAGAAAACTTTTGTATTAAATGAAACCATTATTGGAAATTATTACAGAAAATTACGGCTATCAAACAGTATTGATGAAAATAAAATTTCTGCAAAGTATGAAAATGGACAGTTGATTATTAATCTTCCCAAGCACGAAAGAATAAAGCCCAGAGTCATTGACATTAACTAAACTTTAACAAGAAGCCCGAAAAAAATCGGGCTTCTTGCTTTTTAATAAAATCTTTTGCATCTTCACCCTAATAAAATAAATTAATTCACTTCTCTAATTCTTCCCTTTAAACTCCGAGCAATCTTCCTTATATTTGCAAATCAAAAAATTAAGGTTTTATGCTCAACTTAAAATCACTAAATACAGAACAAAGAAAAGCTGTTGAATACGATGCTGGTCCATCAATTATTGTGGCAGGCGCAGGTTCAGGAAAAACTAGAGTTCTTACATTTAAGATTGCTAATCTCATTGAAAATGGCTACGACCCTGGCTCTATACTTGCATTAACCTTTACAAATAAGGCTGCAAAGGAGATGAAGGAACGAATCAAAGAATTAATTGGAGCAAAAGCTGATCAACTTTGGATGGGAACCTTTCACTCAATATTTGCAAAAATGTTAAGGATTGATGCGACAGAATTAAATTTTAGCAATAATTTTTCTATCTATGACGCTGAAGATTCAGTCTCGTTAGTTTCAAATATTATTTCAGAATTAAATATTGCAACTGATACATTGAATCCTGCAACTGTTCGACATAGAATAAGTTTCTTGAAAAATCAATTGATACTTCCAAAACAATTCAAACAAAAAATGATAACTTCATTTTATGATGAACAAGTTCATAAAATTTATGTTGAGTATCAGAAAAGATTAGTTGAAAATAATTCGATGGACTTTGAAGATTTGCTTTTGAAACCACTTGAGTTGTTTGAAAAAAATCCGAAAATTTTACAAAAATATAAAAAGAGATTTTCTTTTATTCTTGTTGATGAGTTTCAAGATACCAACAAAGTTCAGTATGAATTATTAAAAGTATTAATTCCAAAAGAGAATAAAATATGTGTCGTAGGTGATGATGCCCAGAGCATCTACAGCTGGCGTGGTGCTGATTTGACGAATATGTTAAACTTCTCAAAAGATTTTTCAAAAACAAAAATATTTAGACTCGAACAAAATTATCGATCTACTAAATCAATTCTTGCTGCTGCTGATTGCGTTATAAAAAATAATAAAGATCAGATCGCAAAAACTTTGTGGACTGATAATGAAGAGGGAGAATTACTCACTCTCATAAAATGTACTGATGAAAAAGATGAAGCATATAAATTGGCTCGTTTCATTAGAGAAGAAATTAAAGAATCTAAAAGACAATTAAAAGATTTCACAATTCTTTATAGAACCAATGCACAATCACGAACTCTTGAAGATGTGTTTCGCAAAGAAAAAATTCCATTCATGATTGTTGGTGGCGTTGAATTTTATAAAAGAAAAGAAGTAAAAGATTTAATCTGTTACTTGAGAATTATTTCAAATCCAAACGATGAAGAAAGCTTACTTAGAATCATGAATTTTCCTCAAAGAGGAATTGGAATGACTACTATAAAAAGAATGTTAGGATTCGCAAGAAGACATGAAATATCCTTGTATGATACGATGAGTAGAGTTTTTGAAGTGATTGATATTAAAGAAAGAATTCAAAAAAATGTAAAACATTTCAGAATTTTAATCGAAAAATATATTGGACTCAAAGATAAATTATCTGTAAGTGAATTAACTCGTTCGTTAGTTGATGAACTTGAGTTAGTAAAATTATTTAAAGAAGAAAATAATTTGGAAGCACTTGGCAGACTTGAGAACATTCAAGAATTAGTTTCGGGAATAACAGATTATAATACTCAATTTCCAAATGCAAAAGTTGAAGATTACTTGCAAGAAATTTCTCTTGTAACTGATTTAGACTTAAAAGATGATACAAAAAATTATGTAAGTATGATGACAATTCATAGTGCAAAAGGGCTTGAGTTTCCTGTAGTTTTTGTATCTGGATGTGAAGAAGATATTTTTCCGCTTGCAAATAGATTCAGCACTGGATCGCACTTGGAAGAAGAGAGAAGATTATTCTACGTCTCAATTACACGAGCTAAAGAAAAAGTTTATTTGTCACACGCTAAGTCAAGATATCGATTTGGCGAAGTTGCTTATCAAAGTAGATCACGATTTATTGATGAGATTAATCCCGATATGTTTGCTGAGCCTTCAAACGGGCTTGGAAAAACAACAAGTAGAAAATCGAAAAAAGAAATTTATTACGAATATTTTGAAAAAGTTGACTTCGAAGGTTTTGACGATCTTCAGAAAAATATAAAAGTTGGGACAAGAGTAATGCACGAGAAATTCGGTCTCGGAAAAGTTATTCAGATATTTGGAACTGGAGAAAATCAAAAAGCAACCGTATCGTTTGAAGGAAATAATGTTAAACAATTAATGTTACGTTTTGCTAAATTAAAATTATTAAATTAATTTTTGAAAATTTATTTGGTCGATATTATAAACTGAATTGATTCTGTTATGAATGTTATGACTAAAGGTTTTATAAATTATAAAAGAAAGAAAATTTTTTGGAGAAACAAATGATTGCACCTAAAAGATTAGCGATATTAGTTGGCGGAGGTCCAGCACCTGGAATTAATAGTGTAATAGGAGCTGCAACAATTAGAGCCGCTGTTGAAGGCATCGAAGTGATTGGTATTAAAGATGGTTTTCAATGGATTATGGAAGGCGATATCGCTCATACAAAAGAATTAAATATTCACAACGTCAGTAGAATTCACTTTAGAGGTGGATCGTTCATTGGAATATCAAGAGCGAATCCAACTAAAGATAAAAAATATTTAGAGAACACAGTTACATCATTATTAAGATTAAACGTTGATAAACTTATTACTATTGGTGGTGACGATACTGCTTACAGCGCAATGAAAGTTGAAGAAATGGCTGCGGGCAGAATTAGAGTTGTTCACGTTCCTAAGACTATTGACAACGATCTTGACTTACCACATGGAATTCCAACATTTGGTTTTCAGACAGCTAGACATTTAGGAGTAGAAATTGTTAAGAGTTTAATGGTTGATGCTCAAACAACTTCACGATGGTATTTTGTTGTTACGATGGGACGCAAAGCCGGACACTTAGCACTTGGTATCGGAAAAGCTGCTGGTGCTACAATGAGTGTTATCCCCGAAGAGTTTCCTAATAAAACAATAAAACTAAAACACATCGTTGACATTTTTGTTGGAGCAATAATTAAGAGACTTAGTTATGGCAAGAGCGATGGCGTTGCAATTATTGCTGAAGGACTTGTTGAGCATTTAGATTCAAAGGATCTTGAGGCTTTGATAAGCGTTGAAAGAGACGCGCACGACAATATCAGAATTGCTGAAATTAATTTTGGAGAAATTCTAAAATATCATGTTCAAGAAAGATTAAAAGATTTTGGACTTAAAATTACTATCGTCGCAAAAAATATCGGTTATGAATTACGTTGCGCCGATCCAATTCCATTCGATATGGAATATACAAGAGACTTAGGTTTTTCTGCTGCACAATTCATTCTGAATGGTGGTAACAGTGCGATGGTTTCTATTCAGAACGGACATTTTGTTCCTCTTTTTTTTAAAGATATTCTCGATCCCGTTACGAATAAAACAAAAGTAAGAATGGTTGATCCTGCTTCAGAATATTTCTACATCGCTCGCAGATATATGTTAAGATTGAGTCAAGCTGACTTTGAAGATCCACACGAGTTAGCAAAATTTGCTGCAACATGTAAACTGTCATTGGATGAATTTAGAAATCAATTCTATTACTTGATTGAAAATGATATGATTTATAAAACGATGAAAGATAAAAATCTAATGTTTTCTGCTACTGAAAGTAATAAAGCCCATCGCATTGCTCAAGAATTAGATGAGTATAATATTGACGAGGAAATGCTTCCGAGATAATTTTTTTTATGAAAATATTTGTATCTCTGTTGATTATTTTCAGCAGAGATATTTTTTTGTCTAAAATTTTTTTTTGAAAAATTTAATTTTCTGTTAACATTTTTTTTTCTAAATTAAACTTCTGTATTTCAATTCGAAAAAAATGTGTGTCTATTTTAATATAAATTTTTAAGTGATGATAATTATATTTTTAATATTAAATTTTCTAACTTTTGGTTACTCAGTCTCATTTGCTAATAGTATTGATTCAACTACTTTTAGAGATAACCCAAATTATATTCAAGAGCTTAGTTTATTTGAAGTTTACAGAACCAAACAAGCCGATATTGTTTTGTTAGGTGACTCAAATATAAAAGGTGCAGATTGGGGGGAACTTCTTGGAAGAAAAAATGTTGTATCTCGTGGAGTAGTTAGTGATGTTATCGAAGGATACATTGCAAGACTAAATTTTGTGTTTAATCTTGAACCAAAAGTAGTCATAATTAATGGCGGATTGAATGATGTTTATAGTTGGATTCCCGTTGAAAAAATTTTTCAAAATTATGTTCAATTAATAGAGTTGATTAAAAAGAGAAATATTTCTGTCGTAGTTCAATCGACGTTTCATGTAATCCATTCTTGGCCGCAAGCTGAAGATCGAAATAAAGAAATTGATATATTAAATTTAGTAGTCGAAGAATATTGTAAAAAAAATAAGATTCCTTTTTTAAATCTTACTCCGATGATGTCGAGGAATGGTTCATTCAAATTGGAACTAACCAATTCTTGGGGACATATAAATGGGAGAGGCTATAAAATTTGGGCTAATGAACTTGATAAATTATTATTAATTTTAGGTCATTATAAATAAATATTTTTTTATAGAAAATTTCAGATTATTATTTTTTAAGCGTAAATAATTTTATAACAAAGGTACAACAATGAAAATTAATGATGAAAAAAGTAGAGCTTTTATGGTAATCGGTTTTGCGATAATTTTTTTAATGGGCATTTCTAATCTTCCCGAAGAAACTAAAATTTTTGGATATCAAATTAAGCCCGTTGATCTTTTTATGGATATCAAACCCGATTCACTTTTCTATCAAGACTTTATGAATAAAGAAAGTAAGCCCTCAAAAGAGTTTGAGCTCACTGAGGAAATACAACTAAACAATGCGCAATTATTTTCTAAACTTGATATGAATTTACTTTCAGCTTGGTACGAAAAAAACAAAGATGGTTTTGTTACGAGTAGGCCAACGAGCAGCTCACAAATTGGAAATTCAAATGTGCCGATAACAGGGAACGTCGATAACATGAAATATTTCTTTGATGCACTTAAGCAATCGAAAAATAGAAAAGTTAGAATTGCAGACTTCAGCGATTCTGGAAATGAAGGAGATTTGGTTACTGCTGATCTTCGACAAATGTTTCAAAGTCAATTTGGCGGCAATGGTGTTGGTTGGATGTCAATCACTTCGCAAGATATTACTTTTCGAGTTTCATCCAAACATAGTTTTTCAAATGATTGGAGAACCGTGTCAGTTTTGACTGGAGGAGCACAAGGAGTTACATTAAATTTTAATGGCTTTACTGCAATTCCAAATTCAAATAATAGTTGGGTTAGATATGAAGCTGGAACAGCATATGCAAATTCGAGATCATTCAACAACGCAAGACTTTTTTATACAAATGCTCGTGCATCACAAATAAAATATTCAGTGAACAATGGAGCTGATCAGACCGCTAATTTAGTGGCTGGCGCTGATGTGAAAGAATTAGTTCTTGCTACTAATCAAGAGATGAGAAATTTAAGAATTACTGCCACTCAAGCAAATCAAGCTCAATTCTTTGGTGTAAATTTGGATGGAGGCAATGGAGTTTATATTGATAACTTCCCTTGGCGAGGAAATACTGGAATATCTTTTAGAGATTTTTCGCCTGCCACATTAAAACAGTTTAATCGTTTAATGGATTATAAATTAATTATACTTACATTTGGTGCTAACATGTTGGCGCAAGGAAATATTAATTGGACTTGGTATGAAAATCAAAAAACTAAAGTGATTAATGATTTGAAAGAAGCATTTCCACAAACAAGTATTTTGATTGTTGGCGTTGGTGACAAAGCGATTAAGAGAGGAACAAGATTTATTACTGATCCGAATGCTTTGCGATTGATGGAGATTCAGAAAAAAGTTGCAGAACAAACAGGCGTCGCTTACTGGAATAAATTTGATGCAATGGGCGGAATGAATTCTATGACTCAATGGGTTAACGCAAATTTAGCTGCCAAAGATTATGGACATCTTAATTATGAAGGTTCAAAAAGAATGGCTCAAATTGTTTATCAAACTCTGATGAATGCTTACAACAATTATAAATAAATAGTAATGGGTTAATAAAATGATTTCTGATAAATTGAAAAAAGTAATTTTAGAACAATTAAACTTAAGTGATTTTGATATTAAGGATGAAACTGTTGCTAGCCAAGTGCCGGGCTGGGATTCACTAAATCATATCAATATTATTCTTGCTGTAGAAAAAGATTTTGGAATTAAATTTAAAGGAATTGAAATTCTAAAAGCTAAAAACATTGGCGATTTACAAAAACTAATTGATTCTAAAATTGTAAATTGATATTTTGAACCTATAAGATTTTTTAAAAGGAATGAAATTATTTTTCGTTCCTTTTTTTTTGTTAAAATTATCTGGAGTAGATAAATGTTTTTTCCGATTGACTGGCAAAAATTTTGGGGACTTTTTGAGTATGTACCTGGAGATCCACTTTTGTTTGGCTCTAGTTTATTTCTTTTCAGTTTCTTCTTCGTCTTAGTTTTTTATCGTCTCTTTGCAAAAAGTAGAGCAGCAAGAATATATTTATTAATTCTCTTCTCTATCTTTTTTTATTATAAATCTTCGGGATTATTTTTTTTCATCCTTCTTGCTTCGTCACTTTTTAATTTTTATTCGGGCAAGTTTATCTTCAATGCAAAAACGCAATCGATAAAAACATTAATCTTTGTTGTAACGATTGCTCTTAATCTTGGAATATTGGGTTACTTCAAGTACACGAATTTCATACTGCAAATATTGACTGATCTGAATGTTGGGCAATTTGATCCACTAAATATCTTTTTGCCAATTGGAATTTCATTTTTTACTTTCAAGGCGATGAGCTATGTAATTGAAATTTATCTTGAGATGCTTGAGCCAACCGATAGCTTGAGAGACTTTACACTTTTCGTCTGCTTCTTTGCAAATACTCAAATGGGACCAATAGACAGAGCCTCAAATATACTTCCGCAAATTGCTACTGAAAGAATTGTTCTAAGCGAAGATGTTGGACGAGCTTTGTTTTTAATATTGTGCGGACTATTTAAAAAATTTGTAATCGCAGATTACTTAGCATTAAATTTTACTGATCGAGTTTTTGATTTTCCTTTGAGATATACTGGTGTTGAAAATCATTTAGCGATGTATGCCTTCGCACTTCAAGCGTATTGTGATTTTTCGGGTTACACAGATATGGCGATGGGAGTTGCTCTATTGTTCGGTTATAAATTGATGGACAATTTTAACAAGCCCTTCAGAGCCAACAGTGTTTCGGATTATTGGAGAAGATGGCATTTGTCTTTATCGACTTGGTTATTAGATTTTGTTTTCAAGCCGCTGCAAATTAAGTTCAGAAATATGAGAATGGCGGGAACTTCTCTTGCGATTCTTGTAACATTTTTTATTGTCGGGTTATGGCATGGTCCCAATTGGACATTTATTATTTTTGGTTTGTTGCACAGTATTTATTTAATAATTGGTTTGACCACTCAAAAGTTTAGACAAAATCTTTGGAGCAAATTGGGAGTCAGCAAATATAAATTCTTCAGAGTTATTCAGGTACTTTTTACATTTCATTTACTCTGTTTTACTGCGGTTTTATTTAGATCACCTTCGCTTGAATATACGATGAATATGTTTCATCAGATTTTAAATTTTTATAATGCTGAAGTTTTTAGACAATTTGTAGTTGCATATGACGAAATAGTTTTGTTATTGATAATTGGTTTTGGAACACATTTTTTGCCAAAGTCGTGGGAAGTTATAACTGAGAACATTTTGATAAAAACACCAATGATACTTCAAGCGTTAATTTTAGCTGGAATGATTTGGTTAGTTATCCAAGTAAAATCAGCTGACATGCAACCATTTATCTATTTTCAATTTTAGGGAATAGGTAAGTTTTACGACTGTGGAAATAATGATTTGTAAAAAATATCTATTTTTTTTCACTTAATGAATTATGATATCTCCAATATTAAATTGAGTCACAATTACCGTAAAACGGCATTATGATTAAAGGTTAGAATATTTGAGTAGTTAGAATGATTTCTTAATCTGTTTTAATTATTGACTCTGAATCCTTTTAAAAAAATCCCAGAGAGTCTGCTTTTTTCTTTTAGTATTAAGCATCTCATATTCAATGAAAAAAAATATTTCATAACAAGCGAAAAATTATTTTATCTTCACAGCATGAAATTTTCTAATATTGGAAATTACTTCAAGTTTGTTCTTCTTTCTTTGTTAATATTTTTCCCCAGATTAATTTATTTAAAATAAAGTAAGTTGAAATGAGAGTAAAAAATTTATATTTTTAAGTTTGAAATAATTAAATGATTTGACTTTATGAAACTAAATAATAATTAATATCGATATGCGATCAAAAATAATTTTGCTCCTTTTTTTTATTTCTATAAATAATTTTTCGCAAGAAAAAACTTATTTCGATTCTCCATTTGGATTTGGTGTTGGATACACACCAGTCTGGGTGATACGAAATTTTGATTTTATAAATCCACAGCTAAAAAATTTTGGTACCGATGAATTTTCTTCATCAGGATTTTTTTCTTCAGGTGGAGCTGGATTTATTTATGTTGGATTTGTGCCTAATCTTCGCTTAGGAGGAATGGGTTTTGGTGGCTCTAACAAAGAGTCAAAGGTTGTAAATGGATTTAATAATGTTGCAAAATATTCGCAAAACTTTGCTGGCATCACTGCAGAATATACCTTCCCATTAATTCGTTCATTCGCTTTGTCATTTGGAATGATACTCGGATGGGGAGGACAACAATTAGAGTTAAGTCGGAATAAAGGCGAATTTTCGTGGGATGGAATTTGGAGGGAAATTTCAGATCCACTCAGCTCAACCCAAAATTTTAGTCGTGTAATAAAAAATAATTTCATTCTACTCTCTCCAACCATAAACATCGATTATAATATTTATCGATTTGTCTCGATGAGAATAGGAGCGGGGTATTCATTTAATTTTGGCAATGAATGGCAAGTAGAAAAAAATTTAATTGTAAATGGTGTTCCTGATAATGCTGCTGGTGATTCATTCTTTATTCAATCAGGTGTTTTTATTGGATTTTTCTCATATTAAAAAAGGGCTGTCGTGAAAAACATTTTAATCACTGGTGGAGCTGGATTTATTGGCTCAAACTTCATTAATCAAATTTTAACAAATAGAGATGATTGGCAGATTATAAATCTGGACAAACTTACTTATGCTGGTAATCTTGAAAACTTAAAAGAGTCAGATAAAAAATCGAATTACACTTTTGTTAAAGGAGATATAAATAATTTCGAACTGGTTGAATATCTTTTCCAAAAATATAAATTTGATTATGTAATTAATTTTGCTGCCGAATCACATGTGGATAGAAGCATACTTGGGTCTGCAATTTTTTATCAAACGAATGTGATGGGAACAAACGTACTTCTCGAAGTTGCAAAAAAATATGGAATCGAAAAATTTCTGCAAGTCTCAACTGATGAAGTGTATGGAAGTTTAGGAACGACTGGATTGTTCACTGAGAGCACACCAATTTCTCCAAATAGCCCCTACTCAGCATCCAAAGCTTCAGCAGATATGATGGCTCTTTCATTCTATCATACATTTGGAATGCCAATATTAGTTACAAGATGTTCGAATAATTATGGACCATTTCAGTTTCCTGAAAAATTGATACCGCTGATGATTATCAATTCTTTGAATGATAAAAAACTTCCCGTCTATGGTGATGGATTAAACGTAAGAGATTGGATTTATGTTGATGATCATAATCGAGCGATAGAGTTAGTATTGGAAAAAGGAAAGTTTGGAGAAGTTTATAATATTGGTGCAAGTAGCGAGATGCCAAATATTGAAATTATTAAAATGATATTAAAGTTGTTGAACAAATCAGAAGAATTAATTCAATATGTAAAAGACCGTCCAGGGCACGATAGAAGATATGCGATTGATTCCTCCAAGATAAGCAATGAAATCGGTTGGGCGCCACTAAACTCATTTGAGAACGCAATTGCAATGACTGTTGAGTGGTATCTGAAAAATCAAGCTTGGTGGAATCGAATTATCACTGGTGAGTATAGGAATTATTTTAATGTTCAATATGGTGAAAGATTAATTTAACTGAGGAAATATGAAAACAATTATCAAGTGTATTTTTTTTATCTGCTTCGCAAATATTTTGGTACTGGGACAAGATGAAAAAGAAAAAAACAATTTATTAAGTTTAACAAATCTTGGTGCTCCCTCAATCAATGTCACAATTGGTGGAGATTTTATTATCACTGGTTCCTTTCCAGCATTAATAAATGAACGAGTTGATCAATATGTAACTCGAGTTTATTTTCAAGCAAGCACAATTACAAAGCTTGAAGAATTACCAGAAGAGTTTCGTCGCAATAGAGAATTATATGAACACGATTTTGCTTTGAGGGATATTACTCTAAAGCGTACAGATGGAACAGAACAAAAATTAGACTTAGCTAAATTTAGAATAAGCGGTGATTTTAAGTATAATCCATTTCTTAAAAATGACGACGTAATTATCTTCCCTAGATTAAATCCAGAAAACAATTTCATTTTTGTTTCTGGTGCAATTAATAGACCCGGTAAAATTCAATTCGTTGAAGGAGATAAACTTCAAGATGTTATATTCCTTTCTCAAGGCTTAAACCCAGCTTATGAAGGAGTTGATACTATTATTATTAGTCGCTTGAGTTATGACGGAAACAATGAAGAAAAATTATTTTTTCATATAAATGAAAATCCTTCATTGAAGCGAGGAGATAGAATTATCTTTTCAGCTACAGAACCGAGAAGGGAAGATTTTAAAATTTTGATATATGGCGAAGTTAGTAAACCTGGCTTCATACCAATAACTAAGAATAACACTACATTATTGGAGGTCATAAAAAAAGCCGGTGGATTTAGGGATAATGCAGATCTTAAAAGGGCTGAACTGATAAGAGGTATTTCGGCGTTTGTACCGCTAATGATAAGTGAAAATTTTGAAGAACTATTGATGCGTCGAATGGCAAATATTACAGATGAAGATTCACTAACATTTTTGATAGATAATAGACTCAGATTTTCTAGAGCAAACGCAGCACTTGATTTTGCAAAATTGTTTGATGACAAATCTATGGAGAGTAACTTCATAGTAAGAGATGGAGATGTAATACATATACCAGAGCAGATAAATTTGGTTTACGTCTATGGGCAGGTAAATAATCCGGGGTATGTAAATTTTAAAGAAGGGGCAGATGTTAATTATTATATAAACAATGCTGGTGGTACAGGAGCTACAGCAAAAGATGAAATATATTTAATACATGGAAAAACGAGAAGTTGGACATTGATAGAAGATAATATAGCTTATGTAATTGAGGCAGGAGATTTTAT
>PNNF01000006.1:0-42500 GCA_013824085.1 Chlorobiaceae bacterium | reverse complement strand
CCCAGGGAACTGAAATATCTAAGTACCTGGTGGAATAGAAAACAAATGTGATTTCCCTAGTAGTGACGAGCGAAAAGGAAACAGCCTAAACCGACTGACATGTTAAAGGCGGTAACCGTTGTGTCAGCGGGGTCGTGGAATATTTTTGGAGTTAATTACCGAAAACTCGAAGAGTAAAAAATTATAATGTTAACCGAATCTTCTGGAAAGTTGAACCATAGAAGGTGATAGTCCTGTATGTGAAAACATTATAACTCTTTGGAAAATATTTCCAAGTAGCACGGAATAAGTGGAAGTTTGTGCGAATCCGGGAGAACCATCTCCTAAGGCTAAATACTCTCTTGTAACCGATAGTGCAGAAGTACCGTGAGGGAAAGGTGAAAAGAACCCTTATTAAGGGAGTGAAATAGTACCTGAAACCGTGTGCTTACAAGCAGTTGGAGTCTCGATTCGTCGGGATGACAGCGTGCCTTTTGGATAATGAGCCTACGAGTTACTCGTATATTGCAAGGTTAAGTTCCTAAGGAACGTAGCCAGAGCGAAAGCGAGTCCTAATTGGGCGTTAAGTAATATGCGGTAGACGCGAAACCGAGTGATCTACCCTTGGCCAGGATGAAGTGAGGGTAAAACCTCATGGAGGTCCGAACTAGTGTGGGTTGAAAACCGCTTGGATGAGCTGAGGGTAGGGGTGAAAGGCTAATCAAACTCGGAAATAGCTCGTTCTCCTCGAAATAGCTTTAGGGCTAGCCTCGAGATATAGTATTACGGAGGTAGAGCACTGATTGGGCTAGGGCTGTCACAACGGTACCAAACCCAGACAAACTCCGAATTCCGTTAATATGTTCCTCGGGAGTCAGGCTACCAGGGATAAGCTTGGTGGCCAAAAGGGAAACAACCCAAACCATCAATTAAGGTCCCAAAATAATAGTTAATAGAGAAAGGATGTCGAGTTGCATAGACAACTAGGATGTTGGCTTAGAAGCAGCCATTCATTTAAAGAGTGCGTAATAGCTCACTAGTCAAGCGACTTGGCGTCGACAATTAGCGGGACTTAAACTATTTACCGAAGTTGTGGGCTTCTAATTTATTGGAAGCGGTAGAGGAGCATTCTATTCGCATCGAAGGCGTGGTGTGAGCCATGCTGGAGTGAATAGAAAAGAAAATGTAGGCATTAGTAACGATAAACCCGATGAAAAATCGGGTCACCGAAAGTCTAAGGTTTCCTGAGCAATGTTAGTCATCTCAGGGTTAGTCGGATCCTAAGCTGAGGCTGAAAGGCGTAAGTGATGGAAAACAGGTTAATATTCCTGTACCTGGTTAAAATCGTTTGACCATAAGTAATGACGCAGAAGTGAAAGGTTAGCCACCTGTTGGATTAGGTGGTCTAAGCATGTAGGCGGAGAGGATAGGCAAATCCGTTCTCTCTTAACGCTGAAGTGTGACGGAGAGTCCTATGGACATAAATTAACCCTAAGCAGACTGCCAAGAAAATTTACGTATGGGAGATTTTGATCAGACCGTACCGCAAACCGACACAGGTAGACGAGATGAGTATTCTAAGGTGCTCGAGTGAGCCGTGGTTAAGGAACTCGGCAAATTAACCCCGTAACTTCGGGAAAAGGGGTGCTCCGTAAGGAGCCGCAGTGAAATGGCCCAAGCGACTGTTTAACAAAAACACATGTCTGTGCGAAGTCAATCAAGACGAAGTATACGGACTGACACCTGCCCGGTGCTGGAAGGTTAAGGGGAGAGGTTATACCGATTTATCGGTAGAAGCTTTGAACCGAAGCCCCAGTAAACGGCGGCCGTAACTATAACGGTCCTAAGGTAGCGAAATTCCTTGTCGGGTAAGTTCCGACCTGCACGAATGGTGTAACGATTTGGGCACTGTCTCAACCACGGGCTCGGTGAAATTGTGGTACCGGTGAAGACGCCGGTTACCCGCATATGGACGGAAAGACCCCGTGCACCTTTACTGCACCCTAATATTGGGTTCGGGTAAAGCATGTGTAGGATAGGTGGGAGGCTTTGAAGCCGGAGCGCTAGCTTCGGTGGAGCCAATGGTGAAATACCACCCTTGCTTTGCTTGGATTCTAACCTCTTCCCATGAATCTGGGAAAGGGACAGTGTTAGGCGGGTAGTTTGACTGGGGCGGTCGCCTCCTAAAATGTAACGGAGGCTCCCAAAGGTTCCCTCAGCATGGTTGGTAATCATGCGTTGAATGTAAAAGTAAAAGGGAGCTTGACTGCGAGACTTACAAGTCGAGCAGGTGCGAAAGCAGGGTTTAGTGATCCGACGGTAGCGAATGGAAGTGCCGTCGCTCAAAGGATAAAAGGTACGCCGGGGATAACAGGCTGATCTTGCCCAAGAGTTCATATCGACGGCAAGGTTTGGCACCTCGATGTCGGTTCATCGCATCCTGGGGCTGAAGAAGGTCCCAAGGGTTTGGCTGTTCGCCAATTAAAGCGGTACGTGAACTGGGTTCAGAACGTCGTGAGACAGTTCGGTCCCTATCCTATGCGGGCGCAGGATGTTTGAGAAGGGTCGCTTCTAGTACGAGAGGACCGAAGTGAACGTACCTCTAGTGTATCAGTTGTCTCGCCAGAGGCATCGCTGAGTAGCTACGTACGGTCGTGATAAGCGCTGAAAGCATCTAAGCACGAAACACGCTTCAAGATTATACATCCCTGTCGTAAGACACTTAAGACTCCTTGAAGATTACAAGGTTGATAGGTTGCAGGTGTAAGTGTCGCGAGATATTTAGCTGAGCAATACTAATAAGTCGTGAGACTTAATCATTTATTTTATTCACAATTAATACCCTTAAATAGGTTCTAACTCTTTCTTTCTTTCATTTATTTTTTCAGATTTTTTCTGGTAACTATAGCTAAAGGGTTACACCTCTTCCCATTCCGAACAGAGAAGTTAAGCCTTTATACGCCGATGGTACTGCGTGCGTAGGTGCGTGGAAGAGTAGGTAGTTGCCAGGATTTTATTTTAACCCCGCTTGTCGGGGTTTTTTATTTTTAAATTCTTTTATTATGAATCTTTTCTTACCGAAAAATATTTTTTCTCAATTAATTGTTCACTCAATTTCTGAAGCGAGCAATCTCAATATTAGTTTTTCTGCTTCTTCTCTGTTAACTAAGTCACTTCTCTTAAACACTAACTCGGTTTCTTTCATTCCTATCTTTGACCTTTTGGACCATAACGACTTATTTGTTTCAAAAAAATATGGAATTTGTTTCGACGAACAATTATGTAATTCCTATTTATATTTTGGCGAAGGCGTTAATCAAATTGAAAAATTATTCTTGCGTGGTGATATTTCAAAAAATGAAGTTATTCTTTCTAAAATAATGATGAAAGAACTTTATGAGTTGGACGTTGAGTTAAGTATTGACGCTAATAATGAGCTGAACAATTCTGACAATTATCTGATAGTTGGGGATGAAAATTTTAGCAACAAAAAATTTATTTCGAATGCTATAAGTTTTTCCGAAACAATTGAGGAGTATATTTCTGCTCCTTATGTAAATTATCTCCTTGCCTCAACTGATAAAAAACAGTTACAATTGTGTGAAGAAATTTTAAGTAGAAGTGCGACTGAAATTTATTCTAATATTGATGAACTATTAACAAATTCTTATTCTGATCTTCAGAGTGAAGTGAAGGATAATATTCGAGAGGGAATAGGTTCCGTTATTTATAATTTGAATGAAGCTGATATTGAAGGAATAAACGAATTGTTACGAATTCCTTTTCTGCATGGAACTATTAAAGATATTGTCGTCCCAAATTTTGTATAAGTGACTTCTATTCTAAATCAATTAGTATAAATAAAGAAATTATTTTTCCTGTTTTCCGCATTGGGTCAGTCTGAAGAATTGTTAATATTGAAAAATTTTAGTAATTCAATTTGTTTTCAATAAGGAGCGAAGAGTATATTTGCTTTTTCTTGTGATTGCGTTAGTCTAATCTTTACTTGATACATAGTCCTCAACACATCTATTGCCTTTAATTACAACCATCGTAGAGTGCTTTTCTTTTAGTTGTCAGTTAAATTTTTATAAAGTTTAGTTTAACACAAAGCAATCGAATTTCGGCTGATATCTTATTGTGTAAGCGGTGATTGATTGGACGTATTCTCAAAAGCGATTTAATTTCCGGTTTACTACACTCCAAAAAACAAAGCTAGAATAATTATGCGGTTTTCTATTTGGCTAAAATTAATAAAATGTATTTTTGTCAGGAACAAAATTCAATAGTAATTTTTTTCGTACTATTCAAAATAAAATTACCAAAATTTTTTTGTATGGATAATCAAAATCATCCACTCAAAAATTTTCTTAACAGATTGGAAAAATTTCTTTTATTTGTAAGAACAGATAATTTTAGATTTTCACTTAACCTGATTTGAAATCCTTTGAGTAAATCTCATTCTTATCAATAGTTTATTTTCTTAACTTTAAGAAATAAAATTTTATAGTTATGAAAATTGGTAAATATAAACTTCACATAATTGAATCGGGATATTTTCGTCTCGATGGCGGTGCAATGTTCGGTATAATCCCAAAACTACTTTGGGAGAGGACTAATCCTTCAGATGATAAAAATCGAGTTACGCTTTCAACTCGATGTTTGCTCTTGATTTCAGATTCGCGAAAAATTTTAGTCGATACTGGAATGGGAACAAAATGGGATGAGAAATCAAAAGAGATTTATAAAATTGAGCAATCCGAAAATGACTTGATAAATTCGTTATCTAAATTGTCTTTTACTCCAGATGATATTACTGATGTCTTTTTAACTCACTTACATTTTGACCACGTGGGCTTTTCAACGAGATATGACAACGGTAAAATCGTTCCCACTTTTCCGAATGCAAAATATTTTGTTCAGAAAAAGAATTTCGATTGGGGAATGAACCCAAGTGATAGAGACCGCGGAAGTTACATAAAAGAAAATTTTGAGCCGCTTGCAAAAGAAGGTCTTCTTAATTTCTTAGATGAGAAGACAAAACATTTTGATGATGAACTTGAAATCGTGCTTGCAAATGGACACACTTTCGGACAGCAATTCTTAAAAATATCTGATAGTTCAAATACATTTTTCTTTTGTGGCGATTTGATTCCGTTCGCATCACACGTTCATCTACCTTTTATTATGGCTTATGATTTGCAACCACTAATCACTCTTCAAGAAAAAAAAGAAATTTTATTAACAGCTGTTGAAGAAGATTGGACTTTAATTTTTGAGCACGATCCCAAAATTCCATTTTCAAAAGTTATAAAAACTGAAAAAGGATTTAAACTAAAGTAATGAGAAACAATGAAGAGCTTCAAGATTTTTTCAAAGTCTGCAGATTAGATGAGCTATCAGAAAAAAGAGGAAAAAAATTTCTCGTCAATGATGTTGAGATTGCACTCTTTAAGATAGACGAAAATGTTTACGCACTAAATAATGTTTGCACACACTTGCACGCATCAATAATTTTTGACGGCTTTATCGAAGATGATTGCGTCGTTTGTCCCGCTCACGGTTGGGAGTATCGTCTTAAAGATGGCAAAAGAGCGGATGGGAGAAAAGGTTTAGATTCTTATCAAGTAAAAATTGTTGAGAGCGATGTTTATGTAAAAGTTTTTAAGAAAATATTTAATTGGTGATGATGAGCAAAATTACAAATGAAATTGTGATTGACTCTTCACGCAAAATTGGATTTGACTTAGTCGGTTTTGCAAAAGCAGAAAGTCTTGATGAAGAATTTCTGAAATTAAATATTTGGCTTGAGAAAAATTATCATGCCGAAATGAAATACATGGAAAAAAATCTTGAAAAAAGATTAGATGTAAAAAATATTTTTCCAAATGCTGTCTCAGTTATTTCTCTTGGATTAAATTATTATTATAATGAAAATTTTTCTGAAAAAAAATCTTCAGGAAAAATCTCTCGTTATGCTTGGGGAAAAGATTATCACTTTGTTATGTGGCAAAAATGTGAAGACTTGATTACGCAATTAAAAAATATTGATAACTCTTTTGAAGCTGTTTACTATGTTGACACAGGCCCAGTTATGGATAAAGTTTGGGCGGTTCGTTCGGGATTGGGTTGGCAGGGAAAACATACGAACGTAATTAATAAAGAAATCGGAAGTTGGTTTTTTATTGCGACGATAATCTGCAACAAGACTTTTTCTTTCTCGAATGTAATAGCAGATTTTTGTGGCTCGTGCACAGCCTGTATTGATGCGTGTCCGACAGATGCAATTGTTCAACCATATTTAATCGATTCCAACAAATGTATTTCTTATCAAACAATTGAAAATAAAAATGAGATTGATGAAACATTGAAAGGGAAGTTCGACAATTGGATTTTTGGTTGCGATATTTGTCAAGATGTTTGTCCTTGGAACATAAAGTTTTTTGCAGAATCTAAAGTTGCTGAGTTTGAGCCAGTTAATGTTGAGATTGAAACAGAAAAAATTATTAATATGACAGAAAAAGAATTTAGTGAGCGGTTTAATTTAAGCCCCATAAAAAGAACAAAGCTAAAGGGACTAAAACGAAACGCAAAATTTGTTTCTCAGTAATTAAACTTAGTGGCGAATAAAATGCAGGATTGATGATTGCAGGATTGAAGAATAAAAATAATATTTCTTCAATTGTCCCAATCGTCCCCATTGTCCCAACAAAAAAAACACAATAGAACGCGGATAAAGCGGATGCTGCGCAACGCGGATTTAAATCAGCGAAGATCAGCGGTTGAAAATCAGCGTCATCAGCGATCCAAAAAAAAGACAATTGAACGCGGATGACACAGATAAAACAGATAATCACTGATAGGGAAAAATAGAGCAACTGTCATTCTGAAGGAGCCCGCGACTGTTTCCCTAAAGTGAAATAAAAAGAATCTCCGGATTGTAGGATTGATGAATAAAAAAAATATTTTCCCATGTGTCACCAACGTCCCCATAGTCCCAACAAAAAAAATAATGTCACCAATTCACGAGCAATATTATTAAGATTAATCAAAAATATTTTAATCTAAACTAAAAAAAATATTAAGTTTCAAAATTGAATCGATAAAATAAAAATTGTATCTAACTAAAATAAAATTTGGAGAATAAATGAACAATCATCATAAAGTAATAATCATTGGCTCGGGTCCTGCAGGACTGACAGCAGCACTTTACACAGCACGCGCAAATTTGAGTCCCATTATTTTTGAAGGAGTTCAACCAGGCGGACAACTTACAATAACAACTGAAGTAGAAAATTATCCCGGATTTGAACATGGAATTCAAGGTCCAGTATTGATGGACGTAATGCGAAAACAGGTGCAGCGATTCGGAGCTAAGAGTGAGTTTAAAGAAATAACTGAAGTCGATTTTAGTTCACGTCCTTTTGTTCTGAAATCATTTGATGAAGTTTATACTTCAGACTCTGTAATTATTTCAACGGGTGCTTCGGCTAAATTGCTCGGATTAGAGAGCGAAAAAATATATATGGGTTATGGAGTTTCTGCTTGTGCTACTTGCGATGGATTCTTTTTTAAAAATCAAAAAGTTATTGTCGTTGGCGGCGGCGATACTGCACTCGAAGAAGCAAACTACTTAACGAAATTCGCAGCAGAAGTTTTTGTAGTGCATAGAAGAGAAGAATTTAGGGCATCGAAAATTATGGTCGATAGAACTAAAAAAAATCCTAAAATAAAATTCCTACTTAACAAAACTGTTGTTGAAGTTCTCGGTAAAGATGAAGAGAATAGAAAAAGTTTTACCGGCGTTAAACTGAAAGATACAAAGACAAACGAAGTTTCAGAATTTTTGTGCGATGGAATGTTTGTTGCAATTGGTCATCAACCAAATACAAAATTGTTTAACGGAATTTTGGATATGGATGAGAATGGATATTTGATTGTTCAGAGTGGCTCGACTTATACGAATATTCCCGGGGTATTTGCAGCGGGAGATGTAGCTGATAAAACTTATCGACAAGCAATAACCGCAGCAGGCACGGGATGTATGGCTGCAATCGATGCCGAACGATGGTTAGAATCTCAAGAAGATTAATTTTTTTTGTGAGTCTTCTGAAAATAAAAATAAATTAAACAGAGAACTTCAGAGAAGGTAAAGAGCACCACTGAGAAATTTATTTGTGTAACTTCTCTCTGAGTAAACAAAAAAAATTACTCGGAGAACCTCAGAGAACCACTAAGGAATTTATTTGTAATTACTTGCCGAAAGAAAAAAAATAATTCCAACTCGATAATTTCTTATTCTTTCCTATTTTTGTTTTAAATAAATCAATTAATATTTCGTCCCAACCAATGTTGGGTTTTGTTATTTCTATCTGAAATTATTCTATAAGTTTTAATCTTGACTTTGTTGGGATTAGTAATTCATCAGAATGTAATTAACTTTTATTTTTGTTTTTGAAATTAAAATTAAATAGAGCGAGGGAAATATGTTAGTCGTAACTACACCTAATGTAGAAGGAAAAGAAATCAAAAAATATTATGGACTCGTTTCAGGCGAAGCGATTCTTGGAGCAAATATTTTTAAAGATATTTTTGCGGGCATTCGAGATATAGTCGGTGGAAGAAGTGCCGCTTATGAAAAAGAATTACGCAAAGCAAAAGAAATTGCTGTTAGCGAAATGATGATTCAAGCAAAGAGCTTAGGAGCGAACGCCGTTGTTGGTGTCGATCTTGATTATGAAACTATCGGAAAAGGAAATATGCTAATGGTTTCCGCTTCTGGAACAGCAGTTACAATCGAATGAATACAAAAGCTGGTTACGTTGCAATAATTGGGAAACCAAATGCAGGGAAATCGACTTTCCTAAACGCTGCATTAAATTCCAAACTCTCAATCGTTTCGAGTAAACCTCAAACTACGAGAAAATCTATTCTTGGAATTTTATCCGAAGCTGATTATCAAATTGTTTTTATTGATACTCCCGGAATTATGAAACCACATTATCTACTTCAAGAAAAAATGATGAGCTTTGTTGGGCAATCGATTTATGATGCAGATGTTTTGTTATTTATTCATGATGTTGCTGAGAAAGATGAAGAGAAAGATTTTCAGGAAGTTTTTGCAAAAGCACTCGCTCAAAAGACACCAAAAATTTTGGTACTCAACAAAATTGATCTTTCTACAGAGTTAAAAATAAATGCACTTCAAACAAAATTTGAATCACTAAAAGTTTTTGAAAAAATTATTCCAATTAGTTCAACCAATGGAATCAATGTTCAAACGGTTATTGAAACTATATTAAATTTTTTACCCGAGCATCCAAAATTTTATAATGATGAAGATCTTGCAGTAGAAAACGAAAGATTTTTTGTGTCGGAAATAATTCGTGAAAAAATTCTTGAACTATATCGCGATGAAATTCCATACAGCAGTGAAGTTAAAGTTGAGCAATTTATTGAAAGAGAAAATAATAAAAGTTTCATCGAAGCGTTTATTTATGTAGAGCGTGATTCACAAAGAATGATCCTGATTGGCAAACAAGGTGCAGCTATTAAAAAATTAGGGGAAACTGCTCGGAAAGAAATTGAAACATTTTTAGATAAACAAGTCTATCTTGAACTAAGAGTGAAAGTAAAAGATGATTGGCGAAGTAATGAAGATTTCTTGAAAAATTTTGGTTATGATCTCGGAAAAAATTCACAATGATCGTAGAGAAAAAAAAACTTTACACTGCTGAAATAGTTTTGATTTGTATCCCACTTCTTTGGGGAGGAACATTTGTCTTCATCAAAAATGCGTTGCAAGATTTTTCACCAAATCTTTTTGTTGCAATTCGATTTTTACTTGCATTAATTATTATTCTTCCATTTACCTACAAAGCACTTTTTAATCAAACCAAAATTGGCTATCGCGATGCTACTATTCTGGGGCTACTTTTTTTTGCTGCATATTCTACGCAAACAATTGGACTTGAATATACATCCGTAACAAAATCTGCCTTCATCACAAGCTTGTTTGTTGTGCTCGTCCCAATTTTTCAAACATTAATAAAAAAGCGAGCACCCGGATTGGGAAGCGTTGTTGCAGTTATTTTTGTTTTTATCGGAATTATTTTTTTAACATCAAAAGGTGTTTCGCTACTGACAATATTCACTGAAATTGGAAGTGATTTTAATTTTGGTGATTTCATGACACTACTCTGCGCCATATTTTATTCATTGCAAATGATTCACCTTGATATGATTAGCGATAAATATGATGTGAAATTTTTAGCATTGATGCAAATTGGGATAACGGCGTTAATGAGTCTGTTCGTTGCATTTTCATTCGACTTAACAGGCATTGAAAAAATTCAAATTAATTTTACTGATAATGTAATCTTTGCATTTTTCTATACTGCAATATTTGCTTCTGTTCTTACAACATTTATGCAAACGAAATATCAAAGATTTGTAACACCCACGAGAGCGGGAATTTATTTTTCGATGGAACCAATTTATGCTGCACTCATAGCATTTATTTTGATGAATGAAATTATTCCTAGCTTTGGACTGATTGGTTGTCTCCTTATTTTTATTGGTGTTATTATTTCTGAAGTTTGGCGTAAGTAGATGGAAAAAGAATTTGCTCGTGCAGAAATTATTGTTAATGGATTAGTTCAAGGCGTTGGCTTTAGATACTTTGTAGTTAAGCACGCATTAAATCTTGGGTTAAAAGGATTCGTAAAAAATCTTTACACAGGCGAAGTTCTTACAGTTGTTGAAGGCGAAAAAGTTTTGATTTTTGAATTGTTCAATCTTTTAAAAATTGGTTCTTCACACTCGAGAGTAAACAAAATAAATATTTCGTGGACGAGTTATAATCATGAATTTACAACATTTGAGATAAGACATTGAAAAATAATTTTAGAATTGGAAACGGTTTTGACGTTCATCAACTTGTCGAAGGGCGCAAACTTTTTCTTGGTGGAATTGAAATCCCAAGTTCAAAAGGATTGTTGGGACACAGCGACGCTGATGTTTTGATTCACGCTATTTGCGATGCGATGCTGGGCGCTCTGGCATTGGGTGATATCGGAATTCATTTTCCAAACACAGATGAAAAATTTAAAGACATTGATTCAAAAATATTACTCGCAAAAGTTTATGAATTAATTAATGAGAATGGTTATCAAGTTGTAAATATTGATTGCATGCTACTGATGGAGCAACCAAAAATTTCGCCTTATGTTGATAAGATACGATCTGCAATTTCCTCAATATTGAAAACTGAAAATAATCAGATATCAATAAAAGCTACAACTATGGAAAAACTTGGCTTCGTTGGTAGGGAAGAAGGAATTGCTGCTTATGCGACAGTGTTGCTTGAGAAAAAATTTTAAATAGCATTAAAATATTTCAAAGTCTCAAGGGATTTTAAGTCCCGCTCATTTACTCATTTCCATTTGAATTACTTTTTCGATTTGCTTTTTCAAAGCTGGAATATCTCTTTGAACTGTATCCCACACAACATCTATGTCAACTCCAAAATAATCATGGATCAATTTGTCTCTCATTCCAGCAATATCCTTCAATGCTATCTCAGGATATCTATCCTTGAACTCATTTGATAATTTCTTAGTTGCTTCACCAATTATTTCAATTGCCTAATCACTCCATCCTGAATAAGGTTTCCACTAATAAAATCTTCATATCTTATGGAATGTGTATATTCTTCTACTCTTGAGATTGAAGCAAAAATGTGTTTCAGATATAAAGAGTTGTCTTTTTTCATTCGTAAATTACTGCCATCTCTTTTTTTATCGTATTAATCAAATATGGACTAATAGATTTTTCCGTCAATAAATCAACTTTGATTCCCAAAACTTCTGACAACTCTCTTTCCATCTTCACAATTTCAAGAAGATTTTTTCTTCCTGAAAAATTAACAAGAATATCAATATCACTTTCTGGTTTCTCTTCTCCTCTTGCATAAGAACCAAAGACAGCTATTTAAATTGCTCCTTCTTTCTTAAGTAGATGACTAATTTTTTCTAAGATCTCTCTACTATTCAGAATTTTTCCTCACAAAACGAAAAATAAATTTTTGTGCTATTTGTCGCAAACATAGGAATTAGTTTTGCGAACTCAAAACAGTTTGAATTACTTTGGAGACAATTATTATCTAATTTCATACTATTGCATTGCCTTCACTGCCTATTACGTTTTATACCGAAGCAGCAACCAAACATTATCGAATTACAAATTAAGTTGCGCGGATTTTATTTTCATGTATTTACATCAATTGATTAATGTCGGCGAAATTTTTTTGCATCAATAGTTCAATAGTTAGGTCTTTTCTCATTCAGATTATTTAAATTGCCTTCAATAAATCTTTTTATATCCTGATATTTTGTATTGCATTTTGAGACGTTACTATTTCTCCTAAAAATTAATTATTACTTTGAGATTGTGAATGAAAATAAAATTTTTTAATCCAATGCACTTAACTCCTGAAGAAAAAAAAAATAATGCGAAGCAAAGAAAATTAGCACTGCTAAGTGGAGTACTATTAGGTTTATCTTTTCCTCCAATCCCACTCTCTTTTCTCGCTTGGTTCGCATTAGTGCCGCTATTTTTTGTAATCGATAAAAGAGAAAAACTTCACGAAATAAATAAAGCTGTTTACTTAACTGCATTTATTTTTTGTTTGATAACTCTCTATTGGGTTGGTGCGTTTACTGAAGCAAGAGACCCATATCTGTTGGTCGCTGGCTTTGCTCTTTTGCTTTTTAATCCTCTTCTTTTTCTGATTCCATCAACATTATTTTATTTCACAAAAAAATATTTTAATAAAAAAATTGCGTTTCTTTTCTTCCCAATTTTTTGGGTGACTTATGAATACGCTTATATGATTACTGATGCAAGTTTCCCTTGGCTTACTTTAGCAAATTCATTCACTACTTTTATCACTTACATTCAATTAGCAGAAATCATTGGCGCACTCGGAATTTCTTTGTTAATTATTTTTACGAATGTTTTTATTTTTTTTGCAATTAAAAATTACATCGAAACAAAAAAAATATTTTCATCAAATTTAGTGATTGCAATTCTTCTAATTATTCTTCCATTAATTTATGGCGCATTCCAATTATCCAATTATCAATTGAGTGATAAAAAAATCAAAATTGGTGTTGTTCAACCTAATCTTGATCCTTATGAAAAATGGAGTGGCGGAGACTTAAATCAAATTACAAATCTCTACTTAAATCTTTCAGATGAAGTTGTTAAAGATGGTGCACGAATTATTATTTGGCCTGAAACCGCGTTGCCTGTTTATCTCCTTTCAGGTGCTTATCAAAGCATAGTGGATACTATTCGAAAGTATGTTAATCACAATTCAATTCATTTACTAACGGGTATGCCGCACTTTGTTTTTTTTAATGATCCAAAAGATTTTCCACCCGATGTAAAATTCAATCCAACTTCTGGCTATCACTTCGCTACTTATAATTCAGTATTGCATTTTATGCCGTTTGACTACAGAATAAAATTTTATGGAAAAGCAAAATTAGTTCCGTTCGGGGAACGAGTTCCATTCGCTACGCAATTTCCTCTTTTGGGTGAGCTGCTAAAATGGGGCGTTGGTTTGGGAATGTGGAATGAAGGACAAGACACAACGCTCTTTCAACTTCCATTAAATATTTTAAGCGAAGAAAAATTTATTAACGATACATTGCAAGTAGCAGCAATGGTTTGTTATGAATCTGTCTATCCCGATTTCATCGCACAGTTTGTAAACAAAGGCGGGAATCTCTTGACAGTTGTTACAAATGATAGTTGGTATGGAAACACGAGCGGACCTTATCAGCATCGCGATATTGCAAAATTAAGAGCAATCGAAAATAGGCGTTGGGTAGTGCGTGCTGCAAATGGTGGAATAAGTTCTTTCATTGATCCGCTTGGACGCGAAACTGCAAATACAAAAATGTTTGAAAAAACTACATTGACAGATTACGTAACTATTGAAACTCATAAAACATTTTATACAAAAAATCCGTTGCTGATTCCAATTATTTGTTCAGTCATTTCTATTTGGTTTATTGGAATTGTAATTTTGCTGCGTATAAAAAAATTATTTCAAACAAAAAAAATTGAGTAAAATAAAAAATGGGAATCATCAATTTAAGAAGTGATACAGTTACCAAACCTTCAGAAGAAATGCGAAAGGCGATGTACTCAGCAGAAGTTGGCGATGATGTTTATCGCGAAGATCCAACTGTAAATGAGCTTCAAGAATATGCAGCTAATCTATTGGGAAAAGAAGCAGCACTCTTTGTAACAAGTGGAGTTATGGGAAATCAACTTTGTCTTAAAGTATTAACACAACCAGCAGATGAAGTTATTTGTGAAAAAAGTTCTCACATTTTTAATTATGAATCTGGCTCACCTGCAGCACTAAGTGGAATTCAACTTTTTCCGATTGATGGAATTAATGGTGAAATGTCTGACACTGATGTAATTGCTGCGATACGTCCGACAGCCGCATATTATATGCCTCGAACTAAGGTCATAACAATTGAAAATACACACAACAGAGCGAGTGGAGCAATTCAATCAATTGAGCAGATTGAAAAATTAAAAAAAGTTGCTGATGATCATAAATTAAAATTTCATCTTGATGGCGCAAGAATTTGGAATGCTTCAGTTGCTTCAGGAATTTCTGTTAGTAAATATGCTTCCTACTTCGATACTGTTTCTTGTTGCTTGTCTAAAGGGTTGGGAGCACCAGTCGGCTCAATCATTGCTTCAGATAAAGCGACGATAGAGCACGCTTTTAGAATTCGTAAAAGTTGGGGCGGCGGTATGCGCCAAGCGGGTGTTCTTGCTGCTGCAGGTTTATACGCATTGAAAAATAATATTGATCGATTATCTGAAGACCATGAAAAGGCAAAACACTTGGCTGAGAAAATAAATTCTATAAAAAATCTCAAAATAAATTTGTCCTCAGTTAAAACCAATATTTTACTTTTCGAACCTCTTAATATTTCTGTTGAAGAAGCGATTAAGAAATCTAAAGAAAAAGGTTTGCTGCTATCACTTGGAACTGCAACATCGCTAAGAGCACTCACTCATCTTGATGTTTCGTTTGAAGAAATTTTATTAGCAGGAAATATTTTAGAAGAAATTTTTGGTTAATCAATTATGAATATTAATGACTTCAAACATAAAATAAACGTTACAATCAGGTTCCACGAGGTTGATATGCTTGGTGTTTGTAACAATGCAGTTTATATAAATTATTTTGAACACGCAAGATTACAGTACATAAAAGATATTGGACTGATGCCCAAAGACGGAATTTTTTCAGATGGACAAATTTATTTTATGGTAAGGAATGAAATCAATTACAGAACCACGCTTACTATGATGAAGAATTAAATATCTACACGAGAATTTCTTACATCAAAAATTCGTCGTATGGATTTGAACATCTGATAACAAAAGCAAGCGACAATTCATTAGTGGCTGATGGCAGCGGAGTTGTGGTGCACGTTGATCCTGCTACTCGCAAATCAACACCCATCGATTCTAATTTCAGAAAAATAGTTTCAGATTATGAAATAAATGTGAAGGCAAATGAAAAATAAAGATCCACAACAAATTGTTTTTGATATTGAGACTGTTGGCTGCTCGCTTGCTGATTTAAGTGAGAGTCAACAAGAATATTTATTGCGTGAAGCGAATAAGGAAACTGACGAAGAAATTAAAAATCAAAAAATGATTGATGCCGAAAGATTTTTAAGTTTGTATCCATTCACTGCCAAAGTTGTTACGATTGGAATTTATTCAATTCAAAAAGAAAAATCATTTGTCTATTATGAATCAGAGAATGAAGAGGAATGGAGTAGCGAAGATGGTACTGCCATTTTCAAAGGGATGCGTGAAGAAAAAATATTAAGTTCGTTTTGGAGAGTAGCAGAAAAAGCAGATCAATTTATTACTTTCAATGGACGAGGATTTGATATTCCGTTTTTGATGCTGCGCTCTGCGATGCTTAAAATAAAGCCGACAAAAAATTTAATTGGTTATCGCTATGATAAATCAGAACATATCGATTTGCTCGAGCAACTTAGTTTTTACGGCGTCTATAAAAAATTTAATCTCGATTTTTATTGCAACTCGTTTGGAATAAAATCACCTAAGAGTAAAGAAGTTTCAGGATTTGTTGTAAAAGATTTGTATCACGAAAAACGAATTAAAGATATTGCTAAATATTGTGAAGCTGATATCAAGGCAACTTATAAACTTTATACAATTTGGAATGACTACTTAAAATTTTGAAAGATAAAAATGAAAAAAAATAATTCTAAAAATTTTACAATTGGATTAACACAACTTTCTTTTTCAGCAGATGCAAATGACAATCTAAAAAAAACTGTTAGTTGGGTTGAGAAGGCTGCAAAGAAAGGGGCGGAGGTTGTTTGTCTGCCTGAACTTTATCGGTCTCAATACTTTTGTCAAAAAGAAGATGCAAGTTTATTTGACTTAGCAGAAACTATTCCGGGCGACTCAACAATAGCATTTCAAAAAGTTGCAAAGAAAAATAAAGTTGCAATTGTTGTTCCGATTTTTGAAAAACGAGCGTTAGGTCTATATCACAATAGTGCCGTCATTATTGATTCAGATGGAGCATTGCTTGGCATTTACCGAAAAATGCACATCCCCGATGATCCTTCTTTTTATGAAAAATTTTATTTTACTCCGGGCGATTTGGGATTCAAATCATTTCAAACAAAGTTTGGAAAAATTGGAACTCTAATTTGTTGGGATCAATGGTATCCCGAAGGAGCAAGACTGACAGCATTGGCGGGAGCGAATGTTTTATTTTATCCAACTGCAATTGGCTGGCATCCACACGAAAAAGAAAAATATGGAAAAGCTCAACGCGATTCATGGATTACAATTCAACGTAGTCACGCAATTGCAAATGGTGTTTATGTTGCATCGGTAAATAGAATTGGATTTGAAAAAACTGTTCCAACTCAAGCGGGCTTAGAATTTTGGGGCTCTTCATTCATCTGTGATCCGCAAGGCGTAGTGCTGGCAGAGGCTTCGACTGATAAAGAAGAGATTTTAATTGCGGAAATAAATTTAGAACACATTGAAGATATTAGACGCAACTGGCCTTTCTTGCGTGACAGAAGAATTGATGCGTATTCAAAAATTACTGAACGTTTTCTTGACTGAAATAATTAGCTGCGAGCGTTAAATAACTGAGTTGTTTCTGCTGGGTTCTTTTCCCACAGATTCTCACAAATTATTTTTCACAGATTCTCACAAAATTATTTTATTGAAAGTTTAGAAAAAAAAATCAAGTGCTAATAGTCAGAAAAAATTGTGTAACTGATCAGTGCTACCATAAAAATTTATAAAAGGAATTTTAATGATCAAAGTTAGACTCCCAGCAGAATGGGAAAAACATAAATCAACAATTTTGTGTTGGCCTAATAATAAAGAAGATTGGCCCGGAAAATTTGCACCGATTCCTTGGGTCTATACAGAAATTGTAAAAAAAATTCACCAAGATGAAGTTGTAAACATTATTGTTAATGGGAAGCAACAAGAATTAAAAGTGAGAAAAATGCTCTCAAAAAATTCTGTTGACTTAAAGAAAATAAAATTTTTAAAATTTCAAACCAATAGAAGTTGGATTCGCGATTCATCGCCTACATTTGTCAAGGACTTAGAAACAGAAGAAGTTATTGCCATCAGATTTAAGTTTAATGCTTGGGCAAAATATGACAACTGGAAAAAAGATTCTAAACTCCCCGCATTTTTTTCTGACAAATATAAAATGAAATTGATTAACGCCACACACAATGATAACGATGTTGTGCTTGAGGGCGGTGCTATTGATTCAAATGGATGTGGGACACTTTTAACAACAGAAGAATGTTTGATGGATTCCAAAATACAAGTTCGTAATCCCGGATTTACAAAAGCTGATTACGCCGAAGTATTTGAAAAATTTCTCGGAATAAAAAATATTCTTTGGCTCGGAAAAGGAATTGCAGGCGATGACACGCATGGACACGTTGATGATTTATGTCGGTTCGTAAATGAAAAAACTCTTCTGCTCTGTAGAGAAAAAAAACAAAATGATGAAAATTATTTTCCGCTTGAAGAAAATTGGGAACGTGCAAAAGATTTTAAACTTGAAGATGGAGCTAAACTTGAAGTAATAGAATTGCCAATGCCAGAGCCGCTCATATTTGAAAAGATGAGATTGCCCGCGAGCTATGCAAATTTTTATATTTCGAATAATTCAGTTTTAGTTCCAACCTTCAATGACAAGAATGATAAAGTTGCACTTGGAATTTTGTCAGAACTTTTTCCTGATAGAAATGTCGTGGGCATTCATTCAGTCGATTTGGTTTGGGGCTTGGGCACAATCCATTGTTTAAGTCACGAAGAACCATTGTAGAAAAAAATGAATATTGAATAACATTAAAAATTTTATAAAACAGCTTAAGTGCAGCTTTGATGAACAAAATCAGTATCACAAAAATAAATTTCATTGATTCTAAAATGTCAATTAATTATTCTTCACTGTTATGAACCTTATTTATCAAGGGAAGGAACGCATAGTTGAATTAATAAAACAAACTGAATTTGGGAATAAAAAATTTTATCAACTAAAGCAACTCCTTGGGAAAAATCCGAATCCTGATATTCTTTTCCCCGAATTAATTAGTATCGAAACTTCGAGTATATGTAATTTATCTTGTTCACACTGCCCACCGCAATTGAAAGAGTTTAAGGAACAAACCCGAAAGCATAGTCACATCGATTTTGATATTTTCAATAAATTGATGGATGAGATAGATAATTTTGGTATTCGAAATATCGCACTGCACAAAGATGGCGAACCTCTGCTTCATCCAAAGATTATCTCTATTCTTGAACGATTAAAAAAAACTTTGCCTCACGTTGTTTATCTAACTACCAATGGACAATTTTTAAGTTCAGAAATTATTGATGCAATTATAAAAAACAGAGTTGATGTTATTAATTTTAGTATCGGTGCAAGCAGCGAAGAATTTTACAAAAAAGTTAGAGGAAAAGGATTTACAAAAACAATTCAGAACATTCATAATTTTTTGATTGCAGTCTCTAACTCAAGTTGGAAGCCGAGAATATTCGTTCAAATCATTGACCTTCCTGAATTTCCAGAGATGAAAACTGAAATTAAAGCATTCAAAAAATATTGGAAAAAATTTAATGTTGAAGTTGCTGTCTGGAAAAAACTAACTTGGAATGTTTTTGATGAGAAAAAAAAACTTTCTTATCGATATCCTTGTTATTCACTTTGGCACTCATTCAATATTAATTCAAATGGCTTGGTTACTGCGTGTTGTATGGATTGGAAACAAGAATTAATAATTGGAAATGTGAATGAGAAATCGGTTCAAGAAATTTGGACGAACAAAAAATTATCTGATTTACGATGCAAACACTTAAATGGTGAAGAACAGAGTATTGATGCTTGTCGCAATTGCAACTATTGGAATTGGCAACCGATGCTGATTAATTATCCCTAAATATTTACGTGAATTGAAATGATTGATGCAATTTATTTAGTTCTTTACTAACAGATGCTGCACTAATATAATTCATCGAAAACATTGTAGTTGTCTTCTATTTGTTAAAAAATTCCCTCTCTGAAATTATACTTCCTCCCAGACAAATATCGCCATCATAAAAAACTGCGAATTGTCCGGGTGCAATTCCTTTGTCCGTTTCAAATAATTCTACTCTGCCTGAACCGTCTTCTAAAATCTCTAAGTTGCATGGAATCATTTTTTCGCCGTGACGAATTTTTACTGTCAAATTATTTTTTTCGGGAATTGTTCCTGAAATCCAATTACACTTTACAACAGAAAAATATTTACTTTCAATTTCATTTATCTCATTCGTAAGTGAAACATAAATAATATTCTCCTCAATATCTTTTTTTACAACAAACCAGGGACCTCCACTTAATCCTAATCCAGAGCGCTGCCCGATAGTATAAAAATAATATCCGCTATGAGTCCCAAGAATTTTTCCATCTTCAAGATGAATTATTTTTCCTTCCTTCTCGCCTAAATGGAATTTGATAAATTCTTTAAATTTTATTTGTCCCAGAAAACAAATTCCTTGACTGTCTCTTCTATCTTTTGTTGGCAGTTGAAATTTTTTTGCCAAATCTCTAATCTCTTTTTTTGAAAAATTCCCAATTGGAAATAATGCACGCGAGAGTTGCTCTTGAGTTAAGTATGAAAGAAAATATGTTTGATCTTTTATTTTGTCAGGTGAGCGTTTCAATAAAAATTTATTTTTTTCAAATTCAAGTTTAGCATAATGTCCCGAAGCAACTTTTTCATAACTGCTATCAATCTTGTTATAAAATTGTCCGAACTTAATTAAGCTATTGCAAAAGACATCGGGGTTGGGAGTTCTTCCACTTTGCACTTCATCTATCGTATAAGTAACAACGCTATCCCAATATTCATTTTGCAGCGAGACTACTTCCAGCCCAACGCTCGCTTGGTCACAAACGGCTTTTGCATATTCAATATCTTCTTCCCAAGGACAGTCTCCAAGCGAAGTAAATTCATCTTGCAGCCAAATCTTCAGATAGAATGCGGTTACATCATAACCTTGATCTTTTAGTAGTCGTAGTGCAACGGAGCTATCAACACCGCCGCTTAATAATATTGCTGTTTTCATCTTTCCCAAAAATAATTCCAAAAATAAGGATGATTTTGATAATATTTATTCTATTAATAATAAGTTTTTATTTTGTTGAGGTAAATCGCCCAAAAAATATTGAATAAAAATTTACTTAAGCAATCAAACAAGAAAATAAATAAAATTGTTTTACAAATATTTTAATTTATTAATTGTTATAAAGTTTTAAATTTGAACTTAACAAATTGAGTAGTTATGAAAGTTATTGAGCATTTAGTAAAATCAAAAGAACCACTGATCAGTTTTGAAATTATTCCACCCAAGCGTGGTGGCGATATAAAAAGTATTTTATCAGTGATTGAGGATATTGCAAAATATAATCCACCGTTCATTGATATTACAAGCCATCCCGCTGAAATTGTGTATGAAGAGACACCAACAGGAATTCAGAAAAAAATTATTCGCAAGCGTCCCGGCACTTTGGGAATATGTGCGTTGATACAGAATAAATATAACATCGACGCAGTGCCTCATATTTTATGCAGAAATTTTACTCGCGAAGAGACTGAAGATTTTTTGATTGAACTTAGTTATCTCGGTATTGAAAATGTTCTTGCAATTCGTGGCGATGACAATGGTTTCAACAAGCCAATTCCAAAAGGCAGAAGTGCAAATGAAAAAGCTATTGACTTAGTAACTCAGATTACTTCAATGAATCACGGAAAATATCTTGAGGAAAATTTATTAGATGCAAAGCCAACCACGTTTTGTGTAGGTGTAAGCGGTTACCCCGAAAAACATTTTGAAGCACCTAATGTTAGAGAAGATATTAGACACACTAAGAAAAAAATTGATGCAGGTGCTGAATATATAGTTACTCAAATGTTCTTCGATACTAATACATATTTTGAATATGTGAAAATGTGTAGAGCAGAAGGTATTGAAGTTCCGATTATTCCGGGCTTAAAAATATTAACTCTCAAATCTCATTTGACTACAATTCCTCGAAATTTTTTCATCAATATTCCCGAAGCACTTGCGAGTGAAGTATTAGAAGCTAAGTCAGAACACGCTATTGAAGTTGGTGTTAATTGGGCTGCAAAACAAGTTGAAGAATTGTTGAGCCATAATGTTCCGAGTATTCATTTTTATATCATGCAAAATTCAAAGCCAATAAAGATGTTAATGAAAAAATTAAATCTCGATAAAGTAAATTTCTTTGTGACAAAATAATGATTAATCTAACTACACCTTTACAAAAAAAAATTAGATGGGGCGCTGCAGGTTGTGGAAAATTTACAGAAACTACTTTCATTCCAACAATTGCTATTTTAAGAAGAACTAAATTGATTGCTCTCTTCAGCAATGATAATAAAAGGGCGAAATCACTTGCTGCTAAATATTCTATACCAAAATATTTTTCGAGTTATCAAGAATTTTTGAATTCAGAAATTGATGCAGTTTATGTCGGCAGTGCAAACGCTCATCACTTTGAGCAAGTAATATTAGCTGCAAAAGCAGGCAAGCATGTTCTTTGTGACAAACCGATTTCAATTACTTCGCAACAAGCTGAAGAGATGGTTGAAGTTTGTAATGCAAACAATGTTCAGTTCGCTGTTAATTATCCATATCGATTTCATCCGCTAATTCAAAAGGCGAAAGAGATTATTGATAACCAATTACTCGGAAAAATCTCTGTCATAAATACGAGCTTTAATATTAATTTATTTCCATCCGAAAATTTTAGATACAATAAAAATTTAAGTGGTGGCGGTGCATTGCGTGATTTAGGAACTAATCTCATCGATCTACTTCGTTACTTAGGCGGCGATATTTCTGAAATTTCGGGAGTGATGGAAAATATTATCTTTAAAACTGACGTTGAAGATTTTGCATCAGGAATTGCCAAATTTTCTAAAAGTGGTTATGGAACTTTTACCGTTTCATTTAGTTCACCAAAATCTTCAAATCGAATTGAAGTGATTGGTAACAAAGGCTCTATCATTATCGATAATCTGATTGGACAAAAATTCCCTTCCTCTGCAAAGATGACTATTTCCGTAGAAGGGAAGATGACTAACTCATTCAGAAAAAGAGCCAATAAATTTTATCGTTTGCTCAGATCAGTAAATAAATCTTTCTTAAAAAATGAATCTCCCTTTGTAACGGGTTTAGATGGATTAATAAATATGAAATTAATGGAAGAGTTTGAAAGTAAATGTCTCTCAAAAAAGAATTAATAGAAATTTGTCATCAACTCTACTCTAAAGAATTTGTTGCTGCAACAGATGGAAATGTTTCAGTCAGAAATAATAAAAATTTTTTCGTAACGCGTTCAGGAATTTCAAAGGGGAAAGTAACTGCGAATGATATTATCAATGTTGATTCCGAATTTAACTACAAAAGTAAATTTTCAATTTCAACTGAAAGTAAATTACATTTTTATATTTACGAACATCGAGAAGATATCAATGCTGTCATTCATGCGCATCCAATTTATGCGACTGCATTTGCATCTTCAAAGAATAAATTAAATTATCCGATTTTTCCTGAAGTAATTCTTTCGCTTGGAAAAATTCCACTTTGTAAGTATGCAACTCCATCGACAGATAAACTTCCCAAAAGTTTAGAGCCATACATCGATTTTGCAAATGTTTTTTTGTTGGAGAATCATGGAGTTGTAACAACAGGAAAAAATTTATTAGAAGCATATTATCGATTAGAAAAACTTGAGCATTACGCAAAGACTGTAATCATTGGGGAATTGTTAGGTGGCTTAAAACCGCTATCAAAAAAAAATATTAAAGAACTCTATTCTATTTCGCAAGAAATATATAAGCTAAACATTAAAGAGAAGAATAAATTTTTATGAAAAAATCTGAACTGACAATTGCTCTTATCGTTGGAGGAGCTTCACTTGAAAGAGCAATTTCAAAATTATCTTCGGCCGGAATTTACAAAGCGTTGAAGTCACTTGGTTATAAAGTTAAACTTATCGATCCCGCATATGGAAAAACACAACCAAAGCAAGTTGAAGATTTTTTCTCAACGAATGATTTCTATTTCGTCTCTGAAAAAAATTATATCGAAGCATTTGACTCGGAACATTTTGTTGGTGTTGATCTCGTCTTCTTAGGCTTGCACGGCAAGTGGGGAGAAGATGGAACTATTCAATCGCTACTTGAGTTGAAGGGCTTAAAATATACGGGAAGTGGAGTGCTTGCAAGTTCACTTTCGATGGACAAAGGCTTCGCAAAAATTCATTTTCGTGATAAAGGAATTTCCGTTCCCGATGGATTTGTTGTAAACAAAAATTATTTTGAATTAGAAAATGTTCTCTCACGAATAAAGAAATCATTCACATTTCCCTTAGTGATTAAACCCAACGATCAAGGCTCTACATTTGGTTTAACGATTTGTAAATCAGAAAACGAAATTGAACAAGCACTCAACCTCTCTTTCTCTTTATCTCCAAAAGCTTTGATTGAAGAATTTATTCCCGGCAGAGAAATGACAGTTGGAATTTTAGATCAACAAGCACTTCCTGTTCTCGAAATAATTCCTAAGCACGAGCTTTATGATTACGAATGCAAATACACCAAAGGAATGAGCCAGTATATTGTTCCCGCAAATATTCCGACGGAAGTTTTCAATGAGATGCAACAACAAGCTCTAACTGCTTATGAATGTCTTGAGTGCAGTACCTATGCAAGAGTTGACTTCAGATTAAAAGACGACAACACTTTTTATTGTCTTGAACTTAATACGTTGCCGGGTTTGACTGAAACAAGTTTGATTCCCAAAATGGCAAATGCTATTGGAATTTCATTTGAAGATTTGATAGATCGAATTGTAAAATTATCGCTGAAATAAATTGACAAAAAAAAACAAAATAAAAATTTTTCTCTTCTTCCTCATCTTTGTGGCAGGTTTAGCTTTACTGATTTTTAATGAGAGTGGAATGATAAATTATCTCAAACTAAGAAATGAAATTTCTTTGCTTCAAGATTCATTAAATAAACTTGACGAAGAAAATATTTTGTTAAAAAATACCATTGATTCTCTTGAAAATAAAGTTCCCGCTAAGATTGAAAAAATTGCAAGAGAAAAATATGAGATGAAACGACCCAATGAAATTCAAGTTAATGTTGAAGTAAAGTGAAATCGAATCAACATTTAATAATCCCTTCCATCCCTTTCCCAGAAAGAGTAAGACCAAAAATTATTTCAGATTTTTTTGGACAAGAGAAATTACTTGGCGAAGGAAAACCGATTCGACTGATGATTGAGAATGATGTGCTTAGCTCATTCATTCTCTGGGGTCCGCCAGGAACTGGAAAAACTACAATTGCAAAATTAATTGCTGAGTCAACAAAATCTGATTTCCATAAAATAAATGCTGTCTCATCTGGAGTAAAAGAAATTAGAGAAATAATTCAACGAGCTGAAATAAATAGAACAAATAATCTGCGCACAATTCTATTTATAGATGAGATTCACCGCTTCAACAAAGCACAGCAAGACGCACTACTCAATTCTGTTGAACAAGGAATAATTATATTAATCGGAGCAACGACTGAGAATCCCTCATTTGAAGTTATCGCAGCACTACGATCAAGAATGAGAACATTTGTTTTGGATGAACTTACAAAAGATGATCTTGAAAATATTTTAGAGAGTGGAATAAAAAAAGATGAGTTTATTTCATCATTAAATATTTCAGAGATTGATAAAAACTTTCTCTTTTTCGTGAGTGGTGGCGACGCAAGAACAATGCTCAATATCTTTGAAGCAGCAGTTGTGCAAGAGATGAAAAAATCTGAAATAAAAATTTCAAAAGAAATAATTGAAAATGTTCTTCAAAAAAAAAATATTATTTATGACAAAGATGGGGAAGAGCATTACAATTTAATCTCTGCATTTATTAAAAGCATTCGTGGCAGTGACCCCGATGCAGCTATTTATTGGATGGCTCGAATGCTTGAAGGTGGAGAAGACCCTTTATTTATAGCTCGACGGATGATTATACTTTCTTCGGAAGATATTGGAAATGCTTCGCCAAATGCTCTCGTAATTGCTGAAGCGTGCTTCTCTGCAGTTGAAAAAATTGGAATGCCCGAAGCAAGAATTATTTTAGCACAGTGCGTTACTTATCTCGCCGCCGCTCCCAAAAGTAATGCTTCCTATTTTGCAATCGAAAACGCAATGAAAGATGTGCATGAAAAACCACTCTACGCAGTTCCATTGCATCTGAGAAATGCTCCTACGAAATTGATGAAGCAACTCGGCTACGGCAAAGAATATAAGTATGCACATAAATTTGAAAATCATTTTGTTGAGGATGATTATCTCCCTAAAGAATTAAAAGAGACTCAATATTATTTCCCGACAAGTGAAGGGCAAGAGAAAAATTTATTGGAACGATTAAAATTTTTGTGGAAGAAAAAAAAGAAGTATTAAATTTTTGAAAAATTTTTTCCGGGAAGTTGTTTGATCGCACCCTTAAACTCAAGCGACAAAAGATGAACAAGACATTCCGACATAGACATTTGGCTCTTGATTGAAATTTCATCGATGTGCGTTATTGTATCTGATATAACATTATAAATTTTTTCTTCAAACATATTCATCTCAATAATTTCAACACGCAGTTTTTTATTATCCTTCAACACTCTATTAAGTTTATAATTGAGTTCTTCGAAAATATCCGAGCCATTTTTTACAAGCTTTGCTTCACCTTTTTGAATAAGATGATTTGTTCCTTCAGATTGTTTTATCGACAAATTCCCAGGCACTGCAAAGACTTCTCGATCTTGGTCTAATGCAAAGTGTGCGGTTTGGATTGCACCACCTGTTACGTCAGACTCAACAACCAAGCACCCCAAACTCAGTCCCGCGATAATTCTATTTCTTCTCGGAAAGTTTGTTGCGTCAGGTTTTGCACCAAGTTCAAATTCGGAAATTAGTACTCCATTCTCCGGAATTCTTTCATACAATTTTTTATTCTCTGGCGGATAAACAATATCGAGACCATTGCCAAGCACAGCAATTGTTCTTCCATTATTTTTTAATGCCGTGTTGTGAGCAATAGAATCAACGCCTCTTGCGAGTCCACTAACAATAGTAATTCCACTCGTCGAAATTTCTTCTGCAAATTTTTCAGTTTGATTTTTTCCGTAGCTTGTCGGCTCTCTGGTCCCAACAATAGCGATAGAGTAATTGTCTTGTTCTAAAAATTTTCCTTTTGAGTAGATTATAATTGGTGGGTCATAAATTTTTTTCAAAAGAAAAGGATAGTTTTCATCCCAATATGTAGAAATTTCTATCCCTTTTTTCTCGAGTATTTCAAGTTCTTGGAGATAATTATTTTGAAGTTCATTTTTTTGTTTTCTTGAGTTAATAATTTTTTCTGCACTTGATTTATTAACTCCATCAATATTTGTAAGCTCATTAAGGCTGGCTTCAAAAATATTTTCAACGCTTCCAAATTTATTGAACAAAGAGATGACTTTGACTGGTCCAATTCTATCTAAACTCAAAAGAATTTTTAAGTTTATTAATTCATCGAGAGTAAACTTTGACAAATTCCCTCTTATTCGTTTACATCAATATTATCAACTATTGCAACAATTATTGTATGGACTGGTAATTTTTTATTTTTCAAAATTTGTTGAACTGCATCACCTTCTTGCACAACGAGGACGGTATCACCAATTCCTGAGTCTATCATATCCAGAGCAACAATATCTTGCTTCCCAATAAATTCTCCTTTAAGATTTACTGGGTGAATAATCATCAACTTGTGTCCGCGAAGCTCGATGTTTTTTTGAGTTGAGACTAAATTCCCTTTGACACGAGCAAGTATCAATCTACTTTTTCCTCTTCCACCTTAGGTTTATTTCTTTTTGCAAACATAATTGCCAACGGAAATATTATTACGTAAACTGCGAACAATACAATCGGTGCAAAATAAAGTGAAGTAGTGCTATACCAATTTCCGACGGACAAAAGAATGTATCCGAGAATTAGTAATAAAACTCCACCGAACAAAAAGAGATAATTTCCTTTTGTCCAATAAATTGAGAAAGGAGAGACTGAAGCCTTCCTTGAAGTGCGAACTGATTTTCTTTTTATCTTAGCTGTCATAATTTTTTCAACTCTTTTTGTAAATATAAAAAAAAACCCAGTGTTTGGGGGAAACACTGGGCCGTCTTTTTTTATCCCGTAGGCCAGGGGAGAAACCTACAGGAAAGACATATCAAATATAATTGATGAAATCTAAATGTCAAATAATTTGTTAATAGACTCTTAATGATCACGATTTAGTATTAATCTGATAAACAATTTTCCTAATAGTATCGAACTGTAAATAAGGATAATCATTTCTGATTACATCAATTGCATCACCCGCATTCATTTTGCCAGAGCGAAGATTTTTGAATCGCTTTCTTATATGATAGTCACGTACGGCCTTTTCATCGATTAAACTATGAGAATGAAGCAATTCATATACTTCGTCAGATATTAAATCTGCTAATGGATTTTCGATTTTCGAATTCTGGATAGTCATAACCTATTCCTTTCATTTATGGTTTTTATTGCACATCTTACATGAAATAGGTAACAGTCAGATCAAAAATATAATTCCTTATTTTATAGTTTAATTTGTTGCTAAAATACAAATAGTTTGGTAAAAGTCAAATTTAAAAAAATAATAACGACAACAATTTGTGTAGTAAATTTATTATTGTTTAAAATTAGAGATTTGTATTAACTTTACTAAATAAATTTTTAAAAAGTCAAAAATGAATCCAACTACTAATACGAATCCAAAATTAAGTGATTATCTCTATATCTTTTTCAAGTGGAGATATTTTATTCTAATAAATTTTTTCATTGTTTCTCTCGTTACAATTGGAATTACTTTTTTAATACCCGTTCAATACAAGGCAACTTCAGTTGTGATGGCTCCTTCTAACAATCAATTTGGTTTAGGTGGTTTGTCAAGTTTGCTTGGTGGCGGCGGAAGCAGAGGAAATACTGCTAATCTGGCTGCACGACTTATTGGTGGTACAACTTCGGATCAAGATGTTCTTCTCGGTCTATTGAATAGTCGCACTTCAATAATGAATGCGATTCATAAATTTGAGTTGATCGATTATTATGAAATTGATGACAAGAATATGGATAAAGCCGTAAAAGCTTTTACAAATGATTTGTCCTTTGGCCCAAATGAATTTGGGATGATTGAGATTAGTGTAATAAATGAGGATCCACAAAAAGCTGCTGACATTACAAATTATTTCGTAACGCTTCTCGATAGTATGCACATCGATTTAAACATTCAACAAGCAAAAAATAATAGAACATTTATTGAAAAAAGATATCTATTAAATTTAGAAGATCTGAAAAAAGCTGAAGATTCGCTTTATAAATTTCAAAGACGATTTGGTATTATTGCATTGCCTGAACAGATTGAAGTAAGCGTAAAAGCCGCTGCAGAAATTGAAGCTCAATTGATGGCAAGAGAAATTGCGGGACATATGATTAAATTAACTTTCGGTGAAAATTCTCCGCAGTATCAAGGAGTATTAGTTGAAATAGATTTATTAAAAGAACGCGTTGAAAATCTTCAGGGCAAAAGTAACATTAGAAATACAAGCAACGTGATGTTCCCATTTGATAAGTTCCCCGATATTTCTCAACAATATATAAGAAGTTTTCGCGAACTGGAAATTCAACAATCGATTCTTGAAGTATTGCTCCCACTTTATGAACAAGCAAAAATTGAAGAACAAAAAAGCATTCCAACTATTTACCAAGTAGATAAAGCACAAGCACCTGAGCTTAAAGATTCGCCACGCAGAGCGTTGATAGTTATCATTATAAGTTTTCTTGCTCTATCAACATTACTAATTTTTGTTTTTGTCGGTGAAAGGCTACAAAATCTAACAAACTTTAGTAATCCGCTTCAACAGAGCGGGTCTAATTTTATTAGAAAAATTTCTAAATTTTACAAAGTTTCATAATTAATGTCTAATGTTTTAGTTTTAATTGTTGGTCTCCTTTGTATTTTTTTAAGCATTAGAATTTTCAAGAAATTGTTCAACCCACTTGCACTTTATGCTGTGATTTGGACAACGATGATTTTTCTCTATGAGTTAAAACTTATGAGTTTCATTCCACTCAGTTTTAATGCGTGGTTGGTAATCATTGGTGGTTCGGGCGCATTTCTTCTTGGTGTACTTCTCATCTATTTCGGCAGAGAAGTTTATAATAAAAATTCCACTCCATTGTTTAACGCTCCAGAAGAATATCAAAACCCTCTTTTCCTTGATGGAGGAAAAGTTGTAAGAATTGTTCTCATTGCAACATCAACAATAGGGCTGTTGGCCGCTATTCAACATTGGATTGTGCTGATTGATAAATTTGGTAGTATTCCAATTGTTCTCGCTTCGGCAAATATTATTTATAGTATGCGAGTTGCTGGTGAGATTGAAGGGCTCGTACCTTACCTAATTATTTTTGGTAACATTGGATTATTTTTTGCAGCGATTTATGCAGCCCACAAAAATAAATTTTCTTTGATTACGCTCTTACCAATATTTGCCGTTGTATTGAAAGAGATTGCAAGTTTTGGACGCGCAGGATTGCTCTTTGGATTTTTACAATTTCTAATTGTCTTCGTTTTTTATCGATATTTAGTTGTAAAAAAAGATTCCAATAAAGTTACAAGAGTAAATAAAAATTTTATAGTTGTTGGAATTATTTTATTTGCTTTGATGATAGCGAGTGCAACTGTTGTAAGATCAGCGAGAGGTAGTGTTGAAAATTTCAAGCAATCTTCTGCAAGGCTTGAACAACTTGAGGATAATTTAATATTAACGCCATCAATTTATTTGTATTTGTCTTCTCACGTTGGTGTATTAAGTAAATATCTTGAGAAAGCAGATGACAAATCACTTTGGGGTGAAAATACTTTTCTACCGATAATAAATTTTTTCTCAAGATTTGAATTGATCGATCATCCGGGATTTTATCAAAAGGGATATTATATTCCGATGTGGACGAACACAGGCACTTATTTACGAGAAGTGCATTCTGATTTTGGAAATATTGGAGTAGTGATAGTTCCATTCTTGTTAGGTCTTCTTGTCACTTACTTTTGGTTCTCTTTTTTTGAAAAGAAAAAAATGATTTCGCTTGTAGTGTTATCATTCCTCTCTATTGTTATTGGCATTTCATTTTTGGTGATGATTACGAGAGCTGCTATGTGGTTTTTGAGTTTTGCATTATTGATTGTGATGATTCCAGTAATGGAAAATTATTTAAAAAATAGATACTCCAAAAAAGAAGGTTAATTTTTTGCAAAAACTTAATCCATCTAAAATTGTAAAAAATATCTTCTCCATCTCTACTGGTCAAGCTTTTTCACTGATAATAAATTTCGTTTCAATCAGTCTTATTGCACGTGCGCTCAGCGTAGATTTATTTGGAAATTTTAATTATCTCTTAGCTATTGCGACAATTATTTCTAAGCTGATCGATTTCGGATTTGTCCCTATTGTCTTCCGTGAAGTATCCCAATCACAGTTGCGTAAAAATTTAATTAACACAGCAATAACATTGAGATTAATCTTTTTTGTGGTTGCTTTGTTGTTGTTCAATTCTATTGCATTCACTCTTTCGAAAGATTTGACAGAAATTGTTCTTACTAATATTTTTCTTTTGAATATAATCCTCTCAAATAAATTTCAGAATTTTAGAGAGATACTTGAAGTAACTTTTCGAGTAAATTTATCGATGCACATTCCTATGACGATTGTAGTTTTAGAGAATATTTTTCTACTAATTCTTGTAATGCTTTTTCCATTTACCTCTTTTCCGCCGCTTCAATATTTTATCTCAATTTATGTACTTGTCAATCTTCCCGGATTTGTTGTAATTCTTTTTATTCTCAAGAAAAAATATCAATTCAATTTAAAATTCAATCTTGAGAACTATAAATGGTTGATAAAAGAATCGTTACCAATTTTTGGATACGTGGCATTGATTGCACTCTTTCAGCAACTTGATATTATTTTTCTAAAATATTTTTCTACTGAATATTCAGTTGGACTTTATTCAGCAGCAATGCGGTTGACAATACCATTTAATATTTTTCCAACAGCTTTAGTGATGACAATTTTCCCAGTAATTGTCAGAAATATTATTTCAAATCAAGAAGAGAATAAGAGGTTAATTCTACTTTCGTATAAATTATTATTTGCATTTTCATTTTTGCTTGTGTTAATAATTTCATTTCGGAGTGAAGAAATAATTCATATTGTCTTTGGCAAAAATTTTATTGAAGCTTCACTCGCAACAAATTTACTTTTGTGGGGACAAGTATTTTTATTTTTTAATTTTTTGTCTGTAGATTTATTCACTGCACACAGGAAGCAAAAAAATAATTTGTATTACGCTCTACTTATTTTAATAATCAATACGTTGTTGATTTTTTATTTTTCAAATAAATTGAATCATGAAAATATAGCGATGATAAAATTGGCTTCAACTGGAATCGGAAGTCTTTTTATTATTCTATTGATGATAAAATCGGGAATAAAAGTAAAACAAATTAAATTTAGAATCATCTTTTTTCCCTTGTTTCTATTGGGGTTCGTAGCTCTCGTTGCAAGTTTGCAAATTAATATTGTAGTCTATTCGTTAATAATTTTTGTCTTAGCAATTGTCTCAATGAAAGTACTAAAATTTGTTGATGATGAAGAGATGAGCTTCATTCTAAATTTGATATTGAAGAAAAATAAAACGAAAATTGAAAATGCTTGATCTATCAATTATAATAGTTAATTACAACGAGTGCGAATTACTCACGAATTGTTTGAATTCTATAAAGAAAGAGACTCTAGGCATTCACTACGAAATAATTGTTGTAGATAACAACACTACAAATTGTGATATTGAAAAAGTTCAGAAAGAGTTCAATGATGTGCGATTCATACTCAACAAAGAAAATGTCGGATTCGCCAAAGCTAATAATCAAGGAGCTAAAGTTGCTCAAGGGAAATATATTTGTTTACTGAATAATGATACTTTGTTGATTGAAAATACACTTGAAAAACTTTTATCTTTTTCAAAAGAACTAAAAGGTGATTTTATTATTGGTTGCAAATTGTTGAATGCAGATTTGTCATTTCAGGAATCATTATTTGATTTTGATAATTTGTTAAACTCCTTCGGCGAGAATTTCTTTTTATATAAACTTTTTCCTAAGTCAAAAACGTTTAACAGGTTTCACTTAAATCATAAAAATATTTCTGAAACAATTGAAGTCGATTGTATCAAAGGAGCTTTTCTGTTTTTACCGAAATCTACTTTTGAAAAATATAATGGCTTTGATGAAAGATTTTTTTTCTATGCTGAAGAGACTGATTTTTGTTTTCAAGTGAAAAAAAATGGTGGAAAGAATTATTTTTATCCAGACACTTCCATTATTCACTATGGCGGAGTAGCGACAGAAAAGATGCTCTGGTTCAAGTATAAAAATCAATCCTTTGCAAAAATTAAATTTTATCAAAAAAATTATTTCGGTTGTGAAAAATTATTTTTAATACTCTTTCATTATTTAGGGTTATTTTTGCGTGTTTTTGTTTATCTCTTTTTTGCAATTGTTACATTGGAAAAAAGTCGCGTAACAAAATCATATTTATACTTAAAACAATTATTTATTTATCCAAAGAATATATTTAAAACTTAGCTTATGAAAACTCTCGTAATATTTGGGACTCGTCCCGAAGCAATTAAACTTGCACCAGTAATAAAGGCGTTAAAGAGCCAAAAAAAAATTAAAACTATTGTTGCTTCAACGGGACAGCATAGAGAAATGTTAAAACAAGTCCTTTCGATTTTCAAATTAAAAATTGATTTCGATCTTGATTTGATGAAGCCAAATCAAGATTTGTTTGACATAACAATAAACTCAATCGAAAAATTAAAAACAGTTTACAAAGAGATTGAACCAGATTTAGTTGTTGTGCAAGGCGATACAACAACTGCTTTTATTTCGGCGCTTGCAGCATTCTATTGTAAAATAAAAATTGCTCACGTTGAGGCTGGATTAAGAAGCTACAATATTTTTTCTCCGTATCCCGAAGAAGCAAACAGAAGATTTATTTCAGTAGTTGCAGATTATAATTTCCCTCCGACTAAATTATCTGAAGAAAATTTAATTAAAGAAGGAATCTCTAAAAAGAAAATATTCGTAACAGGCAACACCGTTGTTGATGCATTGTATGAAGTTAAAAATCAGTTAAGCTCGAAAAAAGTTTCAGCAGAAATTCAAAAATCATTGAACAATTTACTTCCACAGAATTTTGAAAAAAAGAAATATATTCTTATCACACTTCATCGCAGAGAAAAGTTTGGTGAAGAATTTTTGAATGTTCTCAATTCATTAAAAGAATTAGCACACAAATATTCTGATTACAATTTTATTTATCCCGTTCACTTAAATCCGAACGTAAAAATTCCAGTTGAAAATGTACTCAGCGATCTGAAGAATTTTTATCTGATTCCTCCGCAAGATTATTTGAACTTCCTTTATCTAATGGACAATTCACATTTCATCATTAGCGATTCAGGTGGAGTTCAAGAAGAATGTTTTGTTTTCAATAAACCAATTATTGTGATGAGAGATGTAACTGAACGAGAAGAAGCGATAAAAGCGGGTTATGCTTTCTTAGTTGGAAGTAATGATAAATTGTTGAAAAAAAGATTTACCGAAATCGACAACAACTTGAATAAAAAATACAATTATTTTAAAATGAAAAATCCTTACGGCGATGGAAAAGCATCTGAAAGGATTGTGAAAATAATTAAGAAAGATTTGTTTACCTAAATTAGATTTGCTGAGGCTGAACTTGAAAATTTTACATATTTCTCCAAATTTTCCTTATCCTCCTAACGATGGAGGTAAAATTGTTATTTATAATTTCTATAAATACATTCAAAAACCAGGGAATGAAATCGATTTTCTTTGCATTAATAAAAACGAAGTATTAAACAAAAATATAATTTGCTTCGATCAAAAGAATCCACCAAAAGTAATTATCGATAAAGGAATTTCTTCTTATAGTAGGATTTTCAAATATTTATTTTCAAACAAACCATATTTAATATATAAGTTCTATTCAAAAAAATTGTTGTCTGAGATTATTAATAGCTTAAAAAGAAAAGATTATGATATTCTACATTTTGAGGGATTACATTCCGTACCTTATGCACTTAATATTAATTCATTAACTTCCTCAAAAATTGTTATAAGGCTACACAATATTGAATCTCAAATAATTCAACGATACTTTGAAAAAACGAGAAACCCTTTACTTAAAATTTTTTTCAATCGGGAAAATAACCTTATCAAGAAAGTTGAGGCAGAATGTTATAAAAAATTTAAAAATATTGTCTTCATCACGGAAGAAGATAAGATCATTGCCAAAACCATTTATCCTTATATTGCAAATCCTTATGTCCTTAGTGCAGGAGTTGATGTTAAATACTTTGATAGATTAGAAAATCGAGAATCTCTTGATTTATTGTATCTAGGTTCGATGGATTGGAAGCCAAATGAAGATGCAGTAATTTGGTTTATCAAAAATGTCTTTAGTAAATTAGTCCGCAAATATCCTGAATTAAAATTTTATATTGTTGGTAAAAATCCAACTACAAATTTGAAAAACTATAGCTCAAAAAATATTATTGTTAGTGGTACAGTCGTAGATGTGAGACCATATATTAAAAAATCGGGCATCTGTATAATCCCACTTAAAGTTGGTGGTGGAATGAGGGTGAAAATTTTAGAATTAATGGCATCAAACAAACCAATCATAACATCCAGATTAGGTGCCGAAGGAATTAATTATGAAGAAAATGAAGACATTTTATTGGCCAATAATGAAGAGGAGTTTTATAATCAAATTGACTTTTTAATAAATAATCCAGAAAAAAGATTTTTAATTGGTTGTAATGCAAGAAATAAGGCAGCAAATTTGTATTCTTGGGAATCACTAATAAATAAGTATGAATACTTTTTAAGTAATAGTTTATTATGAATTTTATCTTAATTACGCAATATTTTCCACCTGAAATTGGTGGCGGTTCGCAAAGAAGCATCGGCTTTGTTGAAGAGCTATTGAAGCTTGGTGTTGATGTAACAGTAGTTGCGCCTTTCCCAAGTTATTTGATGGAAAAAAATCAAATTGAAAAACAGTTTAGATTGTTTCAATACAAAGAAGAGAATGGAATTAAAATTTTCAGGTGCTTTGTCTATGCTTCGGATCGTGGCTCATTCTTAAAACGAATGCTTTATTATTTGTCCTTCACATTCTCAGCAAGTTTTGTAACTCTATTCAAATTAAAAAAATTTGATTACCTTTTAACAATTTCCCCGCCTTTGTTTACGGGAATTGTTGGAGTGATAAATAAAATCTTTAGACGCACAAAATTTATTTTTGATATTGGCGACCTCTGGCCTGAATCTGCAATTCAACTTGGTTTTTTAAAAAATAAAACTGCTATCCAAATTGCGAGTGGCTCGAAAAATTGATCTATAAAAAAAGTGATGTCGTAAACGTTGTAACAAAAATTACTCAAGAAAAATTTAAGTCGAAGTTTAGCTTTGTAAAAAATGTCTTTTATGTCCCCAATTTTGTTGACTCAAACAAGATGAAAAAGTACGAGAAAGATTTGACCTTGCAGAAGGAATTATCTCTCGAAGGGAAAATGGTTTTTGGATATGCTGGAAATATTGGCGGTGCACAAGGAATAAAAATTATTACCGATGCAGCAAAAATTACTTTCGAAAATTCCAACATCGTCTATATGATTATTGGTGATGGAGTTGATAAAGATTTAATAAAAAAAGAGATTGAAGTAAATAAACTTTCTAATGTTTTATTGATTCCTCCTTTTTCGCGCGATGAAATTATTAAATACATTTCGTTATTTGATGTGATGATTATTCCGCTTATTAAAAATGAATTATTCAGAATGACAATCCCCTCAAAATTGTATGAAGCAATGTCAGCCGAAATACCCGTGTTGTTAAGCGTTGATGGTGAAGCCAGAAAAATTGTTGAAACTTCTGACTGCGGATATTTCGTTGAACCCGAAAATTCAATTATGCTTGCAGAAAAAATTAAATATTGTTTTAGCAACCAAGCAGAAATTATTAGTAAAGGAGAAAATGGTCGAAAATATTCTTTACAAAATTTTGACAGAGAAAAAGTTGTCAATGATTTTTATAATAAATTAAATTCTAATGAATAAGACTTCTGAAAAAACTCTTGTATTTATTACAGATCTAATCACAATTAATATTGCATGGATAATTTATAGACAACTGCGGCTTACAACAGGTTGGTTTGATTTCCTTGTCGAACCAGAATTATTTTTCCCAATGTTTGTCGTTTATTTTTATTGGATAGTAATTTTTACGATGGTTGGAATGTATAGGACTTGGTTTGCGCTTTCACGATTTGATGAGCTATCAACTCTGTTTAAGTCAACTTTCGTCGGAATATTTATTCTTTTCTTTCTGATAATGTTTGATGATTATCAAAGCGGAGTCTCTTCAACAAATCGTTTCTTAATCTTTTTTTATTGGGGAATCTTTTTCGCTCTCGTTGGAACTGGTCGTCTATTTATCAGAAGTTTACAAAGACAACTTTTGATAAAAGGTATCGGCAGAAGAAATGTTTTACTCGTCGGCTTCAATGAAAAAGGATTTGAAGTGCAAGAACAAGTTACAAATCATAGAGCGTTGGGGCTTGATATTATTGGCTACGTTGCAGTTCAAGATGAAAATATTGGAAAAGAAAATAATGGAATAAAAGCAATTGGACACGTTTCACAAATTTCCGAAATAATAAAAAATTATAATGTTCAAGAAGTTATTCTAAGTCTTCGAAATCATCACGAAGATATTTTAATTGAAGTTATTGCTAAATGTGAAAATCTAAACATCGGAATAAAAATTGTTCCTGATCTTTATGATATTCTAAGCGGACAAGCAAAGACAAGCCAACTCTACGGCGTTCCGTTGATTGATATTAATCCAATCCTAATGCCTGAATGGGAAAAACGTGCAAAAAGAATTTTGGATATTGTCGTATCGTTGATTCTATTGGTTTGTAGCGCACCAATGACTTTAGCAACTGCTATTGCCATCAAGCTTGATTCTAAAGGTCCAATCTTGTTTAAGCAAGAAAGATGCGGCTTGAACGGAAAACTTTTTAATGTCTATAAATTTCGTTCGATGTATATTGACGCAGAAAAAAATACTGGGCCAGTCTGGTCATTCAAGAATGATCCGCGCATTACAAAAATTGGAAGACTGATTAGAAAAATTCGAGTTGATGAAATTCCGCAAATGATAAATGTATTGAAAGGCGAAATGAGTTTAGTCGGTCCTCGTCCAGAGCGTCCTTTCTTTGTTGAAAAATTGTCAGAAGAAATTCCTTATTACAAAAGAAGATTAAAAGTGAAGCCGGGGCTTACTGGCTGGGCTCAAGTAAAACATAAGTATGACGAAACTATTGATGACGTAAAAAAGAAATTGAAGTATGACCTTTTCTATATTGAGAATATGTCGTTGCGTATGGATTTAAAGATTTTGTTTAGAACAATTTTTGTTGTTCTTTTTGGAAAGGGACATTATGATTAATTTCAATTTGAGAATTCACTAAATAAAATTATTTTTCATAAAATATTTTGAGCAAAATGAAAAAACGTTCGCTAATAATAACGCCTACATATAATGAGATGTCCAACATCCAAAAATTGATTCCAGAAATTTTATCGATGTATGAGGATGAAATTCATATCTTAATTGTTGATGATAATTCTCCCGATGGAACAGGCGAATATGTAAAAGAGTTGATGAAAACTAATTCCCGAATTCACTTGATTCAACGAGCTGCGAAGCTGGGGCTTGGAACTGCTTATTGTGCGGGATTTAAATATGCAATCGAGAAAAATTTTGATTACATTTTTGAAATGGATGCAGATTTTTCTCACGACTACAAAGAGATTCCAAATTTTCTTCGTGAAATTGAAAATAATGATCTTGTCATTGGAAGCCGATATCTAACCGGCGTGAACGTGATCAACTGGCCGATGCAACGCCTATTATTAAGTTACTCCGCAAATAAATACACACGACTCGTTACGGGTATGCCTGTATGCGATGCAACAGGTGGATTCAAATGTTTTAGGAAAGAAGTTTTGCAATCGATAGATCTCGATAAAATAAAATCTAATGGATATGCTTTTCAAATCGAAATAAATTTTAAGGTTTGGAAAAAAGGTTTTAAGATAAAAGAAATTCCCATAATATTTTACGACAGAACTTCAGGCAGTTCAAAGATGTCGAAAAAAATTGTTCGCGAAGCTGCTCTTCTTGTTTGGAAGCTGAGACTTAGTAGTATTTTTAAACTTTTATAGAGAGCTTTTTGTGGATCTTTCCATAATAATAGTAAACTATAACGTCAAAGAATTCTTACAGAATTTACTCCACTCAATTAACAAGTCAATCACAAACTATCGTTACGAAATTATTGTTGTCGATAATAATTCCGTTGATGGCAGCGTAGAATTATTAAGAGAAAAATTCCCTGATGTAAAATTAATTGATAGCAAAACTAATCTTGGTTTTAGCAAAGCAAATAATTTGGGACTCAAAATTGCAAAGGGAAAATTTTTCCTGCTTATAAATCCCGACACAATTGTTCAAGAAGATACATTTGAAAAGATGATAAATTTTTTTCAATCCAATCAGAACGTTGGAATGGCGGGCTGTAAAATATTAAATCCTGATGGAACTTTTCAGCTCTCCTGCCGAAGAAGTTTTCCCGGACCTTGGACGTCGTTTTGCAAAGTAACAGGTTTAAGTGCGCTCTTTCCAAAAAGTAAATTATTTGCAAAATATAATTTGACCTATCTCGATGAAGATTTAACTTATGAAGTAGATGCACTTTCTGGTTCATTCATGATGCTTAGAAAAAATGTATATGAAAAAATTGGTGGATTGGATGAAACATTTTTTATGTATGGTGAAGATTTGGATTGGTGTTATCGAATTCAAAAAGCGGGGTTCAAAGTTTTCTATTTTCATGAAACACAAATTATTCATTACAAAGGTGAGAGCACAAGGCGCAGCAGCATTGATGAGACAAGAATTTTTTACAACGCGATGCACTTGTTTGTAAAGAAACATTTTTCATCTTCATTCTTAGTTGTTTTGCTTTTGCGAATAGCAATTTCTTTTCGGGAAGTAATAGCATTTTTAGGAATCAACAAACTTATTATTTCAGCAATCATTATCGATTTTTTCATCTTCAACTTTGCCCTTTTTGTTGCGGAAGAATTTTATATGTTACTAACAGATTGGCGGGGGTTTCCTCACGCTACTCTCCATATCGTTTATACAGTTCCTGCAATCGTGCACATAATTACTGCGGCTGTGCTTGGCGTTTATAGACGCGACTCACTTTCTGTCTTAAGAAATTTTTGGGGAGTAGTTGCGGGCTTCTTTGTAGTCTCATCACTCACATATTTTTTCAAAGAATTTGCATTCAGTAGAGTGGTTGTAGTTCTTACATATTTGAATTTAGTTTTTCTTGCTTCTTTTTGGAGAATATTTTTTAAGCTAATTTTTAAAATTGGAGTTGTTTCTACTGAATCAAAAAAAATTAATTCCGTTGTTGTGGGCGTGGGTGAAAATGGAATTAAGATTGCAAATAAACTCTCAAAGAAATCTACATCATACAATAATGTCATCGGATTAATTTCTCCTTCGATGAAAGATGTTGGAAAAAAAATAGAAGAGTTTGAAATTATTGGAAGCTATGAAAATATTTCAAAAATTATTCGTGAAAAAAAAATTGATGAAGTTATTTTTTCTTCAGATGAAATTTCATACACACAGATAATGATAATCGTCTCGTCGTGTCAAAAAATAAATGTTGAGTTTAAGATGGTCGGGACTAATCTCGATTTCATTGTTGGTAAATCTTCTGTGAATCTGCTTGATGATCTTCCATTGATTGAAATTACTTATAACATTTCGCAACCTGCGCATAAAATTATCAAACGTTTTTTTGATATTGTTTTTTCATTTTTCTCGATAATTATTTTTTCACCATTTTTTATTTTTACAAAAAGAAAACCAAACGAAATTTATTTTCCAAACTTGATCTGGGATCTCCCTAAAATTTTTATTGGCAAAATGAGTTTTGTTGGACCGATGATTACAGACAAATCTAACAAGCTCTATCTCGGAAAAAGAGGAGCCACAGGACTTTGGTTTGCAGAAAATGAAGGTATTGAAAAGAATAATAAGTTGGATATATTCTATGCAAAGAATCAAAACATTTGGCTTGATCTTGAAATTATTGGTAAGACATTAAGTAAATTTATTTTTAACAAAAGGTAACTATGGCAAAAACTATTCTTGATTTTGAAAAACCAATTATTGAACTTGAAGAAAAATTATCTGAGATGAAAAAACTTTCGGATAATTTGAATATCGATAATGAGATAAAAATAATTGAAGAAAAAGTTCAACATCTAAAAGAAAATATCTATAAAAATTTAACACGTTGGCAGCGCGTGCAGCTTGCTCGTCATCCAGAGCGACCTTACACACTCGATTACATTTATCTTATGACTCAAGATTTTATTGAACTTCATGGCGATAGAAATTTTAAGGATGACAAAGCAGTTGTCGGTGGATTCGCAAAAATTGATGAATACAAAGTGATGATAATTGGACAGCAAAAGGGGAGAGATACAAAATCAAATCTGCACAGAAATTTTGGAATGATGAATCCCGAAGGTTATCGCAAAGCACTACGTTTGATGAAACTTGCAGAAAAATTCAATAAGCCAGTTATCACTTTGCTCGACACACCCGGAGCTTATCCCGGACTTGAAGCAGAGGAGCGCGGACAAGCAGAAGCGATTGCAAGAAATTTATTTGAAATGGCAAAATTAAAAGTTCCAATTATCGTTGTTATTATTGGCGAAGGTGCGAGTGGTGGTGCTTTGGGAATTGGGCTTGGCGACAGAATATTGATGCTTGAAAATTCTTGGTATTCTGTAATTAGTCCTGAATCTTGTTCAAGCATTCTTTGGCGTAGTTGGGAATTTAAGGAACAAGCAGCAGAAGCATTAAAGCTAACCGCTGAGGATCTAATCAAACTAAAAATTATTGATAGAATTGTTCAAGAGCCATTTGGTGGGGCGCATAAAGATCACAACGCGATGGCTTTGATTTTAAAAAATGTAATTAAAGAAGAATTAAGTTTGCTGATAAAAACTAAACCTGAAAAGCTAATTCAAAATAGAGTTAAAAAATTTAGTGAACTCGGAGTTTATGAAGAATAAATTTTAACCATGTGAGTTGACTTTTTCTTTTGAAACTCTACTTCGTTATCTCAGATTAATCAGTGAGCGAGTAAGCAAAAAAAGAAAAGCAAAAATTAAGACTTGCGATAAACCAGATATTCGATCACTCCAAGTTTTAATGTGACTCACGCGGCGAAGCTGTGCTTACTGGTTGTGGTGGATGAGAATTATAGACCATGTAGTTTGTGGCGCCTAATTCATTAATGAAAGGAAATCCGAAATAGTTTTAATTTTTCACTAACCATACATTATGGCTACTAATAATTTAGGCTACACGCAGTAAATATATTTATTAATATTATATTTTGTATTATTGCAGCAATTAATAAGTTATAGCT